>NZ_JBEYVM010000026.1:0-104453 GCF_040643995.1 Streptomyces sp. NPDC047049 | reverse complement strand
GAAGCTAAGCCTTTCAGCGCCGATGGTACTGCAGGGGGGACCCTGTGGGAGAGTAGGACGCCGCCGAACAATTCTTCAGCTCCGGTCCCTGAACCTTCGTGGTTCAGGGACCGGAGCTTTTTTGTGTTGGTGGAATGCCTCGCTTCCGGATTCTGCTCGGGGGGCGGGGGCATTTTTGCCTGGGTGTTGGAGTGTTGCGCTTATGGGGTGTGGTCTGGAGAGGGACTGCAGAGGTCCGGCACAAGGAAGCTGAGGCAGAGCGGTCTCGGCTCTCTGCCGGTGTCCTTCAGCTTGCTCGCCGGCGTTCTTGAGCGTCCTCGTGGCGGGGCTGTGCTGCTGAGAGGTAGGAGCAGCTCCACCTGGCGGTGCTGGTGCTCTCCCGTGAGCTGCGGGGTAGCCAATGTGTGCTGGTAGCCACGCCACGTATTCCGTGGTGTGGGTCGGCTTCTGCCCGGAGCTTGCCTTCCGAGGGGCGGGGCCAGGTGGCTTTAGAGGCGGCCGGTGGACTTCAGGGTGAGGTAGGCGTCGGCCAGGTCGGGGGCCAGGCGGGCCGGGGTGGAGTCGATGACGGTGATGCCGTGGTGGCGGAGGCGGTCTGCGGTGCGGAGACGGGCGGCGTGAGTCTGTTCCGCTGCGGCGGCTGCGTAGACGGCCTGCGGGGTGTGACGGCCGGCGGCCATTTCCTCGATGCGGGGGTCGGCCACGGCGGCGACGATGAGTTCATTGCGTTGGGTGAGGCCGGGGAGGACGGGCAGGAGGGCTTCCTCCACGGGGGCTGCGTCCAGGCCGGTGAAGAGCACGATGAGGGACCGTCGCGGGGTGCGGCGGTGGATGGCGGCGGCCAGGCCCCGGGCATCTGCCTCGACCAGTTCGGATTCGAGGGGCGCCAGGGCGTCGGTCAAGGCCGGGAGGAGGTCGCGTGCCGTGCGGCCTTGTACGGAGGCACGTATGCGGCGGTCGTAGGCGAGCAGGTCCACACGGTCCCCGGCGCGTGCGGCGAGGGCGCCGAGCAGGAGGGCGGCGTCCATGGAGGCGTCGAGGCGGGGAATGTCGCCGACTCGGCCCGCGGAGGTACGGCCGGTCTCCAGGACGAGCAGGATGCGCCGGTCGCGCTCGGGGCGCCAGGTGCGGACTGCGAGGGTGTGCCGGCGGGCGGTGGCACGCCAGTCGATGGAGCGGGTGTCGTCGCCGGGGGTGTAGTCGCGGAGGCTGTCGAACTCGGTTCCTTCGCCACGGGTGAGGATGCTGGTGCGGCCGTCGAGTTCGCGGAGCCGGGCGAGCTTGGCGGGGAGATGCTTGCGGCTGGTGAAGGGGGGCAGGACGCGCAGCGTCCAGGGGAGGTGCCGGCTTCCTTGTCGGGCGGCCAGGCCGAGCGGGCCGTAGGAGCGGATCGTGACGCGGACCGCCTGATGGTCGCCGCGGCGGGTGGGGCGGAGCATCGTGGTGAGGCGGCGGCGTTCGGCGGCGGGGATGCGGAGGGTGTGGCGGGACTCGTCGGTGTCCGCATCGGGGCGGAAGGAGCTCGGGGGCCAGGCGTCGCGGATCGTGGCGCGCAGGGTGCGGTGGCTCGGGTTGGTGACGGTGAGGTGCGAGGAGGCTTCGCCTGTTAGTCGAACTGTTGTGTCACCGGTTCGGGTGATATGCAGCTTTCGCACTGGCGCGGCGAGCAGGAGATCGCACAAAATTGCTAGCAGCAAGGCGAGTTGGACGAGCAGGACGCCGAGCCAGCTGGGCAGTACGAAGCCGACGAAGAGTGCTCCGAGTGCGGAGATGAGGGCGGTGCGTCCGGTAAGGGCCACGGTGTCGTCTCAGCGGGGGACGGGGAGATGAGCGAGAACGGCGTTGATCACGGAGTCCGCGGTGACTCCTTCCATCTCCGCTTCGGGGCGAAGGTGGACGCGGTGTCGGAGCGTGGGAAGAGCAAGGGCCTTGACGTCGTCAGGGGTGACATAGTCGCGGCCGGTGAGCCAGGCCCAGGCTCGTGATGTGGAGAGCAGGGCGGTGGCGCCTCGGGGGGAGACGCCGAGAGAGAGCGAGGGGGAGTCGCGGGTGGCACGGCAGATATCGACGATATAAGCGGTGACTTCGGTGGAGACGGCGGTCTTGGCGACCGCGGCCCGGGCAGCGTCGAGGTCGGCGGCGGAGGCCACGGGGCGTAGTCCGGCGGCGCCGAGGTCGCGGGGGCTGAAGCCGGCCGCGTGCCGGGTGAGGATGTCTATCTCGTCGTGACGGGCGGGGAGCGGCACCGTCAGTTTCAGCAGGAAGCGATCGAGCTGAGCTTCGGGGAGCGGGTAGGTGCCCTCGTATTCCACGGGGTTCTGCGTGGCCGCCACCAGGAACGGCTCGGGGAGGGGACGGGCCGTGCCGTCGACGGTCACCTGCCGTTCTTCCATCGCTTCGAGCAGGGACGCCTGGGTCTTGGGAGGTGTGCGGTTGATCTCGTCGGCGAGCAGGAGATTGGTGAAGACGGGGCCCGGCTGGAAGGAGAACTCGGAGCTGCGGGCGTCGTAGACCAGTGAGCCGGTGACGTCGCTCGGCATCAGGTCGGGGGTGAACTGGACGCGTTTGGTGTCGAGTTCGAGAGCCGTCGAGAGGGCGCGTACGAGCAGGGTCTTGGCGACGCCGGGGGCGCCTTCGAGGAGCACATGACCGCGGCAGAGCAGGGCGACCACCAGCCCGGTGACGGTGGGGTCCTGGCCTACGACGGCCTTGGCTATCTCGGTGCGCAGGTCCTCCAGGGAAGTTCGGGCGCTGTCAGCGGTCGGGGTGCTCACGAGGGGCGTGCCTCTCTTGGGAAACGATCGAGGATTCGAGTGCGTCGAGTTGGTCGGCCAGGTGCACCAAGGCTCTGCCGTCCGCGGGAGCCGGGCCGAAGAGCAGGGCATGGAGTCCTGTTTCGGTGCCGGGGGCGGAGGTCAAGTGGGCGTGGAGAGCAGGCAGGAGGACGTCGGCAGTGTGGGCGTGAGCCGAGGACACTCCGACGAGAGGGGCGAGCCGGGTGCGGGTTGCGGAGCGCAGCACGTCAGCGGCCCGGTCGCGGGCATGGGCCTGCTCGTAAAGGCGGGCGTGGCCCTCGGTGGTCTCGGCGGCCGGGACGGTGACGGGGAGTCGTTCCGCAACCAAGGGGCCGAGTCGGCGGGCGCGCCACAGGGCTGCCAAGACGGCGGCGAAGGCGAGTTGGAGCAGGGCCCAGCGCCAGCCGGAAGGGATGAGGTCGAGGAAACCGCGCTGGTCGTCCTGGGCGGATGACGGGTCGCTCACGGAGGGGAGGTACCAGACCAGATGCTTGTGCGTGCCGAGGAGTTGAAGGGCCAGCGAGGCGTTGCCGTGTTCGGCGAGATGGTGGTTGTAGAGGAGGTCGGCGGAGCCGAGGAGCACGGTGTCGCGGCCGTTGTCCGGTGCCGGAAGGCGCAGCAGGGTAGGAGCGTCGGCGCCGGGGTAGCAGCGATCGGCTCCGTCGACGGCGGTGGTGTAGCGGAGGCCGCCGAGGAGGGCGCTGCCCGCACGGCGGGCATCCGGCAGGGAACAGGAAGGCCGGCGTACCGAGGTGGGGGCCGGGCGTTCCATCTGGACGCCGGGGGCGAAGGCTTCGAGTGCCGGCGGTCGCGGGGCGAGCAGGACGGTACGACCGGGAGTGTGCGCGGTGGCGGTGTGCAGGCCCGTCAGCTGATCTGGTGTCAGCAGGTCGGGTTCGGTGACGAGCAGGGTGGTGCCGGGGCCGGCGGCGGCAGCTGCCTCCTCGGAACTGGTCACGACCTGGGTGGAGATGCCGTGCGCGGCCAGGAGTCGGGACAGGGCCCGGCTGCCGGTCCGGTCGGCGGAGCGCGGGTCGAGCCGTCCGTGCTGCTCGCCGGACTGCAGGGCCCCGAGGACCACACCGCTGACGACGAGCAGAAGAAGGGCCAGCAGCGGGCCGCGGAACCGGGTCCACAGACTACGAACGGTGGAAGCCGGCGCGGGGGCGCCGGTGGGAGCCGTGGTCATCCGCTGCTCCTGGTCGGGGTGGTGGCCAGGGCGGGCTTGGCGTGCTGCAGAGCGGTGTCGAGGCCGGCCAGGAGGGTGTATGCCGCTTCCGTGCCGGGGCGACCGCCGTATGTGACGTCGTCGAAGGTGCGGGCCGCGGTGCGGAGGTGGTCGGCGTACTCGGGAAAGGCGCGGCTGGCTTCCGTGGCGGCCTCGTCAGCGGTGCGGCCCGGGCCGGGCGTGAGCAGAGTGCGCTCTTCCAGAGCGAGGACAAGGGCGCGCATCCGGTCCTGGATGGCTTGGTTCCAGTGGCCTTCGGCGGCGTGCCGGTCAGCTGCGGACCGGTGTTCGGCGGCAGTGCGGGGCGCTTCGGCGAAGAGTGCGCCGCTCGTGGTCGGAGTGCGGCGCACCGCGCCGAGACGCAGCCGGAGGGCGATGAGCAGCAGAACGACGCAGGCGGCGATGGCGATGAGCCCGGTCCAGCCGCCCGGGGTGGTGCCGGCGGCCGCGTTGGCGAGTTCGTTGATGCGTGCCCAGAGCCAGTCGAGGGCCTGCTGGATCGGGTTGGGGTCGTGCTGGTGGTACCGCGGGTCGGACAGTTCGCGTTCGGCCGCCTCGCGGGCGGGGACGCGTGGAGTCCGCACCGGTATGTCGTCGTCGGAGCGTGCCATGAGTCGTCCCGGCACGGCCATTTTCCCCCCTCTGGTCACCGCATCAGTTTCCCGGCGCGGCGCCGTCGGAGCGTGGGGCGGGACCGTCGGCGGGTGTGGTGGTGTCCGTGGCAGGGGCGGCCGGGGGAGTGGCGCCGCCGGTGGTCGCGGTGCCCGCCTCGGGGCCGTGCGCGTCGGTGCTTTCCTCCGGGGCGCCTTCCGTGTGGGGGACGTTCGGCGTGGAGTGGTCCGTCTTCGCCCCGTCCGCAGGGGTGTCGGCGGAGGCCGGTGCGGCAGGTGCCGGTGCGTTGTCGGCGGTGGTGCTCGTGGCGGCGGGAGCGGGCGTGGCCGGGTGGGGGCGGGGAGCGTCGGTGCCGTAGCCGGGGAGGCCCGCGGCGCGGGCGAGTTCGAGGTCGAGCGCTTCGCGGCGGATGCGCTGGTCCATGTACAGGAGCGCGGTGACGCCGGCGGTGATCGGGAAGGTGATGGTGGAGCTGATGACGGCTCCGATGCCCAGCACGATCAGGAAGGGCCAGCTGGTGGTGTTGCTGGTGCCGTTCGCCCAGTCCACGAGGCTCTCGCCGCCGACGACGAAGGCGACGATGGTGGCCGGGATCTGGATGATGAACTCGACGATGCCCACCAGGAGGTAGGCGAGGAGCTGCACCCCCAGCACCCGCCACCAGGCGCCCCGTACGAGCTTCGCGGAGCGGCGCATGGCGCTGATGACGCCCTGCTTCTCCAGCATCAGGGCGGGGGAGGCGAGGCTGTAGCGGACCCCCAGCCAGATGCTCACGATGCCGGCGGCCAGCCCGCCGAGCAGGGTGAGGAGCAGCCCGGCTTCCAGGGCGCCGGTGGCGGTGAGGATGAGGCCCGGGGCCACGCCGACCGCGCATATCGCCGTGATGAGCAGGGGCAGCAGGACGAGCAGGCCGAGCAGACGCGGGAGTTGGGTACGCGCATCGCGCCAGGCTTCCCCGGCGGTCGCCGAGCGGCCCAGGACGGCACGGCTCACGACCATGGTCAGGAGCCCTGTGACGACGATGGTGGCGAGCAGCCCGATCGCCGCGGTGATGCCGCTGGCGGCGAGCGCGGCGCCCGTCTGCTGCAGGGCTTCGCGCAGGGGCGGGACGTTGTCGTTCGCCAGGGAAGGCGCGCGGCCGGAGCCCTGGAACCAGAGGCCGTTGACCACGGTGATGGCGGTCTGTGCGACGACCGCGACGATCAGCGAGATGCCGAGGACCGTGCGCCAGTGGGCGCGCATGGTGGCGACCGCACCGTCGAGGATCTCGCCGACGGCGAGCGGGCGCAGCGGAATGATGCCGGGCTTGGCGGCGTGCGGCACGGGTGCCCAGGCGCCGCCCCAAGGGGGCTGACTGCCGGGGTGGTTGCCCCAGTGGCCGGGGTTGCCGCCCCAACCGGGACCGCCCGGGCCGGGACCTCCCGGGCCCTGCGACGAGGCACGGGAGCGCTCGCCGCTCGCCCGGCTGCCGCTCTCCTGCGGGCCGCTCTGGCCGGGGATGCCGGCGGGGGCCGACCAGCGGCCGGCGGGGGGCTGTTCCTTGGACCAGTTCGGCGGGGGCGACTGCTCGCCGGGGCCGGGCCGGTCTTCCTGCGGGGGCTGTGCTTGCTGAGGCGGCTGCGCTTCCTGAGGGGGCTGCTCCTGAGTGCCGCGGCCCGGCTCGTCGGAGGGCGTGGATCCGGGCGAGGCCCAGCCCGGAGAGTTGTTCATCGTCGCTCCTTCTTGCTGCCCGGCCGCCGGGGCGGCCGGGGTGCGGGGTCCGCGGTGGCAGTCATCGTGTCATGGCCGTCGGCGTTGTGTACCGGTGCCCGGAGCGAGAGGGGACCTTCTGTTCGAGGGGCGATCGGCGGCAGACTGAGCGAATGGGCGATCAGTACGAGGTATCCGAGGCGGGCGCGAGCGCGCTCACCATTCCGTCGTTGCGTTGGGAGGAGCTGCCTGAGGGGCCCGTGGTGGTCCTCCTCGATCAGACCCGGCTGCCGGCGGAGGAGGTCGAGCGGGTCTGCACGGACGTCCCCGCGCTGGTGGAGGCGATCCGGACGCTCGCCGTGCGCGGGGCACCGCTGCTGGGCATCGCGGGTGCCTATGGCGTCGCGCTGGCCGCGGAACGGGGCTTCGACGTGGAGGAAGCGGTGGAGGCGCTGGCGCAGGCCCGGCCGACCGCCGTCAACCTGGGCTACGGCGTGCGCCGGGCGGCTGCCGCATACCGCGCCGCGGCGGCCGGCGGGGCCGATGCCCAGGCAGCCGCGGCGCTGGCCGAGGCGCGGGCCGTGCATGCCGAGGACATCGAGGCCAGCGCCCGGATGGCGGAATACGGGCTGGCGCTGCTGGGCGAGCTGCTGCCGGGTGGCGGCCACCGGATTCTCACGCACTGCAATGCGGGTGCGCTGGTCTCCGGGGGCGAGGGCACCGCCCTGGCGGTGGCGCTGGCGGCGCACCGCGCCGGGGAGCTGCGCCGGCTGTGGGTGGACGAGACGCGGCCGCTGCTGCAGGGGGCGCGGCTGACCGCCTACGAGGCCGCGCGCACGGGTATGGCCTACACGGTGCTCCCGGACGGCGCGGCAGGGTCGCTGTTCGCCGGGGGCGAGGTGGATGCGGTGCTGATCGGCGCGGACCGGATCGCGGCGGACGGTTCGGTGGCCAACAAGATCGGCAGTTATCCCCTGGCGGTGCTGGCGCGGTACCACCACGTTCCGTTCGTGGTGGTGGCCCCGACCAGCACGGTGGATCTGGAGACCGAGGAGGGGTCGGACATCGAGGTGGAGCAGCGGCCGGGCCAGGAAGTGACGGAGTTCTCGTTGCCGTACGCACAGGGGCCCGGAGTGGAGGCGGGCACCGGCATACAGGTGGCGCCGCTGGGCGCACAGGCCTACAACCCGGCCTTCGACGTCACTCCGGCGGACCTGGTGACGGCGATCGTCACGGAGGCCGGAGTGGTGTCGCCGGTGACCCGGAACGGGCTGGCAGAGGTGTGTTCCACGTCACGATGGAGTAAGTCACGATCAGGTAATGGGATGATGGCCGAATGAAGGGACGCGTCCTGGTCGTCGACGACGACACCGCACTGGCAGAGATGCTCGGCATCGTGCTGCGCGGCGAAGGTTTTGAGCCGTCGTTCGTGTCGGACGGTGACAAGGCCCTTGCGGCCTTCCGCGAGACCAAGCCCGATCTTGTGCTGCTCGACCTGATGCTGCCCGGACGGGACGGTATCGAGGTGTGCCGGCTGATCCGGGCCGAGTCCGGAGTGCCGATCGTCATGCTGACCGCCAAGAGCGACACGGTGGATGTGGTGGTCGGGCTCGAGTCGGGCGCGGACGACTACATCGTCAAGCCGTTCAAGCCCAAGGAACTGGTGGCCCGTATCCGGGCGCGGCTGCGGCGTTCGGAGGAGCCGACGCCCGAGCAGCTGGCGATCGGTGACCTGGTCATCGATGTGGCGGGCCACTCGGTGAAGCGGGAGGGGCAGTCGATCGCGCTGACCCCGCTGGAGTTCGATCTGCTGGTGGCGCTGGCGCGCAAGCCGTGGCAGGTGTTCACGCGCGAGGTGCTGCTCGAGCAGGTCTGGGGCTATCGGCACGCCGCCGACACCCGGCTGGTCAATGTCCATGTGCAGCGGCTGCGCTCCAAGGTCGAGAAGGACCCGGAGCGGCCGGAGATCGTGGTGACCGTGCGCGGGGTCGGCTACAAGGCCGGGCCCAGCTGAGATGACCCGGGACGGTTCGGCCCCGGAGGGAAAGCGGGGGCGCACCGTCGACCCGGCGGGTGATATGTCCTTTTCGGGGAAGGTGTCCGCCTGGCTGCTGCGCGGGGGGCAGCTGCTGCCCGACGGCGCGGTGAGCGGGCCGGTCCACCCTCTGCTCCGGCTCTTCAGCCGCTGGGTGCGGCGGCCGCTGCTGCCCGCCCTGCGGCTGTGGCGGCGCAATATCCAGCTGCGCGTGGTGGCGACCACGCTCCTGATGTCGCTGGCCGTGGTGCTGCTGCTCGGCGTCGTGGTCGTCGGCCAGGTCCGTAACGGCCTGCTCACGGCCAAGGCGCAGGCCGCGCAGAGCCAGGCCGTGGGCGGCTTCAGCGTCGCCCAGAAGATGGCCGACGGCGCCGACGACACCCGGCCCGACGACACCGCGCGCACCGGGAACCGCGGCACCCAGGACTCCGCGACCTGGCTGACCGGTCTGGTCGAACAGCTCGCCAGCGGCGGGCAGGGCGTCTTCTCCGTGGTGGCGCTCAGCTCCGACTCCGACGAACCGTTCGGTGACTCCAGCCCCGGCACCCGCGGTCCGCGCGCCTCCGGCGATGTCGATCCGGAGCGGAGCGTGCCCCCCGAGCTGCGGCGGAAGCTGGAGACCAAATCCGGGACGTTCCGCCAGTACACCGAGATCAAGCGCATCGGGTCGGACGACGGCGTACCGGCGTTGATCATCGGCAAGCGGCTCAACGATGTGAACAGCAACCAGTACCAGCTCTACTACCTCTTCCCGTTCAGCCAGGAGGAGGAGTCGCTCAAGCTGGTGACGGGGACGCTGGCGACGGCCGGGGTGTTCGTCGTGATCCTGCTCGGCGCGATCGCCTGGCTGGTGGTGCGGCAGGTCGTCACGCCCGTACGGATGGCCGCGGGGATCTCCGAGCGGCTGGCCGCCGGTCTCCTCCAGGAACGGCTGAAGGTCACCGGCGAGGACGACATCGCCCGGCTCGGCGAGTCCTTCAACAAGATGGCGCAGAACCTCCAGGTCAAGATCCAGCAGCTGGAGGAGCTGTCGCGGATGCAGCGCCGCTTCGTCTCCGACGTCTCGCACGAGCTGCGCACGCCGCTGACGACCGTACGGATGGCGGCCGACGTCATCCATGAGGTGCGGGACGAGTTCGACCCCGCCACCGCGCGCTCCGCCGAGCTGCTGCGCGGCCAGCTCGACCGCTTCGAATCCCTGCTCGCGGAGCTGCTGGAGATCAGCCGGTTCGATGCCGGGGCGGCCGCGCTGGAGGCCGAGCCGATCGATCTGCGCGATGTGGTGCACCGCGTCATCGAGGGGGCCGAACCGCTCGCCGAGCGCAAGGGCACCCGGATAGTGGTGCGCGGCGCAGAGCAGCCGGTGATCGCCGAGGCGGACACCCGCCGGGTGGAGCGCATACTGCGCAATCTCGTCGTCAACGCCGTCGAGCACGGCGAGGGCCGCGAGGTGGTGGTGCGGCTGGCGTCCGCGGGCAGCCCGAGCGGTGGCGCGGTGGCCGTCGCGGTGCGTGACTACGGTGTCGGCCTCAAGCCCGGCGAGGCCAGCCGGGTCTTCAACCGTTTCTGGCGGGCGGACCCGGCGCGGGCCCGTACGACCGGCGGTACGGGGCTGGGCCTGTCCATCGCCGTCGAGGACGCCAGGCTGCACGGCGGCTGGCTGCAGGCGTGGGGCGAGCCGGGCGGCGGCTCGCAGTTCCGGCTGACGCTGCCCCGTACGGCCGGCCAGACGCTGCGCGGGTCCCCGATCCCCCTGGAGCCGGAGGACTCGCGGCGCAACCGCGGACTGGACGAAACGGGTCAGCCGCGGGCCGGGGCGGCGCACAAGACGTCCACGATCCCGGTGCAGACGCGTGCGGCACAAGCGGCCGACAGCGCGGTCCCCGCCCCGGGGGCGAAGGTGTCCTGGCCGGCGGCCGACCCGACCGCGCTGCCCGGCAACGGTGCCCGCGTGGTGCCGCACGGTGAAGGCGCAGGGGGCGACGAGGCGGCGCACGGCGAGAGTGCGCGCACCGACGAGCCGGTCGATGAGGGCCGGGACGAGCAGGAAGCCGGACGGGGCGTGGATCGGGAAGGCGGGCTGCGTGGACACTGAGCGCGGAGGCGGGCACCGGGCGGGGAGCGGACCCCGTACGCGCGCCCGCAGGGGGGCCGGGCCGGCGCGGACATTCCTGCTGCTGGGCTGTGCGGCGGCGCTGCTGGCCGGGTGTGCGTCGATGCCCGACAGCGGGGACGTCACCTCGGTCGACCAGTCGCCGCGCTCCGAAGGCGAGTCGCAGGTGCGGGTCTACGGGGTCCCCCCGCAGGACGGTGCCCAGCCGACCAACATCGTCCGCAGCTTCCTCGATGCCACGACCAGTGACGAGGCGGATTTCCGTACGGCCACCCAGTATCTGGCCAAATCGGCGAAGCGGACCTGGCGGCCGTTCCAGGTCACCAATGTGCTCCAGGAGCGCCCGAAGCCCGAGCCGAAGGCGCTGCCCAACCGGGAGGACTCGAACGGCTACACCGTCACCCTGTCCGGCAGCCAGGTGGCGGCGGTGGACGACAGTCACGCCTACACCCCTGAGGAGAAGCCCTACCGCCAGACGATCCACCTCATCAAGGAGGACGGACAGTGGCGGATCGACCGGCTGCCCAACGGGCTGGTGCTCGGGCTGTCGGACTTCCAGCGCATCTACCGCTCCGTCAACAAGTACTACTTCGCGTCCTACAACTCCGAGTCGGGGGAGCCGAAGGCGAACCGGAACGTGCTCGTCGCGGACCCGGTCTATCTGCGGCAGCGAATAAAGCCGATCACGGCCAGTGTGGAGGCGCTGCTGTCGGGGCCCACCGACTGGCTGAACCACGTGACGACTTCGGCCTTCCCGACGGGCACCCGGCTGGCCGCGCATGACCTGGCGCTGGACGACTCCAATGCGCTGCGGGTCAAGCTCAGCAAGGCCGCGGTGAACACCGACACCACCCAGTGCAAGCAGATGGCGGCTCAGCTCTTCTTCACCGTCCAGGACATGACGCGGGCTTCGAAGATCAGCGAGGTGGAGCTCCAGGACAACAGTGGCAACTCGCTGTGCTCACTGTCCCAGGAGCAGGCCGAGCAGGACTTCGCCCCGTCCCCGGGCACCGGGCGCTCCGGCAGGGAGTACTTCATCGACGCCGACCACAAGGTCGTCGGGATGTCGGACTCCGCGACCGAACCGACGCCGGTGCACGGGCCGTTCGGCACCGGCAAGACCCCGTTGCGCTCGGTCGCCATCTCGCGCGGCGAGGACACCGCGGCGGGCGTGTCGGGCGACGGCCGGTCGCTGTATGTGGCGCCGATGGAGGACGGCATCGAGCGCGGTGATCCGCTGCTGACCAGTACGGGTTCGGCCAAGAACCCCGATATGGGGCTGACGGCGCCGAGCTGGGACGGTCTGGGCGATCTGTGGATCGCGGACCGCGATGCGCACGGTTCACGGCTGCTGCGGCTGCGCGAGGGCAAGAGCGCTCCGGAAAAGGTCGCGGTGCCCGGTCTCGGCGACCGCCGGATCAAGGCGATCAAGGTGGCCGCCGACGGCATCCGGATCGCGGTCCTGGTGGAGGACAAAGGCCGTACGACACTCCAGTTGGGCCGGGTCGAGCGCGACGGGAGTTCGGCGCATCCGGAACTCTCGGTGCAGGAACTGCGGCCGATCGCGCCGCAGTTGGAGGATGTGGTGGCCGCGTCCTGGGCGGGCGGCAGCCGGTTGGTGGTCGTCGGGCGGGAGTCCGGCGGCGTGCAGCAGATGCAGTTCATGGAGACCGACGGCTCGGCGTCCAACGCGCAGACCCTGCCCGGCGTCAACGGCGTCATCGCGGTGGCGGCCTCGGAGGACGAGACCCGGCCGTTGATCGCCGACGCCACGGAGGGCATTGTGCGGCTGCCTCCGGACGCGAACTGGAAGACCGTGGCGAAGGATGGGACGGCGCCGGTCTATCCCGGGTGAGTGGTGAGCTGCCCCGGCGGGCGGTCGTCAGTGGCCGGTGGGCGTGACCCGGGATCGATGATCGTGAGCGGTGAGCGGTGAGCGGTGAGCGGTGAGCGGTGAGCGGTGACGGGTGGCCGGGCGATACGGGCTGCCGCGCCGGCCGGTGCCTGCTGATCCCACAGGTCCCCCGGGCCGCCCAGCCCCGGGCTGCCCGGCCCCAGGCCGCCCGGTCCCAGGCCCCGCGGACCGGCAGGTCGCAGATCCCGCGGAGCGGCAGGTCCGCGGCCATGGTTATCCACAGGGGTGGTGGCCGGGCCGCGACGGCGGGACAGTGGAGTCATGCAGGGGGTGTGGCGCGAACTGGCAGGTCTGGTGCTGCCGGTCGACTGCGCGGGGTGTGGCCGGCCGCGTACGGAACTGTGTGCGGACTGTCGCCGGAGGCTGGCGCGGGACGGACGCGGGGCGCAGCGGGTGCGCCCCTGGCCGGGCCCGGCGGGGCTGCCCCGGGTGTGGGCGGGGGCGCCCTACGCCGACGAGGTGCGGGCGGTGCTGCTGGCCCACAAGGAGCGGGGTGCGCTGCGGCTGGCCGGGCCGCTAGGGGTGGTGCTGGCCGGGGCGGTGCGAGGGCTGGGAGTGGCGGGCGGCCCCCAGCTGCTGGTGCCGGTGCCTTCGGCTCGGAGAGCGGTGGCCGGGCGGGGCCATGATCCGGTGCGCAGGATGGCGCTGAAGGCGGCCGGGGAGCTGCGGCGGGCGGGCCTGGGGGCCCGGGTGCTCGATGTGCTGCGGCAGCGTCGCGCGGTGTCCGACCAGGCGGGACTGAGCGCCCGCCAGCGGCTGGCGAATGCCGCCGGTGCACTGGAGGTGCCGGGCCCTGCCGCGAGGCTGCTGGCGGGGCGGCCAGTGGTGCTGGTGGACGATCTGGTGACGACGGGCGCCACCCTCGCCGAGGCGGCCCGTGCGGTCAGGGCGGCCGCCGGCCGGGTGACCGGAGCCGCGGTGGTGGCGGCACCCCGCAGTGCGTTCACCACCGGGCGTGAAGCGAGGGAGTCATTACCACGTGGCAGATAGGCGGGGAGGAAAAGTCACCCAAATGGAGCCGAGGGCTCCGAGGGGGTGCCGACATCCGTCCGGGAGAGCTATGTTCGGTTGTGAGGACTTGGCGAGTGGTTTGCCTCGAATGTCGTGATGAGTGCGTTCAGGGGCGTTTGCGACGACCCTGAAAACGGGGGAGTGGAGAGCCGGTCGTCGGGGGAGGAGGAGGTGAAAGTCGCCAAGTCCGAGGCTTCGGCAACCACCGGAGCCTGGTGCAAGAAGGAATTGCTCCGCCTGATGAGCGGAGCGATCCGGGAACGGAGTTCTGCGTGGACATCGTCGTCAAGGGCCGCAAGACAGAGGTGCCCGAGCGGTTCCGTAAGCACGTGGCCGAGAAGCTGAAGCTGGACAAAGTCCAGAAGCTCGACGCCAAGGTGATCAGCCTGGACGTCGAGGTGTCCAAGGAGCCCAACCCGCGGCAGGCGGACCGTTCCGACCGGGTGGAGATCACGCTCCACTCCCGTGGTCCGGTGGTCCGGGCCGAGGCCGCCGCGGCCGATGCGTACGCCGCACTGGATCTGGCCACCGCGAAGCTCGAGGCGCGTCTGCGGAAGCAGCACGACAAGCGCTACTCGCGTCGCGGCAACGGCCGCATCCCGGCGAGCGAGGTCGCCGTCAGCGTGCCGGACGCCGCGAGCCTGAACACCAACGGCGAACTGGCCGCCGCCGAGGCCGGCCAGACGGTGCCGACCACGAAGATGGGATGCATCGACGTCCAGGGCGAAGGACCCCTGGTCGTCCGCGAGAAGACTCATTCGGCCGCGCCGATGCTGCTCGACCAGGCGCTCAACGAAATGGAGTTGGTCGGGCACGACTTCTACCTCTTCGTCGACGCTGACACCAAGCTGCCGAGTGTCGTCTACCGCCGGCACGCCTACGACTACGGAGTCATTCATCTGAACCCCGACTTGTTCGGGGAGGAGGAGCCCGGCGGCGCAGGCGGCGCGCTGGGTGGCTGAACCCCACTCGCTCGGTGCCCCCGGCGCACGCCGGGGGCACCATCGTGCCCGGAGGGGGCAAGAGTTGAAGCCGTATAGTGTTTGTGCCGACCAGGGAGTATGTGGACACGTAACGGCGACGTGCCGGGGAGGCGGTCGTATGGCAGCGATCGGGCCGGCAGGGGGCTGTTGTCAACCAGCCTTATTTCCAAGCTCTGGCCTCGCGGCCGAGTAGTTGACGGGGAGGACCCATGGGGGACAGTTTCGGGCCCGTACGCGACACCGCGGACGATGACCACGGCGGTGACGACGAGGCCGGCCGGGCCGTGAGTATGCCGCGCAAGGAGCCGATCCGGGTCCTGGTCGTGGACGACCATGCACTCTTCCGGCGGGGGCTGGAGATCGTGCTGGCCCAGGAAGAGGACATCCAGGTTGTCGGCGAGGCGGGGGACGGTGCGGAGGCGGTCGACAAGGCCGCGGATCTGCTGCCCGACATCGTGCTGATGGATGTCCGGATGCCCAGGCGCGGTGGGATCGAGGCGTGCACCTCCCTCAAGGAGGTGGCCCCCAGCGCGAAGATCATCATGCTGACGATCAGCGACGAAGAGGGCGATCTCTACGACGCGATCAAGGCCGGCGCCACCGGCTACCTCCTCAAGGAGATCTCCACCGACGAGGTGGCGACCGCGATCCGCGCCGTGGCCGACGGTCAGTCGCAGATCAGTCCGTCGATGGCGTCCAAGCTCCTGACGGAGTTCAAGTCGATGATCCAGCGTACGGACGAGCGCAGGCTGGTGCCCGCGCCCCGGCTCACCGACCGTGAGCTGGAGGTCCTCAAGCTGGTCGCCACGGGCATGAACAACCGCGACATCGCCAAGGAACTCTTCATCTCCGAGAACACGGTGAAGAACCACGTCCGCAACATCCTGGAGAAGCTGCAGTTGCACTCCCGGATGGAAGCGGTGGTGTACGCGATGCGGGAGAAGATCCTCGAGATCCGGTGATCTGCTGAGCCCGTGAGCCCGTGAGCCCGTGCGTTGGTAAGGGCGGTCGGTCGTGGCCGTCGGTCCGGTGAGTGCGGCCTCGGCGCGCCGGGTGAGCGGGGGCGAGCCCCCGCAGCCCTCCGCCGGTGCTACTGGTCGCCCGTACGGGTGAGTTCCGCGCGCAGTGCGGTGGCCAGCTTCGGATCGTCGCAGCGCTCGATGCGCACCCCGTCGCAGCCGACCCAGGTCGCGGCTTCCCGAAGGGCCCGGGCCATCGGGGCGACGGCCTTGGCATCCCGCATCGAGACCTGGCGGGCGACGAGGGCGGTGCCCTCACGCGCCGGGTCCACCCGGCCCACCAGCCGGCCGCCCGCCAGCAGGGGCATCGCGAAATAGCCGTGAATCCGCCGGGGGCGCGGGACGTACGCCTCCAGCCGGTGCGTGAAGCCGAAGATCCGCTCCGTGCGCGGCCGGTCCCAGATCAGGGAGTCGAAGGGCGAGAGCAGGGTGGTGCGGTGCCGGCCGCGGGGCGGATCGGCCAGCGCGGCAGGGTCGGCCCAGGCGGGCTTTCCCCAGCCCTCCACCTCGACGGGAACCAGACCGGAGTCGGCGATCACGGCATCGACCTGCTCGGCCTTCAGACGGTGGTAGTCCGCGAGGTCGGCGCGCGTGGCCACTCCCATGGCGGCGCCGGCCTGGGCGACCAGGCGGCGGATGCACGTGGAGTCGTCGAGATCGTCGTGGAGCAGGGCGTCCGGGACGGCCCGTTCGGCGAGGTCGTAGACGCGCTTCCAGGCGCGGCGCTCGGTACAGACCACCTCGCCGGTGTCCAGCAGCCACTCCACCGCGATCTTGGTCTCGGACCAGTCCCACCACTCGCCGCCGTTGCGTCCGCCGCCCAGCTCCGAGGTGGTCAGCGGGCCGTCGGCCGTCAGGCGCTCCAGGACGGCGGCGCACGAGCGCTCGCGGTCCTCCATGACGTGCCAGCGGTGGCCCTTGGCGCGCCGGGCGCGACGGCGGAAGGCGAAGTGCGGCCACTCCTCGATGGGCAGGATGCAGGCGGCGTGCGACCAGTACTCGAAGCTGTGGGGCCGTGCCGCGGACGCGCCGGAAGGAGCGGCGGACCAGTAGGCGGCCTCGACGGCGGGGCGGCCGACGGCGCCGAGGCGGGCGTAGGGCACCAGCTCATGGGAGCGGGCCAGCACCGAGATCGTGTCCAGCTGCACCGCGCCCAGATGCCGCAGCACCCCGCGCACCCCGGCCCGCCGGTCCGGGGCGCCCAGCAGCCCCTGGGCCCGCAGCGCCAGGCGCCGGGCGTCGTCGCGGGACAGGGTGGTCACGGGCTGTGGCAGAGGCGGTGGCTGCGTCACGGCGGTCATGCGGCACAGCGTAGGGGCGGGCACTGACAACGGCCCCGGGCACGGGAATCGCCGCTGGTGGTGGCGTTGCCCACGCCCGGGCGCCGCGTGACCGCCGTGCCGCGGCGGGCTGCCCGGCCGGTGCGCCCGGCCGGTGCGCCCGGCCGCTGACCGGCCGGGGCAGGACAGCGGCCGCCGGTCGTCAGCCCGGGTAGGGCAGATACGGGGTCGCATCCGGGCGGCGGGTGCCGGCGCGGCCGGCCGGTGCGCGCTCCCCGGACTCCCTGGCTTGCCCGGACAGGTCAGGCAGGTCGGACGGGAGCAGGGAGCCGATCCAGACGTCCCGGCGGGTGCCCTCGTGCACCGTCTTGGCGCGCAGCGTGCCCTCCATATGGAAGCCGAGCTTGCGGGCCACCGCCCGGGAGCCTTCGTTTCCGGCCTCCGCGTGCCACTCCAGGCGCTCCACCCCCAGAGCGTCGAAGCCCCAGCGCACCACGGCGCGGGCCGCCTCGACGGTGCAGCCGCGGCCGCGGTGCTCCTTGGCGGTCCAGTATCCCAGCTCGGCCTGCCGCTCGGGGGTGTGCAGCCGGTCGAGGCGTACCAGGCCCATCGCGCCCACCAGGGAGCCGTCCGCCCGGGAGACGACGGCGAAGTTGTACGTGGTGTCGTCGCGCCAGCCCTCGGGGACGACCGTGCCGACGAAATGCTCCGCGTCCTCGATGCCGTACGGTGACGGGACACTCGTCCAGCGCGGAATATCGGGCTCCTGGCACGCGGCATGCACCGCGGGCGCGTCGGAGGGCTCGAAGGGACGCAGCACAAGGCGCTCGGTGGCGAGGGTGACGGGCTTCATGACGTGAGTCTGCAAGGTGGCGCGCGGCGTGGCGAAGGGTTTTCCGCGCGATTCCCGGCACCTGCCCGGCACCTTCTCGCGGCCTCGTGCGTTCACGCTGAGGAGGGGACAGCGGGGTTCGCTGCGGCGGACCTCCCGGCCCGGCAGCGTCCTCCTTTACGATGGCCGTTGCGGCGGGGCCTGCCCCCTTGGAAAAATGCCGCGCCCGCGCACTCGACCGTGCAGGCCCGACCGGCAAGGAGACCAGCCCAAGTGTCCGTCTTGACGAAGATCATGCGTGCAGGCGAAGGAAAGATCCTGCGCAAACTGCACCGCATCGCGGGCCAGGTCAACTCCATCGAGGAGGATTTCGCCGCGCTCTCCGACGCTGAGCTGCGGGCGCTCACGGATGAGTACAAAGAGCGCTACGCCGACGGCGAGAGCCTTGATGACCTGCTGCCCGAGGCGTTCGCCACGGTCCGTGAGGCCGCCAAGCGCGTGCTCGGCCAGCGGCACTACGACGTCCAGCTGATGGGCGGCGCGGCCCTTCACCTGGGGTATGTGGCCGAGATGAAGACCGGTGAGGGCAAGACCCTGGTCGGTACCCTCCCGACGTATCTCAATGCGCTGTCCGGCAAGGGCGTCCACCTGATCACGGTGAACGACTACCTGGCCGAGCGCGACTCCGAGATGATGGGCCGGGTCCACAAGTTCCTGGGCCTGACCGTCGGTTGCATCCTCGCCGACATGACCCCGGCCCAGCGCCGTGAGCAGTACAACTGCGACATCACCTACGGCACGAACAACGAGTTCGGCTTCGACTACCTGCGTGACAACATGGCCTGGTCGCAGGACGAACTCGTCCAGCGGGGCCATAACTTCGCGGTGGTCGACGAGGTCGACTCGATCCTCGTCGACGAGGCCCGTACGCCGCTGATCATCTCCGGCCCGGCGGACTCGGCCACCAAGTGGTACGGCGACTTCGCCAAGTTGGTGCGCCGCCTGAAGCGGGGCGAGGCCGCCAACCCGCAGCGCGGCATCGAGGAGACCGGCGACTACGACGTCGACGAGAAGAAGCGCACCGTCGGCATCCACGAGTCCGGTGTCAGCAAGGTCGAGGACTGGCTGGGTATCGACAACCTGTACGAGTCGGTCAACACCCCGCTCGTCGGTTACCTCAACAACGCGATCAAGGCCAAGGAGCTCTTCAAGAACGACAAGGACTACGTCGTCATCGACGGCGAAGTCATGATCGTCGACGAGCACACCGGCCGTATCCTCGCCGGCCGCCGCTACAACGAGGGCATGCACCAGGCCATCGAGGCGAAGGAAGGGGTGGAGATCAAGGACGAGAACCAGACCCTCGCCACGATCACCCTGCAGAACTTCTTCCGCCTCTACGACAAGCTCTCCGGCATGACCGGTACGGCCATGACCGAGGCCGCCGAGTTCCACCAGATCTACAAGCTCGGCGTCGTCCCGATCCCGACGAACCGCCCGATGGTCCGTATGGACCAGGCGGACCTGATCTACCGCACCGAGACCGCGAAGTTCGACGCGGTCGTCGAGGACATCGTCGAGAAGCACGGGAAGGGCCAGCCGATCCTGGTCGGCACCACCTCGGTCGAGAAGTCCGAATACCTCTCCCAGCAGCTCAACAAGCGCGGTGTCGCCCATGAGGTGCTGAACGCCAAGCAGCACGACCGTGAGGCGCCGATCATCGCGCAGGCCGGCCGCAAGGGCGCGGTGACGGTCGCCACGAACATGGCCGGCCGTGGTACGGACATCAAGCTCGGCGGCAACCCCGACGACCTGGCCGAGGCGGAGCTGCGCCAGCGCGGCCTGGACCCGGTCGAGCACGTCGAGGAGTGGGCGGCCGCGCTGCCCGCCGCCCTGGAGCGCGCCGAGGCCGCGGTCAAGGCGGAGTTCGAGGAGGTCAAGGAGCTCGGCGGGCTCTACGTCCTGGGCACCGAGCGGCACGAGTCGCGGCGCATCGACAATCAGCTGCGCGGTCGCTCCGGCCGTCAGGGCGACCCGGGCGAGTCGCGGTTCTACCTCTCCCTGGGCGACGACCTGATGCGGCTGTTCAAGGCGCAGATGGTCGAGCGGGTCATGGCGATGGCCAACGTCCCCGACGATGTACCGATCGAGAACAAGATGGTGACGCGGGCGATCGCCTCCGCCCAGTCGCAGGTCGAGCAGCAGAACTTCGAGACGCGGAAGAACGTCCTGAAGTACGACGAGGTGCTGAACCGCCAGCGTGAGGTCATCTACGGCGAGCGCCGCCGCGTCCTGGAGGGCGAGGACCTGCAGGAGCAGATCACGCACTTCATGGAGGACACCATCGACGCCTACATCCAGGCGGAGACGGTCGAGGGCTTCGCCGAGGAGTGGGACCTGGACCGCCTGTGGGGCGCGTTCAAGCAGCTCTACCCGGTCAAGGTGACGGTCGAGGAGCTGGAGGACGAGGCCGGCGACCGCGCGGGCCTCACCGCCGAGTTCATCGGCGACGCCATCAAGGACGACATCCACGAGCAGTACGCCGCCCGCGAGGAGCAGCTGGGCTCGGACATCATGCGGGAGCTGGAGCGCCGGGTCGTGCTGTCCGTCCTGGACCGCAAGTGGCGTGAGCACCTCTACGAGATGGACTACCTCCAGGAGGGCATCGGCCTGCGGGCGATGGCCCAGAAGGACCCGCTGGTCGAGTACCAGCGCGAGGGCTTCGACATGTTCACCGCGATGATGGAGGGCATCAAGGAGGAGTCCGTCGGCTACCTGTTCAACCTGGAGGTCCAGGTCGAGCAGCAGGTCGAGGAGGTCCCGGTGGAGGAGGCGGCGGAGCCGGCCTCGCTGGACAAGCAGGAGGCGGTGCCCGCGGCTGCCGGGCGTCCGGAGATCCACGCCAAGGGCCTGGAGGCGCCGCAGCGGCCGGACCGGCTGCACTTCTCCGCCCCCAAGGTGGACGGTGACGGCAGCGTCATCGAGGGCGACTTCATCAGCGACGAGGAAGCGGTGCCGGCCCGTTCCGAGTCGGACGGTCTGACCCGTGCCGAGCGTCGCAAGGCCCAGAAGAGCGCCGGGCGTCGCCGTAAGAAGTGAGCGAGGAGGCGGCCCGGGCAGCTGATGCCTTGGGGGGTGTCTCCCCAGCCGTGTGAACGAGGGCGCCCCGGCCGGAGAACGGCCGGGGCGCCCTTGCGCTGCCGGGCGGGTCCGCGCCGACGAGGCGTCGTCCGCAGGCCGGACGGGTCCGCTGCCGGGTGGGGCGTCGTCTGCGCTGCCGGGCGGGCGGGTCAGGACGCCGGGCCGCTGACGGCCGGGGACGGGCCGATGTCGAGGGCGGCGCAGCGCCACCGGGAGTCGGCGCCCAGCTCCAGCCGGAAGGCCAGGGCCCGCAGCCGTCCGTCCGCCGCGATCCGGGCGAAGGCCTCGATGACGCCACGGCACGGCCGGCACAGGCCGCAGTCGCGCACGGTGGGGGCCTCGCCGCGCCGGCCGGACGCCGTGACCGGCCGCAGCGGCGCCTGCGGCGCGAGCTCCGCCAGCCGGTCGTACGCGGCGGGCAGGGCATGCCCCAGCAGGGCGTGGACGGGGCGCTGCCCGCTGAGCGCGAGCACCAGCTGATGGGCGAACCAGTGATGCGGCCGGCTCTCGTGTGCCCGGCGCCGTGCCCCGGCGGTGGGCAGGGGGGCACCGGCCGCGTTCACGGGCGTGGCCGGGGCCGGAGTGCCGGTCCGCCGGCTCGCGGCGGCGGCCAGGGCGGCGGGGCGGCCGGGGCGCGGGCCGCCGCGGGTGGGGCCGCGGCCCGCGGAGCCGGGGCCGCGGTGCCTCGGACCGGTGCCCCGGCCGGGCGCGCCGGGGCCGCTCCCGGCGGGGCCGAGGGGGCGGCGGTCGGTCGGAGTGCGGCGGGTGCGGGCGCGAGGAGCGCCGGCGTCGTCGCCCGGGGTGCCGGTGGAGGGCATGGGGGCGATGCCGGCCGAGGGAGCGGGCGTGGTGCCGGCGGACGCGGCAGGCGTGGGGCCTGCGGACGGAGCGGGCGGAGCGGGCGGCGTGGACGGAGCGGGCGTCCGGGGCCGCTCCGTGTGCTCGCTGCCGGCGGCTGTGGTGGGTGTGGTGTGCGCCGTGGTGCCGTTCGTGCCGGTCATGCTGGTCGCCCCCGTGGTGCCGGGCCCGTGAATTACTGGGCGGTAGCTTTCTTGGTGGGGAACTTCGTATCGGCGCGATCGGGGCGGCAGCAAGGCGCGACGAGGCCGGGATGAGGGGTGCGGCGAGTTCACCCGTCCGTGGTGCGCACCTGCGGCGAGGCCTCGGGAGCGGGGTGGAAGCCGGGCTCCGGGCGGGCGGCCCGGGGGGTGCCGGGGCGGCACGATGGGGGACTCGCGCCCGTATGCTGGCGGGACAATCTTCGGAGTCGAGCGAACGAGCGGAAGCGGCTGCCATGCGCGTCTATGTCCCCCTGACCCTTTCCGGTCTCGCAGAGGCGCACAAGAACGGCGAACTCGGCCCGGGCCCCTTGGACGCGTACGCCGTCACGCCCGCGCTGCGCGAGTGGTACGTCTCCGACGACATCGAGGAGCTGGAGTACGCCGCGCTGAACCGCGCCGCGCAGGCCTCGCTGCGGCTGCTCGCCGGGCACCCGGACCTCGCGCGGCGGCGCGTGGTGGTGGCCGTGGACGTGGCGGACGGCGCCGCCGTGGCGGATCCGGACCGGGGGCTCGACCATTCGTCGCTGGGCGAGGTGCGGGTCGCCGGGCCGGTGCCGTTGTCGAAGGCCGCAGCGGTGCATGTGGATGCAGCGGACGCGGAGGCGGACATCGCGGCGGCCGCGGCGGCGCTGGGCGCGGCGGACCAGGGCGATGACGATGCGCAGTTCACAGTGGACGGCGCGGAGGACCACGACCTGATGTGGTTCGGGGTGCAGGAGATCCCGCATCTGATCGGCTGAGGGCGCCGGTCCGCGGCTCCGGCTCGGCGGATCCGGCGCCGTTGTCAGTGGCGGCGGGTACTTTTTCTTCAGGGGAAACGCACGGGGAACGACGTGGGGGACCACATGGGGAAGCGCGCGACACACATCGTCTGGGACTGGAACGGCACCCTGTTCCACGACATCGACGCCGTCATCGGGGCGACGAACTCCGCCTTCGCGGAGATCGGGCTGGAGCCGATCACCCTGGAGACGTACCGGGACCTGTACTGCGTGCCCATTCCGCGGTTCTACGAGCGGCTGATGGGGCGCCTGCCGACGGACGCCGAGTGGCTGGTGATGGACGAGGCCTTCCACCGCCACTACGACACGCACCGCCTGGGCTGTGAGCTCGCCGAGGGCGTGGAAATGCTCCTGGAGGGGTGGCAGACGGCCGGGCGCAGCCAGTCGATCCTGAGCATGTACGGGCACGACGAGCTGCTGCCGATCGTCCGCGGCTTCGGGATCGAGTCGCGGTTCGTGCGGGTGGAAGGCAGGACCGGGCCGTCCGGGGGCACCAAGAGCGCGCACATGGTGCGGCATCTGGCGGCGATGGAGGGCGTGGATCCGGCGCGTACGGTGGTGATCGGTGACGCCGTGGACGATGCCGTGGCCGCGGGGGACGCGGGCGCGCATGCGGTGCTCTACACGGGCGGATCGCACAGCCGGGGGAGCCTGGCGGCCGCCGGGGTGCCGGTGGTGGACACGCTCGCCGAGGCGGTCGAGCTGGCGGGCGAGATAGCCGTCCAGTGATCGCCCAGGGGGCCTGTTTCCGCAGCCCCGGGGTGCGGGGCGGCATGGACGCCAGGCATATTCCGCCCCGTCGCGCCGTTGTCCAGAAGGTCTAAGTTCGGGCCGAGGATTTGTACGCACAAGGCCCATGACGGCATCCGCGTGGAGAGCGATAGCCTTGCACCGTGATCAGCGCGATAATCCGCGGGGGCATCGAGGCCCCTGCCGTGCGCCCGGGGCACCACCGTGACCGGGCGGCCGCTGGTCTTTGCGGCCGGTACTCCCCGTCGACTTCGTCAAAAACTGTCGATAACGGCACGGCCCTCTCTCATCGCGGCATAGCGTCGACAGCGACAGGACACCTCGCGTCGCGGCGGCGTTGTGCGGCTTCCATCACGTTCTTCCACAACGTCACGCAACGGCGCGCGACAGGAGCCAGAGGACATGCAGACCAAGCTGGACGAAGCCAAGACCGAGCTGCTCGCCAGGGCCGCCCGGGTCGTAGAGAGCAGCCCGGCCGGGGGTAAGCACCCGGTACGGGGGCTCGACCCGGACACCCTTGCGGGATACCTCCAGCGCTACTACCTGCACACCGCGCCCGAGGACCTGACCGGCCGCGACCCGGTCGACGTCTTCGGCGCCGCGCTCTCCCACTACCGCCTCGCGGAGATGCGTCCTCAGGGCACCGCGAACGTCCGGGTGCACACCCCGACGGTCGAGGAGAACGGCTGGACCTGCAGCCACTCCGTCGTCGAGGTCGTCACCGACGACATGCCGTTCCTGGTCGACTCGGTCACCAACGAGCTCTCCCGGCAGGGCCGTGGCATCCATGTCGTGATCCACCCGCAGGTGATCGTCCGCCGTGATGTCACCGGCAAGCTCATCGAGGTCTTCGACTCCAGCTGCGACGCGCACAGCAGGAACGGCAAGGGCGCGAAGCTGCCGCACGACGCGGTCACCGAGTCCTGGATCCATGTCGAGATGGACCGCGAGACGGACCGCGAGGACCTGAAGCAGATCACCGCGGATCTGCTGCGGGTGCTGTCCGACGTCCGTGAGGCCGTCGAGGACTGGGAGAAGATGCGCGCCGCCGCCGGCCGTATCGCCGACGCGCTGCCCGCCGAGCCGATCGCCGACGATCTGCGCGGCGAGGACATCGAGGAGGCCCAGGAGCTGCTGCGGTGGCTGTCCGCCGACCACTTCACCTTCCTCGGCTACCGCGAGTACGAGCTGGCGTCGGTGCCCGGTGAAGGCGGCGTCGACGAGGACGTGCTGACCGCCGTGCCCGGCACGGGCCTGGGCATCCTGCGCGCCGACCCGCCGCACCACGAGAGCGCCGACGGCCACCCCGTCTCGCCGTCCTTCAACCGGCTGCCCGCGGACGCCCGCGCCAAGGCCCGTGAGCACAAGCTGCTCATCCTGACCAAGGCCAACAGCCGTGCCACCGTCCACCGCCCCTCCTACCTCGACTACGTCGGCGTCAAGAAGTTCGACGCCGAGGGCAATGTCATCGGTGAGCGGCGCTTCCTGGGCCTGTTCTCCTCGGCCGCGTACACCGAGTCCGTGCGCCGCGTCCCGGTCATCCGCCGCAAGGTCGCCGAGGTCCTGGAGGGCGCCGGGTTCAGCCCCGACAGCCACGACGGCCGCGACCTGCTGCAGATCCTGGAGACCTACCCGCGCGACGAGCTGTTCCAGACGCCCGTCGACGAGCTGCGGTCCATCGCCACCAGCGTCCTCTACCTGCAAGAACGCCGCCGGCTGCGGCTCTACCTCCGCCAGGACGAGTACGGCCGCTACTACTCCGCGCTGGTCTACCTGCCGCGCGACCGCTACACCACCGCGGTGCGGCTGCGCCTGATCGACATCCTCAAGGAAGAGCTCGGCGGCACCAGCGTCGACTTCACCGCCTGGAACACCGAGTCGATCCTCTCCCGGCTGCACTTCGTCATCCGGGTCGAGCCCGGCGCCAGCCTTCCCGAGCTCACCGACGCCGCCGCCGACCGCCTCGAAAGCCGGCTGGTGGAGGCCGCCCGCTCGTGGGCCGACGGCTTCGGCGAGGCGCTGACCGCCGAGGTCGGCGAGGAGCGCGCCGCCGAGCTGCTGCGCCGCTACGGCCACGCCTTCCCCGAGGGCTACAAGGCCGACAACGGCCCGCGCAGCGCCGTCGCCGACCTCCAGCACCTGGAGAAGCTGACCGGCGAGCCCGGCCAGGACTTCTCCGTCAGCCTGTACGAGCCGGTGGGCGCGGGCCCCGGTGAGCGCCGCTTCAAGATCTACCGCAGGGGCGAGCCGGTCTCGCTCTCGCGGGTGCTGCCCGGCCTGAACCGCCTGGGCGTCGAGGTCGTCGACGAGCGCCCGCACGAGCTGCGCTGCGCCGACTCCACCATCGCCTGGATCTACGACTTCGGGCTGCGGATGCCCGAGCACGTCAAGGGCGACGACGCGCGCGAGCGCTTCCAGGACGCGTTCACCGCGGTGTGGACCGGCGCGGCCGAGAGCGACAACTTCAATACGCTGGTGCTGCGGGCGGGCCTCAACTGGCGCCAGGCGATGGTCCTGCGGGCCTACGCCAAGTACCTGCGGCAGGCCGGTGCGACCTTCAGCCAGACGTACATGGAGGACACCCTCTCCAACAACGTCCACACCACCCGGCTGCTGGTCTCCCTCTTCGAGGCGCGGATGTCCCCCGGCCGCCAGCGGGCCGGCACGGAGCTGACCGACGCCCTGCTGGAGGAGCTGGACGCCGCGCTCGACCAGGTCGCCTCCCTGGACGAGGACCGGATCCTGCGCTCCTTCCTCACCGTCATCAAGGCGACCCTGCGCACCAACCACTACCAGAAGGACAGCCAGGGCCGGCCGCACGCCTACCTGTCCATGAAGCTGGACCCGCAGGCCATCCCCGACCTGCCGGCGCCCCGCCCGGCGTACGAGATCTGGGTGTACTCCCCGAAGGTCGAGGGCGTCCACCTCCGGTTCGGCAAGGTCGCGCGCGGTGGTCTGCGCTGGTCGGACCGCCGGGAGGACTTCCGTACGGAGATCCTGGGCCTGGTCAAGGCGCAGATGGTCAAGAACACCGTCATCGTGCCGGTCGGCGCCAAGGGCGGCTTCGTCGGCAAGCAGCTCCCGGACCCCTCGCAGGACCGGGACGCCTGGCTGGCCGAGGGCATCGCCTGCTACAAGACCTTCATCTCCGGTCTGCTGGACATCACCGACAACCTCGTCGGCGGCGAGGTCGTCCACCCGCAGAACGTCGTCCGGCACGACGAGGACGACACCTACCTGGTCGTCGCCGCCGACAAGGGCACCGCGACGTTCTCCGACATCGCCAACGAGGTCGCCGAGTCGTACGGCTTCTGGCTCGGTGACGCCTTCGCCTCCGGCGGCAGCGCCGGCTACGACCACAAGGGCATGGGCATCACCGCCCGCGGCGCCTGGGAGTCGGTCAAGCGCCACTTCCGCGAGCTGGACCACGACACCCAGACCGAGGACTTCACCGCGGTCGGCGTCGGCGACATGTCCGGTGACGTCTTCGGCAACGGCATGCTGCTCAGTGAGCACATCCGGCTGGTCGCCGCCTTCGACCACCGGCACATCTTCATCGACCCGAACCCGGACGCGGCGACCTCCTACGCCGAACGCCGCCGGCTCTTCGAACTGCCCCGCTCCTCCTGGGCGGACTACAACACCGAGCTGCTGTCCCAGGGCGGCGGCATCCACCCGCGCTCGGCCAAGTCCATCCAGATCAACGCGCAGGTGCGGGCCGCCCTCGGCATCGACGCCGGGGTCAAGAAGATGACGCCCGCCGACCTGATGCGGGCCATCCTCAAGGCGCCGGTCGACCTGCTGTGGAACGGCGGCATCGGGACGTATGTGAAGTCCTCGGCGGAGACCGACGCCGATGTGGGCGACAAGTCCAACGACGCCATCCGGGTCAACGGCGAGGACCTGCGGGTCAAGGTCGTCGGCGAGGGCGGCAACCTGGGCCTGACCCAGCTGGGCCGGATCGAGTTCGCCGTGGCCGGCGGCAAGATCAATACCGATGCGATCGACAACAGCGCCGGTGTGGACACCTCCGACCACGAGGTGAACATCAAGATCCTGCTCAACGCCGTGGTCGCGAACGGCGACATGACCGTCAAGCAGCGCAACAAGCTGCTGGCCGAGATGACCGACGAGGTCGGCGCGCTGGTGCTGCGCAACAACTACGCGCAGAACACCGCACTGGCACTGGCCCTCGCCCAGTCCTCCAGCATGCTCCACGCCCAGCAGCGCTTCATGCGCCGCCTGGTGCGCGACGGCGACCTCGACCGGGCGCTGGAGTTCCTGCCCACCGACCGGCAGATCCGTGAGCGGCTGAACGCCGGGCGGGGGCTGACCCAGCCCGAGACCGCGGTGCTCCTGGCGTACACCAAGATCACGGTCTCCGAGGCGCTGATCCAGACCGGGCTGCCGGACGATCCCTACCTCCAGCGGCTGCTGCACGCCTACTTCCCCTCGGCGCTCCACGAACGCTTCGCCGAGCAGGTCGACGGGCATGCGCTGCGCCGCGAGATCGTCACGACGGTGCTGGTCAACGACACCGTCAACACCGGCGGTACGAGCTTCCTGCACCGGATGCGGGAGGAGACCGGGGCCTCCCTCGAAGAGGTCGTGCGGGCGCACACCGCGGCCCGTGCGATCTTCGGGCTGAACCAGGTCTGGGACGACGTCGAAGCGCTCGACAATGTCGTCGCGGCCGATGTCCAGACCCGGATCCGGCTGCACTCGCGGCGGCTGGTCGAGCGCGGCACCCGCTGGCTGCTCAACAACCGCCCGCAGCCGCTGGAGCTGTCGGAGACCATCGGCTTCTTCGCCGAGCGGGTCGCCGGGCTCTGGAAGGAGCTGCCGAACCTGCTGCAGGGCAGCGACCTGGAGTGGTTCCAGACGATCCTGGAGGAGCTGACCGCCGCGGGCGTGCCCGAGGCGCTGGCCGTCCAGGTGTCCGGCTTCTCGTCGGTCTTCCCGGCGCTGGACATCGTCGCCGTCGCGGACCGGATGGGCAAGGAGCCGCTGGCTGTCGCCGAGGTCTACTACGACCTGGGCGAGCGGCTGCGGATCAACCAGCTCCTCGACCGCATCCTGGAGCTGCCGCGCAACGACCGCTGGCAGTCGATGGCCCGCGCCTCGATCCGCGAGGACCTGTTCGCGGCCCATGCGGCGCTGACCGCTGACGTGCTGTCGGAGGGCAACGGCACCTCGACGCCGGAGCAGCGGTTCAAGGCCTGGGAGCAGGCCAACGCCGCGATCCTCAGCCGCGCGCGGGCGACGCTGGAGGAGATCTACGGCTCGGAAGGGTTCGACCTCGCGAACCTGTCCGTGGCCATGCGCACGATGCGCACGCTGCTGCGCACCCACAGCTGACGCCCGCAGCACGGCTGACGCCCGCAGCACGGCGAACGGCCCCGGAAGCTCATGCTTCCGGGGCCGTTCCCGTTCACCAAGACACCGCCTAGCGGTGCGCCTCGTAGGCCTTGATGACCTCGTCCGTGGGGCCGTCCATGAGGAGTTCGCCGTGTTCCAGCCACAGGGTCCGGTCGCAGGTGTCGCGGATGGACTTGTTGTTGTGGCTGACGAGGAAGACGGTGCCGGCTTCCTTGCGCAGTTCGCGGATGCGGGCCTCGGAGCGCTTCTGGAAGCTGCGGTCGCCGGTGGCCAGGGCCTCGTCGATCATCAGCACGTCGTGGTCCTTGGCCGCGGCGATGGAGAACCGCAGGCGGGCGGCCATGCCGGAGGAGTAGGTGCGCATCGGCAGCGAGATGAAGTCGCCCTTCTCGTTGATGCCGGAGAAGTCGACGATGCCGTCGTAGCGCTCGCGGACCTGTTCGCGGCTCATGCCCATGGCCAGGCCGCCCAGCAGGACGTTCTTCTCGCCGGTCAGGTCGTTCATCAGGGCCGCGTTCACGCCCAGCAGCGAGGGCTGGCCGTGCGTGTAGACCTTGCCGCGCTCGGCGGGCAGCAGGCCGGCGACCGCCTTGAGCAGCGTCGACTTGCCCGAACCGTTGGAGCCGATCAGGCCGATCGACTCGCCCCGGTAGGCGGTGAAGGAGACGCCCTTGACCGCGTGCACCTCGCGCACCCCCGTGGAGGGCTTGCGGCGCACGATGCGGTTCAGCGCCGCGGTGGCGCTGCCCTTGCCCGCGCCGGTGCCGTAGACGCGGTAGACGATGTGCAGATCGTCCGCGATCACCGTGGGGACGCGGGCCTCGGCGGCCTGTGCCGGGCGGGTGCCGTTCGTGTGCTCGGCCATGTCGCTGCCGTTCCTCTGTTCCGTCATGACCTCAGCCACGTCCGTACCGCTCCTCGGCCTTCCAGAAGTACACAAAGCCCACGACACCGGCCAGCAGGGCCCAGCCGGCCGCGAACGCCCAGACGTGCGGCGGCAGCTGGTTCGCCTTGAAGCTGTCGATCAGGGCGAAGCGCATCAGGTCGATGTAGACCGCGGCGGGGTTGCCGTTCAGCAGCATCACCACGAACTGCGGGAGGTGCTTGCCCTGGATGATCAGGCTGATGCTGAACATCACGCCGGAGGCGTACATCCAGGTCCGCATGATGAAGGGCATCAGCTGCGCCAGGTCCGGGGTCTTCGCCCCCAGCCGCGCCATGACCATCGCCAGGCCGGTGTTGAAGACGAACTGCAGCGTCAGCGCCGGGACGACCAGCAGCCACGACCAGGTCGGGACCTGCCCGAAGCAGAGCAGGATGACCGCCAGCACGCCCATGGAGTACAGCAGTTGCTGGAGCTGCGCCAGGCAGAACGAGATCGGCAGGCAGGCCCGCGGGAAGTGCAGCGCCCGCACCAGGCCGAGGTTGCCGGAGATCGCCCGCGTACCGGCCATCACCGAGTTCTGCAGGAAGGTGAAGACGAAGACGCCGGTCACCAGGAACGGGACGAAGTCGTGGACGCCTCGCTTGGTGCCGATCAGCACACCGAAGATCAAGTAGTAGACGGCCGCGTTCAGCAGGGGGGTCAGGACCTGCCAGAGCTGGCCGAGCTTGGCGGTGGTGTACATCGCGGTGAGCTTGGCGCTGGCGAACGAGGTGATGAAGTGCCGCCGGTGCCACAGCTGGCGGGTGTACTCCGGCAGCGAGGGGCGGGCGCCGCTCACCGTGAGGCCGTGGCGTTCGGCCAGCGCGCGCAGCTCGGGATCGGGAGAGGCGCCGGGGGCGGGCGCCCGGGCGGGCGTCGGGGCCGGGGGCGCGAGGGTCTGGGGCATGGAGGAGGCCGCTTTCGCTTGCGTACGGGGGCGGGGGAACGAGAACGGAGCCATACGACGGAACGGGGCCGTATCGTCGCGACGTCGACACTAAAGGGTGCTCACGTCGAAACGCAACCGTAGCGTCGTGACGCTATGCTCGAGGCATGGCACTAGACGGCAGCGGGAACCAGTCCGCGGCGGCGCGCCGGACCCCGGCAGGCGCCGCCGTACTACGCGAGGACAAGACCGAGGCGATCCGTGCCGCGGTCTTCGAGGAGCTTGCCGCGGTGGGTTTCGCCCGGATGTCGATAGAGGGCATCGCACGGCGGGCGGGCGTGGGCAAGACCGCCGTCTACCGGCGGTGGCGCTCCAAGCTGCACCTCGTGCTCGATGTGGTCTCCGCCGTGGCCGCGGCGGGGATGCCGACGCCGGACACCGGCTCGCTGGCCGGCGACGTACGGATGCTGCTGGAGGTCGCGGCCCGGGCGCTGCGGCACCCGATGGCCTCGCAGATCATTCCGGACCTGCTGGCGGAGGCGGCCCGCAGCCCCGAGCTGGCGGGTGCGCTCAAGGCCGCGCTGCACGACAGCCAGGAGGGCGTCGCCACGGCGATGGTGGCGCGTGCCGTCGAACGCGGGGAGATCCCGGCCGGCGCGGACGGCCGGCTGGCCCTGGATCTGCTGACCGGGCCGCTGTACTGGCGGCTGCTGGTCGTCCGCGACGAGGTGCCGCCCGGCTATCTCGATGAGCTGACGGCGGCGGTGGTCAGCGCGCTCGGGGGGCGCTGAGACGGCGGAACGGCGCCGGTGCGGCGCACCCGCGGGCGCGGGACCAGGGACCGGGTGCACCGGGCGGGCGGGCCGCGGGCGCAGGACGGCGGACGGCGGTCCCGGCGGGTGACGGACCGCGCGCCCGGAGGCCGGCCCGCCCCCGCCCCGTACACCCATCGAGTCAAGACGAGTCAAGAGATGTGCCGACACGTGCGCGCGATCGGGCGGGCGCCCGAATACTGAGGGTGTGTCAGCTGCGCGCCCGCCCCATGAGTCCGTGTCCCGCCGATGGCTGCTCCGTGCCACCGGCGCCGGTGTGCTCGCCGCGACGGCGGGCGTGGGCGTCTGGGCCCGGCTGTCGGACGACGGCGCCCGGACGGCCCGCCCCGAGGGCTCCGGGCGGCCTCTGACGGACCCGGCGGACCAGTCCTTCCTGCAGATCATCGCGCATGCCGATGACGGTCTGTACTTCATGAACCCCGATCTGGAGCAGTCGCTGCGCAGCGGGGCGCGCTCGGTCACCGTCTGCCTCACCGGCGGCGAGGCGGACGGCCGTAACGTCAGCCCGCGTGCCCACGACCCCGCCCGGGTTCCCCAGGACCGGGCCGCCTTCTCCCGGGCGCGGGCCAACGGCCTGCGCGCCGCCCATGCCGCGATGGTCACCGGCGACCCGGCCGCCCGCTGGGACGTCGCGGCGCTCTCCCTGCTCCCCGGCCTCGAAGTGGAGATCCAGACGCTGCGCGCCGCCCCGCAGCACCAGCTGATCTTCCTGGGGCTGGTGGAGGCCAGGGCCGTCTGGCAGGGCCGGGCGAGGAGTCTGCGCGGGCTGTGGCTGGGCGCCACCGGCACCCTCCCCACGCTGCGCCCGGCCGGCACCCCCGTGCAGCGGCGCTTCCACTACACCCGCGACCAGGTCATCCAGACCCTGGTGGCGGTGCTCGACCGGGCCGGGCCCACGGTCGTGCGCACCCTGGACCCGAACGCGGTGCACTCCCCGAAGCGGCCGCCGGCCACCGCGGACGGCGACCCCCGCCTGGCCGGGCTGCGCTACTACGACCACCAGGACCACACCGCCTCCGCCCACTTCGCCGAGGCCGCACTGGCCGCCTACGGGGGCCGCGGCCGTCCGGCGATCGTGGAGAACTACCTCGGCTACGAGGACGGGGTGCTGCCCCACGACCTCGACCTCGCCGCCGCCCGCCGCAAGGCCCGGCTGCTGTCGGTCTACGGCTGGGCCGACCACCGCGCCTGCGGCGACCCGGCGGGATGCGGGGACCGCAAGGTGGGCGGCTCGGCGCTCAACGGCAGCTCCCGCAACTGGACCCGCAGCACCCGGCTGCGCGCACCCGGCTCCAACGCCTGGCTGCGCCCGGCCGCGGACGGCCGGCTCACCGCCTTCGCGGTGCTGGGCACCACGGCGTACTGCTGGGCGGAGACCCGGCCGGGCAGCGGGAGCTTCGGCGCGCCGGTGCCGGTCGGCGGTGCGCCGCTGCAGGGGCAGATCCAGGTGGTGCACCGCCCCGGCGGTGCGCTCCAGCTGTTCGCCTCCCGCACCGTGCTGCCGGGCCGCACCGCCGCCCACCGCCGCGAACTGCTGACCGCACCGCAGACCGGCACCACCGCGGACGGCGTGCCCGTCTTCGCGCGCTGGGAGTCGCTGGGCTCGCCGGACCCCGACCCGGTCCGGTCGCTGGAGACCGGCTTCCCGGCGGCGGTGGCCGGCCCGGACGGCACGGTGCATGTCTTCGTCCGCACCTGGGACGGCAATGTCGCCCACCGCGGTGGCCCGCACGGCAGGCACTTCTCGCCGTGGCAGCGGCTGGAGGGGCCGGTCAGCACGCTGACGGCCTCACCGCGGATCGTCGACGGGCTGGATGCCTGCGTGGACTCCGAGGGGCTGATCCATCTGGCCGCGCCGACCGGCGGGACCGTGCAGCACTGGGTGTCGAAGGAGCCGGGGCGCCTCCCGCGGCCGGCCGCGGCCACCGGGCTGCCGCAGCCGGGCGGCCCGGTCAGCCTCGTCCCGGTGGCCGACGGCGCGGTGCGGGCCGTCTTCCGGCGGTCGGTCACCGCCCAGGTCCTGATCGCCGAGCGGCAGCGGATGGCCGGCGCCTGGCGGGTCTCGGCGCGCTGCGCGGCGGTCGGCGGCTACGGGCGGGTGGCGGCGGCGCCGGTCGGCAGCGGGGGCCGGATGGTGCTCGCGGCGCGCGATGACGCGGGTGAGGTACGGATGGCGATGGCCCAGGACGGCGCAGGGCCCTGGCAGCGGGGCCGGGTGGCGCATACGGCGGCGGCCGGCGTCGCCCAGGACGCCGTGGGGCGGGCGGTGGTGGTCGCGCTGGGCCTCGACGGCAGGCTGTACACGGCGCGCCAGATGTCGGTCGGGCCGTCGGTGCGGTTCGGGGGCTGGCGGGCTCAGACGGGCCCGCTGGAGCGGGCGGGCGGCGGTCCGGCCTGAGCGGTGGGACCGGGCTGAGGGGTGGGACCGGCCGGGGTGGCGGAGCCGGTCCGGGCGGAGCGCTCCGCCCGGGTACGGCGCCCGGTCCGGGCGGGCGGGCGCAGGATGCGGCGGGAGAGAAGGTAGCTGAAGGGGAGCGCACACAGCGCCGCCACCAGCGGCGCCACCGTGGTGCTCAGCCGGCACCAGCCCACCAGCGCCACCAGCCCCGCGCTCTGCACCCCGTAGTTGGTGACCTGGGTCAGCGGGAAGAGCAGGAACTTCGTCCAGGTCGGGCGGGTGCGGTAGGTGATGTAGGTGTGCAGGAAGAACGAGCCGGTCATGCTCGCCACGAAGGCAGCGGTGTAGGCCGCGAAGTACGGCAGCAGGTGGTGCAGCGCCAGGTAACAGGCGGAGAACGTCAGGGTGTTGACCCCGCCGACGGCGGCGAAGCGCACGATCCGGCCCCCGGGGCGGCCGGACGTCGGCGAAGCGCGCATCAGCGGGCCCGCGCACCGGCGGTGGCGGAGTCCGCCGGACCGGGGACGGGCGCCGCGGCGGGAACGGCGGCGCTGCTCTCCTTGACCAGGAAGTGCGGCCGCCCCTTGGCCTCGTAGTAGATCCGCCCGATGTACTCGCCGATCAGACCGAGCATCACCATCTGCAGCCCGCCCAGGCCCACGACGATGGCCACCAGCGTCACATACCCCGGCGCGGTGACGCCGCCGACGAGGGCCGCGCCGACGATCCACAGGGTGTAGAGGGCGGCGAGCGAGGCCAGGCCGAGCCCGGCGTAGAGGGCCCGCCGCAGGGGGCGGCAGTTGAAGGAGAGCATGCCGTCGATGCCGTAGTTGACCAGCGAGCCGAGGCGCCACTTCGTCTCGCCGGCCTCCCGGGCGGCGTTGCGGTAGTCGAAGGTGACGGTGTCGAAGCCGATCCAGGAGAACAGGCCCTTGGAGAAGCGGTTGTACTCCGGCAGCGAGAGCAGCGCGTCCACCGCCTTGCGCGACAGCAGCCGGAAGTCGCCCACCCCGTCGGTGAGTTCGACATCGACCCACTTGTTGACGGCGCGGTAGTAGAGCCTGCTCAGCGCCGTCCGCAGCCGCTGGTCGCCGGTCCGGCTGCGCTTGGCGACGACCTGGTCGTGGCCGAGCTGGTAGAGGTCGAGCATCGTCTCGATCAGGCCGGGCGGATGCTGCAGATCGGCGTCCATGAGGATCACCGCGTCGCCGGTCGCCGCCCGCAGGCCGGCCAGTATGGCGGGCTCCTTGCCGAAGTTACGGCTGAAGGAGAGGTAGCGGGTGGTGCCGCGGTGCTGCTGGGCCAGGCCCCGCAGCCGGGCCAGGGTGCCGTCGGCGCTGCCGTCGTCGACGTAACACAGCTCGTACTCGACGGCGAGCCCGGCGAGGACCGCGCGGACCGTCTCGTCGAAACGGCTCAGGACGGCCTCTTCGTTGTAGCAGGGGACGACGATGGAAAGCTTCATGAGCAGGCCTTTTCGCCGGGGTCAGGGGCGGCTCAGGCACCGTCCCCTGGAAGGTAATTCTACAAATCTGTTGGTTTGTCATGATGTGTCCGGCGTGGCGTGGTGGGGCGGAGGCGCCACCGGTCGCGCCACCGGTCGCGCGACCGGCCGCGCGTGGTGCCGCTCGCCGCCACCCCGGCCAGCGCCAGCGCCGCCGCGCCGCTCGCCGCAAGCCCCGTGTGCAGGCCCGGCGGCAGGTAGGAGCACGAGAGCCGGGTGGCGCCCGGACCCAGCGGGACGGCCAGCAGACCGCCGAACGCGTACGGCGCGTGCCGCGGTCCGCCGTCCACCGAACAGCCCCAGCCCGGGACGGCGGGCAGCGCCAGCACCGCACTGCCCTTGCTCCCCGGCCGCAGCCGGGCCGTCAGCCGGTGGCCGGCGGCGGTCAGTTCCACCGGGCCGCGGGCGCGCAGCGCGTGCACCGCCGCCGTCAGCCGGCGCCCGGACAGGCAGCCGATCGCCCGCTCCGGGAGGTGCTGCCGCCCGCGGCCGGTGAAGCGCACCGCCACCGTGCCGTCCGCCGGCACCCGGCCCAGGACCCGCAGCGGATTCGCGGTGACGTCCCCGCTGCCCGTCCCCGTGGTGCGCAGGCCCAGGCCGCTGACCTCGCCGGAGAACCAGGGGGCGTACCACAGGGCGGTGCTGCCCGGGGTGCACCGCGCGGTGAAGGTGGTCCCGGCGCCGCCCGCGCCGTCGCCGTCCGGGCCCGCGCTGTTCGTGCCCCCGCCCTTCGCGCCCGTGTCCTTCGGGCCCCCGTCGCCCGCTCCCGTACCCGCCCGTCGCGCGCCCGGCAGCAGCCAGCCGCCGTCACGGTCGCGCAGCGGTGCCTCGCCCGCGGTGGGCCTCAGGGCCGGCACCTCGTACACGGCGGCGCCCAGCACCCGCTCCTGACGCGCGAAGACGGTCTCCTTGCCGGCGGCGCGCGGCAGGGCGTCCCGTACGGTCAGCAGCGGGGCCGGGCGCGCCGCATGCGGGGTGAAAAGGGCGCGGTCCTCCGGCACCGGGGAGAGATAGCTGCCGACGCCCATGAGCGCCCGGCCCACCGGGTCCTCGAAACTGAGGGTGTGACGGCCCCTCATGTACCAGCCGGCGCCCAGGCCCCGCAGGGTGCGGGCGGTGACCGCGGGCGCGAAACTGCTGTAGTACGAGCCGCCCTCGCCGCCGATCAGCAGCGGGTCGTTGTTGGCGAACTCGTGCGGGCCCGGGTCGGTGCGGCTGCGCGGCCAGTCGGCGCGGGCCAGCAGCCCGTCCCGGGCGGTCAGCGACGCACCGGTGAACGTGATCTTGGGCTGGAACCAGGCGATCGCGCCCCGTGCCGCGGTCACCGACAGCGCCGTGTACGCCGAGCCCAGCAGGACCGTGCCGGTCAGCGCGGCGAGGGCGGCGGCCCGGGCGCGGGGGGTGCGCGACCTGCCGAGCGCGGCCAGCCCCAGGAGGGCCGGCACACCGCCGCCGGCCACCAGGATCCAGGTGTCGGTGCCGATGGCGCCCTGGTCGCGGCTGAGCCAGGCGAGCAGCGCGACCGCCGCCGCGCCCGCGGCCAGTTCGCGGAGGCGCGGGCGGTGCGCCAGCGCCAGCCAGGAGATCATCACGAGGATGCCGCTGAGCACGAAGGCGGCGCGGTACGGACTGCCGTTGGGCAGCGCGAAACCGTGCCACAGCAGGACCGTCGGCTCCTGGACGAAGGAGGCGGCGACGCCCGCCGCCAGGGCGCACCAGCCCACGCGCACCCGCAGCGGCACGGCCCGCACGAACGGGAAGACGGCCACCAGCAGCAGCCCGAGGACCCCGGTGGAGATGTTGGGGACCGGCGCCCCCGGGTGGCCGCCCGGCAGTAACTGTGCCCACTGGTCGAGCGGCGGCGGCCGGTCGTCGTAGGACACCGCGGGCGCGGGCTGGGCGGCCCGGCTGGCCGCCAGGGTGACGGTCAGCACGGGCGCGGCGAGCAGGATGCCGGTCAGCGCCATCGAGGCCGCGCGGGCCAGCGCCCGCAGCCTCGCGCGCCACGGCATCGCGGCGGCCGTCAGCAGCCGCACCACCAGCACCAGCGCCATCGCCAGGGTCGCCATCGCGGCCGTGTAGAAGTTGCCCGCCCAGGCGAGGGCGACCAGCAGCGTGCCCGCCACCCAGCGGGTGCGGCGCAGACACCAGTCCGCGGCGATCCCGGTCAGGGGCAGCGCCACCAGGCCCCACATCCACATCGGGTCGGCGAAACCGTCGTTCAGCACCCAGGCGCACAGCCCGTACCCCACCGACAGCAGCGCCCGCAGCACGCCGGAGCCCGGCCGCAGCCGCCCGAGGAAGACGGTCATCAATGCCGAGCCCAGGCCGATGCTGAACAGGGTGACCAGGAAGACCGGCAGGTCGGCCAGCGCGCGGGGGAAGAGCCCGACGAGCCAGGAGAAGGGGTTCATCAGGTAGGTGAAGAAGTCGGCGAGGAACGGCACGCCGTAGCCGCTGCTCCAGTTGAAGAACAGATCGCCGCTGGTGGTGCCGTGCAGCAGGTCCCACAGCCGGGCGTGGAACGGGACGAACTGATTGCCCAGGTCGTTGACGGCGCGTGAGTGCGGGCCGAAGGGGTAGCTGCCGTAAAGGGTGAGCGCGAGGCAGTACGCCCCCATGGACAGGGCCGCCGCGAGCCAGGGCGCCGTCCGCTGTCCGGGGGAGGCCTCCGCTGCGGCCGGGCGTTCACCTACGGGAAGAGGCCGGGCAACCTCCAGGGGCCGGACCGCCTCTTGTGGGGTGGGGGGCGTCGGAGCCACCGGCACTCCTCCACGATCGGCGAACGTTCACCCCACGTTATATGTCTTAATCACCCCCTTTGCCTGGCCGGTACGCCGGGCATTCCGGGGATTGCGGAAAGAGTGGAGGGCATGGTGCCCGTTCCTGACGACCTCGTGGCCACGGCCGGTGACGGACCGGATGCCACGGCGACGCCGACCGTCTCCGTGATCGTGCCGGTGCACAACACCCGGCGCTACCTCGACCGCAGCCTCGGCTCGGTCTTCGCGCAGACCCTGGACCGGCGCCGGATCGAGGTGATCGCGGTCGACGACGGCTCCACCGACGGCAGCGCCGAGTGGCTGGACGAACAGGCCGCCCTGCACCCCCACCTGACCGTGCTGCGCCAGGAGGCCTCGGGCGGCCCGGGCAAGCCCCGCAACGCCGGGCTGGACCGTGCCACCGGCGACTACGTCTTCTTCCTCGACTCCGACGACCGGCTCGCCCCCGCGGCGCTGGCCCGGCTCGTCCACATGGCCAAGCGGTGCGGCTCGGACGTCGTCTACGGCCGGATCGCCGGCGCCGAGGGCCGCTCCGCCCCCGTCGACCTGCGCACCACCAGCGACCAGGTCTCCGTCTTCGACTCCCCGGTCTACTGGTCCCTGGCCGCCTTCAAGCTCTTCCGCCGCTCCTTCCTCGAAGAGCACCGGCTGCGTTTCGTCGAGGGCCGGCTGCTCGCCGAGGACCTGCCCTTCGGCATCGCCGCCCTGCTGCGCGCCAGGACCGTCTCCGTCCTCGCCGACCAGGACTGCTACTACCTGCACGGCCGCGACGACGACAGCAACGCCAGCCGCCAGGACATCGACTGGTGCGACTACCTCGACTACATCGGCACCGTCCTCGACGGCCTCGCGGACGAGGTCCCGCCCGGCGAACAGCGCGACAAACTGATGATCCGGCACTTCCACGGCGAGATACTCATGCCCTTCGGGGCCGCCTACCTCGCCCGCGACGCGGCGGACCGGCACGCGATGGCCGCGGCCGCCCGCCCGCTCGTCGAGCGCTACCTCACCGACCGCGTCCGGGCCGCCCTGCCGCCCCGGCTCCGGCTGCGCGCCCACTGCCTGCGCGCCGGGCTCGACGACGCCCTGACCGCCGTCGTCCGGGCCGACACCGAGCGGCAGCCCGATCCGCCGCGCCTCATCGACGGCCGCGTCTACGCCGGATACCCCCACTTCCGCGACCCGCAGCAGCCCCTCCCCGACGCCTGCTACGACCTCACCGACCGCGTGGTACTGCGCCAGCGCCTGATCCGCTGGGGCTGGGTCGGCGGCATCCTGCACCTGCGGGGCACCGCCGGCCTGAACCTGCTCGGCGGCGACACCGTCGAGGTCCAGCTGCAGCGCAGCGGCGCCGTCCACCGTGTCCCGGCGCGGTACGCCGACGGCACCTGGCAGGCCGCCGTCGACCCGGCGACCGCCGCGGACGGCGGGCCGCTGACCGACGGCATCTGGGGCCTCAAGATCGTGGTCACCGCGCACGGCGGAGCGGGCGCCGAGGGGCCCGTCTTCCGCCGCGAGGCCTGGCTGGCCCCGGAAGGCGGGGCGAACGGGCGCGAGTGCACCCCGCGGATCGCCGGCCGGGGCCCGGCCGGCCCGGCCGTCGCCGCGCTCTTCCTCTCCGAGCCGCACGGCCATCTCCACCTCGACCTGGACCAGGCCGGGGCCCGCCGCCCGCTCGGCGGCGACCTGCGCGGCACGGCGCACCGCAGCCGCGCGGGGCGGACCACCCTCGCCGCGCACCTCACCCTGCCCGGCTGCCCCGTGGACGCCGAACTGCGGCTGGTCCTCCACGACGCGACCCGCACCGTGGCACTGCCCACCACGGTCGCACGCGGCGCCGACGACCACTACACCGTGCGCTCCGTGCTGCGCGGCGGCCCCCCGGGCACCTGGCAGGTGTCCCTGCGGGTGACCGCGGGCCCGCTCCGAAGCGACCTGCCCGTCCGGAAGGCCGGCGGCCGGGCCGGCGAGCGGACGCCGCTGACGCTCACCGTGCCCGGCGCCACCCTCCCCAGGAGGGTGCTGCGCCGCCTGCGCGGCTGACGGCCGACGTCCGGCACCAGAGCCCGGCCCCTTCGGCCACCGCCGAAAATCCTTGTGCGTGCCGCCCCCGCGGGACGAGGCTGACCCACCATCAGGCACCTGCACAGGTGCACCCGCGACGACCATCTCGCGGGGCCACATGACCAAGGGGGAACGTCACATGTCCGTATGGAAGCGAGCCGGAATGGCGGCCATGGCCGTCGCGGCGCTGATCGTCCCGGCGGGCGCGGTCGTCGGGACGGCCGGAACGGCGGCGGCCGCGGCGGGCGGCACCGTCCAGGGCTGCCCCTACGGCGCGGTCTGCATCTACCCGCAGAACGCCGGATGGAACGGCGGCCACCCGTCGCTCTTCTACTACAGCTACGGGGCGCACAACCTCAGCAACCAGGTCGGGACGCACCGCATCTACAACAACCAGTCCGGGGGCGCGACCATGCGGACCTGCACGGGCTACAACGGCACGGGATGCCAGGGCTACCTCTCGCCCGGCTACTACATCGACAAGGACCTCACACCGATCAACTCGATCACCCTCCAGCCGTAGCCGGCCCCCAGGCGGCCGGGCGGCATGAGCGCGCCCGGGGCGGAATCCGGTCAAGGACCCGCCCCGGGCGCTGCCGTGCCGCCACGGACGCCGTGCGAGGGCCGCCCGCGGGGCGCACGCTGGAAGCAGGGGCTCCGGAGGTGATCGTGATGCTGCAGACCGTTGTCGGATGGCATGTCGACATGGAATTCGAGGAGGACACCCACCGCACCCGCGCCGCGGCCCTCGTACGGCTTCCCGACGGAACCGAGGTACGGGCCCACGGCTACGCCAGCCGCCACCCCGTCGACTCCCACCAGCCGCGCGTCGGCGAGGAGGTCGCGGGAGCCAGAGCGCTCAACGAACTGGCGATGAAGCTGCTGACCAAGGCGCACGACGAGATCGACGAGGCCTCGGGCCGGACGTCGCACCCGCTGACCTGACCGGCGCCCGCCCCGGCCCCGGTCCGCGCACCCCGGCCGCCGGCCGGCCGGGGCCCGCGGCCCGCGCTCAGCCCTGCGGACGGTGGTGCTGCCAGCCGGCCCAGGCCGAGGTGATCATGTCGCGCACATCGTGGCGGGCCTTCCAGCCCAGCTCCGCGGCGATCCGGTCGGCGGCCGCGACCACCCGGGCCGGGTCGCCCGCACGGCGCGGGGTGACCTCGGCACCGACGCCCGCATGCCCGGTGATCTCGGTGATCAGATCCACCATCTCGCGCACCGAAACGCCCTCACCGCGCCCGATGTTCAGCGTCAGATCGCGCACCGGACCCGGCTCGGCGAGCTTGCGGGCCGCCGACACATGGGCCTCGGCGAGATCCGCGACATGGATGTAGTCGCGGATGCAGGTGCCGTCGGGCGTGTCGTAGTCATCGCCGAAGATCCGCGGCGCCGCGCCCTCGGTGAGCTTTTCGAAGACCATCGGGACGATGTTGAAGACCCCGGTGTCCGCCAGCTCGGGGGTCGCCGCCCCGGCGACGTTGAAGTAGCGCAGACAGGCCGTGCTGATGCCGTGCGCCTTGCCCGCCGCACGCGCCATCCACTCGCCGACGAGCTTGGTCTCGCCGTACGGGTTGATCGGGGTGCAGGGCGTCTCCTCGGTGACCAGGTCGACATCCGGCATGCCGTAGACCGCCGCCGAGGAGGAGAACACCAGCCGGCCGACACCGCCCGCGGCCATCGCCTCCAGCAGTGTCTGCAGCCCGTGCACGTTCTCGCGGTAGTAGTGCAGCGGCATCTCGACGGACTCGCCGACCTGCTTCTTGGCGGCCAGATGCACCACATCGGTGATGCCGTGCTCGGCGAGGGTGGCATCGAGCAGCGCGCGGTCGAGCGTGGAGCCGACGACCAGGGGGACGCCCTCCGGGATCCGGGCGGCCACACCCGTCGTCAGATCGTCGAACACGACGACGCTCTCGCCGGCCTCACGCAGGGCCCGTACGACATGGGCGCCGATGTAGCCGGCACCACCCGTGATCAAGTAAGACATAGTGCCCATCCTAGGTCGGGGTAGAGGAGTGCGGGGAAAGGAACCGGCCCGGTTCAGCCACGCAGCCGCCGGGCGGCGATCCGCCATACGCTGCGCAGGCCGGAGGCGACCCGCAGGGACAGGGCGCCGCCGGTCGTCGCATACGGCTGCACCAGCAGCACGGCATGACGGCGGCTGGGCAGCACCCGGCGGCGCAGCCCCGGCCCCAGGGCCCGCAGCGCCGCGCGGAAACCCGCCCCGTCCGCGCAGCTGACCTGCGCCATCAGGTCCCACGGCTCGGGGTCGGCACCGGGCCCGCCGCCCGGTTCGGCCAGCGCCGCGAGATCCAGCACGACCTCGGCGGTCCAGCAGGCCTGGGACCCGCCGACCGCCGGGGCCGGGGTGAGGGCGGCGGTGTGGACCGGGCCGCGCCGGTCGTCCCGGCGGCGCCGCAGCTCGATGTCGATGCTCTCCGGACCGGACGCGGCCAGCCGCCCGTACAGATCGTGCACCCGCAGCCGCAGCACCCCCGGGCCGCCGGTGGACGGTTCGGCATCTATGGTCACCGGCAGCCGGTGCATCGGCTTGGTGCCCAGCGCGTCCAGCACGACCTCGGGCAGGTCGGCGGACCACACCGCGCGGCCGCCGGCCTCCGCGTACGGCGGCAGCAGCCGGCCCGGCCGGGCCGCCAGCTGGGTCAGCCGCTCCAGGTCCCGGGGAACCGGCGAGGCCAGCACCACCCGGGCCAGCCAGCGCGCCGGCGCCCGCGCCGCACGCAGATCGGCCTCGTCGAAACCCGCCAGATACTCGCGGGTCAGCCGCCACCACTCGGCCCGGTAGTCCGCGCCGCGGGTGTGCAGCTCGCGGACGTACATCCGCAGATCGTGGTCGAGGAACTTGGTGCTCGCGGCGTGCGCCAGCGCCTTGTGCCCGGCGTCCAGGAAGATCTGCACGCTGGCGCGGTGCGCCGCGATCCGCGCCTGCCAGTTGGCGACGTCGTTACGGTCCAGCGAGATCGACTGCCGGGCCGCCGAACGCCGCACATGCCAGACGTAGACCCGGTCGGGGATCGTCACGATGCGCGGGGCGGCGGCCAGCACCCGCGCCGTGAACACGAAGTCCTCGTAGGTGAACCGGCCCTCGGGGAAGGTGATCGCGTGCTTGTCGAGGAACGCCCGCTCGTAGAGCTTGTTGACGCACAGCGTGTCCCGGACCAGCTGCGGCGCCGCGTCGGGGGAGTGGTGCACCGCCGTCTCGCGGTAGAGGCCCGGCTGCCAGGGGACATCGCGGTGCGCGGGCAGTTCACGGCGTACGCAGGCGCCGGCCACGACCGGGGCGTCGTGCTCACCAGCGGCGGCCAGCAGCGCCCGGGCCGCACCCGGGGGCAGCACATCGTCGCTGTCGAGGAACATCACGAAGCGCCCGGTGGCGGCCCGCAGACCGTCGTTGCGCGGAGTACCGCAGCCGCCGCTGTTCGTGTCGCGGTGGATCACCCTCAGCCGCGGTTCGCCGTGGGCCAGGGCGTCCAGGGCGGCGCCGGTGCCATCGGTGGAGGCGTCGTTCACCGCGATCACTTCGGTGACCGTCTCGCCCACGGGGTCCTGCGCGAGCGCGGAGCGCACCGCATCGCAGACATGACCGGCATCGTTGAAGGCGATGACGACGATGCTGACCTGCGCGGAAGGCGTGATGGTGGGCCCCGTCAGCGGATCGAGGGCTTCTTTCACAGTCACTGAATCTACATTTCGTGTCGACAGCATCTCTTGGCGCGAGCGGGGTTCCGAACCTTTTTCCGATGGTTCAGAGGGCGAATCCCGTCGAGCGGTTGCACCCCCTGCCCCGCTTTTCCCGCCCTCTTGCCGTCTTCTTACGGTCGGGAGCCGGGGGCTCGGGGGTGTGCAGACCCGTAAGGGCGCCCGCACATGCTGTAACGACGCGAGTGCCGCACGATGTTGATCCGCACGCCACCACCTTGCGACGGACCGGCCCCGGTCACCGCTCCATCAGGTCCGCGACCCGGCCGGCCGCACCCCCGTCGTCCCGGTGACAGAACGCTTCCCGGAAATCCGCGTACGCATCCGCCCCCGCGGCGGCAATTTCCTCCAAGTCGCCCAGCGCGTCGATCAGTTCACCCGTCGAGGTGAGCAGCGGACCCGGCACCCGGGCCTCGAAATCGAGGGTGAAGCCGCGCAGGGTGTCGCGGTAGTGCGGCAGATCGGGCGTCAGAAAGAGCATCGGACGCCCGGTGTTGGCGAAGTCGGCAGCCAGCGACGAGTAGTCGGTGACCAGGACATCCGCCGCCAGCAGCAGCTCGGTGGCGTCCGGGTGCGCGGACACGTCGAGCGCGAACGGCGCGTGGTGGGCGGGCAGCCGGTCGACCACCAGCGGATGCGAGCGCACCAGCAGCACATGGTCGTCCGCCAGCTCCCGCCGCGCCAGCTCCAGATCGAGCGGCAGATGCAGCCGGTGGTGGCCCGCGTCGTAAGCCAGATCGTCCCGCGGGGTCGGCGCGTACAGCACCACTTTCTTACCCGGCTCGATGCCCAGGCGCTCGCGGACCGCCGCCGCCCTGAGGTCACGGTCGGCGGCGAAGAAGGCATCGGTGCGCGGCAGCCCGGTCTCCAGCAGCCGCCCGGAGTAGCCCAGCGCCGAGCGCAGCACCGGCGTGCTGTGCGCGTTCGGCGACAGCAGCACGCTCCACTGCCGGCTGACCCGCGGCCGCGGCGCCAGATGCGCCAGCCCCGCGCACAGCGTCCCGGCCAGATCGGCGCCGATCCGCTTGAGCGGGGTGCCGTGCCAGGTCTGGATGATGCGCTGCCCGCCGCGCCGGGTGAACCACCGCGGCAGATGGGTGTTGGTGACCACCCAGCGGCTGTGCGCCAGCGCCCCGTGCCACTCGGCGCTGCCCACCAGCACCGCACGGGCCGTCTCCGGCACCGCGGTCTGCGCGTCGCGCACCGCCCACAGATGCTCCACGTCCATGCCCCGGCGCACCAGCTCCTCGTGCACCGCCCGCGGGGAATCCCCGTACGCCCGGCCGCCGAAGCTGCTGTAGAGGACGGTGTCGCGCAGCGGACGGGAACGGTGCAGCGCATAGTGCTGCTCGCGCAGCATCCGGCGGCGGTAGGGGCCGCGGTCGGTGGCGGGCAGCGCCGGCCCCGCCACCACGAGCGCTTCGTCGTGCCGGTGCCGGTCGAGGGTGAGCGGCTTGCCGCGCACCGTACGGGTCGCCGGCAGCCCCTCCAGGAGGGACGGCAGGGCGCGGACCGGGGCGTCCAGCGCGGAGCCGGGCGCGCCCCGCTCGCGCAGATGCAGCGTCCAGCGGCCCTCCCGCAGCGGCAGCGGACCGGCCAGCGAGGGCAGCGCGCCGAGCGGCAGCGTGGCGTGGAACCGGCCCTCGTCGTGCGTGGTGGGGAAGGCCAGCTCCGCGGCGTGCGCCCCGTGCTTGAGGACCAGTTCGGTGGCGAGCGGCGCGGCGCCGGGCAGCGCGCCCGCCAGCAGCAGGGTGCCGTCCGCCCGCCACAGCGCCCGGTCCAGGTACGGCTGCGGGGTCCGGTCGTGCAGGACCAGGTTCCCGGCCGGCCCGGCCGCCACGACCAGCTCGCGGCCGTGCGGCAGCGGATGGGCGGCCGGCGCCAGAGCGAGGTCACAGGCGATCGGGTCGGCACCGCCGCCGGGCAGCACCACCTCGGCCGCCCAGCTCTCGGTGTGCACCGGCAAGATCGCCCGCGGCGCACCGTCCCGCGGGGGCCGCGCGGCGGCCAGCGCGTCGAGACGGATACGGAAGGTCAGGGGCGGGGAGGGGGCGCGGGGCACGGCCCCGGGGACGTCGCGGGGCGCGGCGCCGGGCACGCGGTCCGCCTGCCCCGGTCCCGTTCCCGGCCGCGCTGTCGTTCCCGTTCCCGCCGGAGGTTCCGCTTCCACCGGGAACGACACCACCGTGCCGGTCCCCTGATGGGTCAGCCGCAGGGCGGTGGGCGGCGGGCCGGCCGTGGTGACCGTCAGGTCCAGGGCGCCGGCCGCCGCCGCCCGGTGGCCGGTCAGCCGCGTGGCCGGACGGACCACCGACAGCCGCAGCCGCCCGTCCGGGTACCAGGGCGTGACCCGCACGGCACCGCTGCCGTCGCCGGGCAGTTCACGGGCGCACGGGGCGGCCCCGGAGCCGGTCTCGGCGGCGTGCAGCGCCGAGGCCCGCACCACCCCCGCCGACGCCAGCAGCACCCCCACCGACCAGTCGCTCTCCTCCCAGCGCCCGCCCTTGCGCAGCCGCGCCGCATCGAGCCGCAGCTCGAAGCCCGACCAGTCGTAACAGTGCAGCTCCTGCCCGGACTCGGCGGTCGCCTCCGGCATCGCCACCGGCCGCAGCGGCAGCAGGATCCGGCGCCGCCCGCACGACAGCACGGCCGTCCTGAGACAGCTGTGCCGGGTCGCGGCGTCCAGATTCCGGATATAGGCGTAGCCGCGCAGCACCAGCACACCGCCGCGCCACTCCGCCTCCCTGACCCGGGCCCGTACGGGGAAGTCGGCGCGGTCCAGCCGGGTCACCCCCGGCGGCAGCTCCAGCGGCGGGGTCAGCGGCAGCACCGCGCGCTTGCGCAGCGGCGGCCCCGCGACGGCGAACCCGGCCGGGTTACGGGCCTCATGGGTGAGCAGGGTGAGCAGATCGGCCAGCCGCCCGGCACGGATCAGATACCAGCGCATCCGCAGTTCGACGGGGAGCGTGGGGAACAGCCGCGGATCGACACCGGAGAGGAAGTCGCGGGCGCAGTCGAGGAACGCCGTCCGGCACTCCGGCGCGGCCGCCGGCAGCGCATCGACCAGATCGAGCAGCCCGTCGGTGAGCTGCGCACGGTCGTAGTCGCGCTGATAGCCACGCAGCCGGGCGTGGGCCGGGTCGGCGAGGAAGCGCCGGATGCCGGCCACCGCCGCGAACCGGTCCCGTACGCCCCGGGCATCGGGCCTGTGGTGGCGGCCGGGCCCTTCCGGCAGCCGCCAGTAACAGACGTGCTCTTGCAGCACGTCGACCGCGTCGGCCAGGAAGAGCGCGGGCAGCGTCACCGCCGCGTCATGGCACAACTCCCCCTCGGGGAAGGCGAATCGGTGCTTGTCCCAGAAGGTGCGGCGGAAGACCTTGTTGCGGGCGAAGTCGTCGGACAGCAGCGTCAGGTCGTCGCGGAGGCGGGTGCGCAGCGCGGTGGCGCGGGTGGCCGGATGACGGGCCGACTGGCTGCGGCCGGCCGCACCGAGCCGGTAGACGTTGCCGGTCGCCAGATCCGCGCCGGACCGGTCCAGCAGCCCGACCAGATCCTCGTACGCGCGCGGCAGCAGCACATCGTCGGCGTCGAGGAAGGCCAGATAGCGGGTGTGCGGATAGGCGTGCCGGGCACCGGTGTTGCGGAGCGCGCCGCAGCCGGGAGCCGGCGGGCCCCCGGGGTGGTGGACGATCCGGAACCGTGGGTCCCGCTCGGCGAAACGGCGGGCGGGAGCGGCGGGCCCGCCCCGTGCGACGGAGGCGTCCTGGCCCCCGTCCGCGGGCGGGCCGTCGTCCACCATCACCACATCCAGATCGGTCAGCGTCTGGGCCGCGACCGACTCCAGGCACTCCTCCACATTCCGCTCGGACCCCTCGATGCGATGGACCGGGACGACGACGGTGAGCCGAGGCTTCATACGCGGACCAAGCCTTTCCGGACTGGCGAATGCACAAGACCGGTCCGTTCAACTCGCCCACGGCGGCACGGTCACCGGATCTGCGCTGAAAGGGTGAGAGGCCCCGCCGGGCGCCCGGGCGTGCGGGACCGGGCATCCGCGTGTGCGGGGACCGCGCACCACGGCGTGCCGGGCCGCCCGTTCGCCGGCGCGGGCCCGCACGTCACCCTGTGCCGGGCCGCGCGTCCGTGTGGGCGGGAGGACGCCCGGTGCGGGCACTCGGCGCGCCGTAGCGCCGGGCCGCGTCCGATGCCGTAGACCCGTTGCACAGCTTTACGGCGTTTTGCGCGCCGTGTTCCCCAGGGAAGGTGACCGCGTCCCGATGCCCGGCAGAACCGACAGCTCCGCCGCCACCGACAGCCCCGACGCCGGGCCCCCCGGCAGCGACACCCGGACCGCCCGGCCCACGCCTCCCACGGGCACCGCCCCGTCCGCCTCCACCGCACGGCTGCCGGCCGACCGGGGACGCGGCGGCCCGGCACGGCTGCTGCCCGCCCGGTCCCCGTACCGCAGCCAGCTGCGGCGGATCGGCACCGGCCGGGTACTGGAGATCGGCTGCGGGACCGGCGGCACGCTCGCCGACTGCGCACCCGGCAGCGTCGGCGTGGACCACGACCCGCAGTCCGTGGCGCGCTGCCGGCAACGCGGGCTGACCGCCTACACGGCCGACACCTTCCTGGCGAGCCCGCACGCCCGGCCCGGCGCCTTCGACGCGCTGCTGATCGCGAACGTCCTGGAGCACCTGGACGACGAACAGGTCGAGGGGCTGCTGCGGGCCTACGTCCGGTACGTACGGCCGGGCGGCGGCGTACTGCTGATCACCGCGCAGGAGGCCGGGCACCGCGCCGGGCCCACCCCGGTGCGCTTCACCGACTTCACCCTGCTGCGCGCCTTCGCCGAGTCCGCGGGCCTGGCCGTACGGCGCACCTACTCCCACCCGCTGCCGCGCCCGGCCGGAATGCTGCTGCGGTCCAACGCGTTCGTGCTGGTGGGGCAGGTGCCCCGGTAGACGGGGGCACCCCGCCAGGGCTTGCCGTCAGCCCGGCGGGGGCCGGTCCGCGGACAGCCGAGGCGTACGGGCCGCCGAGGCGTACGGGCCGCCGGCGCGTACGGGCCCGCCGGCGCGTAAGAGCCCGGCTAGCGCGTACGCGCCCGCTTACGGGCCCGCACCAGGGCGCGGGTGACGATCGGCGGCAGCACGTCGCGGGCCACCCGGCGCACCGCGCTGCGCGCCGGGACCGGCCGGCGCGCGGCCGGGCGGGCCGCGGAGGCCTCCGGCGACTGCGCCGCGGACCGCCGCACGGCGCGGGCGGCGGACATGTGCCGGGAGGCCGGATGGCCGGGCTCCTCGGCACCCTTGGCGCTCAGCCGGACCAGCGGGGCACCGTTGACGTCCTGCACCTCGTGCCAGATGTCGCCGCGGGACGCGATCCACTCCAGCAGCGCCTTCTGCAGCGGCTCGGGATCGCCCCAGGTCCCGTAGAACTTGGTGCCGGTGATACAGACGGGGCGCAGCCCCTCGTTCGTGACGGCCTGCCAGGTGGCGGCGGCCACTCCGGGGCAGTGTTCGGCGCGGTAGTCGTCCATCACCACGATGCCGTGGGCGGTGAGCAGCTTGCGCACCGCGAGGATGTCACCGTGCACATGCTCGTACAGATGCGAGGCATCGATGTGCGCGAAGCGCACCGACCCCTCGTCGACATGGTCGCTGACGAGCGAGCTGAGCCCCTGGACGATGGTGGGCAACTCGTCGTGGAAGGCGAGGTAGTTGGCCTCGAAGGCGCGGCGGGTCAGCGTCGCGTAGGACTTCCGCATCTCCTTGGAGTTGGAGGCGTCCTCGGCGGGGGAGTCGAAGAGGTCGCAGACCGTGAAGCGCTCCTGTGGGCGCAGCCGCGCACCGAGAAAAATGGCGCTCTTGCCCATGTACGCGCCCAGTTCGAGCAGGTCACCCGGCTCGGAGCGGTCCTGCTGGTGCGCCAGGAACCAGTCGAAGAGCAGCTGGTCGGCGGTGAAGAACCAGCCTTTGACCTCGGACAGCCGGGTGGGGCGCGGGAGGTGTTCGGCACTCTGGTCCGCGAGGGGGGCAGTCATGTGCGGTCCGTCTCCAGACGGTCGGGGACATAGGGCTGAGTACGACGCGTGCGTGAGGGAGTACGTGCGGTATGTACCGGCGCTGTCTGCCGTGGATGTGGCGGTATGGAGTTGTGGCCTGGTGGCGGTGTCGCCGTATCGCGTGAGGGGGTGTCCAGGTGGCAAATCTGCAGTTGTCCGGACCCGTCCGGTCCATGCGGTTGTGGACGCGCCCGGCGTCATGGCCGCGGCGCACGGGCGCGGCCTCGCGGGGGCCGGGGCGCTCTCACCCACCCCGTGTGCCGGCCCGCCATGCGCACCGCCGCACCGTGCCCGGCACGGCAGCGGCGTCATCGTAGGCGCAGCAACATGAACGGGAGATGGCCTGCGGCCGGGGAGCTGCCGGACGTCATGCGGAGTTCACTTCACCGCGCCGGCCATCACACCGGAGACGAACTGACGCTGGAAGGCGAAGAAGACGATCAGCGGCACCACCATGGACAGGAACGCGCCGGGCGCCAGCACATCGATGTTGTTGCCGAACTGCCGCACCTCCTGCTGCAGCGCGACCGTGATCGGCGGATGGCCGCTGTCCGCGAAGATCAGCGCGATCAGCATGTCGTTCCACACCCACAGGAACTGGAAGATCCCCAGCGAGGCGATCGCCGGGCCGCCCAGCGGCAGCACCACACGGGTGAACAGCCGCAGCTCGCCCGCCCCGTCCAGTCTGGCGGCCTCCAGCAGCTCGCGTGGGATCTCGGCGAAGAAGTTCCGCAGCAGGAACACCGCGAACGGCAGCCCGAAGGCCGTATGGAAGAGGACCACCCCGGCCGTCGTCTCGAAGAGCCCGACCGCACCGAACAGCTTGGCCACCGGGATCAGCGCCACCTGCACGGGCACCACCAGCAGCCCCACGACCAGCATGAACCAGCCGTCCCGGCCGGGAAAGTCCATCCAGGCGAACGCATAACCGGCCAGCGACCCGATGACCACGACCAGCACCGTCGCCGGCACGGTGATCGCCGCCGTGGTCAGCAGCGAGCCCATCACCTTGCCGTTGGCCAGCAACTGGCCGTAGTTGTCCCAGGTGATCTGGGCCGGTTCGCCGAAGACCTGCCACCAGCCGGACTCGGCGATCTGCTGCGGGCTGCGCAGCGACGACAGCAGCAGCCCCACCGACGGCATCAGCCAGAACAGCGCCACCAGGACCAGGAAGATCCGCACCGCGCCGCCCCCGGTCCGCGCCGCGATCCGCGCGCCGAGCGGCCGCCCGGCCCGCCCGTCCGCCCCGGCCCGCCCGCTCGCCCCGGCCCGCCCGGCCGGCCGGGCACCCCCACCCGCCCGGGCACCCCCGCCCGCCCGGGCACCGCCCACGCTCGTCATCGGCGACGCTCCTTCCGGATGCGCCGGAGATTGACGTACATCACCGGCAGCACGAGCAGCAGCAGGAAGACGGCGATCGCGCTGCCCAGGCCCTCGTCGACATCCGTGCCGAACGAGGACTGGAAGAGCTGGAGCGCCAGGACGTTGGCGGACCGGACGCTGGAGCCCGGGGCGATGATGTAGACGAGATCGAAGATCTTCAGCACATTGATCATGAGGGTGACCAGCACGACCACCAGGACCGGCGCCAGCAGCGGCACCGTGATCCGGCGGAAGACCTGCCACTCGCCCGCGCCGTCCACCCGCGCCGCCTCCAGCAGCTCACGCGGCACACCCGCCAGCCCCGCCGCGATCAGCACCATCGCGAAACCGGCCCACATCCAGACGTACGAGCCGATGATGGCCGGAGTCACCAGCGCCGGGCCGAGCCAGTCGACACCGCGGTACGCCTCGGCGAAATTGGCCGCGGGCAACCGGAGCCGCGCGCCCCCGGCCCGGTCCGCGGGCAGCGCATACGTACCGTCGGCCGCCGTCGTCGCCGAGGCGACCACCCGGCCGCCCTTCACCGCCTCGACCGTCAGCCCGGCCAGCGCCTTCTCGTTGCCGTCGATGACCCCCGGGCGGCCGCCGCCACCGCGGGTGAAGTCCAGCCACACGGTGCCGGTGACCTGGCCCGGCCGGGGCCCGGCGGCGACCGCGGCACGGGCCCCGCGCAGATCGCCCGGCTGGACGGCGACCAGCGGCAGATGCACCGGCGACGCGGCCCGCACGGTGGCGCGCGTGGTGAACGCACCGCCGCCGGACGCCTCAAGACCGGACCGGGGCCGCGGTTTGGCACCGGGGAACGGGGCCGGTGCGGAGAACGTGTCATGAATGCCGGCCCACACCGCGTTGGCGACGCCGCGCTCCGGATCCTGGTCGTAGACCAGCCGGAAGATGATGCCCGCCGCCAGCATCGAGATCGCCATCGGCATGAACACGATCAGCTTGAAGGCGGTACCCCAGCGGATCCGCTCGGTCAGCACCGCAAAGATCAGCCCCAGCACCGTCGAGACCGTCGGCGCCACCACGACCCAGACGACGTTGTTCCGCAGCGCGGTACGGATACCGTCGTCGGAGAACATCGCGCCGTAGTTGCCCAGCCCCACGAACCCCGTGCCGGACGCGTCGAACAGACTGCGGTGGACGGAGAAGACGATCGGGTAGACGACCAGCGCACCGAGCAGCAGCAGCGCCGGCAACAGGAACGCCGCGGCCGTCCAGGGGCGGGCGCCCAGCACACCGCCGCCCGGACGCGTGCCGCCGTGGCGCCGGCCACCGCCGCCGTCCCGCGGGCGGCGCCCGCCGCTGTCACTCACCTTGCCGGCCTGTACGGCGCTCATCGTGACGGTCCCCCGGTCCCGGTCGAAGCGTTCGGCGGCGGGTGCTCAGCGCCCGAAAGACTTCGCGGCGTCCTTCTCCAGCCGGTCCTGGGTGCCCGCGACGTCCTTGGGGCTCTTCAGGAAGTCCTGCAGGTCCTTCCACTCGCCCTGGCCCGGCTTGCCGCCGAACGAGGCGGGCGCCTGGTCGGACATGTCGAAGCGGAAGTCGTCGCCCGCCGCGATCAGCGCCTTGGCGATCCGGCGCATCACCCCGTCGGCGTACGCCGCCTGGTCGAGCTCCTTGTTGGGCGAGATGAACCCGCCCGCCTGCGCCCAGATCTTGGCGGCATCCGTCGACGCCAGGAACGTCAGCAGCGCCTGCGCGGCCTTGGAGTCCTTGAGCGCCACCGCCACATCGCCGCCGGTCACCACCGGGGACCTGGCGCCCACCGCCGGAAACGGGAAGACCTTGGCGTCCGTGCCGACCTTGGCCTTCGTCTGGGTGATGTTGGCAGCGGCGAAGTCGGCCGAGGAGACCATCGCGGCCTTCGGCGTGCCGCCGCTGAAGGTCTGGGTCACCGACGTCGGGAAATCCGTCTGCAGCGCACCGGAGTTGCCGCCCGCGAGCAGGTCCTTACGGCCGAAGAGCTGCCCGAGCGTGGTCAGCGCCTGCCTGACGGAGGCGTCCGTCCACTTGACCTTGTGCTGCGCCAGCTGGTCGTACTTCTCGGGCCCCGCCTGGGAGAGGTAGATGTTCTCGAACCAGTCGGTCAGCGTCCAGCCGTCCGCACCGCCCACCGAGACCGGCTCCACGCCCGATTCGGAGAGGGTCTGCGCCGTCTTGAGGAAGTCCTGCCAGGTCTTCGGCTCCTGGGTGCCCGCGTTGTCGAACGCCTTGGCGTTGTACCAGACCAGCGACTTGTTACTGGCCTTGAAGTAGACGCCGTACGGCGTTCCCTTGTGCGCGCCGAGATCCTGCCAGCCCTTGCTGTAGTTCTTGGCGAGCTGCGCCTTGGCGGTCGCGCCGAGCGGCTTGAGCCAGCCCTTCCGGGCGAACTCGCCCAGCACACCGACCTGCTGGAGCATCGCGATGTCCGGCGGCCCGCCACCGGCGATCTTGGAGCCGATGAAGCCGGCCATGTCGTCACCGCTGGGAACAAAGTCGACCGTGGCGCCCGTGCGCTTCTCGAACTCGTCCAGCACCTTGACGAAATTCTCCCGCTCGGGCCCCGTCCAGACCGCGGTGACCTGGAGCTTCTGGCCCTTGAGCCGGGGGAGTTGCACGGTGGGGGCGGTGCTGCCGCCCTTGCCGCCGCCGCTGCCGTTGTCCTTCGCGCCGCCGCCACTGCTGCCGCTGCCGCACGCGGCCAGCGCCAGGGCGAGCGCCGTGCCCACCGCCACCGCGGTCGTGGCGCGCACAGCCGTGCGGTCGAGTCGTCTGCGCATCCCCGTAGCCCCTTGTCGCCGCGCCTGCCGTACCGGGTGCAAAGGGGGCCGTGCCCTGACGTGTCACGGCGCCCCCCACCGTGCCGTTCGCTTCGTGCCCGCATCGCACCCGTACGCGCCCGCGTGCGCCGATCGCGTCGTGCCGTACGCGCCTACGTCCTGATCACGTCGTGCCGTACGGCCTATGTGCCGATCGTGCCGTTCGCGTCGTGCGGTGCCGTGCGATGGTGCGTGGTCGCGCTGCGCCTCGTGGTGCTCCGTTGGCCCGCGGTACACGTCGTGCTCCGCGGTCTCTGCGGAGTACGACGTTCCGTGCGGAGTACGCCGTGCTCCGCGGTGCACGTCGTGCCGTGCGGTGTGCGACAGTCCTACGCCCCTGGCCACCGGCTCCGCAATACCGCGTTCCGCGCCAACGGGCCATTCGTGACGCGGCTGTTATGGGCGGGCGGCGGGCGGCGGGCGGCGGGCGGCGGGTTCGGAAGGCGTGGCCCACCGACGCCACGGCAACGGCGGGACGTGTCCAGAGGCGGGGCCGGCGGGCGCCGGGTTTGCAACATGGCGGCGCACCGGCTCCTCAACCGACCGGCTCCTCAGCTCACCGGCTCCTCGGCTCACCGGCTCCTCAACCCACCGGCTCCTCAGCTCACCGGCTCCTCGGCTCACCGGCTTCTCAGCTCACCGGCTCCTCAAGCCGCCCGCTTCACAACAGCGGCGGAGCCGGTGCCGCCCCCGAGGACTGGGCGGCCCGCTGCAGTGCACTGGCCAGCAGGGCCAGGTCCGTCGGGCCGTTGCCCAGCTCGCGCAGCGGGCGCCGGGCCGGCGGGTCGCCCATCCGCTGCCACTCCAGCGGTACGACCGTCGGCCGGAGGGTGGAGGTCCGGGGTATCCGGCCGGTGACCCGGCCCGCCTGGAACGGTGTCGAGGAGCCGTCCGCCGCGCGGTGCAGCCGGCCGCGGCCCGCGGGTACCGGCTCGGACGGATCGTCAAAGGCGCCCAACCGGACCCGCAGACCGGCCCGTTCGCTGGTCGCGGTCTCCGCCGTACGGTCCGGATGACCGGTGGCGGCTATCAGGTGGACCCCGAGCTCCGCCCCGTCCCGGGCCACCGCCTCCAGGGCGCGCACCACGGAGCCGGCGGCGGGCCGGCCGGTGCTGCCCAGCGCCGGGGCCACCAGGGCGTCGAAGTCGTCGACCAGCACGAAGAGCCGGGGCATCGGCGGGGCCGGGGCGGTGTCGTCCTCCGTGGCTGCCGGGCCGGCGGTGGGCGGTGTGCTGCGGGGGCGCAGGCGGAGGGTTCCGGTCGTGGACGGGTCCGCCGCTGTGCCGCCGTCCGTTCCTCTATCACGGCAACGATTACGGAGAGTAGTCAGTTCCTGCTCTCCGTAATCACGGTTCTCGCGGTTCTCGCGGTTCTCGCGGCTATGGGGAGTATGGCCAGGGGGACCATTGCGCTCGCTGTCGCCGCTCTCGGCCGAGCGTCGCGGGGCGACGATCCGGGGAGCCGACAGATGCTTGGCGCGCCACTCGGCGAACGGGGTGCCGGCCAGTATCTCCGTCCGCCGCTTCAGCTCGGAGGACAGCGCCTGGGCGAACGCCCGCATCCGGACCGGGTCGGAGGCGGCGAGGTAGGTCGTGACATGCGGCAGGTCCGTGCAGACCCGCAGCCCCTCGCCGCGCTCGCTGCCGCCGCCGTCCACCAGCACCAGCGACAGCAGATCCGGGCGGTCGGCGGCCGCCAGCGAGGCGGCCATCGCGCGCATCAGCTCGGTCTTGCCGGTGGCCGCCGCGCCCTCCAGGACGAGATGCGAGCCATCGGCGGCGAGGTCGGCGCACAGCGGGCCGTGCGGCCCGGCGCCGAGCACCGCGGCGGCGCCGGGCCTGTCGGTGTCCAGCGCGGCGGCCCAACGGGCCATCAGGGACGCCGGGGTGGCGCGGGCCAGCCCCAACTCGTCCAGCAGCCGGGCGGAGTCGGGCAGCGGGACGGCCGCACGAGGCGCCGTCCGGCCACCGGACGCGGCCGCCGTATCGCTCTCGCGCAGCGGCGCCAGCGCCCGCGCGAACCGCTCGGCCCAGGCGCCGGAGACCGCGTCCACCGTCGCGACCGTGCCGTTGGGCCCGGAGCCCGGCTGGACGACGCGCAGCGCCGTGGCGACATCTCCGCTGAGCACCGCCACCGCCCCGCACTCGCCGAAGGCGGGCGAGGCCGCCCGGGCCGCCTCGTACGTCGCGGCCAGCGGGAAGGCGGGGGAGGCGGCCGGGGTCTCGGCCAGGCACAGGAGGTGGATACCGGCCGCCGGGCCGCCCGCGGCGAGCCGGGCGGTGGTCTCGCGCAGCGCGGAGGTTCCGGGATCGCCGTCGACGACCACGAGGGTGAACGGGCCCTGGTGGCGGGCGGCGGCGGAGGCGGTCTCCGCTCGCTCGGCGTCCGCCCAGCCGGGGCCCAGCGGGCCGTCGTCGAGCCGGCGCACCAGCTCGGACGTACGGGCCGCGGCCTGCTCGCTGTCGTACGCCAGCAGCAGCCGGCAGTCCTGGCCGCGGTCCGGACGGACCTGCGGCAGCCAGCCGAGCCAGGACCAGTCCGCCACCCGCTCCTCGGCCGGGCGCGTCCGGTCCGCGCTGATCAGCACCACTTCCAGGGTGCCGGGGGAGTGCAGGGCCGTGAGCTGGGCGAGGGCGCTGCGGGCCAGCCCGCTGAGCCGCGCCCGCGGCCCGGCGAGACCGAGGGAGCCCGCCCGGCGCAGATCGACGGTGACGGGCACGGCGGCCCGGCCGCCGTGCCGGGCCGCGGTCCCCAGACGGACGGTCAGTGCGTCGGGGTGGTCCGGGCCGCGCTCCCAGAGCCGGGGCCCCGGACCCAGCGCGGTGAGCAGGACCGCGGCGGCATCCGGCCAGCGTTCGTCGGCGGCCGGCCCGGAGAGGGCTTCATGCGCCGGGGCGCCCTCGGAGGTGTCCGCGAAGGCCGCCCCGGAGGCGCCGGCCGGTGCGTACTCGGGTGCGAGGGCGTCGGCCGGCCGCTCCACGGCGGGCCGGCCGCCCGCCAGCCGTCGTGCCCAGGCGCCGATGCCGCCCCGGCGCCCGCCTTTACGGGCCCCCTCCTCGGTCCGGAATCCCTCATCGGCCGGTGCCAGGGACTCCGGTGCCAAAGACTGCTGCCCGCCGTGCGTCCGGTCCTGCGCGCCGGCCGGAAGGGCGTCGCTGCGCTCCCGGACCCCGGGGCCGAAGCCGTCCGCCGGGGCGGCGCCGGTGGTGCGGTCGTAGACATGGCCCGTGGCAGCACCCGGGACGGGCGCCGCGGCGGAGCCGGAAGGAGTGCCGTGGACGGAGCCATGGCCGGGGGCGGCGTACCGGGCCGGGGTGCCGCGCAGGGGAGTGTCCCGCCGCCCCGCCGGGTCCGGGGCGAGGGTGCCGGCCCCCGTGTACTTCCCCTCCGCGGCGGAAGTGGCTCCTCGCGGGCCCGCTGACGTCCCGTGTCCGCCGTGCTCCCTGTAGCCCCCGTGCCGCCCGTGCTCCCCATGACGCTCCGTCCGGCCCGTCACTGCCGCTGCCTGCCCGGCCGCCGCGTCCGGGCGCGCACCGGCCGTGCCCGGGGCGATCCGCAGATGCCCCTCGCCGTCCGGGGCGGCCGGCAGGGCGGGGTCGGGGGAGGCGGGCGCGGACTGCAGGCGCAGGGCGGACTCCCCGATGCGCAGCAGGGCGCCGGGCGGCAGGGGCACGGGCCGTTCGCCGAGGTCGGTGCCGTCCACGACGGTGCCGTTCGTGGAGTGCAGATCCGCGACGTACACCGCGCCGTCCGGCTCGACCGTCACGGCGCAGTGCAGCCGGGAGACATCGGGGTCGTCGAGGGGGACATCGGCGTCGGCCGAGCGGCCGATACGGATCTGGCCGCCGTGCAGCAGATGCACCCCGCCGGCATCGGGCCCGGAGACGATGCGCAGACGGGCCGAGCCGTGCGGCAGGCCGTGTGCCGGGGCGGGGCCCGGCCCCTGGAGGGAGAGCACCGCGCCGTCGATCAAAGGGGGTTCGCCGAGCGCCGCGCGCTGCGGATCGAGCCGGTCGTGCCCGGCGTACAGCACGACGGGGCCGCTGCCGCCGCCCGGACCGCCGACGTCCGCACCCGAGCCCGCCACGGAGGCCGCGAGCGCGCCCGCCACCGCCGCCAGCGCGGTCCCGGCGGGGGCCGTCACGAGCACGTCGCAGGTCCGTGTGGTGTGGCCGCTGCGCGGCCCGAGGACGGTCAGCCGGATCTGCATCGCCGTCAACGGTCCCTTCTGCCGGAATCCGCCGGGGGACCGCTCACTCCCCCCACCGCACCCGGGCACGTCGGCACGTACAAGTCCCAAGTGCACGTCACGACAAAGACCGCGCGCCCCCACCGCATCGTGCTGGGTGCATCCTCGCACCTGCCACTGACAACACGCCCCCCGACCGCCATTCAGTGATCTTGATTGGTCCTCTAAGGGCGAAAAAGTGCCTGCTTGCGTGCCGTGCCCGGCCGGATTTCGACCGCCGTGGTCAGCTCGGAACGGTGCGGAACGGCCGGGTGCGGATTGGCGCGGGCGGTGCCGGGTACCAGCCGCACGCGGCAGGCAACCATCCGTTCCCCCACTGCGTCTTTCCCACAAGCCCATCCCGGGCCGACGGACCGAAAAGTTTGTACGACGGCATTACAGTGGGCCGGACGGGCCGCGCGGAGTGGATCAGCGGAGTTGATCAACTGACCCGGCGGGCCGGGCGACAGAACCACCACGACCAGGGAGCGCATGACGTGCGGCCGGTAGGCAGCAAGTACCTGCTCGAGGAGCCGCTGGGACGCGGCGCCACGGGCACCGTCTGGCGTGCCCGCCAGCGGGAGACGGCGGGCGCCGAGGCCGCCGTGGCAGGAGAGCCCGGCGAGACGGTCGCGATCAAGGTCCTCAAGGAGGAGCTGGCGCACGACGCGGACGTGGTGATGCGCTTCCTGCGGGAGCGCTCCGTCCTGCTGCGCCTCACCCACCCGAACATCGTCCGCACCCGCGACCTCGTCGTCGAGGGCGATCTGCTCGCCCTGGTCATGGATCTGGTCGACGGCCCCGACCTGCACCGCTATCTGCGTGACAGCGGCCCCTTCAGCCCGGTGGCCGCCGCGCTGCTCACCGCCCAGATCGCCGACGCGCTGGCCGCCAGCCACGCCGACGGCGTGGTGCACCGCGACCTCAAGCCCGCCAACGTCCTGCTCGCCGGGTCGGACGGCGGCGGCGAGATGCACCCGATGCTGACCGACTTCGGCATCGCCCGCCTCGCCGACTCCCCGGGCCTGACCCGCACCCACGAATTCGTCGGCACCCCCGCCTATGTGGCGCCGGAGTCCGCCGAGGGCCGTCCGCAGACCTCCGCCGTGGACATCTACGGCGCCGGCATCCTGCTGTACGAGCTGGTCACCGGCCGTCCGCCGTTCGCCGGGTCGACCGCGCTGGAGGTGCTGCACCGCCACCTCAGCGAGGAGCCGCGCCGCCCCGGCACGCTCCCCGAGCCGCTGTGGACGGTCATCGAGCGCTGTCTGCGCAAGCGCCCCGAGGAGCGGCCCAGCGCCGAGAACCTCGCCCGTGCGCTGCGCACGGTGGCGGACGGTATCGGGGCGCACGCCACCCCGGCCGCGGCCGAGGCCGCGCTCGGCGTCGCCGCGCTGCTCGCCCCCGACCCCGCGCCCGCGACCGTCCCCGGAACGGGCGCCGACGGCAGCCAGGGCGCCGGCGGCGACGCCGACCCCACCCAGGTGCTCCCCTCCGGTGCCGGTTCGTACGACCCGGCCGCGGCGACCAGCGTGCTCCCGTCCACCGGCGGTCCGGGCGGTCCGGGCCACGGCGGTCCGGGCGGTCCCGGCGGGCCGGGCGCCGACCCGACCCGCGCCATGCCGCCGATGCCCATGGGCGCACCGGCCGGCGGGCCGCAGAACCCCGACAACCCCCATCCCTGGGAATCCCAGATGCGGGCCGCGCGCGACCGCAACGAACAGACCCAGGTGCAGTATCTGGATCCCGCCGAGGACCCGCTGCGCCGCCGCCCGCAGCGCCAGGCCGCTCCCCAGCAGCCGCCGCAGCGCCCGCAGCAGCCCCAGTACCGCCAGCCCGCTCCGGCGCCGTACGCGCAGCAGCAGCCGCAGGCCCCCCAGCGCCGCCAGGAGCCGCCGCCGCAGCGCTACGAACCGCAGCGGCGGCCCGAGCCGGAGCCCCGGCCCCGGCGCGAGCCCCGTCAGCGCAGCGCCAACCCGATGAAGATCCCGGGGCTGGGCTGTCTCAAGGGCTGCCTGTTCACGCTGATCCTGCTGTTCGTGGCGGCCTGGCTGGTCTGGGAGCTGACCCCGCTCCAGGAGTGGATCGGCACGACGCGGGGCTTCTTCTCGCAGGTCGGGCACGTCTTCCACAGCGTGCAGCAGTTCGTGCAGAAATTCGGCGGCTGACGCCGTCCGCCCGCGGGCTCACCGCGCGGGCGCGCCGGACCTGTTCCGGACGGTCATCGACGGGCCCGGCCCGCCTCTCCGCAGGCGGACCGGGCCCGCGCCATGCCTCCCCATGACCCGCCCCATGAACCGCACCCTGAAACGCCCCGTCAACCTGCCCGCGAATCCACCCAGTGGATTTGTCGACTTCTGACGGTCAATTTCGCTCACAGAAGTGAAGGTTGCCACGTTCCGGGGCACGGAACCCCCTGGCACCCGCGTAGCTTTGACGCCAACCTCAGCCCCCGCAGGACGCTCGGGGGCCCGACACGTCGGAGCAGTCTTGGCACGGAAGATCGGCAGCCGGTACACCGCCCACCAGATCCTGGGGCGGGGCAGTGCCGGCACGGTATGGCTGGGCGAGGGTCCCGAAGGGGCCGTGGCCATCAAGCTGTTGCGTGAGGATCTCGCCTCCGACCAGGAACTCGTCGGCCGCTTCGTGCAGGAGCGGGCGGCGCTGCTGAGCCTGGAGGACCCGCATGTCGTCGGCGTCCGCGATCTCGTCGTCGACGGCAACGACCTCGCGCTGGTCATGGACCTCGTCCGGGGCACCGATCTGCGCACCCGTCTGGAGCGCGAACGCCGACTGGCCCCGGAGGCCGCCGTCGCGATCGCCGCCGATGTCGCCGACGGGCTCGCCGCGGCGCACGCCGCACGGATCGTGCACCGCGATGTCAAGCCCGAGAACGTGCTGCTGGACATGCAGGGGCCGCTGGGCCCCGGCGGTGCGCACCCCGCCCTGCTCACCGACTTCGGCATCGCCCGGCTCGTCGACTCGCCGCGCCGTACCCTCCAGCCCCCGGCAGGGGGGAGCTCAGGATCGCTCCGCTCGGCCAAGGTCATCGGCACCCCCGACTACCTCGCCCCGGAGATCATCGAAGGTCTCCCGCCGCGCGCCTCCGTGGACGTCTATGCGCTGGCGACCGTCCTGTACGAGCTGCTGGCCGGGTTCACGCCGTTCGGCGGCGGTCACCCCGGGGCGGTGCTGCGCCGCCATGTGACCGAGAGCGTGGCGCCGCTGCCGGGTATCCCCGACGAGCTGTGGCAGCTGCTGCTGCAGTGCCTGGCCAAGGCGCCGGCCTCCCGGCTGCGCGCCCCCGAGCTCGCCGCCCGGCTGCGCGAGCTGCTGCCCGGCCTGGCCGGTATCCCGCCGCTGGACATCGACGAGCCGGAGGAGGAGCAGCCGGAGGAGGAACCGGAGAGCCCCGCCGCCTCCCGTGAGGAGCCGTTCCACCCGTCCCCGCATCCGGGGGAGGCCACCCCGCCGCGCGGCGCCGTCCCGCTGGTCCAGGGCGCGGTCCCCGACTCCAGCCGGGAGACGCACACCAGCATGCGGGTCCCCGGGCCGGACGAGCTGGCCGGCGGCGCCCACGGCACCGCCCGCGCCCCGCGTGCAGCCGGGGAACGCCGGGCGGGCTCGGCCCGGCACCGCTCGTCGCCGGACGCCGTGCGCCGCCGCCGGATCAAGCTCGGCGCGGCCGCCGCCGCGGTGGTCGTGGCGGCCGGTCTGGGCGGCTGGCTGGCCTCGGGCGACGACACGGCGGGGGACGCCACACCGGGCGTCCAGCAGCCGGACCCCGGCACCCCGTAGGGCCCCGCAGTGCCGCCGACGGGGCCGGGAACGACCGCTTGGCCCCGGTCCCGGCCGGTGCGCGGGGCCGCGGCCGGCCTGCCGGGCGATCGCCGCCCGCGGTTTCCGGCAGGTCCGACCTGCCGGGGCCGGGTCACGCTGACGGCGGCAGCCGTTAGGCTGGGTGCGTGGCAGTCGTCGATGTATCCGAAGAGCTGAAGTCCCTCTCCTCGACCATGGGGTCGATCGAGGCCGTCCTGGACCTCGACAAGATGAGGGCCGATGTCGCCGTGCTCGAGGAGCAGGCCGCGGCGCCGTCCCTGTGGGACGACCCGGACAACGCACAGAAGATCACCAGTCGGCTGTCCTACCTCCAGGGCCAGCTGCGCAAGGCCGAGGATCTGCGCGGCCGGGTCGACGACGTCGAGGTGCTCTTCGAGCTCGCCGAGGCCGAGGGCGACGAGGACGCGCGGGCCGAGGCCGAGGCCGAGCTGACCGCCGTCCGCAAGGCGGTCGACGAGCTGGAGGTCCGTACCCTCCTGTCCGGCGAGTACGACTCCCGTGAGGCGGTCGTCAACATCCGTGCCGAGGCCGGTGGCGTGGACGCCGCCGACTTCGCAGAGAAGCTGCAGCGCATGTATCTGCGCTGGGCCGAGCGGCACGGCTACAAGACCGAGCTCTACGAGACCTCGTACGCGGAAGAGGCCGGCATCAAGTCGACCACCTTCGCCGTCCAGGTCCCGTACGCCTACGGCACGCTCTCCGTCGAGCAGGGCACGCACCGCCTGGTGCGCATCTCGCCGTTCGACAACCAGGGCCGCCGCCAGACGTCGTTCGCCGGCGTCGAGGTGCTGCCCGTCGTGGAGCAGACCGACCACATCGAGATCGACGAGTCCGAGCTGCGGGTGGACGTCTACCGCTCCTCCGGCCCCGGCGGCCAGGGCGTCAACACCACCGACTCCGCGGTCCGGCTGACGCACATCCCCACCGGCATCGTGGTCTCCTGCCAGAACGAGCGCTCGCAGATCCAGAACAAGGCGACCGCGATGAACGTCCTCCAGGCCAAGCTCCTTGAGCGCCGCCGCCAGGAGGAGCAGGCCAAGATGGACGCGCTCAAGGGCGACGGCGGCAACTCCTGGGGCAACCAGATGCGTTCCTACGTCCTGCACCCGTACCAGATGGTCAAGGACCTGCGGACCGAATTCGAGGTCGGCAACCCCAGCGCGGTGCTGGACGGCGACATCGACGGCTTCCTGGAGGCCGGCATCCGCTGGCGCAAGCAGCAGGAGAAGTAACGGGCCACGGCCTGTCCGAAAGCGAAACAACTGCTTCCTTCCGGGAGGCAGTTGTTTTTGCTGTGGCGGTTTGGTCACAGTCGTATGTCCATGTACCGCCCACTGCTTGTCAATTCGGGCATCGGGACTTTATTCGACCTTGACGATGATGGCCGAACTGGGAAGGCTGAGCGCGGCATGCGTATGTCTGGGGCGCGTGTAAGAACGGGGAATTGAGCGGCCCGCCCGTAGTGCGGAGCCGAGGCTCGTGCACCCCGACATCGGCTCGTCGCCCCGTACAGCGGTGCACCCATGACGAGTTCAGCTACTGGGGGTAGCAGTACATGACGAAGAAGACGCGGCTGCGCGTAGCGCGCATTGCGGCCGGCGCAGTGATTGCGGCCGGTGCGTCACTCACCGCGGCCGGCGCTGCATCCGCGGCCAGCCCGGGTGAGACCGGCGGCCAGAGCGGCGGCTTGATCGGTGGGCTTTTCGGCGGAGTCCTCGGCGGCGGCAGCGGCGGTGACGACAGCACCGGCGGTACGACCGGTGGCGACGAGACCACCGGTGGCACCACCGGCGGCGAGATCGGTGGCACCGGTGGCGAGATCGGCGGTGAGGACAGCACCGGCGGCATCGGTGGCCAGGACAGCACCGGCGGTCAGTCCGGCAGCACGACCGGTGGCGAAGACACCTCCGGCGGCCAGTCCGGCAGCACGACCGGCGGTCCCACCACCGGTGGTCAGTCCGGCAGCACGACCGGTGGCGACGAGACCACCGGCGGCCAGTCCGGCAGCACGACCGGCGGTCCCACGACCGGTGGTCAGTCCGGCAGCACGACCGGTGGCGACGAGACCTCCGGTGGCCAGTCCGGCAGCACGACCGGTGGCGACGAGACCAGCGGTGGTCAGTCCGGCAGCACGACCGGCGGTCCCAGCACCGGCGGCCAGGACGGTGGCTCCAGCACCGGCACCGGCACCGACAACGAGGGCACCAAGCCGATCGAGCAGCCCGGCCAGGGCAAGGAGCAGATCGCTGACACGCCCGGCCAGGCAAAGCAGCAGGCCAAGGGCGGTGAGCTGGCGGAGACCGGTTCCTCCGGCACCACCTTCCTGCTGATCGGCGCGGCGACGATGATCGCGGGCGGTGTGGGCTTCCGTGTGCTGCCCCGCCTGATCAACAAGAACGGCGGCGGTGCCGCGGCGGCCTGACGCCGGCGCGGTACAGCTGGAGGGGCCCGGGACGCACCATGCGTCCCGGGCCCCTCGGCGTTTGCGTGACGGCCGCGGAAAAACCTCGTACGGGTGGTGGGCCGGAAAGCCCCGTACGGGTGTCGGGCGGCCCGGTGCCGGGCGGTCCGCTGGTCAGACGGTGGTGGTCAGACGGCCTGGTGGAGCAGTACGCCCAGCGCTATCAGCACGATCATCAGCGCCACCAGCATCGCCGGGCTGAGCTGGGCGAAGATACCGCCCGCTTGCTGCTGAAGACGTTCTCTGCTGGCCCGGCACACGGGGCAGCGGCCCTCGTTCACAGGGGCCGCGCAATTGGCGCACACCAGTCGGTCGTACGTCATGCGACCTCCTTCTCCACTGCACCAACGCACCGGGGGGCGCATTGGTTCCCTCTCCCACTGTGCCAGCTCACGGCCCAAACGGCGCGCCCCGCGAAATTGTGCGCCTTTTGTCCCGTAGGTGCCGTGAATAACCGCACCAACCGCCTACGCCGACTGGGCCGCCCTGCGAGGTTCGCGTATGGTCACGCACACCGACGGGAGCCGCAACTCGGCAACCGTGCCCCTATTCAGGTCGACCGTGGTGCATCAGTGATCCGATTCGACAACGTCTCCAAGACTTACCCGAAGCAGAACCGCCCTGCACTCAGGGATGTCTCCCTCGAGATCGAGCGCGGCGAGTTCGTCTTCCTGGTGGGCTCCTCGGGCTCCGGTAAGTCCACCTTCCTGAGGCTGCTGCTGCGCGAGGAGCGCGCCAGCCACGGCCATGTGCACGTCCTCGGCAAGGACCTCGGGAAGCTCTCCAACTGGAAGGTCCCGCAGATGCGGCGCCAGGTGGGCACGGTCTTCCAGGACTTCCGGCTGCTCCCCAACAAGACCGTGGGGGAGAATGTCGCCTTTGCCCTTGAGGTGATCGGCAAGCCGCGCGGCCAGATCCGCAAGACGGTTCCCGAGGTCCTCGAACTCGTCGGACTCGGCGGCAAAGAGGACCGTATGCCGGGTGAGCTCTCCGGCGGTGAGCAGCAGCGCGTCGCCATCGCACGGGCCTTCGTCAACCGCCCGATGCTGCTCATCGCGGACGAGCCCACCGGCAACCTCGACCCGCAGACCTCGGTCGGCATCATGAAGCTGCTGGACCGGATCAACCGGACCGGTACGACGGTGGTCATGGCCACCCACGACCAGCAGATCGTCGACCAGATGCGCAAGCGGGTCATGGAACTCGAGAAGGGCCGGCTCGTACGCGACCAGTCGCGCGGCGTGTACGGCTACCAGCACTAAGCGTGTACGGCCCCCAGTACTGAAAGGACGCCATGCGCGCCCAGTTCGTCCTGTCGGAGATCGGCGTCGGTCTCCGCCGAAACCTCACGATGACCTTCGCCGTCATCGTCTCCGTAGCCCTCTCGCTGGGCCTGTTCGGCGCCTCGCTGCTGATGCGCGACCAGGTCAGCACGATGAAGGGCTACTGGTACGACAAGGTCAACGTCTCCATCTTCTTCTGCAACAAGAACGATGCCGACACCGGCACCAACTGCGCCAAGGGCGCGGCCACCCAGCAGCAGAAGAACGACATCAAGGCCGAGCTCGACCGGCTGCCGATCGTGCAGAAGCCGGTGGTGTACGAGTCCAGCGACCAGGCCTACAAGCACTACAAGGAGCAGTTCGGCGATACGCCGGTGGCCGGAGTGGTGACGCCGGACCAGCTGCCCGAATCCTTCCGCGTCAAGCTCAAGGACCCGACGAAGTACACCGTCATCAAGTCGGCGTTCTCCGAGCGGCCCGGTGTCCAGGAAGTGCAGGACCAACGGGACACCGTCGAGCCGCTGTTCAACCTCCTCAACGGCATGAACATCGCCGCGATAGTCGTGATGGCGCTGATGCTCGTCGTTGCGCTGATGCTGATCGTCAACACCGTCCGGGTGTCGGCGTTCAGCAGGCGCAGGGAGACCGGGATCATGCGGCTGGTGGGAGCGTCCAGCTTCTACATCCAGATGCCGTTCATCCTGGAGGCCGCCATCGCGGGGCTGCTGGGCGCGGCCTTCGCCTGTGTGCTGCTGATCGGCGGCAAGTACGCCCTCATCAACAACTGGCTGGCGAAGAAGATCCAGGTGGTCAACTTCATCGGCTGGGACTCGGTGGCGGCGGTCCTCCCGCTGGTCCTCCTGATCGGGCTGCTGATGCCCGCGCTCGCCGCGTTCTTCGCGTTGCGCAAGTACCTCAAGGTGTGAGCTTTGCCAAGGGGCGCCGTACGGTCAACTTGCCGTACGGCGCCCTTTTGTCCCCTAGACTCACCGGCATGTCGGGCCCGTGTTCGTACGGCCGGCCCCGCCGCATCCGCCGCGGGGCGGCCCTGACGTTGTTCCTGGCCGGTGTGCTCGCCACCGGCGCGGCGACCGGCACCTGGAGCGAGGATGACCGGGGCGCGGCGGAGCGTCCCGCACCGGCCCGCGCGGCGTTTGGCGGGCGGGTTCCCGAGGCCACCACCGCGGACCGCGCGGCCGTCGAGCGGGCCGCTTCCGAGGCCGTCGAGGACGGCAAGTCCGGTGCGCAGGCCGCCGCGGACGTCGTCAGCCGCAGTGGCGACCGCTGGTCGACGATCTACAGCGCGGGCGAGTTCAAGGATTTCCAGGCGCAGTTGGACGGTGGCTACGTCGGCGTCGGGCTCTGGGTGCGCCAGGCGCCCCACGGCCGGATCGAGGTGTCCCGGGTCCAGCCCGGCGGACCCGCCGCGCGTGCCGGTATCGCGGTGGGCGACCGGCTGCGCGCCGTCGACGGCCGCCCGTCCCGGGGCGCACCGGTCACCGAGGTCGTCGCCCGCCTGCGGGGCGTCGCCGCCGGCGGCTCCCGCCGGCCCGCCGCCGCTGCCGGCACCCCCGTGACGCTGGACCTGCAGCGCGGCGACCGCCGCTGGTCGGCCACCTTGCACCGCACCCGGCTCAGATCCCACAACGTCGTCATCGACCGTCCCGCCGGTGCGCACGGCCCGACCCGCGTCAAGATCTCGGCGTTCGGCAAGGGCACCGGCGCGGTGGTCCGCCGGGCGGTGCGCCGCGCCTCCCCCCAGGGCGGCATGCTGCTCGATCTGCGCGGCAACACCGGCGGCCTGGTCACCGAGGCGGTGGCCACCGCCTCCGCCTTCCTCGACGGCGGCCTGGTCGCGACGTACGACGTCCGCGGCAGCCAGCGCGCGCTGTACGCCCGGCGCGGCGGCAACACCCGCCTCCCCCTGGTCGTCCTGGTCGACGGCGGCACGATGAGCGCCGCCGAGCTGCTGTCCGGCGCGCTGCAGGACCGGGGGCGGGCGCTCGTGGTGGGTTCGAGGACCTTCGGCAAGGGCTCGGTGCAGATGCCCAGCACGCTGGCGGACGGTTCGGTCGCCGAGCTGACCGTCGGCCACTACCGCACGCCGTCCGGCCGGAACGCCGACGGCGACGGCCTCGCCCCCGATGTCATGGTCGGATCGGGGGCGGAGAAACGGGCCCGCACGGTATTGAGTGGCCTCGGGGGCGGGGCGTAGTGCGAAAATGGCCGCACTATGGCTAAGGACAAGGGCAAGGACAAGAACCCCGGGCGCAAGCTCGTGGCGCAGCACAAGAAGGCGCGGCACGACTACCACATTCTGGACACCTATGAGTGTGGCCTGGTGCTGACCGGCACCGAGGTGAAGTCGCTGCGGCAGGGCCGGGCGTCGCTGGTGGACGGTTTCATCCAGATCGACCGGGGTGAGGCCTGGCTGCACAACGTACATATCCCCGAATACGCCCAGGGCACCTGGACCAACCACAGCGCGCGGCGCAAGCGGAAGCTGCTGATGCACCGCGCCGAGATCGACAAGCTGGAGTCCAAGAGCCAGGAGTCGGGGCACACGATCGTGCCGCTGGCCCTCTATTTCAAGGACGGCCGGGCCAAGGTCGAGATCGCCCTGGCCAAGGGCAAGAAGGAGTACGACAAGCGGCAGACGCTCCGCGAGCAGCAGGACCGCCGCGAGACGGACCGCGCCATCTCGGCGGCCCGGCGGCGGCAGCGGGCCTGAGCTGCCCGTACGGCCCGTTCGGGCCGGTCCGCCGGGGAATGCGCTGGCAACGGCACGCGTTGTTCCCGTACGATGGGAGCACACCCCACGAGGGGTGTGGGTACCACCTTGATAAATCAACATGGGGATGATCGGTTTCGACAGCGGATGTCGAAGCAGGGGAAGCGAGTCGAGGAAGCGGCAATGATCTCGTTAACCATATGTCGCAACCAATAATCGCCAACACCAAGCGCGATTCCTTCGCCCTCGCTGCCTAAGTAGCGACTTGCGAAGTGTCAGCCCGGGGCTGTTCCCGACCCGGATCCTGGCATCAGCTAGGGAACTAAACTTCTAGACCCGGTCACGGGGTTCAGGAGGAAATCAAACAGTGGCTGAGCCCGTCGGAGACTTGTTCGCGTGATCTCCGGGGCCGAGAAAATCGCAGCGAACTGCACTCGGAGAAGCCCTGATTCCGCACCGTTGGACGCGGGTTCGATTCCCGCCATCTCCACTCATCCCATGTGAGGCCCAGGCCCCGCCGTCCCAGGACGGCGGGGCCTGAGTCGTTTGCGTGCCGTGAGCAGCGCGACGGCCGCCGCGAGGACGGCCGCCGCCGCGGGCACGCCGTAGGCCGCGCCCGCCGCGCCCCCCAGGTGGTCGGCCGCCCAGCCGCCGCCCGCCGATCCGGCCGCGATCCCGCCCAGCAGCGCGGTCACGGCGAGCGTCATGCCCTCGTTGAGCCGGCCGGGCGGCGTCAGCGACTGGACGAGTCCCATGCCGGTGACCATGGTCGGCGCGGTCGCCATACCGGCCAGGAGGAGCGCGGCGGCCAGCGTCGCCGGGCCCCCTGCCGTGGCCGCGAGCAGCGGGAGCAGCATCAGGGCCGCCATCGCCGCGGTGGAGGCGGGGAAGCGGCGGGGGGCCTGGCCCGGCTGCCGCCGCAGGCCGTGGAGCAGGCCCGCCGCGCAGGAGCCCGCCGCCTGCAGGGCGAGCAGGCCGCCCGCCGCGGACCGCAGGCCGTGCCCGTCGGCGAAGGCGATCGTCACGACCTCCAGGGAGCCGAAGACCGCGCCGGTGGCGAGGAAGGTGGCCAGGAGCGGCGGCAGCCCCGGCAGCCGCAGGAGGGAGCGGGTCCTGCCGGTGCCCGGTGCCGGCGCCACGGGGGGTTCGGTGCGGCGCTGGGCCGCGAACAGCAGCACCCCGGTCAGCAGCAGTGCCGCGGCCACCGCCGTGCCCGCCTCCGGGGCGAGGGTGGTGCACAGCAGCGTGGCGAGCACCGGTCCCAGCAGGAAGCACAGCTCGTCGGCGGCCTGTTCGAAGGAGTTGGCGGTGTGCCGGGCGGCCGGGTCGTCGCGGAAGAGGTGTGCCCAGCGGGCCCGGGAGAGCCCGCCGGTGTTGGGGGTGGTGGCGGTGGCCGCGTAACAGGCGAAGAGGGTCCAGTCGGGCGCGCCGTAGTGGACGCACAGGAGCAGGGCGAGCGAGCCGAGGACGGCGAGCGCGGTGGCCGGGACCGCGATCCGGGCCTGGCCGTGGCGGTCGACCAGCCGGGCGGTCCACGGCCCGGCCACCGCCGTCGCCGCCAGCCCGCTCGCGGTGACCGCTCCGGCCAGCGCGTAGGAGCCGCGCGAACCGGTGATCATCAGCACCGCGCTGCCGCTGAGCATTCCCATGGGGAGGCGGGCGAGCAGGTTGGCGGCGGTGAAGGCGCGGGTGCCGGGGACGGTGAAGATCCGGCGGTAGGGGGCGAGGGGACGGAAACGGAGGCGGGCACGGAGGCGGGCACGCCGCGGGGCCGGGCGAACGGGCGGGGCGGTGACCGGCCGGGCGGCGAGGAAGAGGATCATGCCTCTACGGTCGCTGTCGCCCGCGCCGCCCGTCCAACACCTGGTCAGCGCCCATTAACGCACCTGCGTTGTCAATGCGTACGGGCCCTGTGCAGGGGCCTCGGCCCGCGCCGGCCGGGAACGCTGCTGCCAGGATGACCCGATGCCGTACGACATCGATCCGCGTCTGCTCCGCGCTTTCCTCGCCGTCGCCGAGGAGCTGCACTTCACCCGCGCCGCCGCCCGGCTCTACGTCGCCCAGCAGGCGCTGAGCCGCGACATCCGGCGCCTGGAGCGGGAGTTGGACACCGCGCTGTTCGTACGGACCACCCGTCAGGTCTCCCTGACGGCGGACGGGACACGGCTGCTGCCGCTCGCCCGGCGGGTGCTGACCGCGCACGACGAGCTGGCCGGTGCGTTCCGGGCCGCCCCCGAGCGGCCGCTGCTGGTGGATGTGGGGGTGCCGATCGGTACCGCCCACGGGGTGCTGGAGGCGGCCAGGGACCGGGTGCCGGACAGCTGTGAGCTGGTCGCCCGCTTCCACAGCGGGCTGACGGGCGCGGCGGCCGAGGTGGCGGCCGGCCGCCTCGATGTCTCCTTCGGCCGGATCGCGGCGCTGCCGCCCGGGATGCGGGCCGGCCTCGGCCATCAGCCGGTCCGGCTGGAGCCGATGGCGGTCCTGCTGCGCGAAGGCCATCCGCTGGCCGCGCGGCCCGCTGTCGCCCTTGCCGACCTGGCCGGCGAGACGCTGTACGCGGCCGCCGGGAATCCGCGGACCGCGGAGTGGACGGACCTGGCCGAGCGGCTTTTCGCGGGCCGCGGCATCGCGGCCGCCGAGCCGTTCCCGGAGATCGAGGGCTCGCAGGAGTTCGTCCGGGTGGTGCGCAAGCGGGGGTGGTCGGTGCTGGCGAGTGTGGAGTTCATCGAGGTGCCGGGCATGGTGCTGCGGCCGCTCGTCGATCCCGTACCGCTCTCGCCGGTCTCGATGGTGTGGCGGCGGGGCCTGCGGCATCCGGGCCTGGACGCGCTGCGGGCGGCCGCCCGCGAACTGGCCGCACAGCACGGCTGGCTGGCGCCGCCGGGGAGTGCGTGGTGGCTCCCGGAGGAGGATGCGCGGGTGATGGGTGTACGGGGGTGACCGCCTGGGGTACGCGGCGTGCGGAAGAAGATGCGGCCGCGGAGGCAACCCCGGGCGCATGAATTCTTTCCTTAACGGCGAGGAATTCTGTCCGGAACGAACAGGGGGATCCGTGCGACGGCCTTCACATCTCGCGGTGGTGGCGGCCGCGCTGACCTTGACCGCCATGGCGGGCCTGGCCCTGACCGGCTGCGGTTCGGCGCGGATGGCACCACTGCACGCCAAGTGCACGACCAAGGGCTTGCGCTGGACGCTCACCGTCCTCAAGAAGAAGCCGCACACCGCACAGCGCGAGGCCCGGCTGTCGATCGCCAACAAGGGCGCGGGCCCCTGTGTGTTCCACGGCTTCCCGGCCTTCGAGGTCCATCTCGGCAAGGGGCCCGAATCCGATGCCCAGGGGCACGGCAAGACCCTGCCGATAGACCTGGGGCGCGGCGGCACCCTCACGGCCCCCCTGCGCTACACGGACTGCCCCGCCGGCGCCCCGCCGGACCCCGCCATGGTCACCAACGACCTCGCCGTGGTGTCCGCACCGCGCGACTACTCCGGCCGCCAGGCGGTCGTGGCACGGGACGAGAAGGGCAAGCGCCTGCGGATGACGCTCTGCGCGGACCGGATATGGATGGGGCCGCCGCGGGAGTCGGCCGAGTAGACGCGGTTGCGTAGGCCCGGTTGCGAAGCCCCGGTTATGGGGCTGTTGTGGCGGCAGCGGTACGTGCGGCGTACGAGGTGAACGAGGCCCAGGCGCCCGGCGAGAAGTCGAGGTGCGGGCCCTGGGGGTCCTTGGAGTCGCGGACGTGGATGGTGGAGGGGTGGGCGGCGACCTCTACGCAGGCGCCGCCTTCGTCGCTGCTGTGGCTGGACTTGTGCCAGGTGTAGGCGACTTCGAGGCAAGCGCCGCCCTCGCTACCGCTGTGGCTGGACTTGTGCCAGTCATAGGCCACTTCGAGGCAGGCGCCGCCTTCGTCGCCGCTGTAGCTGGACTTGAACCACGTCAGATGGGTCATCGCTCTCCTAGCAGCCGGTCCAGCAGGCCCAGGGTTTCCTCTGCGTTGAGGGCCTGCATTCGCAGCATTCCATACTTCTGAGCGAGGACGCTGACCTCATCGGCGTCAGAAGTCAGCACACTGCTGCGTTGCGCCTCGGTATAGGCCAGGTGTTGGTGGTCGGCGGTTTCCAGCAGCACGAACGGTCCGTTCAGCCCGGCGTGATGCTCTCGGTTCAGAGGGAGGACCTGGATGGATACGCCGTTGAGTTCCGCGCACTGACGCAGATGGGAGATCTGGCCCCGCATGACCTCGCGGCCCCCGATATTGCTCAGCAAGACGGCCTCGGAGATGACGAAACTGGCGGTGACGGGGTCCTCCCTGTGCAGGACCTTCTGACGCTCCAGCCGATCCTGCACGCTCTGTTCGATGCTCTCCTCGCTGAGGTGCGGAATCTTGCTGCGGAAGGTGGCGCACGCGTAGCCCTCGGTCTGCAGGAGGCCGGGGATCACCCCGTTTTCGTACCAGCCGAGCGAGAGGGCCTGCTGCTCGTAGGCGATGAACTCCTCCGCCCAGATCGGATACTTGTCCTTCGGCGGCAGCTTCGCCACCCCCGCCGCCAGCGCCCCGCAGGTCTTGAGGAGCTGGTCGAACTCGGTTGCCAGGTGTGGCATCAGGACCCGCCTGCCCTGTTCGATGGAGGCGATGGTCTCCTCGGAGGCGCTGGACCGTTCGCTGAGGCCGCGCTGGGTGAGGCCGGCGTTGATGCGGAACAGCGCTAACTGGGCGCCGATCACCTCCATGGCTGCGGAGTGTCGCTTCTTGGGCTTGTTTCGCGGCTTCATGGCGTACCACTCCCCGTACTTCGCCGCCGGTGACCGTATGTGCACCCGTACTCACCGCGAGTACGGGTCCGCGTACTGGGCAGCGTAGTGACGCACTGCGACCGTCGTCGTATGAACGGAGAGAGGCAACTCCCCTGTCCACGCGAGCGGTTCTACCGGCGTGAGCGACGATCGGTGCCGAGGGTGCGGGAGTTCGTGCGGGTGGCGCTCGCGGAGTGGGGCGTCGGGGAGCCGGCGGACGCGGTGTTGCTGTGTGTGAGCGAGCTGGCGACGAACGCGCTGCGCCACGGGGTGCCGCCGGGGCGCGGATTCCAGTTGTACGTGTGGCCGCCCGCGGGTGGGGTGCTGCGGCTGGAGGTGCACGACAGCGGGGACGGATGGCCGCGGGTGCGGACGGGCGCCGGACCGGCGGACGAGGGCGGGCGCGGGTTGCTGCTGGTGGAGGCGCTGGCGGACAAGTGGGGGGTGGGGGAGCGGGTGCCCGGCAAGGTCGTCTGGTGTGAGTTCGCCGTGTGAGGGCGTCCCGTACGGACCGTCCGTCCGCACCGCCCCTGCCCCTCACCCGCCCCCGCCGCACCCGGTGAGCGCAAGGTTTCGTACGTGTCACCGGGCGGCACGGTACGGAAATCCGTCGTCCCTAGCGTCGGGAGCAGGACCCGACCCCTGGGAGGCGCGATGACGGCCGCGGCAGCCAAGACCCGTAGCGACACACCCGAGGACACCCCCGCCGGTGGCCGGACCGACGGCCGGGCGAGGCGGGGCGGCCGGTGGATCGAACACTGGGACCCCGAGGACGAGGGGTTCTGGCGGGAGACGGGGGAGCGGGTCGCGCGGCGGAATCTGGCGTTCTCCGTGCTCTGTGAGCACATCGGGTTCTCCGTCTGGAGCCTGTGGTCGGTGATGGTGCTGTTCATGGGGCCGGAGTACGGGATCGATCCGGCCGGGAAGTTCTTCCTGGTGGCGGTGCCGACGCTGGTGGGCGGGGTGCTGCGGGTGCCCTACACCTTCGCGGTGGCGCGGTTCGGCGGGCGTAACTGGACGGTGATGAGCGCCGCGATGCTGCTGGTGCCGACCGCCATGGCGGCGGTGGTGATCGAGCCGGGTACCTCGTACGGCACGTTCCTGCTGGTCGCGGCGCTGGCCGGGGTCGGGGGCGGGAACTTCGCCTCCTCGATGACCAACATCAACTCCTTCTATCCGCTGCGGAAGAAGGGGTGGGCGCTGGGGCTGAACGCCGGTGGCGGCAACATCGGGGTGCCGGTGATCCAGCTGCTGGGGCTGCTGGTGATCGGGACGGCGGGGGCCGCGCATCCGCGGATCGTGCTGGCCGTCTATGTGCCGCTGATCGTCCTCGCGGCGGTGCTCGCGGCGCTGTTCATGGACAACCTGGCCCCGGTGACGAACGACACCGGGGCGGCCCTCGACGCCGCCCGGGAGCCGCACACCTGGGTGATGTCGCTGCTGTACATCGGCACCTTCGGGTCGTTCATCGGCTACAGCTTCGCCTTCGGGCTGGTGCTGCAGAACCAGTTCGCCCGGACGCCGCTGCAGGCCGCGTCGCTGACGTTCCTCGGGCCGCTGCTGGGCTCACTGATCCGGCCGGTCGGCGGGCGGCTGGCGGACCGGTTCGGCGGTGCCCGGATCACCCTGGGCAACTTCGCCGCGATGGGTCTGGCCACGGGCGTGGTGATCTACGCGTCGGCGGAGCGGTCGCTGCCGGTGTTCCTGGCCGGGTTCATCGCGCTGTTCGTACTGTCGGGGCTCGGCAACGGCTCCACGTACAAGATGATCCCGGGGATCTTCCAGGCCAAGGCGCTGCGCCGCGGGCTGGCGGGGGAGGAGGCCGCGGTATACGGGCGGCGGCTCTCGGGGGCGGCGATGGGGCTGATCGGGGCGGTGGGCGCGCTCGGCGGGCTGGCCATCAATCTGGCCTTCCGGCAGTCGTTCCTGGTGGCCGGGTCGGGCACCCCGGCGTTCGTGTCGTTCCTGGCCTGCTACGTGGTGTGCGGGGCGGTGACCTGGGGCGTCTACCTGCGTCCCGCGGTGCGCGGGCGGCGTACGGGGCAGGGGGCGCAGGCGCAGGTGCTGGGTGAGGCGGCCGGGCCGGACGGACCGGATGCGGCGGCCGGAGCGGGCGCGGCGGACGGGGAGCGGGGGCCGGCGTACGTGGAGGTGTGAGCGGAGGCGGGAGCGGCGGGGCGGGCGCGCGGGCGGGGGGATCCGGCGTGGCGTCCCGCCTCAGACCGTGGGTGTGCCGCCCGTACGGCGTGGGCAGGGGCGCCGCGCCGTAACCGCGGGGAAATACTGGAGGACCGGGACCGTCACGTGCCGTTGGCACCTTGGCATCTTGACACCCTGACACGTCGTGCCGCCCGAGCCGCGGCGGTACGGCAGCACACGGCAGCACACCACTCTGGGCGGAGCGGGACGACCATGCACGATCAGCAGCAGGAGCACGACGAGCGGGAGCCGGCGGCGCCGCGGACGGAACCGGGACCGGGCACGGCATCGGCGCCGGAAGCGGGAGCGGCAGCGGCGGCAAAACCGCCCTCGGCCGTCCGGCCGCTGGACGGGTTCACCGTCGGGGTGACCGCGGCCCGGCGGGCGGAGGAGCTGGGCGCCCTGCTGGAGCGGCGCGGCGCACAGGTCATGCATGCGCCCGCGCTGCGGATCGTCCCGCTGCCGGACGACACCGAACTGCTGGCGGTGACCCGGGACCTGATCGACCGGGCGCCCGATGTCGTCGTGGCCACCACCGCCATCGGCTTCCGCGGCTGGATCGAGGCGGCGGAGGGCTGGGGCCTCGGCGAAGCGCTGCTGGACCGGCTGACCGGGGTGGAGCTGCTGGCGCGCGGGCCCAAGGTGCGCGGTGCGATCCGGGCGGCCGGGCTGACCGAGAAGTGGTCACCGGCCTCCGAGTCGATGGCCGAGGTGCTGGACCGGCTGCTCGCGGAAGGCGTCGCCGGGCGGCGGGTGGCCCTGCAGCTGCACGGGGAGCCGCTGCCGGGCTTCGTGGAGGCGCTGCGGGCCGGCGGTGCGGAGGTGGTCGGCGTCCCCGTGTACCGGTGGATGCCGCCGGAGGACATCGGGCCGGTCGACCGGCTGCTGGACGCGGTGCTGTCGCGGACCCTGGACGCGGTGACCTTCACCAGCGCGCCGGCCGCCGCGTCGCTGCTGCGCCGGGCCGGGGAGCGGGGGATCCGCGAGGAGGTGCTGGCGGCGCTGCGGCGGGAGGTGCTGCCGGTGTGTGTGGGGCCGGTGACCGCGCTGCCGCTCCAGGCGGAGGACGTCCCCACGCTGCAGCCGGAGCGCTTCCGGCTCGGGCCGCTGGTGCAGCTGCTGTGCCGTGAACTCCCGGGACGGGTGAAGCCGTTGCCGGTGGCCGGGCGGCGGCTGGAGATCCGCGGGCACGCCGTCGTGGTGGACGGTGCGCTGCGGCCGGTGCCGCCTGCCGGGATGGCGCTGCTGCGTGCGCTGGCGCGCCGCCCCGGCTGGGTGGTCTCCCGTGCGGATCTGCTGCGGGCGCTGCCGGGGGCGGGCCGGGACGAGCACGCGGTGGAGACCGCGATGGCCCGGCTGCGGGGGGCGCTGGGCGCGCCCAAGCTGATCCAGACGGTCGTCAAGCGCGGCTACCGGCTGTCGCTCGACCCGCATGCGGACACGGACAAGTACGGCGGGGAGTAGCCCGGAGACGTACGGGAGCGGCACGGCGACGTACGGCCGGGAGCGGGAGCGGGAGCGGCGGTGAGGCGCCCGCTACGCCGGGTTGTTCACCCGGATCTTGGACTGGCCGTGCGGCCGCTTCTCCCAGTCCTCCATGAAGCGCGCCTGAAGACCGTGCTTGCGGGCCAGGCTCAGCAGGGTCTCGGTCCGGTAGTAGAAGTCCTCGCGCAGCACCTGGTGCTCGGCGCCCTCGGTGCGGTCGAAGGTGAAGTCGAAGAAGCCGCCGGGCGCCAGGACGCGGCCGACATGGGCGAGGCACTCGTCGATGACGCCGAGCGGTGAGTGCGAGAAGACGCTGTGCGCGTGGACGACGTCGAAGTGGGCGGACGGCAGGAAGTCCAGGGTCAGGTCCTGGGTGATCGTCAGGTGCGGCAGCTTGTCCTGGAGTTCGTAGGTGGTCAGGGTCTGCTTCGCGGAGATCAGGATGTCCGGCGAGATGTCGATGCCGTAGTAGTTGCCGGCGTCGAGGTGGGCGATGAAGCGCCAGCCGGCGCGCAGATTGCCGCAGCCGATGTCCAGCATCCGGTGGCCGGGCTGCAGACCGTGTCCGGCCAGGTAGTCGAACTGCATCTCGCCCAGCGCCAGCCAGCGTTCATGGCTGCGGCTGCCGACCGCGGCCTCCGGGTTGCGGCCGGTGTCGGAGGCCATCACCGCCCGGTAGTACGCGACATGGCCGGGGTGCTTGAAGCGGAGCCAGGTGTCGCGGGCGGCGCGCTTGACGTACGGGGTGATCCTGGCCGGGTGGCGGACCGCGTAACCGATCTTGTGGGTCAGGCCGGCGCGGTTCGTGAGCAGGGACGTGCGCGACATGGAGACCTTCCTCCGGGAGGGCGAGGAGCGCTACGGCGCGTGCCGTGGCACGCGCTACGGCATGCGGCGGCCGGGGCGCGCGGCCCGCGAACCGCCGTGCGGCGAACTATACATAAAGCGTATACACATAGCGTCTACATGCGGTGTCTACGTGCCATGCCGGTGTGGAGTGGCTGCCTCCGGAGGGTTCCGGCGGGCCCGCGGGGCGGGCACTCTGGAAGCACACACGTCCGGCCCTAAGGAGTGACAGGAACATGGCGGCGCCTTGCGACCTGCGGTTCGACTGCGGGCGGATCTGCCTGGACCTGGCGGCCACGGCCGACGGCGCCCTCGCCGAACGGCTCACCGGCGTACGGCCCCCCGCCGAACGGCTCACCGGCCCCGACCAGTTGCGGGCCTGGCTGGTCGGAGCGGGCCTGGTGCCGCGCGGCACTCCGCTGGACGGCGTCGACGCCGGCTGGGTCGGCCGCTTCCGGGCGCTGCGTGAGCTGCTGCGCCGGGTGGTGCGCGACGAGCTGCGGGGCCGGGCGGCCGAGGCCGATCTGGCGCTGCTCAACTCCGCGGCCGCGTCCGGGCAGCCGCCCGCCGCGTATGCGGTACGCACCGTCGACGGTGCCCTGGCCCGTGCCCTGTCCGGCCCGCCCGACTGTGCCGGGCTGCTGGCCGCGGTCGCCCGGGACGCGATCGGCCTGCTGACCGACGCGGTGGCCCGGCAGCAACTGCGGCAGTGCGAGGGCGAGAGCTGCACCCTGGTGTATCTGGACACCTCGCGCGGCCGTCGCCGCCGCTGGTGTTCCAGCGAGGTGTGCGGCAACCGGGAGCGGGTGGCCCGGCACCGGCGGCGGACGACCGTGCGCAGGGAACAGGTCACCGGTGCCGGACAGCGGGAGCAGGCCGGGAGTGCTCCCGGTCAGCGGGAGCAGGTCACCAGCGCTGCGGGTCCGCGGGAGCAGGCCGGCCGCGGCGGTCCGCGAGGGGTGGCCGGAAGTGCTGGTCAGGGCGTCGCGGTCGGCTCGGAAAAATTTTCCGCCGAACTCTGAGTAACCCGCCCGTCCCGTCCGTACTCCTCACCGCAAGTCCGATTCATGGCAGGGTCCCCCGGCGATCTTGGGCGATCTGGGCTATCGACCCGGGAGTTGGAGTGCGTAAGGATGCCGTCGTGGCAGACAGGACGACACCTGACGAGGAGCTCATGCGAGCCCTCTATGACGATCACGCGGGCCCGCTTCTCGCCTTCGTCCTGCGATTGGTGGCCGGCGACCGGCACCGCGCGGAGGACGTGGTGCAGGAGACGCTGGTGCGCGCCTGGCGCAACGCCGACCAGTTGCAACGGGCGACCGGCTCGATACGACCCTGGCTGGTGACCGTCGCCCGGCGGATCGTGATCGACGGGCACCGCAGTCGCAAGGCGCGGCCCCAAGAGGTCGATCCGACTCCCCTGGAGACGATGCCGGCCGCGGATGTCATCGACCGCGCCCTGCGCATGATGACGATCTCCGAGGCGCTGAGCGACCTGAGCCAGGCCCATCGAGAGGCCCTCGTCGAGACGTATTTCAAGGAACGTACGGTCAACGAGGCAGCGGAGGTGCTGCGCGTACCGGCCGGGACCGTGCGGTCCCGGGTGTTCTACGCGCTGCGCTCCCTGAGACTCTCGCTAGAGGAACGAGGAGTAACGGAGTGAACCCGCCCACGCAGCCGGACCGGCACACCGACGTCGGCGCCTATGCGCTGGGCGTCCTGGACGGTGCCGACGCCGACCGGTTCGAGGCGCATCTCGTGGGCTGTCACCGGTGCGCGGCCGAACTCGAAGAACTCATGGGCCTGTCGCCGGTGCTGGCCGAGTTCAAACAGTCCGCCCCGACGCCGCAGACGATCACGGCCGTCCCCGGTCCGGGGCTGCTGAACGGGCTGATGGACGAGGTCGCCGCCACCCGGCGCGGCCGCGCCCGGCGCCGGCTGTTCCTGGTCGCCGCCGCCGTCGTGCTGATCGTCGGCGGGCCGCTCGCCGCCCTGAAGCTGGGCCCCCAGGACTCCGGCGAGAAGCCGGCGCCGCCGCTGGCGAACGCCGTACGGGCCCAGTACGCGGCGGGCGAGAAGGCGAGCTCCGTCGACCCGGACACCAAGGTCTCGGCGGGCGTTTCGATGGCCGCCCGGCCGTGGGGCACCCAGGTGGTCCTGGAACTCGCCAACGTCAAGGGGCCGCTCACCTGCGGCCTGGTCGCCGTCGGCAAGGACGGCAAGCGGCAGACCGTGACCACCTGGGCGGTGCCCAAGGGGGGCTACGGCATCCCGGGCGGCGCCGCGAAGTGGAACCGCGAGCCCCTGTACGCGGCGGGCGGCGCGGGCTTCAACCGCGGCGACATCGATCACTTCGAGGTCACCACCACGGAGGGCAAGCGGCTGGCCAAGGTGAACGTCTGAGCGGCGCGGTCCGGCGCCCCGGGCCGGGTAGGGCACGGGGCGCCCGTCAAGGACCGCCATGCCGTCGACCGGCAATCCCCCCGACCGGGTCCGCCCGATGTAGCGGCTTGATTCAACATCCGACCAAAATCGCCCAACTTTGTCCCTTTCCCCAGGTGCGCGCGGTGCCTGGTTCGCGTACGGTTGACGGCTGCCCTACGCACAGGAGAAGGGGGCCTGGGTGGCCGCGCACAACGCCACGCACGCACCGGATCACGCTTCGGATTCCGTTCGCGACCGCGAGATCGAAGCCGAGCAGACGCATCTGGACCGCGTCTACCGGCGCCTCGAGGAGAAGATCCACGAGGCAGAGTTCCTGATGGACGACGCCGCCAAGCGCGGCCAGGTCGGCACGCCCGGCGCGCTCGCCGAGCGCGACGCCCAGGTCTTCCAGGCCGGCGTCCATCTCCACCGCCTGAATTCGGAGTACGAGGACTTCCTCTTCGGCCGGATCGACCTGCTCCTCGGCAAGGACGGCAAGAAGGGCCCGGACGGCGCCTTCACCTCCGTCGAGCCCGCCGACGGCGCGATCGAGGACCACCGCGCGGCGATCGCCGAGACGCTGCACATCGGCCGCCTCGGCGTGCTCGACGCGGACTACTCCCCGCTGGTCATCGACTGGCGGGCGCCGGCCGCCGCGCCCTTCTACCGGGCCACCCCCATCGCCCCCGGCCGGGTCGTGCGGCGGCGGGTGATCCGCTCCAAGGGGCGCCGCGTCCTCGGCGTCGAGGACGACCTGATGCGCCCCGAGGTCACCGCGACGCTGGACGGCGAGGAGCTGCCCGCGGTCGGCGACGGCGCGCTGATGGCCGCGCTGGGCCGGGCCCGCAGCCACACCATGCGGGACATCGTCGCCTCCATCCAGGCCGAGCAGGACATGGTGATCCGGGCCCCCGCCGCCTCCGTCACCGAGGTCGAGGGCGGCCCCGGCACCGGCAAGACCGCGGTCGCGCTGCACCGCGCCGCCTACCTCCTCTACCAGGACCGGCGCCGCTATGCGGGCGGCATCCTGATCGTCTCCCCGACGCCGCTGCTGGTCGCCTACACCGAGGGCGTGCTGCCGTCGCTCGGCGAGGAGGGCCAGGTCGCCATCCGCTCCCTCGGCTCGCTCGTGGACGGCGCCGAGGCGACCGCGTACGACCCCCCGGCGGTGGCCCGTATCAAGGGCTCGTCGCGGATGCAGAAGCTGCTGCGCAAGGCGGCCCGCGGGGCGCTGGAGCTGGCCGGACCGGCGGCCGCCGCGCCCGGGGACGGAGCCGCGGACGAGGGCGGGGCCGTGCCCGGGGACGGGGCCGCGACCGAGGACAGGGCCGCGGGCGGGGACGCCCAGCTCTCCCTGGAGGACCTTTTCACCGCGCCCGCCGGGAACGCTGCCGGCGGCGGGGAGGGCACCGGCCGCCGCCGCTCCAGACCCTCCCGCCCCGCCCCGGCCGTACCCGCCCGGCTGCGGGTCGTCGCCTTCGGCGCCCGGATCGAGCTGGACGCCGACGAGCTGCACACCATCCGGCAGTCCGCGCTCGGCGGCACCGCCCCGGTCAACCTGCTGCGCCCGCGCGCCCGCCGGCTGATCCTGGACGCGCTGTGGGCCAAGTCCGGCGCCGCCCGCCGCTACACCGACCCCGAACTGGCCGCCGAGGCCCGTGAGGGCTTCGACGAGGACATCACCACCGAGTCCGCGTTCCAGGAGTTCCTGGACGCCTGGTGGCCCGAGCTGACCCCGCGCGGGGTGCTCGCCGCGATGGCCGACGAGCGCCTGCTGGGCCGCTGGGCGCGCCGGATCCTCAACCAGCGCGAGGTACGCCAACTGGCCCGCTCCCTGCGGCGGTTGGGCGACGCAGGTGCGCCCCCGGCCGCCGCCGGGGACACCACCGGCCGGGCCCCCGGGGCGGCGGAGGGGCAGGGCTCGCTGTCGGTGCACGATGTCGCCCTGCTGGACGAGCTGCAGATGATCCTCGGCGCCCCGATGCGCCCGCCCCGCCCGCGCGAGGCCGACCCGCTGGACCAGCTGACCGGTCTGGAGGAGCTGTCGACCTACACGGAGCGCAACGGCGGCGGCCGCGGCCGGCGCGAACGGCTGGAGGAGGAGCGCACCGACTACGCCCATGTCATCGTCGACGAGGCGCAGGACCTGACGCCGATGCAGTGGCGGATGGTCGGCCGCCGCGGCCGGCACGCGACCTGGACGGTCGTCGGCGACCCCGCGCAGTCCTCCTGGTCCGACCCGGACGAGGCCGCCGTCGCCCGCGACGAGGCGCTGGGCACCCGCCCGCGCCGCCGCTTCACGCTCACCGTGAACTACCGCAACCCCGCGGAGATCGCCGGACTGGCCGCCAGGGTGCTGGCGCTGGCGATGCCCGGGATGCAGTCGCCGAAGGCGGTCCGCTCCACGGGCCTGGAGCCGCGCTTCGCGCTCGTCGCGGACGGGGACGCGGGCGGGGCCGGGGGCCGGCCGGACCGGGCCGCCGACGACACGGCGCTGGCCGAGGCCACGGTCGCCGAGGCCGGGCGGCTGCTGGGCGAGGTGGACGGCACGGTCGGCGTCGTGGTGGCCATGAACCGCCGCGCGCAGGCCCGCCGTTGGCTCGCCCCGCTCGGCGACCGGGTGGTGGCGCTGGGCTCCCTGGAGGCCAAGGGGCTGGAGTACGACGCCACCCTGGTGGTCTCGCCCGCCGAGATCGCCGACGAGTCCCCGGCCGGGCTGCGGGTGCTGTACGTGGCGCTGACCCGGGCCACCCAGCAGCTGACCGTGCTGTCGGCCGCACGGGACGAGCCGGACGCGGCCGGGGTGCCGGACCTGCTGCGGGACTGAATCCGCCGCGGGACCGGCCAGGCGGGACCGGCCCGGGCGGGCCGGGCGCCCGGCACCCCCTCGGGCCCGGCCTTGCGCCCCGCCGGGCCCGGCCCGGTACCCGTACGGCGGGCGCGGCCGGGCGCTGCGCCGCCGCCGTACGAGGGGTCTTGAAATCGGGCCCGCGGGACGGGATTCGCTTCCGGGGATGGTTTGTTAGCCTGGGTGACGGCACCGGCCCGATCCAAGCCCCCGGGCCCAACCATCGTCGCTACGAGCGACCACTTGCCGCGAGGCGAGCATGGCGGGTCGGTGTCATAGACGGAAAGAGGCCCACGTCACCCGGTGACGTGGGCCTCTTTGCTGTGGGCGGGTATTCTCGTATGGTGGAAGTTGTTTTCCGTGGTCGCCCGTGCCCGCGAACACAATGTTCGCAATGCGAGGCGGCTACCGCGTACTCCGCGGTAGGTGCGACGATCGGACGGCAATCCAGCAACACGGTGAAAGCAGAGGAAGTCGGCCATGGCAACGGCGCCCAGCGTCTCCTACTCGATGACGGTCCGGCTGGAGGTGCCCGCGAGCGGAACCGCGGTCTCCCAGCTCACCACGGCCGTAGAGTCCAACGGAGGCTCGGTGACCGGCCTCGACGTCACGGCATCCGGGCACGAAAAGCTCCGGATCGACGTCACCATCGCGGCCACCTCCACCGCCCACGCCGACGAGATCGTCGAGCAGCTGCGCCACATCGAGGGCGTCTCGCTCGGCAAGGTCTCCGACCGTACGTTCCTGATGCACCTCGGCGGCAAGATCGAGATGTCGTCGAAACACCCCATCCGCAACCGTGACGACCTCTCGATGGTCTACACCCCCGGCGTCGCCCGGGTCTGCCAGGCCATCGCCGACAACCCCGAGGACGCCCGCCGGCTGACCATCAAGCGCAACAGCGTCGCGGTCGTCACGGACGGCTCCGCGGTGCTGGGGCTCGGCAACATCGGCCCCAAGGCCGCGCTGCCCGTCATGGAGGGCAAGGCGGCCCTCTTCAAGCGCTTCGCCGGTATCGACGCCTGGCCGCTGTGCCTGGACACCCAGGACACCGACGCGATCGTGGAGATCGTCAAGGCCATCGCCCCCGGCTTCGCGGGCATCAACCTGGAGGACATCTCCGCGCCCCGCTGCTTCGAGATCGAGGCGCGGCTGCGGGAGGCCCTGGACATCCCGGTCTTCCACGACGACCAGCACGGCACCGCCATCGTGGTGCTCGCCGCGCTCACCAACGCGCTGCGCGTCGTCGGCAAGAAGATCGAGGACGTCCGGGTCGTGATGTCCGGCGCCGGCGCGGCCGGCACCGCCATCCTCAAGCTGCTGCTGGCCGCCGGTGTCCAGCACGCCGTCGTCGCCGACATCCACGGCGTGGTGCACGCGGGCCGCCCCGACCTGGTCGACGCCGACCCGGATTCGCCGCTGCGCTGGATCGCCGACAACACCAACCCCGAGCGGGTCACCGGCACCCTCAAGGAGGCCGTGGTCGGCGCGGACGTCTTCATCGGCGTCTCCGCGCCCAACGTCCTGGACGGCGAGGACGTCTCGCAGATGGCCGAGGGCGCGATCGTCTTCGCACTCGCCAACCCCGACCCGGAGGTCGACCCGGCCGTCGCCCGGCAGACCGCCGCCGTCGTGGCCACCGGCCGCTCGGACTTCCCGAACCAGATCAACAACGTCCTGGTGTTCCCCGGTGTCTTCCGCGGCCTGCTGGACGCCCACTCCCGTACGGTGAACACCGAGATGATGCTGGCCGCGGCCGGTGCCCTCGCGGACGTCGTCCTGGAGGACGAGGTCAACCCGAACTACATCATCCCCAGCGTCTTCAACGAGAAGGTCGCGGGCGCGGTCGCCGGAGCGGTCCGGGACGCGGCGAAGAGCGGTGACCCGGCTGTGACGGCCACCACGACGGTCTGAGTACGGCGCGTCGCTGGACACGCCGTCGTTGGGGCCCCCATAGGGTGGCGGGAAGCGACCGCCACCCTGTGGGGCCGGCCCGGAGCGGGAATGATACGGAGCGTCACCACTAACGAGGCAGTGGCGCTTTTCGTGTGACCCTCCTGGGTGCCGGATTGGCTTTACCGCCGCAGGTGGGGGCAGGATGCGTAATCGGGCGCGAGGGTCTGGCACCAGACCCGGGTCCGGGGACTGTCCGAGGACCCTGGCAGCATCGGCTTCGATCTCACGCCTCATTGGCAAGAAGAACACGGGAGTACAAACATGAACCGCAGTGAGCTGGTGGCCGCTCTGGCCGATCGCGCCGAGGTGACCCGCAAGGACGCCGACGCCGTTCTGGCCGCCCTCGCCGAGGTGACCGGCGAGGTCGTCGCCAAGGGCGACGAGAAGGTCACCATCCCCGGCTTCCTGACCTTCGAGCGCACCCACCGTGCCGCTCGCACCGCGCGCAACCCGCAGACCGGCGACCCGATCCAGATTCCGGCCGGCTACAGCGTGAAGGTCTCCGCGGGCTCCAAGCTCAAGGAAGCCGCCAAGGGTAAGTAACACCCCCTAGTACGGCACAAAGGCGGTCATCCCTCCCAGGGATGGCCGCCTTTTCGTGTGTTCCGGGCGTGCCCGGGGGCGAGCGCGGTCCGGAAGGCGGCGCTGCGCCCGTCCAGGGGCGGTCTGTGGCCGCCGGGATCAGGCGGGACGGGCGAACGGGAAGTCCGCCAGGTCCACGTCCTCCAGAGAGGCCACCACGGCCGTGCGGGGGCCGGCCGGGATGCCCGGCACGCTCGGTACGGCCAGCAGCCGGCAGCCCGCCGCCAGCGCCGCCGCGGCGCCCGTGGGGGTGTCCTCGACGGCCAGGCAGTCGGCGGGGTCGACACCGAGACCGGCCGCGGCGGCGAGATAGGGGTCCGGGTGCGGCTTGCCGGGTGCCTCGCCCGAGGTGACCGACAGGGCGAAGCGGTGCGCGCCGAGGGCGCGCAGCACCAGATCGGCGACATGCCGTTCGGAGGCGGTGACCAGGGCGGCCGGGACGCCCAGGGCCCGCGCCCGGTCCAGCAGCCGCAGCGCACCCGGCTGGACGGTGACACCGGCCGTGACGTGGGCGGTGAAGTCCCGGTCCAGCCGGGCGGCCGTCCCGGTGACGTCGCAGCGCACCCCGTACCCACGCACCAGCCGCCGCGCGGCGTCGTCCACCGGGGCACCGGCGAAGTCCGCCAGCACCTCGTCGGTGGCCGCGAGGCCCTGCTCCCGCAGGAAACCGGCCACCGTGTCCAGCCACTGGTGCTCGGTGTCGACGAGGGTGCCGTCCATGTCGCACCACAGCAGGGCCGCGGGGAGCGTGGGGGCGGGCGGGGGGGATCACGGGCATGGGCGGGCTCGCAGTTCGGGGGAGAGGGCGTGCGGAAGCAGGCGTGGGCGGACGGCCGGCGCGGCGCGGTGGCCGCCCGGCGTCGTGCGGCGGTGCCCGGCGTCAGACGGCCGGGGTGCGGGCCAGCGGGTTGGCCTGGGTGGAGTTGCGGACGGTGAAGACCACCGCGCCCGGGCGGTAGCGGTCTTTCAGTCCTGCAGCCTCTTCCCCCACATGACGGCCGCCCGGAACATCGGCTACGGCCTGCGGGTGCGGGGCTCCGCCGCCGCCGAACGCACCGCCCGCGCGGCTCAGTTGCTGGAGCTGGTCGGCCTGCCCGGCCGGCAGGACCACTATCCGCACCAGCTCTCCGGCGGCCAGCAGCAGCGCGTCGCGCTGGCCCGCGCGCTCGCCGTCCGCCCGCGCGTGCTGCTCCTGGACGAGCCGCTGTCCGCGCTCGGCGCCAAGGTGCGGCTCAGCCTGCGCGAGGAGATCCGCCGCATCCAGCTCGAACTCGGCATCACCACCGTCTTCGTCACCCACGACCAGGAAGAGGCGCTGTCGATGGCCGACCGCGTCGCCGTGATGCAGGGCGGGCGGCTCGAACAGTGCGCCGCACCCGCCGAGTTGTACGAACGCCCGGCGACCCGGGAGTCCCGCTCAGCTCCTGCGGGGGCCGGGGGAGCGGCGGAAAGCCGCTCTCCCCGGTGCCCGCTCGGCAGGACGCCGTCCGCCCGGCCGGGCAGGACGCCGTCCGCCCGGCCGGGCAGGGCGCCGTCCGCTCAGTTGGGCAGCGCGCCGTTCGGCAGTTCGACGTCGGCACCCAGCTCCACGAGTTTCTCCATGAAGTTCTCGTAGCCGCGGTTGATCAGGTCGATGCCGTGCACCCGGGAGGTGCCCTGCGCCGCCAGCGCCGCGATCAGGTACGAGAAGCCGCCGCGCAGGTCGGGGATGACCAGGTCGGAGCCCTGCAGCTTGGTCGGTCCGGAGACGACGGCGGAGTGCAGGAAGTTGCGCTGCCCGAAGCGGCAGGCGCTGCCGCCCAGGCACTCCCGGTAGAGCTGGATGTGCGCGCCCATCTGGTTGAGCGCGGAGGTGAAGCCGAGCCGGGACTCGTAGACCGTCTCGTGCACGATCGACAGGCCCGACGCCTGGGTCAGCGCGACGACCAGCGGCTGCTGCCAGTCGGTCTGGAAACCGGGGTGGACGTCGGTCTCCAGGGCGATGGCGTTGAGCAGGCCGCCCGGGTGCCAGAAGCGGATGCCCTCGTCCTCGATCTCGAAGGCGCCACCGACCTTGCGGAAGGTGTTGAGGAAGGTCATCATCGACCGCTGCTGCGCGCCGCGGACGTAGATGTTGCCCTCGGTGGCCAGCGCCGCGGACGCCCAGGAAGCGGCCTCCAGGCGGTCCGGGAGGGCGCGGTGGGTGTACCCGCCGAGCTTGTCGACACCGGTGATCCGGATCGTCCGGTCGGTGTCCATGGAGATGATCGCGCCCATCTTCTGCAGCACGCAGATGAGGTCCTCGATCTCCGGCTCCACGGCGGCGTTCGACAGCTCGGTGACGCCCTCGGCCAGGACGGCCGTCAGCAGCACCTGCTCGGTCGAGCCGACCGACGGGTACGGCAGCCGGATCTTGGTGCCGCGCAGCCGCTGCGGGGCCTCCAGGTACTGCCCGTCGGCGCGCTTCTCGATCGTCGCGCCGAACTGGCGCAGCACGTCGAAGTGGAAGTCGACCGGCCGGCCGCCGATGTCGCAGCCGCCCAGGCCGGGGATGAAGGCGTGGCCCAGACGGTGCAGCAGCGGGCCGCAGAACAGGATCGGGATCCGTGAGGAGCCCGCGTGCGCATCGATGTCCGCGACGTTGGCGCTCTCCACGTGGGACGGATCGAGGACCAGCTCGCCCGGCTCGTCGCCGGGGCGGACCGTGACGCCGTGCAGCTGCAGCAGTCCGCGCACCACACGTACGTCGCGAATATCGGGCACGTTGCGCAGCCGGCTGGGGCCGCTGCCGAGGAGGGCGGCGACCATGGCCTTGGGCACAAGGTTCTTCGCGCCGCGAACCCGGATCTCGCCCTCGAGCGGGGTGCCGCCGTGGACAAGCAGTACGTCGTCAGTAGAGACGGTCATGGATCTCGCGTTCCTGGAGACGGGCAGGGGCCAAGCTGAAATGGTAAGGGCGGGCGGGGGTGAGTCCGTAGGCCCGTGCACGCTCTGAGCATGTAATGGCTTTGTCACAACACGCTCCGCTACGGTCCGCCTTTGATCTGTAATCGACCTTTGACCGAAACTGCCGGGGATGTCATGAATGGCCGATCCGGTGCCGGGGGTGTGCGCCGGTGCTGCCGCCGTACGCCCTGCCCTGCTTTCGCCCGGGTCCGGGCGTTGACTCCCCGCTCCGGGCAGAAGTGCGGGATCATGTGGCCATGACCGAGGTGTCCTCGCTCACAGGGCGGCTTCTTGTCGCGACGCCCGCGCTCGCCGATCCGAACTTCGACCGCGCGGTGGTGCTCCTCCTCGACCACGACGAGGAGGGCTCCCTCGGCGTGGTCCTCAACCGCCCCACGCCGGTCGGTGTCGCGGACATCCTCGCGCCCTGGGCGGCGCTGGCCGGTGAGCCGGGCGTGGTCTTCCAGGGCGGCCCGGTGTCGCTGGACTCGGCGCTCGGGGTGGCCGTGGTGCCCGGCGGGCTGTCCGGCGAGGGCGGCATCCCGTCCGTGGACAGCGGCGCCCGGGCGGGCGGCGACGGCGCGGAGACGGCCGGGGTGCCGGCCGCGGACCGGACGGGCGTGCAGTCGGGTGACGAGCCGCTGGGCTGGCGCAGGGTGCACGGCGCGATCGGACTGGTCGACCTGGAGGCCCCTCCCGAACTCCTCGCGGCGGTCCTCGGCAGCCTGCGGATCTTCGCCGGGTACGCGGGCTGGGGCCCGGGCCAGCTGGAGGACGAACTGGTCGAGGGCGCCTGGTACGTCGTCGAGTCCGAGCCCGGCGACGTCTCCTCGCCCGACCCCGAGCAGCTGTGGCGCGCGGTACTGCGCCGCCAGCGCAACGAGCTGGCGATGGTGGCCACGTATCCGGACGATCCCTCGCTGAACTGAGCGTCACTGGGCCGGACCTGGCCGGGCCGGCGGGCGGCGGGCGCGTCGCGGGCCCCATTTGGTTGACGACTTGATTATTGTGACGGCTTCGTCATGGGGAAGTGTCAGACCCCGTCGCTATGGTTCGAGACGACAGGGGACGGTGCGTGGCCGCGTCGGCGGGGCCGCGCTGGACAAGCGGGGGAGAGCGCCATGCACAGGCCGAGCCTGCCCGAGGACCTGGATCATCCGGAGCACTTGTGGGCGCGCGCCGCGACGCTGGCGGTGGTGGCGGCCGCCATGGACGACTGGGACGAATTCTCCTGGAGCGACCAGGGATTGCAGTGCTGGAACGACGGCGGAAGCTACTGGTGGCGGCTGAAGCTGTACGAGGACGGCCGCGCCCTGCTCTGCGGCCAGGACTCCGACGGCAGTCACACCCACAGCGGCGGCCGCCAGATCGACTTCCTGGCCGCCGGGCCCGCATGGCTGCCCTGGAACCAGTTGCGCGAGGACGCCGAGGGCAACCTCTTCGGTTTCGTCTACTGGTGGCAGGACGGCGCCTGGGCCCGCGCACCGTACCCCGAGAAGATGCCGGACGACGGCCTGGAGATGGCCATGAGCTGGGTCGCGCCCGGTGACGACGCGGTCAGGGGGATCGCCGAGGGCCTGGTGGCCCGCACGGAGACCGAGGTCGACGCCACGGCGGCGGTCCGTGCCTTCCTCGCCGCCGCCGGGGCCCGCAGGGTCGGCGCCCAGGACATCACCACCCTCCTGGACGCGGTCTGCGGCCAGGACTGCTGGTACGAGGTCCGCCCGGACGCCGCCCTGGCCTTCGCCGCGCAACTGGGCCTGACGGCCGGGTCCCGGGGCGGGGTGGCGCCGGCTCCGTAGCGGGGGTACGGCCGGTGGCGGGCCGTGCGCTCCACCCGGCGGCGGGCCGACGCTCCCGGGTGGCCCCGGGCGTGAGTACCCTTGGCTGTTATGAGCACTCTTGAGCCCGAGCGCGGGGCAGGTACGGGGACCCTCGTAGAGCCGACACCCCAGGTGTCGCACGGCGACGGTGACCACGAGCGCTTCGCGCACTATGTCCAGAAGGACAAGATCATGGCGAGCGCGCTCGACGGCACCCCCGTCGTGGCGCTGTGCGGCAAGGTCTGGGTCCCGGGCCGCGACCCGAAGAAGTACCCGGTCTGCCCCATGTGCAAGGAGATCTTCGAGTCCATGGGCGCCGGCGGCGACAAGGACAAGGGCGGCAAGGACGGCGGCAAGAAGTAGCAGCCGCGGTCCGCGGGGCGCCTCACCGTGCGTGGGGTGCCTCGCCGTCGGTGGCGCGCCGCACCGAGCGTGAGGCGTCCCGCGGTCCAGGGCGCGCCCCGTCCCCGTCAGGCGCCCTGCCACCTGTCGCCGCCCCCGTCCCGCCCCGGCACGACCGGTCTTCGGCACGTTCATGCCGAACCGCCCGGCCGGGGCGGAATGATGGCAGCATCGGCCGCGGGGGCCGCCCCGCGCCGGGCATTCCCTCCTCCTCGTACGCGTACAGGTCCTCCTCGCGCGTACAGGTGCGTACGCGTACAGACCGGTTCGGCCCCGGGCCGAGCGGCGCGGTGAAGGACGGACGGCGCGGTGAAGGACGGACGGCATGCCCGATACGGACACCACCCCCACGGCGGCGGGCGGCGGACTCGTCCCGGCGCCGCTGAGCATCGACGGGCCCTACCGCAGCGCCGTCCACCTGGGCGAGGGCACCGCGCTGGCCGCCGGGCCCGGCACCGAGGACACCGCGCGCTGGCTGCGCGCCACGCTCGGCGCGGCCTTCGGCCTGCCGCTGCCGCCCGGTCCCGCCGACGCCGGCGACACCCTCGCGCTCGCCCTCGACCCGGCCCTGCCCGCGGAGGGCTATCGCCTTCAGGCCGCCCCGCGCCGGGGCGTACGGATCACCGGCGGCGGCCCGGCAGGCGTCTTCTGGGGCGCGCAGACGCTGCGTCAGCTCCTCGGCCCGCACGCCTTCCGCCGGGCGCCGCTCACGCCCGGTCGCCCGGCCGTCCTGCCGCAGCAGACCATCGAGGACGGTCCCCGCTTCGCCTGGCGCGGCATGCTGCTCGACGTCGCCCGGCACTTCCTGCCCAAGGACGGGGTGCTGCGCTACCTCGATCTGCTCGCCGCCCACAAGCTCAACGTCCTCCACCTCCACCTCACCGATGACCAGGGCTGGCGGATCGAGATCAACCGCTTTCCGGAACTGACCGGGACCGGCGGCTGGCGCGAGCGGACCAAAATCGGCCACCGGGCCTCCCCCCTCTGGGACGAGCGCCCGCACGGCGGCTACTACACCCAGGACGACATCCGCGAGATCGTCGCCTACGCCGCCCAGCGGCACATCACCGTCGTCCCCGAGATCGACATCCCGGGACACTCGCAGGCCGCCATCGCCGCGTACCCGGAACTCGGCAACACCGATGTCGTCGACACCACCTCCCTGAAGGTCTGGGACACCTGGGGCGTCAACCCCAACGTACTGGCGCCCACTGACAGCACCCTGCGGTTCTACGAGCAGGTGCTCGACGAGGTCCTGGCGCTCTTCCCCTCGCCGTTCGTGCACCTCGGGGGCGACGAATGCCCCAAGGGCCAGTGGAAGGCGTCCGCCACCGCCCAGGCACGGATCGCCGAGCTGTCACTGGCCGGTGAGGACGAGCTGCAGAGCTGGTTCATCCGGCACTTCGACCGCTGGCTCGCCGCCCGCGGCCGGCGGCTGATCGGCTGGGACGAGATCCTGGAAGGCGGACTGGCAGAGGGGGCCGCGGTCTCCTCCTGGCGCGGCTACGCGGGAGGCATCGCCGCCGCGAAATCCGGCCATGACGTCGTGATGTGCCCCGAGCAGCAGGTGTACTTGGACCACCGCCAGCACCCCTCCCCGGACGAGCCGGTACCGATCGGTTTCGTACGGACCCTGGAGGACGTCTACCGCTTCGAGCCGGTGCCGCCGGAGCTGACGGCCGACCAGGCGGCGCACGTCCTCGGCACCCAGGCCAACGCCTGGACCGAGGTCATGGACAGTCAGCAGCGCCTCGACTACCAGGTGTTTCCCCGGCTGGCCGCCTTCGCCGAGGTCGCCTGGTCGCGGCTGCCCGCACCGGCCGACCGCGACTACCAGGACTTCACCCGGCGGATGACTGTCCACTACGCCCGCCTCGACGCCCTCGGCGTCGGCTACCGCCCGCCCGGCGGCCCCCACCCCTGGCAGAAACGGCCCGGCGTGCTCGGACGCCCGATCGACGGGGCGCCCCCAAACGTGTGAGCCCCCGTGCAAGGAGGGCGCCCGTACGGCCGGACCCTGGGACGGTGGTCCGGTACGGCGGCACCCCGCACCACGGCACTTTCGTGGCCGGGTATCGCCGTACCGGGCACTGCTGTACCGGCATCGCCGTAGCGGCGGTGTGCGCCCGGCCGGACGCCTCCGCCGATGCGCCACACCGCAGTTCCCGCACGGCCGGCGGCGGACGAAACCGGACCAGCACCTTGTTCGGGGACGGATCGCCGGTTCGCGGACCCTCGCGCCGGGGGCCCGGGAAGATGTGCCAGAGTTGCCACGTCCGGGCCGTGAGCACGTACCGTACGGCGGAGCGGAACTGCCGGGACACCGGGGAAGGGGCAGCTGGCTTGACCACGCACGCACCGCACGCGTCGCACACGGTGACGTTGCCGGCCTCGCTCGACGAGGCGGTGGCGGCGCTGACGGCCATGCCTGCCGCCGTGCCCGTCGCGGGCGGCACCGACCTCATGGCGGCGGTCAACGCCGGACTCCTCAGACCCGCAGCCCTGGTGGGCCTCGGCCGGATCAGCGAGATGCGCGGCTGGCAGTACCTGGACGGCCATGCGCTGCTCGGCGCCGGTCTCACCCTCGCCCGTATGGGACGCCCCGACTTCGCCGCCCTGATCCCGGGCCTCGCCGCCGCCGCCCGCGCGGCCGGCCCGCCGCAGGTCCGCAACGCCGGCACCCTCGGCGGCAACATCGTGACCTCCGCGCCCACGGGCGACACCCTCCCGGTGCTCGCCGCCCTCGAAGCCACGGTGATCATCGCCGGGCCCGGGGGCAGCCGCCGCGAGATCCCGGTCAGCCACCTCCTGGCCGGCCGGGAGATGCTGGGCCCCGGCGAGCTCGTCGGCTTCGTGCGGGTGCCGCTGCTGCACGCCCCGCAGACCTTCCTCAAGGCCACCGGCCGCACCGGCCCCGGCCGGGCCACCGCCTCGGTCTCGCTCGTCCTGGACCCGGCCCGGCGCGGGGTGCGCTGCGCGGTGGGCGCGGTCGCCGCCATGCCGCTGCGCCCCCTGGAGGCCGAGCAGTGGGTGGCCTCGCTCATCGACTGGGACGGCGAACGCGGCCTGGTGCCCGAGGCGCTGACGGCCTTCGGCGACTACGTCGCCGCCGCCTGCATCCCGGACCCGGCGCCGCCCGAGGACGGTTCGGAACCGGCCACCCTGCCGCCGGCCGCACTCCATCTGCGCCGTACGGTGGCAGCCCTGGCCCGCCGCGCACTGGGGAGGGCGCTCTCATGAGCGAGCGCAGCGTGGCGGTCCCCCCGGCCGGAGACCGGGAGATCATCATCGAAAGGTGCGCGCCTCGCGAAGGCGGGGCCGAGCGAAGTGAGGGCTCGGCATGAGCGACGCCGACAACCGCCATCCGTACCAGCCGCACCCCGAACACGGCTGGCAGCCGCTGCCGCAGGGCGGCGAGTACGAGTCGGAGGCGACGGCCTTCGTACAGCTCCCGGAGGGCTTCACCAGCGGGGTCTACGGCGGCGGATCGCCCCGGTACGGCACCCCGGGCCCCGAACCGCTCGCCGCACCCGGTCACGGCTACACCCCGCCGGCCTCCTTCACCCCGCACGAGCCCACGCCGCCGGCCGCGGGCACCGATCCGTCGGCCACCGGCCAGTGGACGATGCCCTTCGCGGACCCCTCGGCCGGCTACGCCGACCCGTCCGCCGGGTACCCGGCCCAGGCGGAGTACGCGGCCCACCACGGCGTTGCCGAGGGCTACCACGGCGACGCCCCCGAGGCGGCCCGGCCGTGGCACGGCGACCCCGTGGACTGGCCCGTCGCGGGCAGTCCGGAGGCGGGCAACCCCGGCACCTGGTCGGTCCCCGCTGCGACGGACGACGGCCTGGAGGAATCCGGCGAATACCTCGTCGGCGACGACGGACTGACGGGGCATCCGGCCCTTGCCGGCGGCCATCCGGGACACCACGGGCACCCCGGTCACTCCGGTCAGCCCGGCCATCCGGGTCACCCCGCCGATACGGGGCATCACGGGCACCCTGGTCCTGCGGGCACCGGTGACGTCACCGGTTACCCGGGGGGCGGGTACCCGGGCGCCGGTGCGTACGACGGCGCCGGGAACCCGGGGGACGCCGGCGAGGCCGCCGGTACCGGGCACTGGAACTTCACCACCGGGCTGACCGCCGACGGCGGGGCCGAAGCGCACCCCGCGCCGCCGCACGACGCCTCACACGGTGGCGCGGCGCCCGCTCACTTCGGTGGCGCCGCGGACGACCCGTACGCCCACGAACACGGCCTCCCGGGCCGCGGCGCCGAGCCGGCGGCCGAAGGGCCGGGCGGCACCGCTCCGTCGGGCGGCGACCCGTACGGGATGGGCGCGGGCGTCCCGCACGGGACGGCAGGCGGGGCGACCGGGCACTGGTCGCTGCCGGCCGACGCGCTGGCCCAGTGGCCGCCCGCCGCGGACACGGCGCAGCCGCCGCACGACGGGGGGCGGCACCAGGAGCCGGCGGACCGGCCCGACGGGACGGCGGACGCGCCCGGCGGCGCGACCGACTGGACCGTCCCGGCGGCGGCAGACGAACAGCCCGAGGATTCCGGCGAGTTCGCGAGCGCCGACGCGGCCGGGCGCGTGTCGCCCGCCGCCCCGGGTGCCGACGGACGTGCGGACGCCGTGCCGCAGCACGGCGAGCACACCGGCCTCACGGACCTCGGCGGTCTCACGGACCTCGGCGGTCTCACGGACCTCGATGGTCCGGCGGACCCGCGAGGCGCCGGCCACCTCGGCGAGAGTTCAGGGAGGGACGCCCACGCCGGGGCGGACGCCCACGCCGGGGCGGACGGGCACCTCGGGACGGACGCCCACGCCGGGGCGCACGAGACCCCCGGAGAGGGCGAGCGCGCCGAGGCCGCCGATGACCCTGCCGCGGACCTCGTCGAGGACCGCAGCGGCGCCGCCGAAGCCACCGATAGCGGCAGCGAGGGCGATACCCGTAGCGGTAGCGACAACGAGAGCGGGATTCCGGCCGGTGACGCCGAGGGCCCGTTCGGCGCCGGGATGGCGGGCGAGGCCGGTGTGGCGGGCGCGCCCGAGGCCGAAGCCTTCGACGAACACCCCGCCGCCTCCTACGTCCTGCGGGTGAACGGCATCGACCGCCCGGTCACCGACGCCTGGATCGGCGAGTCGCTGCTCTACGTGCTGCGCGAGCGGCTGGGCCTGGCCGGCGCCAAGGACGGCTGCTCGCAGGGCGAGTGCGGGGCCTGCTCCGTCCAGGTGGACGGGCGGCTGGTGGCGTCCTGCCTGGTGCCCGCGGCCACCACGGCGGGCAGCGAGGTCCGTACGGTCGAAGGGCTCGCGGAGAACGGTGAGCCCTCCGACGTGCAGCGCGCGCTGACCGCCTCCGGTGCGGTGCAGTGCGGCTTCTGCGTACCGGGGATGGCGATGACCGTCCACGACCTCCTGGAGGGCAACCACGCCCCCAGCGAGCTGGAGACCCGTAAGGCGCTGTGCGGCAACCTCTGCCGCTGCTCGGGCTACCGGGGGGTGCTGGACGCCGTCGACGAGGTCGTCAAGGCCCGTGCGGAGTCGGCGGAGGCCGCCTACGGACCGGCGGACGGCGACGCGGACGGGGCGCCGCCGGCGGACACCGCCCGCATCCCCCACCAGGCCGGCCCCGCAGACCCCATGGGCCAGGCCCCGCACGACCAGGATCCGTACGACCAGGATCCGCACACGGGAGGCTCCGCATGAACGAGCGCGGCAAGAGGGTCCCCCGGTCCGGCGGCCGGGGCGGAGACATCGAGACCTGCGCGCCGATCGAGTGCGAGGCCGGGCGAAGCGAGGTTGCGGCATGAGTGGCACGTCCGACGGCGCGGGCACCGTCACCGCGACCACCCCCGCGGCGGGCGTCCCGGTCCCCCCCGAGGAGCCGCTGCGCGGCCTGGGCGTGTCCCTGCCGCCCGCCGACGCACCGGCCAAGGCCGAGGGCACCTTCCCGTACGCCGCCGACCTGTGGGCCGAGGGGCTGCTGTGGGCCGCGGTGCTGCGCTCACCGCACCCGCGGGCACGCATCCTGTCGATCGACACCCGGCAGGCCGCGGAGATGCCCGGCGTGCGGGTCGTCGTCACGCACGAGGACGTCCCCGGCGACGCGGGGCACGGCCGGGGCACCGCCGACCGCCCGGTCTTCGCCAAGGACGAGGTCCGCCACCACGGCGAGCCGATCGCCGCGGTGGCCGCCGAGCACCCCGACACGGCGCGCCTGGCCGCCGCCGCCATCGCCGTCGAGTACGAGATCCAGGACGCGGTCACCGACCCCCAACTGGCCTTCGAGGCCGAGCCGTTGCACCCGGACGGCAACCTCATCCGGCACATCCCGCTCCGCTTCGGCGACCCCGATGTGGTGGGTGAGGTGATGGTCGAGGGGCTGTACCGGATCGGCCGCCAGGACCCGGCGCCCATCGGGGCCGAGGCCGGGCTCGCGGTGCCGCGCCCCGACGGCGGCGTGGAGATCTACACCGCTTCCACGGACCCGCACACCGACCGCGATCTCGCCGCCGCCTCCTTCGGGCTGGAACCGGACCAGGTCAAGGTCGTGGTGACCGGCGTGCCCGGCGCCACCGCCGACCGCGAGGACCCCGGCATCCAACTGCCGCTCGGCCTGCTGGCGCTGCGGACGGGCTGCCCCGTCAAGCTCGCCGCCACCCGCGAGGAGTCCTTCCTCTCGCACGCCCACCGCCACCCCACGCTGCTGCGCTACCGCCACCATGCGGACGCCGACGGCACGCTGGTCAAGGTGGAGGCCCAGATCCTGATGGACGCCGGTGCCTACGCGGACACCTCCGCCGACGCGCTGGCCGCCGCGGTCTCCTTCTCCTGCGGCCCGTACGTCGTCCCGCACGCCGTGGTCGACGGCTGGGCGGTGCGCACCAACAACCCGCCGTCCGGCCATATGCGCGGCGAGGGCGCGCTGCAGGTCTGCGCCGCCTACGAGGGCCAGATGGACAAGCTGGCCGCCCGGCTGGGGCTGGAGCCCGACGAGATCCGGCTGCGCAACGTCATGGCCACCGGTGACCTGCTGCCCACGGGGCAGACGGTGACCTGCCCGGCCCCGGCCGCCGAACTCCTGCACGCCGTCAAGGAAGCGCCGCTTCCCGAGCTGCCCAAGGACGCGCCCGAAGCGGAGTGGCTGCTGCCGGGCGGTCCCGAGGGGGCGGGCGAACCGGGCGCGGTGCGCCGCGGTGTCGGCTACGCGCTGGGCATGGTGCACATGCTCGGCGCCGAGGGCACCGACGAGGTCTCCACCGCCACCGTCAAGGTCAGCGGCTCGGTGGCCCACGTCATCTGCGCCGCGGTCGAGACCGGATCGGGGTTCTCCACCCTGGCGCGGCAGATCGTGCAGGAAACGCTCGGCGTCGACGAGGTGCATGTCGCCGGCGTCGACACCGACCAGCCGCCGGCCGGCGCGGCCTGCCACGGGCGGCACACCTGGGTCTCCGGCGGCGCCGTCGAGCGCGCCGCCAAGATGGTCCGTACGCAGCTGCTGCAGCCGCTGGCCCACAAGTTCGGGATGTCCACCGAGCTGCTGCAGATCAACGACGGCAAGATCACCTCCTATGACGGGGTGCTCAGCACCACCGTCGCCGAGGCGCTGGACGGCAAGGAACTGTGGGCCACCGCCCAGTGCCGCCCGCATCCGACCGAGCCGCTGGACGAGAACGGCCAGGGCGACGCGTTCGTCGGCCTCGCCTTCTGTGCGATCCGCTGTGTCGCCGATGTCGACATCGAGCTCGGCACCATCCGGGTCGTGGAGATGACCGTCGCCCAGGACGTGGGCCGGGTGCTCAACCCCCGCCAGCTGCGGTCCCGTATCGAGGCCGGGGTCATCCAGGGCCTCGGTGCCGCCCTGATGGAGAACCTGCGCACCACCCGCGGTCAGGTCCGCCAGCCGGACCTGACCGGCTACGCGCTGCCGACCGCCCTGGACGCCCCGGACATCCGCATCGTCAAGCTCGTCGAGGAACGCGACGTGATCGCCCCCTTCGGCGCCAAGCCCGCCAGCGCGGTCCCGGTCGTCACCGCACCGGCCGCCGTGGCCTCCGCGGTCCGCGCCGCCACCGGCCGCCCCATCGGCCGCCTCCCGATCCGCCCCCAGGCGGCGGTGGCCCAGGTGGTGCATCAGCAGGGGGCCTGAGGCGGGGGTACGCGACCCCGGCTTCCCCTCGGGGAAGCCGGCCCCGCTCTCGCTCCTGGCAGGAGCCTGCGGAGGCACGCCAAGGATGCTGACGGGCGTCCCGTAACTGACCTTTGGCATGAGGGTGGTTGGCCAGGACGGGACCCTGAAAACCACCGGCGGGAGGCAGAGTCCCCCTGGTATGTTGCGCCGATGTCCGCGACCAAGAAGTTCCAAGTCACCTTTGACTGCGCAGAACCCGAGCGCCTTGCTCGCTTCTGGTGCGAGGTGTTGGGCTACGTCGTACCGCCGCCTCCGGAGGGGTTCGCCACGTGGGACGATTTCCGGCGCGCGCAGCCACCCGAGCAGAGGGATTCCTCGTTCGCCTGCAGTGATCCCTCAGGAGTGGGCCCGCGACTGTACTTCCAGCGCGTCCCTGAAGGAAAGGCCGCCAAGAACCGGCTGCACCTTGACGTGCGGGTCGGCACCGGACTCGTGGGCAAGGAGCGCCTCGCCGCACTCGAGGCCGAATGCGCACGCCTGATCCCGCTCGGCGCGGTACACGTGCAAACGCTGTATGACGGCGAGGATTCGTGCATCCCGATGCTGGACATCGAGGGCAACGAGTTCTGTATCGACTGAGCATGCTCCGAGCCGGAGAGGTATTGGCTTGGGGCAAGGAGCGCGAGAGGCATCAGGCCAGTTCGTATGGCCGACTGAGACGGACGATCGTAAGGGCGGCATCCCTCCGGGACGCCGCCCTTTCGATCGGCCTGGTGAAGGCAACAGAGGCCGTGGCGGGATTCGAACCCACGTAACTCGCTTTGCAGGTTTGTTTGTGCTGGCCTGGGGGCTGTGCGTCGACGTCCGTAGTCTTTCACGGCAGGACGGCGTACGCCGAATATGGCGATGCCCCAGCGGCCGTCAGTAGTCGGGTGGTAGAGTTCCCCAGTTGATGAGCGATGATACTGACCAGTCGCTGGAGATGTTGAACCCGCAGCGGAAATTTTGGAAATGTGTTATCCCGTGAAAGTCTTTCTCGCTGGATGCCGAGAAGGGATAGGCGCAGGCGTCGAAGGAGAGGATGGCGTTGTCCCAGTTAAGGGACTTCCGGCGGGGCACGAGGCTCAAGTCCGGATAGCCGTGCTCTGGTGAAATGCGCAGTCTGCGGCCACCGAGATTGGCGATGTCGTAGGAGTCCAGTGCCGTAAGCGCTGGGGCACCATCTGGAAGGCAGCCAATTCCACGTTGCTCCACCAGCCAGTGGAACTCTGCATCGTCTTTCGTCTTGCGGGCCTCGGCCAGCATCTGCTTCGGATCAGCGAACACTGCGAGAGCCAATTCCGAGTCATGCACGACGGGCGTGACGAAGAGATCTTCCGGGTACTCCTCGTCTATGCGCTCAATGTCCTGCACCAGCTTGCCGTTGAGGACGACTGGCATGGTGGACACGAACGGCGTCTCACGCTTTATTGGACGCCAATCGGCCCACAGGGTCTGGAACTCTTCCGAAGACAGCGAGAGTGAGCTGTCCTCCGCCATGGGTGCTGAGTCGGCTGAGTGGGAGCATGCCACAGCAACCATCTCCTGATGGAGTGAGTGGCCAGTAGGGTCGAAGAATGCGGATTCCATGCGGATTCCATTGGAGTCGCGCATTTCGAGGGATCCCTATGGGGGCAGCGAAGGTACGGCCAACCTGGGGTCGAGATGGCTTCGACTGCCGCGGGAAGATCAGGTACCGGTTCGTCTACTCAAGCCGCGACCTGACCCGTTGGATCCGTTGTTATTAGCATACAGTGCCCATTTCTGACATGCATGCGGAGGATCCAGTTCTGGAGGGCAGGTCTCTGGCGTGAGAGTGCTGATCGAGCAGAGTGCTGCTGATCATCTTCTGAGCCCACGCAAATCCATGTGCGTGTCGCCCGCATGGCCGCTCCGCTACCTGCCGTTCCACATGTGCGCATACGGCTCCGAAGAGGGGACGCGAGTGGCGCGCATCGTGCGATGGCTTCCAACTGAGACGGAAACTGAGACGGTCAGATACCGGAGGCGGAGCCCCTGCAGGGTGCCGCCTTTCGTTTCAGCTGGTCAAGCACTGGAGGCCGTGGCGGGATTCGAACCCACGTAACTCGCTTTGCAGGCGAGCCCCTGAACCACTCGGGCACACGGCCGGGCTGGTGTGCTGAACCTGACTGTATGCCGCGTGGTGGGGTGTTCGGCAAGAGTGCGGAGCGAAGTGGCGTGAAGCTGCAATACGGGGCAACGCGGGGCAACATGCCGTTCATGAAGGGGGCTCCGGTGGGGCGGTCGCTCAGGCCGCGTGCAAGAACTCCTCCACGGCCGGTCCGAACAGTTCCGGGGCGTCCACCCACGGATAGTGACCCACCTCGTGCAGCGGCCGGACCCGTGCGTCGGGGAACGACTCGGCCACCAGCTCGCCGGCGCGCATGCCCGTCACCCCGTCGCGGTCACCGGTCACCACCAGCACGGGGCAGCTCACCTCACTGAGCCCGGACGCCAGTGCCTCTCGCAGTTGTTCGTCCACGCCCTGCCAGAAGCCGGCCCGCGGTACCGGCCCCAACTGCTCGCCCTCCGTGGCGGCATGGGCCCGCTGCGGCTCCTCCCAGCGGCCGTAGGCGAGCGGCGCGGCGGCGAACAACAGGGCGCGTACCTCGTCCATATCGGATGTCTCGGCCAGTCGCCGCACCGCCGCCGAGGCCTCCGGCCACCACTGCTCGTGCTCGCGTGCGGCGAAGATCTGCCGTGCGTCGTCCGGGAGTTCGCCCTGCAGCCGGGAGCCGGGGCAGACCAGGACCAGCCGGGTCAGCCGCTGCGGGTGCCTCACCGCGTACGCCTGGGCGACCGCGGCCCCCGCGTCGTGCGCGAGCAGGGCGAAGTGCTCCAGGCCCAGGTGCGCGCGCAGTGCCTCGACATCCTCGGCGAGCTGCGGGAAGGCGTAACGGGACGGGTCGGCGGCGGCCGGGGAGGCGCCGGTGCCGCGGCTGTCCGGAAGAATCAGCTGCCGGCGTGCGCTCATCCCGCCGAGGTCGCCCAGGTACGCGGCATCCCGTCCGGGGCCGCCGGCCAGACACACCAGGGGCGGCAGGGGCGAGTCGGCCGGGCCGAGCACGCGGTAGTGGAGCTCGGCGTCGTCGTAGGTGCGGAAGTGCGGCATAAGGACAGCTTGCCCGACGGCGGGCGATGTACGGCTGGTCCGTGTTGCGGGGTGCCGGGATGCCGGGATGCCGGGCTGCTGGACCGTCGGAGTGCCGGAGTGCCGGAGTGCCGGAGTGCCGGAGTGCCGGAGGGCCGGAGGGCCGGGCTGCCGGAGCGCCGGGCCTGCCGGGCCGCGGGGCCGCCCCGCCCGTCCCCGGCCCCGCGGCGTAGGTCCTTCGGCCGACCCGGTTCCGTCTCCGGACAGGGGCGCCGCCGTCGTACGGCCCTTACGCTGGCTCGATGACCGCTGATCGCCCCCGCCGCAGCGCCGACCCGTTCCCCGGCAGCCACACCGAACTCGCCCCGCCGGCCGACGAACGGGCCGACGCCCCGGCCAACGACCCTGCCGACGCCCCGCCCGGCACCGGCGGCATCCTCGGCCGGGCCCACCGCGCGCTCACCTTCGGCATCATCTCGGTCGTCTCGGTCGTCGCCTTCGAGGCGATTGCCGTGAACACCGCGATGCCGGTCGCCGCCCGCGCCCTGGACGGGATCGGTCTGTACGCCTTCGCGTTCTCCGCCTACTTCACGGCGAGCCTGTTCGCGATGGCGCTCGCGGGGGAGTGGAGCGACCGGCGCGGGCCGCTGGCGCCGCTGTTCGCCGGGATCGCCGCGTTCGGGGCGGGGCTGCTGGTCGCGGGCGGTGCGCAGAGCATGGGGATGTTCGTCGCGGGCCGCGGGGTGCAGGGCATCGGCGGCGGGATGGTGGTGGTCTCGCTGTATGTGGTCGTGGGCCGCGCCTACCCCGACCGGCTGCGTCCGTCGATCATGGCGGCGTTCTCGGCGGCCTGGGTGGTGCCGGTGATCGTGGGCCCGCTGGTCGCCGGGACCGTCACCGAACAGCTCGGCTGGCGCTGGGTCTTCCTCGCCATCCCGGTACTGATACTGCTGCCGCTCGCGGTGATGCTGCCCGCGCTGCGCAAGCTGCCCCGTACGCGGCCGGGTCCGGGCGGCGGCGCCCGCCAGGTGCTGGGCAACCGGCGCTGTCTGCTCGCGCTGGCCGCCGCCGTGGGCGCCTGCCTGCTCCAGTACGCGGGCCAGCACCCGGCCTGGTTCGCGCTGCTGCCCGCGGCCGCCGGACTGGCCCTGCTGGTACCGGGCATCGTCCGGCTGCTGCCGCGCGGCACCTTCCGCGCGGGCCGCGGTCTGCCGAGCGTCGTGCTGATGCGCGGTCTGGCCGCCGGGGCGCTGGTCGGCTCCGAGAGCTTCATCCCGCTGATGCTGGTCACCCAGCGCGGGCTGTCCCCCACCCTCGCCGGTCTCTCCCTCACCGGCGGCGGCCTGACCTGGGCGCTGGGCTCGTACGTCCAGAGCCGGCCGCGTCTGGAGCCGTACCGGGAGCGGCTGATGGGCCTGGGCATGGTGCTGCTGGCGGCGGCCATCGTGACGGTGCCGCTGGCGCTGCTCGACTCGGTGCCCGTCGCGATCGTCGCGGTGGCCTGGACGGTCGGCGGGTTCGGGATGGGCCTGAACATCTCCAGCGGCGGCGTCCTGCTGCTGAAGCTCTCCCGTCCCGAGGAGGCGGGCAGCAACTCCGCGTCCCTGCAGATGTCGGACGCGCTGGGGAACGTCACGTTCGTGGGGGTCAGCGGCGTGCTGTTCGTGGCCTTCGGCGGGGGCTCGATCGCCACCCACGCCCCCGCACTCACCGCCGCGTCCGGCGCGGCGAGCCACCCCGCGGCCTTCGTCGCCGTATTCGCGACGATGACCCTCGTCGCACTCGCGGGCGCGGCGGTGGCTGGGCGCCTCCGTTGACGTTCCGCTGCGCTTTTGCTTGCGCCCCACGTTTTTGGCTGCGGCGCCGTGGTTGTTTCTCGCCGTTTCTCCCCCACTGCCTAAAGGGCGTGGGAGGTACCCCCAGCGGCGGGCGGGGTCCGCTGCGCGGGGCTGTGGGTGCGGTGACGGGCCTCCGGGGCCGGTGTGTGGGACTGCTTCGCTTTACGCTCCGCCTTTGCTCTTTCTCGGAGCCTTCGGAAGCAAAGCCCCACACACCGGCCCCTCCGGCCCGTCCCCTCCCGTGGGGGAGAAAGTGACGGTGGGTGGGGGCTGGCCACGGTCGTCGCCTTGCAACCCCTACTGGTTCATTCAGGGGTGGCCCGTTTTTCGTCTGATCAGCAGGTGCACCGGACCACTCAGGTCCACCCTCCACCGGCCTTCTTCCCACCCCTCCACGGGAGGGGACGGGCCGGAGCGGGTGGGTGTCCGGACGTAAAGCGAAGCAGTCCGGACACCCACCCGCGCAGGCCCGTCACCGCACCCCGACAGCCCCGCGCAGCGGACCC
>NZ_JBEYVM010000025.1:0-110799 GCF_040643995.1 Streptomyces sp. NPDC047049 | reverse complement strand
CACCCCACCCGCGCAGGCCCGTCACCGCACCCCAACAGCCCCGCGCAGCGGACCCGCCCCGCGCAGCGGACCCGCCCGCCGCCAGGCGCAGGCGCAACGGACCCGCCCGCCGCCAGGCGCAGGCGCAACGGCGAGCGCACCGCGAAGCGGGCGAAAAACGACGAGTACCCCCCACGGCGGGAAAGCCAAAGCCTCAGATCCTCTCCAGGCTCCGCCCAGAACTCCGCGGCCCCAGCAACGCCACGTCCACGCACAGCAGCAGCATCAGCCCGGCCGAGCCGGCGAACACCGCGGCCGGGCCCAGGTCGTTCAGGATGCTGAGTGCCACGAACGGCAGCACGACCGACGTGAGCCGGGACAGGGAGTAGGCGATGCCGATCGCGCTGCTGCGCAGGGCGGTCGGGAAGATCTCGGTCTGGTAGACGTGAAAGGCGTTGGAGAAGACATTGCTGCACACCGTCAGCAGGAAGCCGAAGGTGACGATGGCCCAGGAGGCGGCGGCGAAACCGAAGGCCAGGCCGCAGGCGGCGATGCCCAGTGCCGAGGCGATGATCAGGGTCCGGCGTTCGATCCGGTCGATGAGCGGGACGGACAGCGCGGACCCGACCGGATAGCCGCAGAAGCTCAGCGCCGCGTACAGCAGCGACTCGGTGACGGTGTGGCCCTTCGCGGTGAGCACCACCGGTGCCAGCGACCCGAAGCCGTAGTAGCCGACGGTCTGCAGCACCTGGAAGATCCACCACATGACGGTGCGCCGCCGCTGGTCGCCCCGGAACATCTCGGCCAGCGGCACCTTCCGCTCCGGTACGGTCTCCGCCTCCGGCACCGACGGCAGGCTGCCGCCGCTCTCCCGGGCCGCCCGCTCCTCCAGCCCGGCCACGATCCGTTCGGCTTCCTCGCCGCGCCCGTGTACCACCAACCAGCGGGGGGATTCCGGGAGTTGGCGGCGCATCACCTGGAGGAACCCGGCGCCCAGCGCACCGGCGACCAGCAGCCAGCGCCAGCCCTCGACGCCCAGCGGCTGATGGGCGGCCACCAGCCGGGCGCCGAGCAGCGCGGCCACCGGAACGCCGAGGAACCCGAAGGTGTACGCATGCGCGATATAGCGGCCGCGTACCGCCCGGGGCAGGAACTCCGCGAGATAGGTGTCGACCAGCACGAGTTCGGCGCCCAGCCCCAGACCGGCCAGGAAGCGCAGCGCGAGGAACCAGGACAGGTCCGGGGCGAAGGCGCACAGCAGCGAGAAGACCGAGTACGCCGCGAGGTTGATCAGGAACATCCGGCGCCGCCCGAAGCGGTCGGCGAGCACCGAGAGCACATTCGCGCCGACGAACATCCCGAGGAAGCCGGCGGCGATCACCCAGGACTTCGCGGTGGGCCCGAGGTGCCACTGTTCGGCGAGGGCCGCGGCCAGCACCCCGCCGAGGAAGATCTCGTAGAGGTCGAAGAAGGCCCCGATGCCGACGACGAGGGTGATCCGGCGGTGCCACCGGGACGGCGGCAGCCGGTCCAGCCGTGCGGCGGCCCGGATGCCGGTGGGGGTCCCCCCGCGCCGTTCAGGCGTGGGAGAGGTGGTGTCCGTCATGGCGGTCCTCCCCTGAGCAGGTCCCGGCGCGCAGGACGGAGCCAGGTCCGCACCGCGTGGTCGGGCGTACGGCGAGGACCGTACTCCTCCAAGATCAGCAAGCGGAAGACCGCCTTCCCGGCCGCCCGGACGGTGGAGGTGGCCTGCGGATTCGGTGCCGCGGCCGGCCCGGTGGATACCATGCCGGGGTCAACCGAACGGTCCGGGAGGGGCTCCGCGTGACGGCGAAGCAGGACGCGCCACGGCTGTCCGATCTCATGCCCTGGTCCGTGGCTCCGCTGCGGCTCGGCCGCTCCTGGGTGCTGGCGCCGGACCCGGCCACGCTGCGGGCCCGCTGGTCGGCTCTGGTGGACGCCGAGGACGCGGCGGACCGCGAGCGGCTGTTCCGGCCGTCCCGGGCCCGGACCCTGCACTCCGCCGTCGGCCAGCTGCCGGGCCAGGCCACGGCGACCGAGCGGCTGTACCGTGTGGGCGGCCCGTGCCCCGAGCCGGTGCGGGTGACGCACGGCCCGTTCGACCAGCAGTGGCTGCTGCCCGATCACCGGCTGATCGACGGCGCCCGGCCGGAGTTGTGGCGGGTGGCGGACGAGCGGCAGCTGTTCGTGGTCGAGTGGGGGCCGGTGCCGCAGGTGCCCGGCCCCGCGGTGGTGTGCTCCGCGCTGCTGCCCGACGGGCGTTCCCCGGCCGGCCGCCCCGGCCGGATCCGCCCGTTCTACCGGCGTCCCGGCGGACACGAGCCCAATCTCGCCCCTGGCCTGCTCACCCTGCTCGGCCGGCGCCTGGACCGCCCGGTGGCGCCGACGGACCTGCTGGCCTGGCTCGTCGCGACCGCCCGGCACTCCCCCGACGGCTGCACGGTGCCGCTCACCGCCGACCCGGAGCTCTGGGACCGCGGCGTCGCCCTCGGCGAGCGGCTGCTCTGGCTCGCCACCCGCGGCGCCTACGCACCCGGGGCGGACGGCGGGCGCGGCGGCGAGCGGCCCCGGATGCCGGGCGGCCGGCGCCCGTACGTGCGCTCCGCGCTCCCCGCCCGCGGACTGCCGCAGGAGGTCGCCTACGACCCGGCGGAGGAGGCGCTGCTGCTCGGCGGCGGCCGGATCTCACCGGTGCCGCCGGGCGCCTGGGACTTCCACGCGGGCGGCGTACGCGTCCTGGAAGCGTGGCTGGCCGTGCGCACCGGCACGGCCGCGGCGGGTACGGACGCGCCCGAGGCCGGCTCGCTGGCGGCGCTGCGCCCCGCCGGCTGGCCGCAGGAGTGGACCTCGGAGCTGCTGGAGCTGATCACCGTACTGGCGCTGCTGTCCGAACTGCGGCCGCAGTGTGAGGAGTTGCGGCGGTACGCGGAGGACGGCGCTCCGCTGGTGACAGCCGGCGACCTGCGGGCAGCCGGCATCCTCCCGGCGCCGGTCTCCGCGCACCGTCCGGCCTCGGTGTTCGATCATCACGAGGAGGGCCCGGAAGGGCAGTTCGCGCTGCTGTGAGTCCGGCCTCGCGAAGGGACCCGGAGGCCCCGTAGGCACACAAAACCACCCGTTGCCGGGCAACGGGTGGTGGGGATTGCTGCGCCGGCCGGGTGGGGACGGGGCCGGAGCAATCGAGCGGATGCCGCACGGCATCTTCGGGGCAAGGATTCCCGCCCCGGCGAGCACACCGACGAGCTGCCGGCGCCCTGAGTCTGACGAGCGATCGGACCGCGGTGCCGCGCCGGGACGGTGTGATCGCCCGAGATGCCGCTTCAGCAGCGGATCAGCCGTGACCCCCGAACAGCGAGCGCCGCAGCCTGCGCAGCGGCGCGAACAACGACACCCTGGCGCCGCGGCTGTTCCTCGCACGCGAGTGATCGCGCGCGGTGAGCTCCTGCATCAGCGAAGTCGCGCCCTCCACCTCGCGCTGCGGGATGGCGGGACCACCCAGCACCGCGAAATGGCGGTCGAGACGCGCACTGGACGCACCGCTCCCGCAATTGATGGCAGGGACTCGCGCCCTGCTACGCACTGTTATCTGTTCCATGACTCTCCCCACCCTACGAGGGCACCCGGCCCGGGCAGGGTAACCCTATCTCTCTCAGAGGACACGCGTGCAGACCGGTCAACGGATTCACCTGCCTCGCCTTGACGTTGACGAACACCATACGGAATGTCACGTACACCGCATGGGCCAGGGCGAGTTGAGCGTCATCGGGCTGCCGCGGGGGCGTGCGGGGCGCCTGACGGGGCGCCAGGGGTCACGGGGAGAGACCGGAATCGCACCGCCTCTCCCCGGCGACCGGCGAGCGGGGTGATTACGCAGCGGAGGCGAACACCGGCAGATAGCCGCCGGACTGTCCGGTGGCGGTGGGGTGGTAGGACTCCAGCACGGGGAGGGTCACGCTGTGCAGCCACGCGCTGCCGGAGCACAGCTCATGGCCGGAAAAGGTGGCGTTGACATCGGCGAAGGTGAAGCCGTGGTCGGCGGCCCGCTTGGCGGTCACGCCGTTGATGTCGTCGGCAGCCGCGTTGATCGCGGCACGGGACTTCTCGGAGAGGCCGGCGATACAGCTTCCGGCGAGCTTGTAGAAGCGGGGGTAGCCCACGACCACCACATGCGCGGCCGGGGCCTTCCGGGAGATGGCGCTGTACACCCCGTCGAGCTGACCGGGCAGGGTGGTGTCGATGTAGGTCCTGGCCTGCGCCACCCGGGACAGACAGGCGCTCTCGCCCTGGAGGGCACAGGTCGTCATGGTGTCGGCGAATCCCGCGTCGTTGCCGCCGATGGTGATGCTGACCAGGCCGGTGGAGCTGTTGAGCGGAGCGAGCTGGCCGCTGAGAACGTCACCCGTTCGGGCGCCGGAACAGGCGGTGAACTGGAAGGAGGAGGGGGAGTGCGCGGCGGCCCACAGGGCCGGGTAGGCCTTGCTGCTGCGCTTGCAGGAGCCGCTGGCGCTGTCGTAGCTGCCGGCCCCCACACCGGAGGAGTAGGAGTCGCCGAGGGCCACATAGCCCGTGGCGGCGGGGAGTTGAGCCGATACGGCGGCGCTCGCGCCGGTGAGCGCGAGCGTCATGGTGACGAAGAAGGCGGATGTCAAGGCCGCACATCGGGACAGTCTCATGAAACCTCCCTTAGCAGGGTCTCTGCCACTTTCGTGGTAGCAAAACTCGCGGGTAGCCGGAAGTGTCCATGCCAAAAGTCATCGGCAGTTCACGGCAAATATCCCGATACGGGGGGATGTTCGCCCTCCCGTCACGGGCCCCGGGCCGGTGCGCGGAAGGCCGGTCATTCCTCGGTGGGGCCCAGCCGGCCGGTGAGGCCGGGGACGAGGAAGGCGGTGACCGCGATGACGACGGCCACCAGCAGGATCACCAGCGTCGGACGCGTCCCCAGACCGAGCAGTCCGGCACCGAGCAGGCCCCCGGCGAACATCGCGGACACCGAGACCAGCCGGCGGCCCGCCACATGGCGGCCGTACCCCAGGCGCTTGTCGTGCCCCAGCGGTGAACCGCTGACCAGGGCTGTCATCGCCCGGGTCTCCACCGTCGTCGTGAAGTCCGGGGCGGCGGTCCGTATGGCGGTGACATTGCGCATGCCCATCGCCACCGCCATCAGCCCGACGACCACCAGGCGCCGGCCCGGCGGCAGGCCCCGGACCGGCCCCCACTCCCATGCGGCCACCGCGGCCCCGGCCAGCAGCGTGGCCTCCGTGGCCAGCGCGACCGGGAACCACTGGCGCCGCCGCACGGCCAGCGCCGATTCCCACCGCGCCCCGAGCGCCGCGCCCAGGGCGAAGGCGCCGAGCGACACCACTGTCGCCAGGACCGGCAGTCCGCCCTGACCGGCGATACCGAACCCGAGGAAGAGCAGATTGCCGGTCTGGGTGGCGGTGAAGACCTGACCGAGCGACAGAAAGCTGACGGCGTCGAGCACCCCGGTGGCCACGGTCAGGCACACCATGATCACCGTCAGGGCGATTCCGCTCGGCGGCTCCACGGGCACGGCTCCTTCCGGCGGTCACCTCACCTCGCGGCACGTCCCACCAGTCTCCGGACGGCCGGCCTGCGCTGCCGCCATTGCGCCGTCCGAGGGCGGCCCGGCGCCGCGGCCCACTGCTCCGGCCCCGCACGGTTGCGCAGGTTTCCGGCCTTCGTCATGTCTTGACGGTGCTCCGAGCGTTGCGCGACATTGAGGCCCGGCATCCGGCGCTTATGGGGGGCAAAGCTGCCCATGCACACCGAGACCATCACTCGTCACGACTCGCACGACCCGCCACCGCCCGGGGAGCGGCCGGTGAGCGCCACCGCGTCGCTGGTCGCGGGGATGGCGGTCGGCATCGGCCTCATGGGCGCCGTCCTCGCGCTCGCCGATATCGGCTCACCCCTCCGCGCGCCGTTCACCCTCTTCTTCCTTCTGATGGCACCCGCCGGCGCGCTCGCCGTGCTGCTGGGCCGGATGGATCCGCTCGGCCGCACGGTCGCCGCCGGGGCCGGGGCGCTGGCCGTCGATCTGCTGGTGGCGCAGACCATGCTCGCGCTTCATCTGTGGTCCCTGCGCGGCGGCGTGCTCGCGGTGGCGGGGCTCAGCGGCGCCCTGCTGCTGGCCGGCGCGGTACGGCGGCGCGCGGGCCGGGCCCCCGGAAGCCGGGCGGGCTGAGATGGACGTGGCGGTGTACCGCCCCGGCGAACTCGCCGGGGCCGACCGGAGTGCCTGGACCGCCCTGCAGTCCCGGGCCCGGTCCCTGGGGGCGCCGCAGCTGGCGAACCCCTTCCTCTCCCCCGAGTTCACGCTCGCCGTCGGCCGCTGCCGGAGCGGCGTACGGATCGCGGTGCTCCACGAGCACGGCGAACCGGCCGCGTTCCTGCCCTTCCAGCGCTCGGCGCTCGGGACCGGGCGGGCGGTCGGCCTGGGCGTCTCCGATGCCCAGGGGCTGGTGCACCGGCCCGGGTTCCGCTGGGACGCCCGGGAGCTGCTGCGGGCCTGCGGGCTGTCGGTGCTGGAGTTCGATCACCTGGTGGACGGCCAGAAGCCCTTCGAGGCGGCCTCGTTCAGCGGGCACGCCTCACCCGTCATCGACGTGGACCAGGGCTTCGAGGCCTATCTGGCAGGACTGCGGGCCAGGTCGCCGAAGTTCACCCGGACCACGCTCGCCAAGGAACGCAAGCTCGGCCGGGACATCGGGCCGCTGCGCTATGTCCACGACGAGCGCGACCCGGCGGCGCTGCGGACACTCATGCAGTGGAAGTCGGCGCAGTACCGCAGGACGGGTCGCAGCGACCGCTTCGCGCACCCCTGGATCGTCCGGCTCGTCCAGCACCTGTTCCACACCCGCAGCGCTTCCTTCGCGGGGCTGCTGTCGGTGCTGTACGCGGGAGAACGGCCGGTCGCGGCGCACTTCGGGCTGCGGTCGGAGTCCGTCCTCGCCTGCTGGTTCCCCGCCTACGACCCCCGGTTCGCGAAGTTCTCCCCCGGGCTGGTCCTGCATCTGCGGATGGCGCAGGCGGCGGCCGCGGAATCCCTCGGGTATCTGGACCTGGGGCGCGGTGCGAAGGACTACAAGGACTCCCTCAAGACCCGTGAACTCATGGTGTCCGAAGGGTGGGTGATGCGGCGGCATCCGGTGGCGCTGGGGCACCGGGCGCGGCGCGCGCCGGTGCGTGCGCTGCGCAATGCGGTGCTGGCCAGGCCGGAGCTGTTCGCGCCCGCCGACCGCCTGCTCAAGCAGGTGGGCCGGATCCGGTCGGGGCGGTGACGCATAACCCGGCAGCGGCGGTCCGTACCGGGGTTTTGCGGAGTTCTCCAGGGCGCAACGGGGCGTGCGCCGGTGCATAAATACGGGCGTGCCCCGAGTGCACCGGCCAGTTGCCGCAAAGGGTTTTTGACGCGGAAGGGCGTGCCCTACAGTCCCTGACATCAATACCGACGCACATCCACCCGCACCGGATGATCATCGCAAGACGGCTCTGGGGAGAGCCCGCGCGACACGATGCAGCGACCGGTGCGGTGCGCAGTGGGGGGGTCCCGTGCGCGCGGTCCTCAGCTTGCCGATCACAGCTCGCCGAGGGCCGGAGCACGGGCCGCGCAGCCGGAATCACGCGTGCCTGCTCGCCCTGTCCGTACGGTGAACCCTGCCGTGCGACCGGGGTGTGAACCCCCCTTTCGAACCGGATAACCACACGGACCGCCCGGGGGTGGGCGGTCCACCGGACGAGAGGGCAAGAAACCCGATGAGCTCGTTCCTTCGCCCGGCCGATGCGGAAGAACCACCGCTGACGCTGCTGCCGGACCAGACCGTCTACCGTCCCGTTTCCTCACATCTGGCCATCGCTCCGCCGGTCAGTGTCGTCATCCCGGCGATGAATGAAGCGGAAAATCTCCCGTATGTCTTCAAGACCCTGCCGGACTGGATCCATGAAGTGATCCTGGTCGACGGGAACTCCACCGATGACACGGTCCGGGTCGCCCGTGAGCTGTGGCCGGACGTCACGGTCGTACCGCAGCGCGGCAAGGGCAAGGGCGATGCGCTGATCAGCGGTTTCGCGGCCTGTACCGGCGAGATCATCGTGATGGTCGACGCGGACGGGTCGGCCGACGGCGGCGAGATCGTCAGCTATGTCTCGGCACTGGTCTCCGGGGCCGACTTCGCCAAGGGCTCGCGGTTCGCCAACGGCGGCGGCACGGACGACATGACACCCGTCCGCAAGCTCGGCAACCGCGTACTGACCGCCGTGGTCAACACCAAGTTCGGCGCCCGCTACACCGATCTCTGCTACGGGTACAACGCCTTCTGGCGGCACTGCCTGGACGAAATAGCCCTGGACTGCGCCGGGTTCGAGGTCGAGACGCTGATGAACATCCGGGTGGTCAAGGCCGGGCTGCGGGTGCAGGAGATCCCCAGCCACGAGTACCACCGCATCCACGGCGTCAGCAATCTGCGGGCGGTGCGGGACGGGCTGCGGGTGCTGAAGGTGATCCTGCGCGAGCGGGGCTCCAGGAAGAACCGGGTGGCCCGGCCCGCGCTGATCACCGGGAACGCGCGGTGAGCGCGGCGAGACCGGCGGCCGGCCCGGCACCACGGATCTCCGTCGTCATCTGCGTGCACACCGAGGAGCGGTGGGACGACATCCTCGCGGCGGTGGCGTCGGTGGAGAGCCAGTCCCGTCCCGCCCATGAGGTGCTGGTGGTGGTGGACCACCACCCCGCGCTGCTGGCCCGGCTCAGGGAGCGCTTCAGCAGCGCTCACGCGGGCGCACCCGCCTCCCGTGCGCCCGCAACTCCCGTGCGGATCATGGCCAATTCCGGCCCCCAGGGGCTGTCCGCGGGGCGTAACACCGGTGTCGCCGTGGCCGGCGGCGAGATCGTCGCCTTCCTGGACGACGATGCGGTGGCCGGGCGGGACTGGCTGTGCCACTTCGCCGCGGCCTACGCCGACCCGGCGGTGATGGCGGTCGGCGGGCGCACCGAGCCGGTCTGGGCGTCCGGTCGCCGGCCGGCGTGGTTCCCCGAGGAGTTCGACTGGGTGGTGGGCTGTACGTACCGCGGTCTGCCGCCGGGCAGGGTGCGGGTGCGCAATGTCCTGGGCGGCAATGCCTCCTTCCGCAGGGTGGCGCTCGATCTCGTCGGCGGTTTCTCCGTCGGGATCGGCCGGGACGCCGGGCGGCGCCCGCTGGGCTGCGAGGAGACCGAGCTGTGCATCCGGATCAGCCGCTCGCTGCCGGACGCCGTGCTGCTGATCGACGACCGGTCGGTCATCCACCACCGGGTCCCGGCCGCACGGGAGCGGTTCGGCTACTTCCGCAGCCGGGCGTACGCCGAGGGCCTGTCCAAGGCGCTGGTGACCCGCAGTGTCGGCGCACGGGACGGACTGTCGGCCGAGCGGCGCTACACGACCCGGGTGCTGCCCGTGGGGGTGCTGCGCGGGGTGCGCGACGCGCTGCTGCACCGGCCGGGCGGCGCGGGGCGGGCGGGCGCGATCGTGGCCGGCGTGACCGCCGCCGCGGCCGGTTATGCGTGGGGCACCGTACGGGCCCGGCGGGCACGGCCAAAGCCCTCCGAAAGAAGGGGAGTTGACCGTCCGGCGGACGGTACGGCCGCGGGGGCGGCACCGGAGCGCTCGGGGGCGGCGGTATGAGCGAACGGCCTCCTGTGGTGCCGATATTGATGTACCACGCGGTGACCCCGGCTCCGGCCCCCGCCGTACGGGAGCTGTCCGTGCCGCCCGAGGCCTTCGCCGCGCAGCTGGCGGTGCTGGCCGACGGGGGCTTCACCCCGCTGACCACCGCTGCGCTCGCGGCGGCCTGGCGGGGCGGCGGACCGCTGCCGCCCAAGCCGGTGCTCATCACCTTCGACGACGGCTACGAAGGCGTGTACCGGCACGCGCTGCCCGCCCTCGCCCGGCACGGCTTCCCGGCCACTCTCTTCGTCTCCACCGGCTGGCTGCCCGGCCCGTACGACACCGGGGGCGCCCTGGACACCATGCTCGACTGGGACCAGGTGCGGGAGCTGGCCGCGGCGGGTGTGGAGATCGGCGGGCACAGCCACAGCCATCCCCAGCTGGACGGCCTCGGTGACGCGCGGCTGCGGCACGAGGTGCTGCGGTGCAGAGAGATCATCGCCGAGCAGGTCGGCACACCGCCGGAATCCTTCGCCTACCCCTACGGCCACTCCAGCCGGCGGGTACGGCGGACGGTGCGCGCTCTGGGGTTCTCGCAGGCGCTCGCGGTGGGCAATGCACTCGCGGACCGCCGTCAAGGGCCGTATGCCCTGGCCCGGCTGACGGTGCGGCGCCGTACGGGCACCGAGGAGTTCGCCCGGATCATCGAGGGCCGCGGGCTGGTCCGCGCCTTCGCCCGGGACCGGGTGCTCACCAAGGGGTACGCGGTGGTCCGCAGAGCGCGGCAGGCGGTCCGGCTGTGCACACCCGGCGACTGAGCACACCGCGGCACGCCCGCGGCGGAGGAAGGGGCGACCGAGCCGGTGTCTGACACCACCACCAAGGCCGAGGAGCACACGGGACCAGAGCCCCGGGGAGGCGGCGGCCGCGCGCGCCGGCTCCCCGGGCGGGGCGGTGGGAGTCCGCTGTTCCGCAACGCCTATGCGCTGATGCTCAACACCGGCGTCTCCGGGCTGCTCGGCCTGGGGTTCTGGCTGGTCGCGGCCCGCTACTACACGGAGACCGCGGTCGGCCAGGGCTCGGCGGCCATCGCCGCGATGAAGCTGCTGGCCGGGCTGACGGCGGTGACCCTGACCGGCGCGCTGGCCCGCTTCCTCCCGGTCGCCGGGCGGAGCACCGGCCGGCTGGTGGTGGCGGCCTACGCGGGCAGTTCGGCCGTGGTGGCCGCCGCCGCGGCCGTCTTCCTGCTCACCCTCGGCCTGTGGGGGCCCTCGTACCGCTTCCTGCACGGTCCGCTGAACGGTCTCGGCTTCCTGCTGGCCGTGGTCGCCTGGTCGCTGCTCACCCTGCAGGACGGGGTGCTGACCGGGCTGCGCAGTGCCCTGTGGGTGCCGGTGGGCAACTTCTCCTTCTCCACGGTGAAGCTCGGGCTGCTGGTGGTCTTCGCCGCGGCGCTGCCCACCGCCGGGGTCTTCGTCTCCTGGGCCGCGGCGATCGCGGTATCGGTGGTTCCGCTGGGCTGGCTGGTGTTCCGGCGGCTGGTGCCCCGGCATGTACGGGCCACGCACCGCACGGCACGGCCGCCGTCGCTCCGGGAGATGGGCCGCTTCCTGGCCGGTGACTCCACCGGGTCGCTGTTCTCGCTCGCCGTGGTCTATCTCGTGCCGGTCCTGGTGGCCTCGCAGGTCAGCGCGGCGGACAATGCGTACTTCTACATCACCACCACCATCGGCGGCACGGTCAATCTGCTCGCTCTCAACATGGGCGCCTCGCTGACCGTCGAGGGGGCGCACGATCCGGCCCAGCTGGCCCACCACACCCGGGACGCGCTGCGGCGGATGGCCCGCCTCATGGTCCCGGTCTGTGCCGTCCTCTTCCTCGGCGCCCCCCGCATTCTGGGGATCTTCGGCCCCGGGTACGCGGAAGCGGCGACACCGCTGCTGCGCTGGTTCGCGGTGGGGGCCGTGCTGCGGGTGGTGTTGGAGGTCCATTTCGCGGTGCTGCGTGCCCAGAGCCGTACGTCCCCACTGGCCGCTCTGCAGGGCCTGTTGTGTGTGCTGGTGCTCGGGCTGACACTGGTGCTGCTGCCGCGGATGGGGCTGACCGGCGCCGGTGTCGCCGAGATCTCCAGCCTGGCGGTGATCGTCGCGATCGCCGGTGTCCGGCTGAGCCGGGTACTGCGCGGGACGGTGCCCGCGCCGGCTCCCCGCACACCGGCGGGCGGGCCCGACGGGGTTCGGGCGGACCTGTCCGTCCACGGCGAGCTGGGGGATGCGGTGCGAGGGGACCAGGCACAGGGCACGCCTGCGGTCACCACCGTGTCCCGCCCGCTGTTCGGGGGCGGACCGCCGGGCCGCCCCCGCGCGCCCCTCGTACGCCTCCGGAGCCGCCCCGATCTCGCCGTCTGGGCGCTGCTGGCCGCCGCGCTCGCACTGTTCTGGCTGCCGCTGCGCGGGATGGGGGACTCCGCGCTGGACCGGATGAACGGGCTCGGGCTGATCTCGGTGCTGCCCGTGGCGACGCTCGCCGGGACCGTCTTGCTGGTGGCGGCCTTCGGCGCGGCGCTGTCGCTCTCCCGGCCCCGGCGGGCGCTGCTCGCCGCGGTGCTGCTGCTGACGGTGGTGGCGCTGCATACGCTGCCGGCCGTACTGGAGACCGAGCCGCGCTTCCCGACGGCCTGGCAGCATCTGGGGTTCCTGGACTACCTCGGCAGAACCGGCTCCGCGGTACCGGACCTGGACGCCCGCTGGAGCTGGCCCGGCTTCTTCGCGGCGGTGCAGTTCGTCGCCGGGGCGTGCGGGGTCACGGACCTCACCGAAGTGCTGCGCTGGTGGCCGCTGACGGTGGAACTTCTCTACCTGGCGCCGCTGTTCCTGCTGCTGCGGGCGGTACGGGCGAGCTGGCGGGCGAAGTGGTGCGCCCTGTGGCTGTTCGCGCTGTGCGGCTGGGTGGGCCAGGACTACTTCTCCCCGCAAGGGTTCACCTACCTCCTCTACCTCGCCTTCGTGGCCATCCTGCTGGTGTGGTTCCGCGACCCCCGGCCGACGTGGGGCCGCCGGCGGCCGGGCGAGGCGGAGGTGCGGCCGGCCGGCCGCGGTCAGCTGGCGTTGCTGCTCGGCGTGCTGATCGCCCTGTTCGCGGCGTCGGTGGCGGGCCATCAGCTCACCCCGTTCGTGATGCTCGGTGTGCTGACCTTCCTGGTGCTCGTCCGCCGCGCCTGCCTCTACGGCCTGCCGCTGCTGTGCGGCGTCCTGGTCCTGGCCTGGATCGGGTTCCTGGCCGAGCCCTACTGGTCGGGCCACTTCGACGAGCTGTTCGGCGGGCTCGGCGGCGTCGGCGGCAATGTCGCCTCGTCCGTCACGGACCGGATCGGCGGCGGCGACCCCACCCACAAGCTGGTGCTCTACGCCCGGGTGGCGCTGGCGGGCGGGGTCCTCGCGCTGGCCTGCTGGGGAGTGCTGCGGCGGCGGTGGGCCGGCTTCTCCGAACGCGCGCTGCCGGTGCTGGCCTTCGTGCCCTTCCTGGCGTTCGGGATGCAGTCCTACGGCGGCGAAATGGCGCTGCGGGTCTTCCTGTTCGCGCTGCCCGGCGCCGCCGTGCTGGCCGCGCTGGCGCTGTTCCCGCACGAGACCGGCGCCCGGCGCGGTCTCGGGCCGCTCGCCGCGCTGCTGACGGGCCTGCTGCTGACCGCCGGCTTCCTCGTCGCCCGCTGGGGCAACGAGCCGTTCGAACGGATCCGGCCCGGCGAGGTCGCGGCGATGGAGTACGTCTACGCGCACGACCGGCCGACCGCACGGCTGCTGTGGCTGAGCAGCGACCCGGTCAACAGCGTCACCCCGGCGATGCCCTGGGGCGCCAGGGAAATGGAGCGGGTGCAGTACGAACCGGTCCTGGCACCCCGCGATCCGGACCGGGTGGGCCCGGTCGTGACCGCCCTGCGGAAGGCGGGGCCGCAGTCGTACCTCATCGTGGGCCATGGCCAGTCGGAGTCGCTGCGGCTGGATTCCGGGTACCGCACCCACTGGGAGGCCCGGCTGCGGGCCGCCCTGGACCGGCGCCCCGAGCTGCGGCGGGTGCTGGCCAACCGGCACGCGGCGGTGTACGAGCTGACGCGGCGTCCGGCGGGCGAGGTCCCGCCGCCCCGGCCCGGCAGGGCCGGTCCGCAGGTGACCTGGACTCCGTGGTCGGTGCTCGGTGCGCTGGCGGCACTCGCGCTGATCGTGGTGCTGACGGCCCGCGAGGTGCTGCGGGTCGCGGTCGCTCCCGGTGTGCGTCAACTGCACTGGATCCAGGGGCTTTTCTGGTTCTCGCTGCCGCTGCTGGCGGTGTTCCTGGCGTCGCTGGTGCAGCGGTTCCTGACGATGTCGTGAGGGGTGCCGCGCGCACGCCGAGGAGCTGCCGGGGAACGCGGCACGCACGGGTCAGGTGCGGGTCAGGTGCGGTCGATCCACCGCACCTGGTAGCCGTCGAGCGTGACGTCCTCGCCGTCCACTCTCACCACGGCACGGCGGTCCCTGGTGTTGACCAGCAGCGCCGTCCGGTCATCGGCCAGCCCCCGGACCGTCGTCCCGCCGGTGGCGAGGTCCTGCGGACGCTTCCCCGGCGGAAAGGCGCGGGAGAAGTGGGACAGCAGGTCCATCATGGGCAGCTCCGTGCCCCCGTCGTCCCGTTCGGTGCTGGTCCACAGGCATCCGGGGCAGCGCCCTCCCCGGTTCTCCGGGTTCCAGTAGAACCCGCTGCCGGCGCCGCCGGACGCCATCTCGATCAGCGCGGTGGCCTGTACGGCGGTGCGGCGGCGCTCGCTCCAGCCGGCCCGGTCGTCGCCCTCGTCCGGGACCTCGACGTACCACTCCGCCCACCACAGCGGCAGCCCGCTCTCCTTGCGCAGCCACCGTCCCACATCGGCGAATTTCCGGGTGGCGGCGAACGCGTCCGGGGCGTACCGGTTGTCCTTGCTGTAACTGGAACCGTCGACGACCAGGAAATCCGCGCCGGCCTTGTGCCGGTTCCAGTACGCGAAGGCGTCGAGGGTGCGCCGGTCGACGCTGCCCCAGGGGCCCTTGAGGGCGGAGGCATAGGTGTCGTCGCCCGGGACGTAGCTGTCCATCACGAGATAGGGACCGCCCACCTGATTGGCGCCGTTCACCTTCTTCACCGCGCGGTAGACCAGGTTGTAGAGGCGGGTATAACCCTCGTAATTCCAGCGGCCCTTGGCGTCGTCGAAGAATCCCTTGAATTCGTTCCAGACGACGAAGTGCCGGACGTCCGGATAGCGCTGGGCCACCTTTCCGGCGAGCGCGGCGAAGTCCGCGTAATGCGCCGGGTCGGGTGCCTTTTCCAGGGCGCTCCAGTCGGTGTGTCCTGCCGTGCCGCCCTTCATCCAGTCCGGTGCGCAGCACAGGGTCAGCACGGGGGTGCCGCCGGTCTGCCGGATCAGCGCGAGCCGGCGGTCCAGGCCGTCGAAGTCATAGCGGCCCGGACTCGGTTCGGGGTTGTCCGCGCCCCAGCCCATCAGGTGCTGGTTCTGCGGCATCGGGTGGGCGGACAGCAGCCGGGCGGCCCGTGCGGTGGCCGCAGCGGTGCCGTCGTCCGCGCTGAACTGGGTGTGGGTGAACCCCCAGCCGACCGCGGGGCCGGCGACGCGCGGGCGCGCGGGCCGCTTCGCGTCCCCGCCCTCGTCGCCAGGCAGGGAGCAGAGGGCCAGCAGTACCGCCAGCACCGCCACCCCGGCCGCGATCGTGAAGCCCCGGCCCTGACGTTCCCCACCATGGCGTCGCACAATGGGCAGATTAGCCAGCGATCCACCCGCTACGCCCGAGTTTCTGGGTAACAGTTCTGTTCTGGTGCGGGGAAAACGCCGGGATAATCCGTGTACGCGGCGGGCGGCTGTGACAGATCATGGCGGCATGTGTGCCGATCACGTCCAGCCGTCTGCCACCGAGGAGTCCCTTCCGCTCCGGCTGACCATGGACGACAGCGATGCGCCCGCCGATGTCGTCGACGCGCTTTTCCTGGGGCGATTCGCGAAGGGAGAACAGCCGTACGCCCGCGGCCGGTCCCTGGACCGGGTGAAGTCCGGCCTGACGCTGCTGCCGCCGGGCGCACGGGTCCTGCGCTCGGCGAAGGACGAGGACCGCAGCGCCACGCTCGCCGAGGGCGACGGTTTCACCCTGCTGGTCTCCCGCTGGAACCGGGGCGCCGATGTGACGGTCACCGCCGTCACCGACGAGCTGGCCGAGAAGGTGCTGGGAGCCGCCACCGACGGTGCGCAGGACGAACCGGAGCCGCAGCCGGAGAACGTGGCCATGGGCTTCTGGTACTTCTCGCCGCGTCGCGGACCGCACCGCACGTCCCGGCAGATCTCGGCCGGCACCTGGGAGGAGATCCGGCCCAACTACACCGCGCCGGTGGCCGAGGCCATGGACCGGCTGATGAAGGTGGCGCCCGAGGAGATCGCCGGACGGCTGCTGTTGCTGCACGGTCCGCCCGGTACGGGCAAGACCTCCGCGCTGCGCACGCTCGCCCGCTCCTGGCGCGACTGGTGCCAGGTGGACTGCGTCCTGGACCCGGAGCGGCTGTTCCACGACGTCGGCTATCTGATGGACATCGCGATCGGCGAGGACGACAGCACCGGCAAGGGCCGCTGGCGGCTGCTGCTCCTGGAGGACTGCGACGAGCTGATCCGCGGCGAGGCCAAGCACGCCGCGGGCCAGGCGCTGTCGCGGCTGCTCAATCTGACGGACGGACTGCTGGGCCAGGGCCGTAACGTCCTGGTCGGGGTGACCACCAACGAGGATCTGGAGCGGATGCATCCGGCGGTGATCCGCCCCGGCCGCTGTCTGGCCCGGATCGAGGTCGGGCCGCTGACCCGCCCGGAGGCCGTGCGCTGGCTCGGCACGGAGCAGGGCATCCCACGCGCGGGCGCCTCGCTCGCCGAACTGTACGCACTGCGGCGCGGCACCCGGCCCGCTGCGGTGCCGCCCCAGGACTCGGGTGCCGATGCGGGGCTCTACCTGTGAACCTCTGACGGGGTGTGTGCCGCCCGCCCCGTCCCTGCACCCGTCCCCGCGGATTCCAGGGCACCGCCGGGAAGCCGGCAGCGGGCAGCCATGGGTGCCCCACCGTCAGGCATACAGTTCGCGCAGCCGTACGGACAGGCAGGTCACGCAGCCCTCCAGCTTCTCGAACTCGCTGATGTCGACGACGGCCGGCTGGTACCCCAGGTCGGTGAAGAGTTCCGCGCTCCTGGGGGCGGAGGCGGCCATCAGCAGGGTGCCGCCGCCGAGCAGTACGACATGAGAGCCGGATTCCTCGGGGACGGGCAGGAAGCGGGTGAACACGGCGGGGTCGTCGACCAGGGGCGGATGGCCGATGACCGTGCCGTCCGGGAGGGCGGTCACCGCGGATTTGAGGTGCAGCACCCGGCTCACCGGCACGGCGATCACGCGGGCGCCCAACGGTTCGAAGACCGCGCGGAGTTGGCGTATGCCCTCGGCGTTGGTGCGGCCGCCGCGGCCGACGTAGAGGGTGTCGCCGACCTTCAGGACATCACCGCCGTCGAGGGTGCCGGGCTCCCGGATCTCGTTGACCGAGCAGCCGAGCGCCTCCACGGCCGCGCGGGCGCCGGGCACCTCGGCCCTGCGGACACCGGCGCCGGGGCGGGCGAGCAGCGCCACGTTGCGGAACATCACCACGGCGTCCTCGACGAAGACCGCATCGGGGCAGTCGTCTGCGGGGCCGGCCTCGACGGTGTGCCAGCCGTGGTCGCGCAGCACCTGGACATAGGCCTCCCACTGGCGCAGGGCGAGCACGGGGTCGACCGGATGCCGTTCGATGTGGGTGACCAGGCCCTCGGCGAGGCGGGGTCCTGGACGGCGGACGAGCGCGTGCTTGCTGGGCATGCGGATCCTTTCGGGCCTGGGGCCTGGTGCGTGGGGCGTGGGCCGTGGGGCGTGGGCCGTGGGGCCGTAGGGCGTGGAGGCTGTGGGGCGTGGGGGCCGTGGGGCGTGGGGGCCGTGGGGCGTGGGGGCCGTGGGGCGTGGTGGTGCGGCTCAGGCGTCGGGGTAGGCGGCGCGCAGGGCGTCCTCGACGGCGGCGAGGGCGGCACGGTGGTCCAGGCCGAGGCGCCGGGCGCGGCGGGCGTAACTCTCGGCGGCCGCGGCGGCTTCCTTGTCCGCGGCCTCCCCGGCCGCCGCGATGAAGCTGCCGTTGCGGCCCCGGGTCTCGATCACCCCGTCGGTCTCCAGGGCGCGGTAGGCCTTGGCGACGGTGTTGGCGGCCAGGCCGAGTTCTTCGGCCAGACCGCGGACGGTGGGGAGTTTGTAGCCGACCGGGAGGCCGCCGTCCCTGGCCTGGTCCGCGATCTGGGTGCGTACCTGCTCGAACGGCGCGGCGGCCGCCGCCGGATCGATGGTGAGGGTCAAGGTCTGCGGGGACACGGTGGCGCTCCTGGTGCGGTGGGTGGGGCGGGCGGATACGTGGCGGCCCGTCCCCCGGGGTCTCGGCCCCGGGACACGCGCCGTGCCCGTACCCGTCCGTCGGTGCGCGGTTTTGTCGCATCCATTGTGCGTCAGGAGCGCGGGGCGTGCGGGAAGGTGGCGCTCCTCGGAGGGATGACACGGATCGGGGGCGGCACCGATCGGGAGTGGCACCGGCCGGGAGCGCACCGCCCGGGAGAGCCATCGAGGGCGCGGAAAAAGAAGCGGCGCAAGGGCGCACCGGCGCGTACCGTCCGCCGTCATGACCTCTACCGTTACCGTGCGCGACTACCGCCCCGCCGATGCCAAGGCCGTCGCCGACCTGCGGCGGGCCGTTCTGCCCTACCGGCTCGCCACCCCGCGGGGCATCGCCTGGGAGGTCTCCACCGCCCCCGCGGCGCAGCGCCTGCGGCTGTGCGTCGCGCAACGGGACGGCAGGATCGTCGGCGCGGTCCAGGCAGGTCTGCTGCACGACGCCGAGGCCCCCGGCCAGGCCACGGTGTCCCTTCAGGTCCATCCCGGGCACCGCGGCCGGGGTGTCGGCCATGCCCTGCTGACCTCGGCCGAGGACCACCTCTTCGCGGCCGGTGCCGAGCGGATCTTCGGCTGGGCGGCCGACGAGCCCGGCACACCGGCCTTCGCGCAGCGCCGCGGTTACCGCCGTGCCCGCCCGGCCCACTACCTGCGCCTCGACCTCACGGCGGGCGGCCTGCCGCCGCTCCCCGCCGCGCTGCCCTCCGGCGTCCGGCTGTACACCGGCGCGGACTTCGAGTCCGACCCGCGCCTGCTGTACGCCGCGGATACCGACGTCAGCGCCGACGAACCGGGCGAGGTGAGCCTCGACGCCATGGCCTACGAGGACTGGCTGCTGCATGTCTGGGAACACCCCCATCTCGATCCGGACCTGACCTCGGTGGTGACCGTGGACGGGGAGATCGCCTCCTTCGCCCTGGCCGCGACGGACGGTGACACCCGCTACTCCTCCGCCATGACCGGCACCCGCCGCGCCTTCCGCGGCCGGGGGCTGGCCGGGCTGGCCAAGGCCTTCTCCCTCCACCGCGCCCGCGACGCGGGCTGCACCGAGGCCTTCACCCACAACGACGCCGGCAACGCGGCGATGCTCGCCGTCAACCGCGCCTTCGGCTACCGGCCGTTCGCCGCGGCGTGGCGGTACGTGCGGGAAAGGGCGGCGGACTGACCCGCCCTGACACGCCGCCCGGTCACGTCGGTATGCCGGGCGGGAACCCGGCGATCAGCGCATACCGCTCGTCGGCCACCTCCTTGCCCCACAGCACCGGGTCGTGCGAAAGGTCCTCGACGTGGGTGTGTGCCGCCAACGGCGCGACCAGGGCGGTGAGTTCGCCGGCCGGGATGCCGATCCGCCCGGCCTCGCCCCAGCGGCCCTCGACCAGCACCAGCCGCCCGCCGGGAGCGAGCAGCCCGGCCCAGTGGCGCAGGACGGCCGACGGGCCGGGCAGCGCCCACAGGACATGGCGCACCAGGACGGCATCGAACCGCTGCTCCCCCACCGGTGGTTCGGCGGCCTCCCCGACCAGGAACGCGGCATCGTGGCCCGCGAGCTTGCCGCGCGCCTGCGCGATCATGCGCGGGGAGCGGTCGACGCCCGTGACCCGGTGGCCCTGCTCGGCGGCGAGCAGGGCCAGGCTTCCCGTGCCGCATCCCAGGTCGAGGACGGCGGCGGGAGCGGACGGGAGCCAGGAACGCAGCCGCGCGGCCCAGGCGGAGCGGACGGCGGGGTCGCGGAGGCCGTGGTCGGGCTCGTCGTCGAAGGAGGCGGCGGCCTCTTCCCAGTAGGCGGCGTCGGCGGCCGGCAGGGGCGATCCCCCCTGGCCGGAACGGGGGTTGGGGAGGTCGGCGGAGGGCCGGGGAACCGGGTCGGCGGGCGCTTCGGTACGCATACGCCGATGGTGCCAGGGACCACTGACAACGCCGGGTGGAGGCGTTGCGGCCGGGCCGGGTGCGCCCCGCGGCGGGCGCCGGGAAGAGCGCCCGGACAGGGTGAGGGAGTACCGTTGTAGGGGCCGGTCGGATGCGGCGGCGCCGCGCCGGACAGCGCGCCTGCCGCATGGTGGGACCGGCATTGGACCGGTCAGATGAGTGCTTCCCAGAGCAGCCGTCTCTCCGGAGACGGGGTCTTCGACCTCACACGGACGGCCGTGGTGATGGCCGATCGCGCAGGGGTGGCGCAGGGCTGGACCGCGGGCGCCGAGCGGCTTCTCGGCTATCCGGTGTCCGAGGCCGTCGGCCGGCCGCTGGCGGACCTCTTCGCCGGGGTGGGCGCCGGCTCGGAGCAGGACCGCAGGTGGGAGAGCCGGCTGGCGTCGGCGGACGGCTGGAGCGGGCTGGAGGCCGTACGCCACAAGGACGGGCACCGGCTCGACCTGGAGTTCCGCGTGCTGCCGGTGATGGATGCCCCCAGCGGTTTCTCGCGTCTGGTCCTCGCCGCCGAGATGGCCCGGACGCCGTGGTCAGGGGCGAGCCGGTCGTTTCTGGAGGGCATTCTCGGCATGTCGCCGATCGGTGTGGCCATGGTCAACGCCGAGCTGCAGTTCGTCTGGCTGAACGACGCCCTGGAGCAGATGGGCGGTACCAGCCGCGAGCAGCGGCTCGGCAAGCGCCTGGCGGAGGTGCAGCCGGGCCTGGCCGTGGAGGCCATCGAGGCGGAGATGCGCCGGGTGCTGCGTACCGGCACCCCCTCGGTCGGCTACGAGTACCTGGGGCGCCCGCAGTCCGATCCCGAGCGGGAGCACGCCTACTCCACGTCGTTCTTCCGGCTGGAGGACGAGGCGGGGCAGGTGCTCGGCATCTGCTACATGGTCCTCGATGTCACGGAGGGTTACCGGGCCCGGCAGCGGATGGCGCTGCTGAACAAGGCGGGGGAACGCATCGGCAGCTCACTGGACGTCTGGCAAACCGCCCAGGAACTCGCCGATGCCGCGGTGCCGGATCTCGCCGACTTCGTCACCGTCGATCTGCTCGATGCCCTGCTCTCCGGGGAGGAGGCGGCCGACCCGCTGGATGCGGCGGATCTGCTGACCATGCGCCGGGCGGGAGCGCAGTCCGTCCACGAGGGCTGCCCCGAGGCGGTGGTCGCCATCGGGGAGCCGGCCGCCTATCCCCCGTCGGCACCCGTGGTGGCGAGCCTCACCAAGGGCGATTCCACGCTGCTCCGGACGCTGGAGACCGCCGACGGCGACCCGTCGGACGAGGACCCGGTCCGGGCGGCGCGTCTGCGGGCTCTGGGCTTCCACTCGCTGATGGTGGTACCGCTGCGGGCGCGGGGCGTCTTCCTGGGAGCGGCCACGTTCGCCCGCTGGCAGGCCACCGGGCCGTTCCAGCCCGACGACCTGGTGCTCGCCGAGGAATTCGTCGCCCGCGCCGCGATATCCATCGACAACGCCCGCCGGTACACACGCGAGCACACCGCGGCCCTCACCCTCCAGCACAGCCTGCTGCCGCGCGCGCTGCCCGAGCAGTGCGCGGTGGAGGCCGCCTACCGCTATCTGCCGGCCGATTCGCTGAGCGGGGTCGGCGGCGACTGGTTCGATGTGATTCCGCTGTCCGGGGCCCGGGTCGCGCTGGTGGTCGGTGATGTGGTCGGCCACGGGATGCATGCCGCGGCCACCATGGGGCGGCTGCGCGCCGCGGTGCAGGCGCTCGCGGACCTGGACCTGTCCCCGGAAGAGGTGCTGGCGCATCTGGACGACATGCTCAACCGGGTCGCCCACGACGCGAACGCCGACGACGGGGTCATCGGAGCCACCTGCCTGTACGCCGTTTACGACCCCGTCAGCTGCCGCTGCACCCTGGCCCGCGCCGGCCACCCCGCGCCGCTGCTCGTCGGCCCCGACGGCGCGGGCGAGCTGCTGGACCTGCCGACCGGCCCGCCGCTCGGGCTGGGCGGTATGCCCTTCGAATCCGTCGAACTGCCGTTGCGGGAAGGGAGTCTGCTGGCTCTGTACACCAACGGGCTGCTGCTGGGGAAGGCCCTCGATCTCGACGGGGGGATCACCAGGCTGCGGCAGGCGCTGGCCGATCCCAAGGCTCCGCTGGAGGACCTCTGCGAGACGGTGATCGGCGGTCTGCCGGGCGGGCGGCCGGTCGACGATGTGGCGCTGCTGCTGGCACGTACCCGGGCCCTGCCCCGGACCCGGCTGGCCACGTGGGAGATCCCCGCCGATCCGTCCGCGGTCGGCGAGGCCCGCCGGAGCGCGGCCCGCCTGCTGCGCGAATGGGGTCGGGAAGAGCTCGGCTTCTCCACCGAACTGATCGTCAGTGAACTGGTCACCAATGCGATCCGGCACGCCTCCGGGCCGATCGGCCTGCGGATGATCCGCGCGGGGGAACTGATCTGCGAGGTCTCGGACGCCAGCAGCACCTCCCCGCACCTGCGCCATGCGCGGACCACCGACGAGGGGGGCCGCGGGCTGTTCCTCATCGCCCGCTACGCCCAGCGGTGGGGCACCCGCTACACCGCCCAAGGGAAGATCATCTGGGCCGAACTGCCGCTCGGCCCCACCACCGGGACCGCCCCGCCGGCCGACCTCGGCACGCTCCTCGAAGACCTCGACGACCAGGCGGACTTCACGGGCGCGGAGGGGCGGTGAGGCCGGGGAGCGGGAACAACGGGGAGATGGCGGTCCGGGGAGCCGGGCGGCCGGGCCGGCCTGCGATGCCCGTTTCCTCCCCGCCTGCCTGTGCCCCCGCTTAGCCGCTCCTTAAGCCCGTCATAAAGATCCTCAGGAACCGCTCTCCATCGGCAAATCCGCTGTTCAGCAGGGCTAGCGTGCTTCTCGTAAGGCGGCGCTGCGGGCCGCCGGCGCCGCTCTCCGGGGGAGGCGCCGTGGCCCGTGTCCCGACCCCCCACCGCGGTGCCGCCTCGCACCCCCGCTCGATGCAACGGATGAAGGAGACCCCCACGATGACCGCTCGTCGCAAGGCCACCGGGATCACACTGGCCGGAATCGGCCCGCTCGCGCTCACCGTGCTCACCGCGAGCCCGGCCGCCGCGCACGGTTCGATGACGGACCCGGTCAGCCGGGTGTCGGCATGCTACGCGGAGGGGCCCGAGAGCCCGAAGTCCGCGGTGTGCAAGGCGGCCGTGCAGGCCGGCGGCACCCAGGCCTTCTACGACTGGAACGGTGTACGGGACGGCGAGGCCGGCGGCCGGTCCAAGTCGCGCATCCCGGACGGCAAGCTGTGCAGCGCCAACAACCCCGAGTACAAGGGCCTGGACCTGCCCCGTGCCGACTGGCCCGCCTCCAGGATGCGGGCGGGCAGCCACACCTTCCGCTACAAGGCCACCGCCCCCCACAAGGGGTACTTCGAGCTGTACCTCACCAAGAGCAGCTACCACCCGGCCAAGCCGCTGAAGTGGTCCGACCTGGAGTCGAAGCCGTTCGCGAAGGTCACCGACCCGAAGCTGGTCAACGGGGAGTACGTCTTCAACGGCAAGGTGCCGGCCCGGTCCGGGCGCCATCTCATCTACAGCATCTGGCAGCGGTCGGACAGCGCCGAGGCGTTCTACACCTGCTCGGACGTCGTCTTCGGGAAGGACAGCGGCCAGGCGGCGGCGAAGCCCGCGCCGACCGCCTCGGCGCCGACCGCCCGCCAGCTCGCGGCGGGCGCCGGCAAGTCGTCGATGGACATGAGCGGGCACGGCCACGGAGGCAGCGGCTCCGGCACCCACACCGGTTCCGGTGCCCACACCGGTTCCGGTGCCCACACCGAGGCCGGCACCCACACCGGTGCGGTCACCCAGGCGGACGCCGATGCCCCCGCGCCGGGCGGCAGTTCGCAGGCCGGCGGCAACGCCCCACAGGCCCAGGGCGGCGGCAAGCCGGCCGGCGGGCAGCAGCTGGCGGAGACCGGTGGCGACAGCTCCACCGCCCCGCTGGCCATCGGCGGCGCCGCCGTCCTGGCCGCGGGCGCCGGGGTGCTGCTCGCCACCACCCGCCGCAAGGCCGCCCGGCACCGCGGCTGACGGCCACGCCGGCGCTGACGACCGCACCGCGGCCGTCCCGGAAACGACGCCGCCCCTTCGCCCCGGGGGCGGCGTCGCCGCGCGCCGGGCCGTCCGCTCCGCTCCGGAGGATGCCCTCCCCCATAGTGGAGAGTAGCCTCTAGAACATGGCCAGGCCGTCCCGCTTCGCTACCCCGCAGCTCCTCGACGCCGCTGTACGGCTGGCAGCCGAGTCCGGGCCGTCGGGGGTCACCATGTCCGCGGTCGCGGCGGCCGTCGGCGCACCCAGCGGCTCGCTCTACCACCGCTTCGCCGGCCGCCCGGCACTGCTCGCCGAGGTGTGGCTGCGTACCGTCGAGGACTTCCAGGAGGGCTACTTCGAGGCCCTGGAATCGTCGGAGGACCCGCGCGCCGGGGGCCGGGCGGCCGCCCGTCACATCGTGGCGTGGAGCCGTACCCACCCGGCACAGGCCGCGCTGCTCCTGTACGGGGAGCACGACTTCGGGTGGGACGACTGGTCCGACGAGCACCTGCTCCGTGCGGAGGAGGGGAACATCCGGGTGCGGGCGGCCATGGCAGCGCTCGCGGGGGCGCTGGGGCTGCACGGCAGGGCGGGCCTGGACCGGGTGACGCTCGCCGTCATCGACCTCCCGCTGTCGCTGGTGCGCCGCCATCTGCACGGCGGCTGCCCGCTGCCGCCGCACGCCGAGGACCTGGCGGAACGGTGCACCGACGCCCTGCTTGCGGGCGACTGAGGGCAGCGGCCCACCGTTCGCACGGGACGCCTGACGGCAGCGGTCCCCCATCCGCACAGGGCGACTCACGGCAGCGGCCCGCCGCCGTACGGGACGAGCCCACCACCCCTACGGGCGGTGGGCCGCACCCGCTCCCGGTCAGCCCGACACGCAGGTGGTCGGGGTGGCGTGCGCCGGGTCGAGGGCATTGGCCGTCTCGTGGAAGGCGACGCGGTCGGCGAGCCCGATGGCCACATGCTCGGAGAGGTCGACGGCGCACAGGTCCTGGAGCACGACGTTGTGCACGTCGGGGCCGCTCAGGAACTGCGTCCGGTAGGGGGTGACGACCTCGTCGTACCTGGTCGCGATCACCGTGTAGTGCACCCCGGGCACGGTGTCGCCGCCCTCGTTGAGGCGGTTGAGGATGTCCGAGCCGACGATCTGGTCGGACAGCCCCGGGGTCGCCTTGTCGAGGTACTGCTTGGCACCGGGGAAGTAGGGCAGCAGGCGGGTCAGCCCGTCCAGGTCGGTGCCGTGGTTGTCGGGGGCCAGCCCGACCAGCGCGTTCACCTTCTCCGCGCCACCGTGGAACTTCATGTAGACCCGCGGCATCATGCCGCCCTGCGAGTGGCCGACGATATCGGCCTTCGAGGTGCCGGTGGCGGCCAGCACCCGGTCGACGTAGTCGGCGAGCTGCTGGGCCGAGGCGTCGACCGGGCCCAGCCCGTGGAAGAACGGGACGCCGGGCAGCTGCCCGTAGTCCAGGGAGAAGACGCAGTAGCCGCGGGCCACCAAGTAGGGCGCGAGACCGAGCCAGTTGTCGATGGCATTGCCCAGGGTGCCGTGCACCAGGACCACCGGCCGCGGGTGGTCGGCGGAGGGCTTGCAGGAGTAGTCGTTCCAGCCGCTGCGGACGGTGGGGGCGTCAGCGGCGGCGGGGGTGGTGGTGAGACCGAGGGCCAGCGCGAGGGCGGGGAGGAGGGTGAGCGTTCTTGACCAGCGCAGCTTCATACGATGCTCCTTGCGGGGTGAGGGGACTCCGAAGTGCTCGGTGAGCCGTTCACGCGATCCGGATCGCAAGGGCCAACGCAGTTGACTGGCAAGTAAGTTACGGCTGGGTAAGCACGGAGTGCCAGCGGTGCGACGGTGAAGGAAGCCACACACGACCCTCACCGGACGTCCGGGACGCGGCGCGCCGGCGGTGTACCGGTACCCGGTTCCGTACGGGACGGCCGCCGGGGACAGGAGCCGTCCCGTACAGTCAGTAATGCCTTGACCAGTGACATCACAGCCGACAGCGCCTTGACCAGTGACCGCGGTACGAAGGGCATGAGGGGACACCGATGACACCGATGACACCGATGGAGACGGCGGGGACAGCGGATCCGACCGGCATGGTGGAGGTCTCGTCGGAGGGGGAACTGCGCGAGCTGATCGGCGAGCCCAGCTCCCATGCGGCGAACAAGACCCGCCACCGGCTGCACGACCTGGACCGGCGGTGGCTGGCCCGCTCACCGTTCTGCGTGATCGCCACCGCGGATGCGCAGGGCCGGTGCGATGTCTCGCCCAAGGGCGACCCGGCGGGCTTCACCCATGTCCTGGACGACACCACCCTGGTGATCCCGGACCGCCCCGGCAACAAGCGCCTGGACGGCATGCGCAACATCCTCGGCAACCCGCATGTCGGGCTGGACTACTTCCTCCCGGGGCGCGGTGACACCCTGCGGATCAACGGCCGCGCCCGGCTGCTGCGCGACGCCCCGTTCTTCGACGAGCTGGTCATGAAGGGCAACCGCCCGCGGCTGGCGCTGCTGGTGGAGGTCGAGGAGGTCTTCTACCACTGCTCCAAGGCGTTCCTGCGCTCGGAGCTGTGGAATCCGGAGACCTGGCAGCCCGACGCCCTGCCCTCGCGGGCCCGGATCGTCAAGGGCGTCGAGCTCCCGGACATGCCGCTGGAGGAACTGGAGCGGCACTACGGCCCGGAGTACGCGAAGAAGCTCTACGGCTGAGGCACCGGGGCGCATCCTCGGACAGATGCCTTCTACGGCCGGACGCCCCCGGGGCCGAGGGGCTTGGTGCCCGGGGACGGGGGCGTACGGCCGTGCGGGCCGAGGGTTGCCGCGGGGCGTACGCTCCCGGTACCGAAGCGCGCCCTGGCCCGGTCGACGGCCGCCTCGATGCGGTGCGCCTTGTCGTCGGAGGGGTCGAAGGTCAGCTGCCGCGCGGCGAGTTCGGCAGGGCACAGGCCCTCCGCGCGCAGCGCCACGGACCGTACCCGCGCCCGCTGCAGCCCGAGCGCGGCGTGCAGCGCATAGGCCGTCCCGGTCAGCGCGGGCCCGTGGGCGGTCGGCCCGTCCAGCCGCCGGGTGCGGGTCGTGGTGGAGCGGTCGGCGTAGCGGACGGTGAGGGTGAGCGCACGGGCCACCTGCCCGCTCGCGCGCATCCGGGCACCGAGGTCGTCGGCGAGCGAGAGCAGTGCGCGGCGGCGTCTGGCCGGGTCCAGTTCGTCGTGGGCGAAGCGGTGTTCCGCGCCCATCGAGCGGGCCGCGGCGTTGGGCGTCACCGGCGTCGGGTCGATGCCGCGGGCCCGCTCGTACACGAGGCGGCCGGTCTTCGCGCCGAGGATCCGCTGCAGGGTCGCGGGCGGTGCGGCGGCGATCCGGCCCACGCTGTCGAGCCCGTACGCGCACAGGGCGCGGGCGGTGGCCGGGCCGACGCCGTGCAGCGCCGAGGCCGGGCGGCGGTCGAGGAAGGCGGCGACGGCCCCGGTGTCCTCGGGGACGGCCCGGATCTCCCCCGGTGCCGCCGTCTGCGCCGCCATCCGGGCGAGCAGCGGGTTGGCGCCGATCCCGATCGTGCACCGTACGCCGTGCCAGGCCAGCGCGCGCAGCCGCACCAGTTCGGCGATGCCTGCCGCGTCCCGGTCGAAGTAGCGCAGCGCACCGCGCACATCCGCCAGCGCGGCGTCCGGCGGCAGCGCCTCGATCACCGGGGTGAACTGCGCGAGGAGCCGCAGCAGTTGCTCGAACTCTCCGGCGCTCACGGGGGTGTCGTCGGCGGCCCGGAAGCGTATGTGGAGCATGCCCGGCTGCCGCGGGGCGCCGGACGGCTCCGTCGGTGCGGTGGGCGGGCCCGGCGGTGCGGCGGGCGGCCTCGGCGCGGGGGTCATCCCGCGCTCCCGGGGCTGGAGTGCCACAACTTGCGTCCGGTGGCGGCGCGTTCGCCCGCGGGCTGGAGATCGGCCCACGGGTGCAGCTCATAGCCGGTCTCCAGCCGGATGGTGCGGCCCGGGGCGGCGTCGGCCGGCGCGGACTCCCGGCCCGGCCCGTGCCCCTCCCCCGGCCCGTCCCGCCCGTCGTCCACCCCGGTCGCCGGCTCGTGCTGCCCCTCCGGCTTCTCCGGTCCCGTCGCGAGGCGGGCGGCGACCGCCTCCAGCCCGCCCTCGCGGCGGAGTTCGGCCAGTTCGGCGAGGTTCCAGGCGGCGGCGCCGACCACGCTGAGGCTGCGCGGCCCGCGCCGCTGGACCGTACCGCGCACCAGCAGCAGCCAGGAGTGGAAGACGGTGTGCGCACACGCCTCGTGGGAGTCGTCGAAGAAGGCGCAGTCGACCAGGCCCGTGCTGTCGTCGAGGGTGGTGAAGATGACCCGGCGGCCGGAGCGGATCGGCGGCGTCTGGGTGGCCGCCTTGGCCCCGGCGACCAGCACCGTCTCGCCGTGCCGGGCATCGCGCAGCAGCCGGGCCGGCAGCGCGCCCAGCTCGGCGAGGAAATCCCGGTGGTCGGCCATCAGATGGCGGGAGGTGTCCATGCCGAGGACGCCCAGCTCGGCGCTGAGCCGTTCGACATCGCTGAGGTCGGGCAGCCCCGCCGGCTCGACCTGATCGGCCGGTGCCGCCCGCTGTGCGCCCGCGCCGTCCAGGGCCCCGGACGGCAGCGCCAGCTGACCGCCGGACGCCTGCCGTCCGTGGCGGTGCAGCTCGGCGAGGTACAGCAGCAGATCCCGCCGGTTCGCGCCGAAGGCGTCCAACGCGCCGACCCGGGCGAGGCGTTCGGCCACCGGGCGGCTCGGCCTGGCCCGCTGCCACAGGTCCTGGAGGGAGTGGTAGGGCTGCCCGGCCGCGATCCGCCGCGCCTCGGCCTCGCTCATCCCGTGCACATCGCGGAACGCGAGCCGCAGGCCCCAGACCGCGTCCCGGGATCCCTCCGGCCCGGACACCAGTTCGATCCGGTGAGTGACCGCCGACCGGTTCACGTCCAGCGGCAGTACCGGCACCCCGCGCCGCCGCGCGTCCGCGAGCAGCAGCCGCTTCGGGTACATCCCGGGGTCATGGGTGAGCAGCCCGGCGTAAAAGGCCGCGGGGTGGTGCGCCTTGAGCCAGGCGGACTGGTAGGTGGGCACCGCGAAGGCCACCGCATGCGCCTTGCAGAAGCCGTACGAGCCGAAGGCCTCGACGATCTCCCAGGTGCGCGCGATGACGTCGGGCGGATAGCCGCGCCGCTCGGCGCAGCGGGCGAACCAGGCGCGGAGCCGGCCCTGCAGCTCGGGGTGCGACAGGGCGCGCCGCTTCTCGTCCGCCTCGTCCCGGGCGCAGCCCGTCATGATCCGCAGCAGCTCGATGACCTGCTCGTGGAACACCACCACCCCGTAGGTCTCGCGCAGCGGTTCCGCCAAATCCGGGTGCGGATAGCGGACCGTCCTGCGGCCGCGCCGGGCCTCGATGAAGGGCCGCACCATATCGGCGGCGACCGGCCCAGGCCGGAAGAGGGAGATGTCGACGACCAGATCGTGGAAGGTGGCGGGCTGCAGCCTGCCGACCAGGTCGCGCTGGCCCGGCGACTCGATCTGGAAGCAGCCGAGCGTCTCGGTCGAGCGGATCAGGTCGTAGGTCGCCCGGTCACCGGGCGGCACCTGCGCGGGGTCGTCGAGGTCGATCCGGCGCCCGGTGGCCCGGCCGATCTCGGCGACCGCATGCGCCATCGCGGACTGCATCCGTACGCCCAGCACATCGAGCTTGAGCAGCCCCAGGTCCTCCACGTCCTCCTTGTCGAACTGGGACATGGCGAGCGGGGACGCGGCGGGCGGCCCGGCTTCCCCGCCCCCGGCGTGCGGGACCTCGGTGCTGGTGGGCACGACGGGCGTGCGGTCCAGCAGCGTGGCGTCGGAGAGCAGCACCCCGCACGGGTGCATGGCGATCCCGCGCGGCAGCGCGTCCAGCGCCTCGACCAGCTGCCACAGCCGCTCGTCGCCGGCCTCCCGCACCCCGCGCAGCTCCGGCAGCTCGGCCAGCGCCGCCCGTGCGTCGCGGGCGCGGATGTGCGGGAAGGCCTTGGCCAGGCGGTCCACCTGCGCCGGGTCCATGCCCAGGGCGGCGCCCACATCCCGTACGGCGTGCCGTACGCGGTAGGTCTCCGGCATCGAGACGGTCGCGACCCGCTCCGCGCCGAAGCGGTCGAAGATCGCGCGGTAGACCTCCAGCCGGCGGGCGGACTCGACGTCGATATCGATATCCGGCAGCGCCGCCCGGCGCTCGGACAAGAAGCGCTCCATCAGCAGCCCGTGTGCGACCGGATCGGCGTGGGCGATGCCGAGGAGGTGGTTGACCAGGGACCCGGCGCCGGACCCGCGGGCCGCGACCCGGATGCCCATCTCCCTTACGTCATCCACCACTTGAGCAACCGTCAGGAAGTACGAGGGGTAGCCGAGCCGTTCGATCGTGCGCAGCTCGTCGTCCAGCCGCGCCCAGCGCCCGCGGTCGCGGTCGTAGCCGCGCAGCACCATCCCGGCAGCGCAGCGCGAGCGCAGCACCCGGGCGGCGGTGCGGTGGCCGGCCCCGACCAGCCGGGGCTCGGGGAAGTGGACCCGGCCGAGCCCGATGTCGTCCTGCGGGTCGACCAGACACGCACCGGCGGTCTCCTCGGTCATGGTGAGCAGCCGGTGGGCCAGGCCGCGCCGGAATCCGGCCGCCTCGGCGATCCGCTCGGCGGCGTGGCGCATGGTGGCGGCGTCCTTGAGCCAGCGCTCGCCGCTGTCCCAGGACTCCGGCCGGTGCCGGTCCACCGGCACCAGGCGGCGGGCGGAGTCCAGGACGTCGGCGACCGGCCCCTGACCGGGGTCGGCATAGCGGACCGCGTTGGTCAGGACGGCGCGGACGCCCTGGTCGACGGCGAAGCCGAGGGTGCGGGCGGCCAGCCGCGGGGAGCCGGGGCCGCTGCCGGGCCGCCCGTGGTCGACGACCTCCAGGCACAGCGCCTCGCCGTACAGCTCGCGCCAGGGGGCCAGGAGCCGGGCGGCGCGGTCCGGGCGGCCGGCGGACAGCGCCCGGCCGACCTCGGAGTCCGGCCCGAGCAGCACGGTCAGCCCGCCCGTGGCGGATTCCAGGGCGCTCCACGGGAGGACGGGCCGCTCGGCCCGGCCGGCGTGGGCGGCGGAGACCAGCCGGCACAGGGCGGCCCAGCCGGCCGCTCCGTCACGGGCCAGGAAGACGGCGCGGGCGGCGGACTCGTCGAGGAAGGCGCCGCCGCGCACCGGGGTGCGCCGCCGCGCGGTAGCGGTGCCGACGGGGCCCGCCTCGTACTCCGCCACGGCGAGCTCGGTACCGAACAGCGGACGGATTCCGGCCTCGGCGGCGGCCTTGGCGAACCGTACGGCCCCGGAGAGCCCGTCCCGGTCGGTCAGCGCGAGGGCATCCATCCCGCGTTCGGCGGCCCGCTCGGCCAGCCGCTCCGGATGGGAGGCGCCATAGCGCAGGGAGAACCCCGAAGCGGTGTGCAGATGCGTGAACCCGGACATCCGCACCTCCTGCACCTCACCCGCCCCCGGCTGACCTTGCATCTCTCGTGTCTCTCGTTCCTCCCCTCCACCATAACCCGCCCATCGAACATTCGTACGAACATGCGCCCCGGGGTCGCCGGCACCCGTAAGTGCGGCGAGGAGCGACCGCGCCCGGGCGGGGGAGCCGGTTCGAAACGGGGCGGGCGTGACGCCCGGCGGAGCGCAGGGGCCCGCGCTCCCGCACGCCACCGGAGTCGATCTGCGACACTGGTAGAAACATGCCTGCACAAGCAGCCGTTGACGTCATCAGCGTCACGGCTCCGCGGAAATCAGCGGCATGGCGGCCGGATCTCACCATCACGTGGGAGGTATCCGATGCCCTTCGTCGACATCAAGGTGATCGCAGGGGTCTTCACCCCCGAAGAGAAGCAGAAGATGGTCGAAGAGGTCTCCGAGGCGTTGATCGCCATCGAAGGCGAGGCACTGCGACCGGTGACACATGTCGTGGTCACCGAAACGCCCAGCGGCGCATGGGCGATCGGCGGTCAGGCCATGACGGCCGAAGACGTCCAGGCCAAGAGGGCCGGTTAGCCGAGGCGGCATCCGCCTGGCCGAAGAGCACGGTACGCGGCACACCGAAGCCCTGTCGTGGGCGTCGGCCTGGGACAAGCATGGTGCCCCGCGCGTGATCACACCTTCCGTACGGTGACGCCGGCGGCCGCGATCGCGCCGGTCTCGTCCTCCGGGGCGGCTTCGTCGGTCACCAGAGCGTGCAGCGCGGCGGCGGGCGCGACGAAGGCGAGTGCGGTGCGGGACAGCTTCGCGGACTCCGTGACGGCGATGACGCGGCGAGCGGAGGCGATCGCCGCGCGCTTGACCGCCGCGTCGTCCAGGTCGTAGGCGGTCAGGCCGTCCGCCGCGGTGAGTCCGCAGCAGCCGATGACGGCGGTGTCGAAGCGCAGCGCGGCCAGCGAGGCCTGGGTCAGCGAACCGGTGAGCGCCAGCTCCCCCGCTCGTGGGCGGCCACCGGGCACCAGCAGGGTCACCTCCGGGGCTCCGGACAGCGCGTTCACCGCATGCAGGGAGAGGGGCGCGACGGTCAGACGGCGGCGCTCCAGCGCACGAGCCACCTCGAGGCAGGTGGTGCCGCTGTCGAGGACGACGGACTCCCCGTCGGCGATCAGGCCCGCGACCTCGGCGGCGATGCGCCGTTTGACGTCCGCCCCTTCCTGCGCCCGCAGCGCGAAGGGCGGCTCCTCGCCCCGCAGCAGCAGGCTCCTGGCCCCTCCGCGGTAGCGCTCCAACACGCCTTGGTCCGCAAGGGCTTCGAGGTCTCGGCGGATGGTCATTTCCGATGCGCCGGTGAGCGCCGCCAGTTCCGCGACGCCGATGCGGCCCGCCTCCCGTACGGCCTCGGTGATCTGCCTCAGTCGATCTGCGCTACCCATCCCCCAATTGAACATTCGTCGCGTTTGAAACTCAACCTTTCGCCACCGGATTATGTTCGTTATGTTCGAAGCGTGGATAGATACCTTCGAGCCGGCCGACTGGCCACCTTCGCGTACTTCGCCCTGAACGGCTTCCTCATGGGGATGTGGATCGTCCACATCCCTGGTATCGAGCACCGCGCAGGCATCAGCCATGCCGTGCTCGGCTGGCTCCTGCTGCTGCTCGGTGCGGGAGCGTTCGCGGGCATGCAGGCCACCGGCCCGCTCACCGACCGTTTCGGGTCCCGTACGGTCGTACCGCTCAGTGCGGCACTGTGCAGTGCCGCGGTCGTGCTGCCCGGCCTGGCCGCGAACGCCTGGACGCTGGGGGCGGCACTCCTCGTGCTCGGCGTCGGCAACGGCTGTCTGGACGTCAGCATGAACGCCCATGCCGTCCAGGTCGAGCACGGTTACCGGCGGCCCGTCATGTCCGCCTTCCACGCGGCCTTCTCCATCGGCGGGGTCCTTGCCTCGCTGGCCGGCGCACGCACGCTCACCTGGAACCTGAGCCCGGTGACAACCCTCGGCGCGGTGGCGCTCGCCGGCCTGGCCGTCGCCGCACTCGCAGCCCCCGCGCTGCTGCGCCCCACCGGCGCCCGCCACCCCGTGGACGCCGCCGGCCCTGCCGCGCACGCCCCGCGCAAGACGCCCCGCCACATCTGGGCACTGGCCGCCCTGGCACTGATGATCATGCTGTGCGAAGGCGTGGCCAACGACTGGAGCGCACTCCACCTGCGCCATGTCCTGGACGCGCCCGCCGCCACCGCCGCACTCGCCTACGGCTCCTTCGCCACCTCCATGACCCTCGGCCGTCTGCTTGCCGACCGGGTGGCCGCGCGCTTCGGCCCGGTGGCCCTCCTCCGCCACGGCGCCTCCGTCGCCGCACTCGGTCTGAGCGCGGCGGCCCTCTCCCCCTGGATCCCCGTAGCGCTGGCCGGTTGGGCCGTGTTCGGGGCCGGGCTCTCGGGATGCGTGCCCCAACTCCTCAGCGCGGCGGGCCATACCGATCAGGGCACCGCCGGCACCTACGTCTCCCGCGTCGCCGGCCTCGGCTACCTCGGCATGCTCGCCGGGCCCGCCGTCATCGGACCGCTGACCCACCTCCTGCCCCTCAACCTCACCTTCTTCCTTCCCGTGTTGTGCTGTGTCATCGCCGCCGCCACGGCCGGCATCGTCCGGCCCGCCCGTCACACCCCTGCTCTCCTGGAGGCCAAGGCCGTATGACCGGTACCGGCCACAGGAGTCCGCACCACGAAACACTCCGGCCGTTCACCATCGACTGCGACGGCGAAACCCTCAGTTGCACGGCAGCCGAGCCGCTGCAGCGGACACCCACGAGCCCCCGCACCCCCCTCACGACGGTGGTCCTGCACGGCGCGGGCACCAGTGACAAAGCCCGTCACACCGCGCTGCTGACCGACTTCGCCGCCCGCGGACACCACGCTCTCGCCTGCGACTTCTCCGGGCACGGCAACAGCACCGGTCAGCTCCGGGAGCTGAGCCTGCAACGCCGGTTCCGCCAGGCCCGCACCATGATCGACCACTGCGTCCCCGCCGATGCCGGCCTGGCGCTGATCGGATTCAGCATGAGCGGGCAGACCGTCGCCGACCTCGCCGCACACTACGGCTCGCGCGTGGCGTCCATCGGACTGTGCGCCCCGGCGGTCTACGCGGCCGACGCCTGGGCCGTCCCCTTCGGCGCGGGCTTCACCGAGATCATCCGCACACCCGGGAACTGGCGCACCTCCCCCGCCTTCGAGGTCTTCCGCTCCCTGTCCACCCGGGCAGTACTCGTCACACCGGCCAACGACGCGGTGATCCCCCCAGCGGTCACCGAAGCCATCGCCGCCGCCCTGGGCACCTCGCCCGCACACTTCACCCGCTTCGTCCACCCCGGAGCCGACCACCGACTCGGGTCATGGTTCGCCGACCACCCCGTCCCCCGCGGCCACTTCGTCACCGCCGTCCTGCGGGGGACGCCCTATGAGGGCACGTTGCCGCCGCCCCGGCTGGGCTGAGGGGCCACCGAGGCCCTGGTCAATGCCGCGCACGGCCCCATGCACGAACCCCGAGGCACTGAAATCCGGTGCCCCTCGCAGAGCCGAGGCCGGAGACAGTCCCCCTCACCGAGGTCGCGCAGTCGGCCTGACGGCCCGGCCACCGGAGCCCGCCTGCCGCCCCCTGGCTCACATATGCGTGCCGCCGTCGATCCGGATCTCCGTGCCGGTGATGAACGCGCCGTCCTGTGAGGCGAGCATCGCGATGACGCCCGCGACCGTTTCCGGGCCGGCGAAGCCCTCGCCGAGGGCCGGGGTGAGCTTGTCGAACAGGCTCGTATCGGCGTCCTCGGGCAGGCCGGGGACGCCGCCGCTGGTCATGCCGCTGGCGATGGAGCCGGGCGCCACGCAGACCGCGCGCAGCCCCTGCTTGCCGTACTCGCTCGCGATGGCGTGCGTCATGGACTGGATGCCGCCCTTGCTCGCCGCGTACGCCGACATGTACGGGTGCGCGAACGCGGCGGAGGTGGAGCTGAAGTTGACCACGACCGGCGCGCGGCCTTCCAGGAGCGCGGGCAGCGACTCGCGGATCATCAGGAACGTGCCGGTCAGGTTGATCGAGATGACCTGCTGGAAGTCGGCCAGGGCGGTCTCGTGGGTGTGCGAGGCGCGCAGGATGCCGGCCGCGTTGACCAGGACGTCCAGGCCGCCGAGGCCGGCCACCGCGGCGGGGACGGCGGCGCGGACCGCCGCCTCGTCGGCGATGTCCAGCACCGTGGTCTCCAGCCGTCCGGCGACGCCGTCCGCGGCCGCACGGTCGGCGGTGGCCCGCAGTCCTGCCGCGTCGATGTCCGCCGCCACCACCCGGCCGCCCTCGGCGAGGATCCGGTGGACGGTGGCCCGGCCGATGCCCGAGCCGGCTCCGGTGATCAGGGTGCGGCGGCCGTCAAAGCGGTTCATGGTCCGGTTCCGTTCTCGATGTGCGTTGGTGCGTTGGCGCGGTGATGCGGTGATGCGTTGGTGCGCTCGTGCGCTGGTGTGCTGGTGCGCCGGCACGTCGGCGCAGTGGCACAGTACGTCTGCCTGGCACGTCGTGCCAATCTCACGTTACGTGCCACTACGGCGCGGAGTTCCGTAGGCTGACGCCATGCCGACCCCACCCCTCCCGGCCCCGCCACCCCGCACCTCGCTCACCGAACGGCGCAAGGCCGAGACCCAGCTGGAGATCGCCCGTACCGCGGCGGCGCTCTTCGCCGAGCGCGGCACCGCCGTCACCGCCGACGACATCGCACGCGCCTCGGGAGTCGCGCTGCGCACCTTCTACCGCTACTTCCGCACCAAGGAGGAGGCGGTGCGGCCGCTGCTCGCCGACGGGGTGCGGCAGTGGACCGACGAGCTCGCCGCCGCACCGGCCGGGCCGGGCGCACCACCCGTACGCGAGGTGCTGGAGCGGTCGGCCCGCCGGTCGCTGACCCCCGCCGACGAACCGGCCGCGGAGGCGCTGCGCTGGACCCGCGGGCTGCTGCGGGCGATGCCGGACGATCCCGCGCTGCGCGCGGTCTGGCACCGGGTCCACCACGATGCCGAGGAGGCGCTGGTACCGCTCCTGGCGCGGCTGACCGGCGCGGGAGGGCTGGAGGTACGGCTGGCCGCGGCCGCCGCGAACACCGCGATGCGGATCGCGGTGGAGGAGTGGGCGGCGGGGGACGGGGCGCCGGACGGCCCGCGGGGGCCCGGCAAGCTGGTGGTGCGGTGCCTGCGGGCGCTGACGGCCGGGCTGCCGCAGCTCGACGGGGCGCACGACCGGGAACACCGACCGCCGGCCCGGTAAGCCGAGCCGGCGGTGGCCGGTTCTTACCTCAGCGGGCGCGCCGGGCGACACGGAGGGTGCCTCAGGCCCCCCTCTTCGGCCAATCGCCGGAGATCGAAACCCGCCCGAACGGCCGGTCGGCGGCCGGATCCCTCCCTTCCGGGTGCGGGGGACCTTTGCCAGGGGCATGACCGGCACACCATCCGCACTGGCCGAGCCCGCCTTTCCCCCGGGCGACCCGCACCGCCTCCGGTTACATTCGCGCCATTACTCTCAGCTTTCGCCTAATGACTCAAAGCGATCGCCTTATGCCCGCTCAAGATGCTTTCGGGGTGCGGTTGGGCCAGACTCCCGTCCGGTATCTGCACCTTCGAGCAAGGGAGTGTTCGTCATGCGGTACATCACTGGGGCGGTCGCGCTCGGCGCGGCACTGGTCCTGGGCACGCTCGCCACCACCGCACAGGCCGCCGCACCGGCGCAGCCGTCGCGGACCGGTGGCCTGTACGCCCCGACGGAACTGGTGCTGACGGTGGGCCAGGGCGAAAGCCGTGCGACCGCCACGGTGCAGCGCGCCGTGACGCTCAGCTGTATGCCCGGGGCCAGGGGCAGCCACCCCGACCCGAAGGCCGCCTGCGCCCAGCTGCGGGCGGTGGCCGGTGACTTCAACGCGATAACCGGCGCCCCCTCGGAGCGCCTGTGCACCAGGGAGTGGAACCCCGTCGTGGTCACCGCGGACGGCGTGTGGCAGGGCAAGCGGGTCTCGTACAGCTACACCTTCGCCAACGCCTGTGCGATGCGCAGCGACAGCGACGTGGTCTTCGAGTTCTGAGCCGATCCGATCTGAGCTCGGCTGAGCTGCTTCTAGATCCCCGGGCACCGGAGGGTGGTGCCCGGGGATCGTCGTGTGCGGCGGGCACCGGGGCCGGCGCCCGCCCCCGGAAGCCGAAGCATCCGGGAGCCGGTGCCGCGCGCCAGGAGCGGTGCCGTGCGCCGGAAGGGTGCGCTGCCGCGCGGGGGTCAGCCGATCTGGGCGCCGTAGGCCTTCAGGGCCTCCGGGACCGGCTGGAAGAAGGTTTCGCCACCCTTGGAGCAGTCGCCACTGCCGCCGGAGGTGAGGCCGATCGCGGCGTCGCCGTCGAAGAGCGCGCCACCGCTGTCACCGGGCTCGGCGCAGACATCGGTCTGGATCAGGCCCTCGACCGTGCCCTCCTGGTAGTTGACGCTGGCGTTCAGCGCCTTGACGGTGCCGTCGTGGACCTGAGTGGTGCTGCCGCTGCGCTGCACCTTCTCGCCGACGGTGGCCTCCGCGGCCTTGGTGATCTTCTGCGTGCTGCCGTTGTAGAGGTCGACCTCGCTGGGGTGCGGGGTGTCGCCCGTGTACTTGGCCAGGGAGAAGTCGTCGCCCGGGAACTTGGAGTCCTCGGTGGTCGCGATCGCCGAGCCGCCCTGCTTGTCGGACCAGCTCTTGATCTCGTTCCCGCAGTGGCCGGCCGTCAGGAAGTACGGCTCGCCGTCCTTGACGACGTTGAAGCCGAGCGAGCAGCGGGCCCCGCTCCCCCAGATCGCGTCGCCGCCGCCGATGAAGGGTGTGAACTCGCCCTTGCTGTGGCGCACCTCGACCTTGTCGCCGAGGGCCTTGGCGACCTTGGTGAGCCGGTCCAGCTTGGCGCCCTTGACCGTGCGGTCGGCGGTGACCACGACCTTGTTGCTCTGCGGGTCGATGCCCCAGGACGTGCCGGGGATGGTCGCCTTCGACTTCAGCGTCCGCCGGGCCGAGTCGAGCTGGGCGAAGGTGTGCTTGACGAGTCTAGCCTCCGCCCCCTTCGCCCGCACGGCCTGGGCCTGCGCCTTGTTCACCACATTGACGACCAGCTTCTTGGCCTTGGCGTCGTAGAAGGAACCGGCCGTGTCCGTCTTGAGGTGGGAGGCGAGGGCCGACGCCGCGGTGGAGGTCAGCTTGGCGAGCGCGGGGGTGCGCGCGGGGGCCGTGGACGCGTTGGCGTTGGCGAGGGTGACAGTGGCGGTGGCCGCGAGCGCAAGGGCTCCGGCACCTGCGACGATGACACGCCGGTTGGGTATGCGACGGTGCTTCAAGTCAGAGCCTCCGTGGGGGGAAGAGCCCGGAAACTGTGGGGAGTTGCCCGAGCCCGGAGAGTGAGGAGTCAGGGCAGGAACGGATCTGCCCGGGGGGGGGCGGATCCCGGGAGGCGCGCCCATGCCCACGTGCGGAGCCGAGTATTGCCATCCGCCTCACTCGCGCACAAGACCGGGTTCCGGTCTCACATACGGGAGTTCACGATTTCGCCACACGAGGGTCACACCGATGTCCGCACACCTCGACCCCGAGTGCGGACATCAGCAGGCACACCGGGCACCCCGGCGGACGGCAACGTGTGAGGACTATAGCTGGCCGGAAAACGGCGGCCGGGATCCGGCCCCCGTACAGCGGAGAACGCCGTATGTGACTGCATAATCAGGCACATACGACGAAAAAGCAGACATCAGGAACGGAGTTCCCGCTCCGCGGCTACGACAGCTCCTCGGCGTCCGGAAGGTCCTCCAGCTCCGGGGGCGGCGCACCCTCCTCACCGCCCTCGACGGCCGCACCCGAGGTCCCGGACCGCGCCGGACCGTCCGGGCGCCGCCCGGCGGCCCGCTCCGCCTCGGCCGCCGCGGTCTGTGCCTGGGCCTGCAGCCCGGAGCGCTCCAGGAACCGCAGCAGTTCGACCGGGAAAGGCAGGACAAGGGTGGAATTCTTCTCGGCGGCGACCGCCACCACGGTCTGCAGCAGCCGCAGTTGCAGCGCCGCGGGCTGGTCGGACATCGCCAGGGCCGCCTCGGCCAGCTTCTTGGACGCCTGCAGCTCGGCATCGGCGTTGATCACCCGGGCCCGCCGGTCCCGGGTCGCCTCCGCCTGGCGGGCCATCGACCGCTTCATCGTCTCCGGCAGCGAGACGTCCTTGATCTCGACCCGGTCGACGGTCACCCCCCAGCCGATGGCCGGGCTGTCCATCATCAGCTCCAGGCCCTGATTGAGCTTTTCCCGGTTGGACAGCAGGTCGTCCAGTTCGCTCTTGCCGATGATCGACCGCAGTGAGGTCTGGGCCATCTGCGAGACCGCGAAACGGTAGTCCTCGACCCGGATGACCGCGTCCGCGGCGTCCACGACCTTGAAATAGACGACCGCGTCGACCCGGACGGTCACGTTGTCCCGGGTGATGCCCTCCTGGGCGGGCACCGGCATCGTGACGATCTGCATGTTGACCTTGCGCATCCGGTCGATGCCCGGAACGATCATGGTGAACCCAGGCCCGCGCACCTCGGAGGCCAGCCGCCCCAGCCGGAGCACCACACCCCGCTCGTACTGCTTGACCACCCGCGCCGCGGCCACGAGATACACGGCCCCCACGGAGGCCAGCGCCACCCCGGCAGTCACCAGCTCTTCGACCATCACGGCTCCCTGACATGTGCCGCGCGCCGTCCGAATCGCGCTTTTTACCATGGTATGCCCGGCCAGGGAAGGCGGGCGAGGAAACCCACACCAGGCGCCACCGGGCGCGACCGGGCCCCCGTCCACCGGTGGACGGGGGCCCTCGTGCTGCCGGAGAAGGGTCCGGTGTGCCGCTGGAGCCGGACCCGGCGATCGGTACGGTTGCCCGCCGTACGGGCCCGGTGCGCGCGGGCCGGGCCGTACGGAGGTCAGCCGGCCGGCGTCAGTAGACGCTCACCCCGTAGGCGCTCAGCGCCTCGGTGACCGGCTGGAAGAACGTGGTGCCGCCGGACGTGCAGTCGCCGCTGCCGCCGGAGGTGAGGCCGAGCGCCTTGGTCCCGGAGTAGAGCGGGCCGCCGCTGTCGCCGGGCTCGGCGCAGACGGTGGTCTGGATCAGTCCGGAGACGATGTCGCCGCCGCCGTAGTTGACGGTGGCGTTCAGCGCGGTCACCTTGCCGCTGTGGATGCCGGTGGTGGAGCCCCGTCGGGTGACCGACTGGCCGACGGAGGGGGTGCCGGCGCTGGTGATGTCCTGACTGCCGACCGTGCCCGCGTGGGAGACCGAGCCGGTGTACTTGATGATGCCGTAGTCGTTGCCGGGGAAGCTGCTGCCCACGGTCGGGCCGATGCTCGCACCGGAGCCGGTGGTCCACGGCGGGTTGCCGTCGGTGCAGTGACCGGCGGTCAGGGCGTAGTAGGTGCTGCCGCTGCGGACGTTGAAGCCCAGCGAGCAGCGCCAGCTGGGGGCGTAGATGGCGTCGCCGCCGGAGATGAACTTGCGGAAGGTGCCCGCGATCCGGTCGATGCGGACCGCATCGGCATTGCTGCCCGCGGCCCGCTCGATCCTGGCGATCTCCGCCTGGGAGACCGTGCGGTCGGCGGTGACGACCAGGGTGTGGCTCTTGCTGTCGACCCGCCAGGCGGTGCCCGCGACATCCGCGCCGCGTATCGCCTGGCCGACGGCGGTGAGCTGGGTGGCGCTGAACGTCCTTGCGGGGGCGGGGATCTGCGCGTTGGCGGTGGGGATGGCGATGGCACCGACGGCCACCAGTCCGGACGCCACGGCGATCAGCCGGGTGCGTCTCGCTACGCCGCTGCGGGGGGTGGTGCGCTCGTTCCTCACTGATTCCTCCGAGGGGATCGGGGGGCCGCCGGTGGGCAGCCCGTGAGGCGCAGCCGAAGGGCACGCGAGAATCCGCACGTTCATTTTCAGCGTGCCCCTGACAAGCGCTGAGCGGAGTTTCGGGCGCGCCACCCCCGCAGCGCAAGAGGTCCACACGATTGTCTTGTGCCGGATACACGTGCTTCATGGCCGCACCGCCGCAACGCTCCGCCCCGGCAGCCTCGTTGACGGCTGCCGGGGCGGCGCTGACCCCCTCGGTCAGGGGTGGGACGGATCAGCGGACGACGCGGTTCCGCCCGCCGGCCGGCGGAGCGACGGCCAGGGCTTCGCGGTCCGCAAGGACAGCCCGCTGAAGAAGGTCGGCTCACTGCGGCAGCCGTGCGGGCTGACGGTCGCCACCGGCGCCGGCACCACCTCCGGGACGACGCCGGAGGAGAACCGGCACCGGTGCGCCCAGGCCACGGCACCGACCGGACCCTCAAGAAGTGGGGCGCCGGGCCCTCCGCCCTGACCGCATCGCGGACCAGCCCGCCGGAGGCCCGCTGATCCGGGCCCGTCGGACGACGGGACATGTGCGCTGGTCCCGCGTATGAACCTACCGGCCGGTCCGGTCCGCCTGCCGCTGACCGATTCCCGTCCGGGGCGGGTCAGGTACCGACCGTGAGGCTCTTCATACTGTCAGTTTCCTTACGGGGCGCGAAAGGTGATGACGCGCCACCCTCTTTGCACCAGATGTGTCACGAACCCCCCGTGCGGCGGCTATCCACTTGGCACACTGTCGGCCTGATGGACGACGATAGGGGTACACACACAGACACCGCGGGTGAGAGGAGGCGTCAATGGGATCGGTGCGCAAGGCGAGCGCCTGGCTTGGCCTCGTCGACGACAGTGATGACGAGCGCTACTACGACGACGACTACGCCGAGGGACCCGATGCCGGCGACCCGGGTGACAGCCCCTGGGTCACCGACCCCCGGGTCCGGGTGGCCGACGAGAGCGCCCAGGACCAGGGCACCCGCATCGCCACGGTCACCCCGGAGAGCTTCCGGGACGCCCGCGGCATCGGTGAACTCTTCCGGGACGGGGTCCCGGTGATCGTCAATCTGACGGCCATGGAGCCCTCCGACGCCAAGCGGGTGGTGGACTTCGCGGCCGGCCTGACGTTCGGTCTGCGGGGTTCGATCGAGCGGGTCGCCACCCGGGTGTTCCTGCTGACCCCCGCCGACTACCAGGTCGTCAGCGGCGAGGCCCGCGCCCACCGCAACGGCGGTTTCTTCAACCAGAGTTGAGCGCGACCCGCGTGCTCTTGGCCGGGGGTCCGGGGGCTCGCGGCGGCAGCCGCCGGTGTGCGGGCCCCCGGATCACGCAGCGACCGGCCTGAGCGGGCGGGGCCGCTCACCGGAAGGCGTCCAGACCGGTGAGCGCCTTGCCGAGCACCAGCTGGTGCATCTCGACGGTGCCCTCGTAGGTGAGCACCGATTCCAGGTTGGTCGCATGCCGCATGACGGGGTACTCCAGCGAGATCCCGTTGGCCCCGAGGACCGTCCGGGCCGTGCGGCAGATCTCGATCGCCTCCCGTACGTTGTTCAGCTTCCCGAAGCTGATCTGCTCGGGGCGCAGCCGCCCCGCGTCCATCCGCTGCCCCAGATGGTGGGCCAGCAGGATTCCCTTGTGCAGTTCGACGGCCATGTCGGCGAGCTTGGCCTGGGTGAGCTGGAAGCCGCCGATGGGCTTGCCGAACTGCTCCCGCGTCGTCGCGTAGTCCAGCGCCGCCTGGAAGCTGGTGCGGGCGGCCCCCATGGAGCCCCAGATGATGCCGTAGCGGGCATGGCTGAGGCAGCCGAGCGGGCCGCGCAGCCCGGTGACCTCCGGGAGCACCGCGTCGGCCGGCAGCCGTACGTCGTCCAGGACGAGTTCGCTGGTCACCGAGGCCCGCAGGGACCACTTGTGCTTGATCTCGGGGGCCGAGAACCCGGGGGTGCCGGCGGGGACCAGGAAGCCGCGGATGCCGTCGTCGGTACGGGCCCAGACCACCGCGACGCCGGCCACCGAGCCATTGGTGATCCACATCTTGCGCCCGTTGAGCACCCAGTCGCCGCCGCGCCCGCCCTCGCGCTTGGCGTGCGTCCGCATCGCGGCGGGGTCCGAGCCGATGTCCGGTTCGGTCAGGCCGAAGCAGCCGATGATCTCGCCGGCCGCCATCCGGGGCAGCCACTGCTGCTTCTGCTCCTCGGAGCCGAAGCGCCAGATCGCGTACATGGCGAGCGAGCCCTGGACGGAGACCAGGGAGCGGATTCCGGAGTCGGCGGCCTCCAGCTCCAGGCAGGCCAGGCCGTACTGGACGGCGGAGGCGCCCGTACAGCCGTAGCCGGTCAGGGACATCCCCAGGGCGCCCAGGGAGCCGAGTTCGCGGGCGAGTTCACGGATACCGGGCAGCTCACCGCGCTCGTACCAGTCGGCGATGTGCGGCAGGACGCGGCCCGCGGCCCACCCCCGGACGGTGTCCCGGACGGCACGGTCCTCGTCGGTCAGCAGGTCGTCGAGGCCCAGCGGGTCACCGGGGTCGAACGGCGGGACCACCGGGGCTGCGGACACCGGGGAGGTGGCGGACGGCTTTGCGGGCATGGCGGGGCCTCCGGCGGGTTCAGCGCTGGCGAAAAACTAGCAGCGGTAGTTATTCGCTTCCGACGGTACGGCCCCCGGTGCCGCGCGGCAAGGGTCACCGCCGCGCGGCGGGGCGGGCAGCCATCGGTCGGGCAGGCACGCGCAGGGCGGGGCAGCGACGCCCGCAGGGAGAAACGCCGGTCAGCGGCCGGAACTCGCCGGGGCGGGCTCACCGCTGCCGCGGCCGGCACCGGCCGTGCCGCCGCCCGGGGCAGGCTCCCCGTCCGCTTCCGCCCGCTCCGTGGACTCCGCCGCCCGGCGCGGCAGCCGCAGCGCGATCCCCGCACCGACCAGCAGCAGCACGGCGCTGGCGACGAGCGTGACGTGCAGCCCGTGGACGAAGGACTCCCGGGCGGCCTCACGCAGCGCCACCTTGGCACCCTCGCCCAGTCCGGCGGCCACCTTGTAGGCCTCGCCGAGGGAGTGCGCGGCCGAGGCGGAGGCCCGCCCGGGAACGCCGTCCACATGCGCCAGGCCCGGGGCGTAGGCGGCGTTCATGACGCTGCCGAGCAGGGCGACACCGATCCCCGCGCCGAGTTGGTAGGAGGTCTCCCCGATCGCGGCGGCCCCGCCCGACTGTTCGGCGGGCGCCTCGCTGAGCATCGACTCGTACGCCCCGAACAGCGTGGACTGGAAGCCGAAACCGAGCAGGACGAAGCCCGCGGACAGCAGCCAGGGGCGGTCCTGGCTGCTCATCGCGGTCAGACAGAGCACCGCGACGGCGGTCAGCACGAAGCCGAGGGACACCATCGCGCGCGGGCCGAGGGCCTGCAGCATCTTCGAGCCGGTCAGGCCGGCGGCCATCGCGGCGAAGACCAGCGGCAGCATCCGCAGACCGGTCTGCAGCGGGCTCAGTCCGAGCACGAGCTGGAGGTACTGGACAGCGATCAGCTGCAGGCCCACCAGGGCGAGCATGGCCAGCACGATGCAGCCGACGGAGGTGCCGAAGGCCGGCCTGGCGAACAGCCGCATATCGATCAGCGGGTGCGTGCGCCGGCGCTGGCGGCGTACGAACAGGACCAGCAGCAGCATGCCGAGGACGATGGGCAGGAGCGTGGTCGGGCCCAGCACGGCCGCGCCGCTGCCGATCCGCTTGACGCCGAGGACGATGCCCAGCACACCGAGCCCCGCGACGACCGCGCCGATCACGTCCCAGGGACCGTTGCGCTCCCCGCGCGACTCGGGCAGCAGCCACCGGCCTATCAGCAGCATCGCGGCCATCATCGGGATGTTGATGAGGAAGACCGAGCCCCACCAGAAGTTCTCGACGAGGAAGCCGCCGAGGACCGGACCGACCGCGGCACCGACCGCGGCCACCGCGCTCCACACGCCGATGGCGACCGCGCGCTCGCGCCGGTCGGGGAAGACCTGCCGCAGGATCGACAGCGTGGCCGGCATGATCATGGCGCCGCCGATGCCGAGCAGGGCGCGGGCCACCATCAGGATCTGCGGGTTGGGCGCGAGCGCGGCGGCGGCCGAGGCCAGGCCGAAGAGGCCGTAGCCGAGAAGGAGGACACGGCGGCGGCCGACCCGGTCGCCGAGGGTGCCGAACAGGATCAACAGCGAGGCCGCGATCAGCGGGTAGACGTCGACGATCCAGAGGAGTTCCACCGGGCCCGGCCGCAGGTCCTCGGTGACGGAGGGCACGGCGACGTACAGGATCGTGGTGTCCAGTGCGACGAACAGCAAACTGACGCAGAGCACGATCAGCACGGTCCAGCGGTTCGCGCCGCCGCCGGTGAGCCGGGGAACACCAGCCGTCCGTCCACTGCCGGACGCGGTCGTCCCGGACATGCAGCACCTCCAGTCATGCTCTCGCGGCCACGGATCAGGGCGCGAAAACGCCCCGGTGGAACCGGCGGCACAAGCGAGTAGAGACGTCAGACTACGCGAGTCCCGGTGGCTGCCGCGTGGCTCACCTCACGAAGAGACGCACATCGCAGCGCCGTGCGTTCCCCACCCCGCCGTCGGCAATCGTTCTTCGGCCACCTGGATAATCTTCCGGATGAACGATCTTGCCTCCGCGGCCGTTCCCGCCCGGCCCCTGTGCGACGTGCCCGCCGCACGGGCCGCGCTGCGCCGGGCCGCGCCCGCGCTGGCGGCCTTCGCGGCGATCCGGCTGCTGGGGCTCGTCGTCCTCGGGGTCTGGTCCACGGTCAACGGCAAGGACTGGCACACGCTGCTGGCCGTCCGCTGGGATGCGCTCTGGTACACCCGGGTCGCCGAGCAGGGCTATGGCTACACGGTGCAGCTGCCGCACGGCGCCGTCCACTCCGACCTGGCGTTCTTCCCACTGCTGCCGTCTTTGGAGCGGGGCCTGTCGGCCGTGGTGCCGCTGTCGCCCGCCGATGCCGGGCTGGTGGTGTCCTGGCTGGCGTCGCTGGCCGCCGCCTGGGCGCTGTACGCGACCGGCGAGCGGCTGCACGGACACCGGGCCGGGGTCGCCCTGGCGGCGCTGTGGGCCGCGGTGCCGGTCGGGATCGTGCAGTCGATGGCGTACTCGGAGTCGCTGTTCACCGCGCTCGCGGCCTGGTCCCTGTATGCCGTGCTGACCGGGCGCTGGGTGTGGGCGGGGGTGCTGGCCTCGCTGGCCGGGCTGACCCGGCCGGTGGGTGCGGCGGTGGTCGCGGCGGTGTGGGTCACCGCGGCGGCGACGCTGTGGCGGCAGCGGACCGGCGGCGTATGGGGGCGCGCGGCGCTGCGCGCGCAGCCGGGCCTGCTGCCCGGCGTGCTGCTCGCCCCGCTCGGCTGGGGCGGGTACTTCCTGTGGGTGGCGGCGCGGCAGGGCTCGTTCACCGGCTATCTGGACGTCCAGGCGGGCTGGGGCAACGGCTTCGACGGGGGGATCGCCTTCGGCGCCTTCCTCGGGGAGCTGCTGTCGGGCCCCTCGTTCGCGGCGGGACTCGGGCTGCTCCTCGGCGTCGGGCTGGTGCTCTGGCTGTATGTGCGCGGCGTGCGGCAGGGCCAGCCGCTGCCGCTGGTGGTCTACGGCGGCACGGTGCTGCTGCTCGCGCTGACCGCCAAGGGCTACTTCGGGTCCAAGCCGCGGCTGATGCTGCCGGCCTATCCGCTGCTGCTGCCGGCGGCGGCCGGGCTCGCGCGCCGGCACCCGGTCCGGTCCTGGCTGGCCGTCGCCCTGGTGGCGGCCGGCTCCGCGGCGTACGGGGCGTTCTGGCTGAACGGTTCGGGTCCACCGTGACCCCCTCGCAACCCTTGGTGACCGAACGAACGCTTTCCGTGACACCCCCGCGGGGGAACGTCGCGCGACCCCCGGGCGACAGACCGATAAACTCCGCCGGGAGAAAAGCAGATAAGGCGCTCATGGTGACGACACGCGGGCCCCGGGAAGCGATTGAGAATCGCCGGGAATTCCCCGCCAAATCCCAGCTCCGAAGCCCCGATTGAGACACATTCCACATCACATCGTCATTACAAAGCGCACAGTTTGACCAAGCACCTACATCACACGCGGTAACGTCGATTGAGTGCGTACCGATGACAAGCTCGACCAGATGGAGGAGCAGCGCCCGACCGATCGCGTCCGACCGCCCCGCATGACCCGGACCCGCCTGTGGCTGTTCTGGGGAACGCTGGCGGTGTACCTCGCGATCGTGGCCGGGGTGCTGGCTACTACATGGCTGGTCACGTTCGACTGGCAAGTCATGTTCTTCAGGCCGTACAAGCAGTGGCCTGAGATCCATGCCTTCCTCGACTACTTCGTTGTACTGGGGCAGCGCGGACCGACCGCGGTGGCGGTGGCGGCATGGCTGGGCTGGCGCTGCTGGCGCCAGCGCAACCTCCACCCGCTGCTGGTGCTCGGCGCCTCACTGCTGCTGCTGAACGTCACCGTGGGCGCCGCCAAGCTCGGCATGGGGCGGCTCGGCCCGCACTACGCGACCGTGGTGGGCGCCAACGAGATGGGGCTCGGGGGCGACATATTCCCCTCGGGTCACACCGCGAACGCCGTGGTCACCTGGGGTGTGCTGGCCTACCTGGCGACCACCTCGCTGCGCCGCCGCACGCTGTCGGTGATCGCCGCGCTGGGCGCGCTGGGCGTCGGCATGACCACCGTCTACCTCGGCACCCACTGGGTCAGCGATGTGCTGCTCGGCTGGGCCGCGGGGCTGCTGGTGCTGCTGGCGATGCCCTGGCTGGAGCCCGGGATCACCTGGTTCGAGGACCGCCTGATGGGCATCCTGCTGCGGCTGTGGCTGCGGCTGCGCCCCGATTCGCTGCGCGGCCCGCTGCCGGTCGGCTCGCTGGCTCCCGGGGTGTCCCGGCAGCGCATCGCCCCCGACGGCGAGGTGCTGGTCCGCGAGACGATCTCCGCCGGCACGGGCGGCCGGTCCGCCGCCCACAACCCGGACACCTGGCCGCACCACCCCTCGCGCCCGTACACCATCCGTTCGGAGCGCGCCCCGGTCACCCCGGCGGGCAGCCGGCGACCGCCGCACGCGGACCGTTCGCGCACGACGCCGCTCAGCCCGATCTCCGGGCGCGGCCGCAACGCGAACGGCTGAGCACGGCGCAGGCGGCGGGGCCGGTACGCACACCCCCGCCCCGCACCGAAGGCCCCGGCCGCTCCCCACAAAGCGGCCGGGGCCTTCGTCGTGCGTACGGCGCTCAGCCCTGCCAGGTGCGGTGCACCGTGCCGTCCTTGACCTCGAAATTGAGGCGGCCGGCCAGGTACTCCATGGTGATGATCGCGCCCGGCGGCAGCGAGCGGACCGTGGTCCAGCCGCGCCCTCTGGCCTGTTCTTCGGCGTCCTGCTGGGCAAGGCCGACATACGCCTCGATGTCGTCCTGAGGGTTGTCCGGAAGGTTCGGTACGTCAGCCATGACAGCCACCGTAGGCGCCCGGGCCGGCCCGCGGAACCCCGGCCCCCGCACACCTCGGTGACCTCCCGGTCCGGCCTTCGTCACACTTGTGTCACAGCGAACGCTGGTGCGTTTGCCGGAGCTTCCGTCACCCTTACGCGCCGCGTGACGGCGCAACCGGGTGGAAAATTAAGCGGCCGGAATTCCGCCTTGATCAAATGCGAAACGTGATGGGTAACTCGGCGCATCGCGGCCGGCCGTCCGAAAATAATCCCCGGTGAGTTTCGGATTACCCGTATCTGGCGTTCTTTATCGGCCGCCGGGAATTGTCCAACGAGACACACTCCGCACACATTTCCCGCACATCGCCCCGCTTGCCGCCTCCGCGCCCGCTCCGGCCCCTTCCGCCCGCCGTACGCCGGAGCGACCACCGGACCGGCCACCGGACCGCCTGATCCCACCGGAACGGACCGGAGCGCCACCTCGCTCTGCGCCCCCCGCGCGAGCATCATGTGCCGGGCCCAGTACACCTTCGACGAACGGGGCGCAGCGGATGGTTACCGACACCGGCCAGGCGGAACTGCGGCCCCCCGGGGCGCGGCGCCGCGGGGCGGTGCTGGTCGACTGGCTGACGACCACCGACCACAAGAAGATCGGGCACCTCTATCTGATCACCGCGTTCGGCTTCTTCCTGGTGGGCGGTCTGCTGGCGCTGGTGATGCGCGCCGAACTGGCCCGGCCGGGGCTGCAGATCATCGGTGCGGAGCAGTTCAACCAGGCGGTGACCATGCACGGCACGATCATGCTGCTGCTCTTCGCCACCCCCGCATTCGCCGGTTTCGCCAACGAGATCATGCCGTTGCAGATCGGCTCGCCCGATGTGGCCTTCCCGCGGCTGAACATGTTCTCGTACTGGCTCTTCCTCTTCGGCGGCCTGATCGTGCTGGGCAGTTTCCTCACGCCGTTCGGCGGCCCGGCCTTCGGGTGGACGGCCTACGCCCCGCTGAATTCGATGGTCCGCTCCCCCGGCGTCGGCGCCGATATGTGGATCATGGGGCTGGCGCTGGCCGGCTTCGGCACCATCCTCGGTGCCGTCAACTTCATCACCACGATCATCGTGCTGCGGGCGCCCGGGATGACGATGTTCCGGATGCCGGTGTTCACCTGGAACATCCTCTTCACCTCGATCCTGGTGCTGATGGCGTTCCCCGTGCTGGCGGCGGCGCTGCTGGTGCTGGAGGCGGACCGGCAGTTCGGGTCGGTGGTGTTCGAGGCGCGGTGGGGCGGTGCGCTGCTGTGGCAGCACCTGTTCTGGTTCTTCGGCCATCCCGAGGTCTACATCATCGCGCTGCCGTTCTTCGGCATCATCACGGAGATCATCCCGGTCTTCTCCCGCAAGCCGATCTTCGGCTACGTGATGCTGATCGGGGCGACGATGGCCATCACGGCCCTGTCGGCGATGGTCTGGGCGCACCACATGTTCGCGACGGGGGCGGTGCTGCTGCCGTTCTTCTCCCTCCTGTCGTTCCTGATCGCGGCGCCGACCGGGGTGAAGTTCTTCAACTGGATCGGCACCATGTGGCACGGCTCGGTGTCCTTCGAGACGCCGATGCTGTGGTCGGCGGGGTTCCTGGTGAGCTTTCTGTTCGGCGGGCTGACCGGCGTCATCCTCGCCTCCCCGCCGATGGACTTCCACGTCACCGACACCTACTTCGTCGTCGGCCACTTCCACTACGTCGTCTTCGGGACGGTCGTCTTCGCCACCTACGCGGGCTTCTACTTCTGGTGGCCGAAATTCACCGGCAAGATGCTCGACGAGCGGCTGGGAAAGATCCACTTCTGGACACTGTTCGTCGGCTTCCACACCACGTTCCTCGTCCAGCACTGGCTGGGCGCGGAAGGCATGCCGCGGCGCTATGCCGACTATCTGGCCGCCGACGGCTTCACGGCCCTCAACACCCTCTCCACCGTCGGCTCCTTCCTGCTGGGCCTGTCCACGCTGCCGTTCCTCTACAACGTCTGGAAGACCACCCGCCACGGCTCCCGGATCACCGCGGACGACCCCTGGGGCTTCGGCCGCTCCCTGGAGTGGGCGACCTCCTCGCCGCCGCCGCGGCACAACTTCACGACTCTTCCGAAGGTCCGTTCCGAGTCCCCCGCCTTCGATCTGCACCATCCGGAGGTGGGGAAGCAGCCGACGGCGACGCCGCCGCCAGTGCCCGGGAGAGCCGGTCCCTGATCTCCCGTATGCGGCTTTGCAGCTCCGGCGGCTCGCGGACCTCGAAGTCGAATCCGGTCAGCACGATGTGGAGCACCATCAGCTCCAGGCTGTGCGCCCCGGTACGCAGCAGACAGGACTGCTCGTCGACGGCTTCGAGCGTCCCGGCGGCCGGGCCGATGCGCTCCGCGGCGCGCTCCAGCGGGGCGTGCAGCAGCACGGTGGCCTGCCGGGCGTAGACCCGGGTGGAGATCCCCCGGGAGACATACGCGGCGAGATCCGCCGCCGGCGGCGGGCGGGGCGTGAAGCGCGGCCCGTGCGGCGGGGTGGGGGTGAGGCGGTCGACGCGGTAGGTGCGCCAGTCCGCACGGTCCACGTCCCAGGCGACGAGGTACCAGTGGCGCCGGGCGCAGACGAGGCGGTGCGGCTCCACGATGCGGCGGGAGCAGGTGCCGTCGTGGGTGGTGTAGTCGAAGCGGAACTGCCGGCAGTCGCGGCAGGCGTGCGCGAGCTCGGTGAGGAGGTTCGGGTCCACCCGGGGACCGCCGCTGCCGGGCAGCGGGACCGTGAAGGCGTTCAGCGCACCGATCTGGCGCTGCAGCCGGTGCGGCAGCACCTGCTCCAGCTTGGCCAGCGCGCGTACGGAGGACTCCTCGATGCCCTCGACGCCGCCCACCGCCGCCGTGCGCAGCCCGACCGCGACCGCCACCGCCTCCTCGTCGTCGAGCAGCAGCGGCGGGAGTTCGGCACCGGCGCCGAGCCGGTAGCCGCCGGCCTTCCCCGGCGCGGAGTGGACGGGGTAGCCCAGCTCGCGCAGCCGGTCGATGTCCCGGCGCACCGTGCGCGGGGTGACGTCGAGCCGGTCGGCGAGCTCCGCGCCGGACCACTCCCGGTGGGCCTGCAGCAGCGAGAGCAGGCGAAGCAGACGTGCCGAGGTCTCCAACATGGCCCGAGTCTCGCAGCCTTCGCGGACAGCCGCGGTCCTCGATGGCCACCGGGACCGCGGGCGCCGCTCCGTCAGTCCCCGGCAGGCCCCGCGACCCGGACGGCCAGGTCGTTGTCGAGCGTGTAATACGGGCCGATCCGCAGCTCTTCCGCCGCGGCCGGCACCGGCAGCGCGGGGTAGCTGAAGACCTGCTTCTTGTCGGCCACGTCGTCGAGGAGGCGCGCGATGCGCACCGGCCGGGCGCCCTCGGCGGGGCGCAGCCACAGGTCCCAGGGCTCGCTGCCCTGCTGCCACCGGCCGGCCAGCTCCTCGTAGGGCAGCGTGAAGGTGAACCCGGAGCCCTCGACGGTCAGCGGGACGGTGACCGTGGCCGGTGCGGCGCCCGGAGAGTCCGGGGCGCGGCGCGACCGTGCCTCGGCGCGGGCACCGGAGCCCGGCACGGTGCCGTAGAGCCGGCCGGAGACCGTCATGCCGTCGGGCGCGACAAGGATGTCACCGGCTTCGGCGTGCGGACCGCGCAGCCAGCTGCGCAGCGCGAGGTTGCCGAACTTGGTCGCGTACGGGATGCGCACACCGAGCCGGCCGATGCCCGCCAGCGGCCTGCGGTCGACCAGCGACCGCAGGTCGTTGACGCCCGGCAGCAGGCGTCGCGGGTCCCGGCCGTCGCCGAGGTCGGCGTAGGCGTTCCAGCGGCCCTCGGCGAGGGAGACGGTGCTCGGCAGCACCGCGCGCAGGCGCCCGGCGCCGTTCGGGCCGAGCGGCAGCCGTACCTCGTCGTCCGCGCCGTCGCCGCCGCGCAGCCGCAGCACCAGCGCCGCGCTCCAGGCGGTGGGGGTGTCCTGGGGGACGCTCAGGTCGAAGGTGAGGCCGCCCGCGGAGTCCGCGATGCAGTCGGCCCGCAGTGCGGCCGGCTCCGCCTCCGTGCCCCGCTCCCCCGTCCGTTCGGGGCCCGGGGTGTGCGCGCTCACCGGAACTCCGGTTTTCTGATCAATGGCAGCGGACTCCTTCATCTCGTCTCCGGTCACGGTCAGTTGGCTCGGCGCCGTCATACCGTCCGCACCCCTCTCATCGCGGCGCGGGCCGCATCCTTGGTGGCGTATGCGCCGCCGAGCAGGGCTCCCCGGGCGCGATGCAGGCTGCCGCGCAGCCGGTGGCCCCGCCTGCGGGCGAGCAGTTCGGCGAAGAGCTCTTCATGGCGTTCCGCGACCGTGGCGGGGTCGAAGCGGGCGGACGAGGCCAGCGCGGCCCCGCCCATCCGCTTGCGGGCGTCGTCGTCGTTGATCAGCGTGAGCAGCGAGCCGGCCAGCGCCTCCGGATTGCCGACCGGGACCAGCTTGCCGTCCACCCCGTCGTCGATGATCTCGCCGGGCCCGTGCGGGCAGTTGGTGGCGACGACCGGGAGGCCGCAGCGCATGGCCTCGACGATGGTCATCCCGAAGGACTCCAGGCTGGAGGAGACCGCCGCGATCGAGCCCTTGGCCCACTCCGGCTCCAGGGGGTTGGCCGGGCCCATCAGGAAGACGTGGTTGTACAGGCCGAGTTCGTCGATCAGGGCGCGCAGCGCGGCCTTCTCGGTGCCGCCGCCGTATATCCGCAGCCGCCAGTCGGGGCGCTCGGCGACGACCTGGGCGAAGGCGCGGATGAGGACGTCATAGCGCTTGACGCGGGTGAGCCGGCCGGCCGCGACGACCCACTTGCCGCTGCCGTCCGCGGGCGCGAGAGCGGACGCCGGCACGCTGTTGGGCACCGACTCGACCCGCACACCGGGCAGCCGCAGCGTGCGGCGGTAGGCACGGGCGTCGGCCTCGGTGACGGTGGTGACCGCGTCGAGGCGCGGATAGGCGCTGCGCAGTGCGAGTTTGAGCGCCTTGCTGTGGGTGTCCAGGGTCAGGTGCTCCTGGCCTATCCGGACCGGGCCGCGGCGCGCCTGCTTGGCGATGTGCACATTGAGACCGGGCCGGGTGCCGACCACCACGTCCGTCTCCATCCGGCGCAGATGCTGGGCTATCCGGCCGTCGGTGAGCTCGCTGTACTGGCCGAACCGGTTCTCGGCGGCGGGAAATATCCTGGCGGGGCGGGCGTGCGCGGGGTCCGCGCCCTCGTAGGCGGGGCTGTTCTCCCTGAGGTCCACGAGATGCCGCAGCGCGACGCGCGGGCCGAGGTCGAAGACCGGGGCGTCGCGGTGGCGCAGTACGGACACGATCTCGACCTCGTGCTGCTCGGCGAGCGTACGCGCGAGGTTGAACGTCGTCCGGATCGTCCCCCCGATGCCGTAGGCATTGTGAATCAGGAATGAGATGTGCATCCGTCCCCGTGTCCCCTGGTCTTCCGTTCCGGTCTCCCCGTGGGATGCGTCGCGCCCCCCTCCCGATGGCGCGACGCATCCCCCTGCGAACGGTAGGACCGCGAAAACCGGTTCCCGGTTGGGTCTTTCGCCAACTTGTTCCGCAAAAGTTAGGTCATCGGTAGCTGCGGCAGGGAACCTCCCGACCTGGGATCCCCTCCGCCTCCGCCGCGTTCACCAGGCCTTCCGGCGCGGCGTTCCCGCCGCTGAACTCCCGCCGCCCGCCCGTCATTCGTCGTCCGCCGGACGGGAGTGCTTCTTCGGGCTCTCGGGGAGCCGCAGCTTGGTGCCGGCCATGAGCTTGCCGGGATCCGGCCCGATGGTCGAGCGGTTGGCGCTGTACAGCGCCCGCCAGCCGCCCTTCACCTGGTACTTCTCGGCGATCTCGCCCAGCGTCTCCCCGCTCCGTACGACATGGGTCCGCGCGGGGGGAAGCAGTCCGTAACGCCGGGCGCACACCGGCCAGGCGCCCCATCCCTGGGCGGCCTGCACCCGCTTCGCGATCTTGATCTGCTCCTTGCGGGTGGCGAGATCGGCCCGCTCCGCGAAGTCGAGGCCGCCGAAGGCCTCCCAGGTGGGCTGCCAGAACTGCAGCCCGCCGTAGAAGGTGTTGCCGGTGTTGACGTGCCAGTCCCCGCTGCTCTCGCACTCCGCGAGGCAGCCCCAGGGCCAATGGTCGGCGGCGCAGGCGTGCGTGGTCTTGCCGCCGGGGCCGCCGCCGGTCCCGTCGGCGGCGGCGGCGCCGGGCAGGCACAGCACCAGGGCGGCGGCCACGGTGAGCAGCCCGACGGATCCCACGAAGCGCCGAGGCGCCGAAGAGTTGTCCGACATAGCCGGTGACGGTAAGCAGCCGTCGGCCGCTGACCAGCGCGCCACGCCCTCAGGACCCCGCACCCACCCGGTCCGGTGTACGGAACACCGCCGACTGCGCCAAGTTCTGCGCAAGAGTTGGCGTTATGTGACCGCTTCTGGGGCGGCTTTCCACGGTTTTCCGCTGTGCGGGGATTGGTTCGATTCCGTTCCCGCCCTCGCGTGACTCCTGCCGCAGGTCACCCGTTGTCCTTGTACGAGCCGGGAGACCACCCGGCAGACGCACAGAGATCGAGGAGCCACCCGTGCCGCGCATGCTCGACGTCAGCGACGACGTTCGCGCCGAGATCGGCGACGAAGAAGCCGACCGCCTGCTGGCCGGTGGCGACGCCCCCGGCAGCTATGACTGCACCTCCTGCCGGACCCCCGGGGACAGTGAGCAGGAGCGCACCAGCACCGTCCTGTTCGTGGGCGAGGAGACCGCGGTGCTCGCGTTCGCCCACGCCACCTGCATCCCCTCGCAGGTCGTCCCGGTGTCGGAGGAGCAGCTTCAGGGAGCCGTGCGCTCCATCACCGGCGAGGACGCCGCCCCCGAGACTCCCGCCCCGGCCGTCCCGCTCCCCACCACCCCGCGCCAGGCGACCCTCGGGATCACCTGCGGTCTGGTGCTGGTCGAGGGCGACCTGCGCCCGGCCCTGGTGGTCGAGCCGGACGGCCCGATCGCCCGCCCCGGCACGGCCGGCCCGGACGACGCCTTCCTTCCGCTGCTCCTGGAGCAGGGCTTCCACCCGGTGACGGACGTGGACCAGCTCCCCGGTCCGAACCCGGGCTGGTCCGCGCTGCTGGCCATGGGCAAACTGCACGCCGTCCTGCAGCCGGGCGGCGCCGGCCAGCAGGCCGCCTGGTGGCAGGCCCACCAGCCGCTGGCCGTCTCGGACGGCTGGCGCGCCGCGGCCAACAAGGCGCAGTCGGTGCTGATGTACGCGGCGCCCGCGGGCTCCATCGGCCACCAGCCCCGCGAGGACCTGATGCGCGAGGCGCTGGAGAAGGCCGCGGCCAAGGGCACCCTGGTCGCCGCGGAGATGCCGCTGGCCGGCACCTGACAGCCCCCGGCACCCGATCGCGGGGGCGGACCGCCATTCCGGACGGTCACGCCCCCGCGATCAGCCATTTCCGCACGAAAGCCGCATCCCGCGGCCGTCGAGGTCGTTGGCACAGACGTGCACGCATACGACCCGTCCTCCCGCGCCCCGTACACCCACCCGATCCCCGGCATGCGCCCGTCCTACGAACACCGGACGACGCACACCACGGAGCATGGTTCGGCCACGCCGATCTATGACGCGCTGTACGCCGAGTACCGCCGCGCTTTCCGGGCCCTGCCCGGGGACCGTACGGACGAGCCGGAGCTCCCGGAGTCGCTGCGCGGTGCCGTGAACTGGAACCGTACGGCGGCGTCCGCGGGCCACTGGGAGGTCGTCAGCCGGCAGCCGTACCACCCGCGGGGCCATGTCCCGGCGGCGCTGCCACCGGCGCAGCGGGACGCCCGGCCGCACGGACACTGAGCGGTCCGCGCGGCCCGATCCGCCGCTACTTCTTCTTGCTGCGCTTCTCGCGCACCCGCACGGAGATGTGGATCGGCGTGCCGTCGAAGCCGAACTCCTCACGCAGCCGCCGCTCGACGAAGCGGCGGTAGCCGGCCTCCAGGAAGCCGGAGGCGAACAGGACGAAGCGCGGCGGCTTGGTGCCCGCCTGGGTGCCGAAGAGGATGCGGGGCTGCTTGCCGCCGCGGATCGGGTGCGGGTGGGAGGCGACGATCTCACCGAGGAAGGCGTTCAGCCGCCCGGTGGGGATCCGGGTCTCCCAGCCCTCCAGCGCGGTCTCGATCGCCGGGACCAGCTTCTCCATGTGCCGGCCGGTACGCGCGGAGACGTTCACCCGCATCGCCCAGGGGATCTGCACGAGGTCCCGCTCGATCTCCCGCTCCAGGTAGAAGCGGCGCTCCTCGTCGAGGGTGTCCCACTTGTTGTAGGCGATGACCAGGGCGCGTCCGGCCTCCACGGCCATCGTGACGATGCGCTGGTCCTGGACGCTGATGGATTCGGACGCGTCGATCAGGACGACCGCGACCTCGGCCTTCTCGACGGCCGCCGCGGTGCGCAGCGAGGCGTAGTAGTCGGCGCCTTCCTGGAGGTGCACCCGGCGGCGGATACCGGCGGTGTCGACGAACTTCCAGGTCTTGCCGCCCAGTTCGATCATCTCGTCGACCGGGTCGCGGGTGGTGCCGGCCTGCTCGTTGACGACCACCCGCTCCTCGCCGGCGACCTTGTTCAGCAGCGACGACTTGCCGACGTTCGGCCGGCCGATCAGCGCGATCCGGCGGGGGCCGCCGAGGGCGGTGCCGAAGGTCTGCGCGGGGGCCTCGGGCAGCGCCTCCAGCGCGGCGTCGAGCATGTCGCCGGTGCCCCGGCCGTGCAGCGCGGAGACCGGGTAGGGCTCGCCCAGGCCCAGCGACCACAGCATGGCGGCGTCGGCCTCGCCCGACGGGCCGTCGACCTTGTTGGCGACCAGGACGACGGGCTTGCCGGCCCGGCGCAGCAGCTTGACGACGGCCTCGTCGGTGTCGGTGGCGCCGACCTTGGCGTCGACCACGAAGACCACCGCGTCGGCGGCCTCGATGGCGAACTCGGCCTGCAGCGCCACGGAGGCGTCGATGCCGAGGACGTCCTGCTCCCAGCCGCCGGTGTCGACGACCTTGAAGCGGCGGCCGTTCCAGTCGGCCTCGTAGGTGACGCGGTCGCGGGTGACGCCCGGCTTGTCCTCGACGACCGCTTCCCGGCGGCCGATGATGCGGTTCACCAGGGTCGACTTGCCGACATTGGGGCGGCCGATGACGGCGAGGACGGGCAGCGGGCCGTGGCCGGCCGCGGCGATGTCGCCCTCGACCTCCTCGAGGTCGAAGCCCTCCTCCGCGGCGAGCTCCATGAACTCCGCGTACTCGGCGTCGCCCAGCGCACCGTGCTCGTCGCCGGCGGGGATCTGGTCGTTCATGAAGTCCGTTCCTCACGCATTCAATGTGCGGCTACCGCCGCGTGGTCCTCGTGATCGGTGGGCCGCTCGTCCGCGGCCCACTACTCACGTCTCTTCAGCGCCCGGTCAGGCGCCTGGCCTGTGCCAGGTGGGCGGTCAGCCGCTCCTGGATCCGTACGGTCGCCTCGTCGAGCGCCTTACGGGTGCGCCGGCCACTGTTGTCGCCCGCTTCGAAGGCGTCACCGAAGACGACATCGACGCGGGAGCGCAACGGCGGCACGGCCGGTGTCAGCCGACTGTGCCGCTCCGTGCTGCCGAGCACCGCCACCGGCACCACCGGGGCGCCGGAGCGCACCGCGAAGTACGCCAGGCCCGCGCGCAGGGACGCGAAGTCGCCCTCGCCGCGGGTGCCTTCCGGGAAGATTCCCAGCACTCCGCCCTGGGCCAGTACCCCGAGGGCGTCGGTGATCGCCTTGCGGTCGGTGGTCTCGCGGTCCACCTTCAGCTGCCCGATGCCCCGCAGGAACGGGTCCAGCGGGCCGACGAAGGCTTCCTTCTTGATCAGGAAGTGCACCGGCCGCGGCGCGGTGCCCATCAACATCGGGCCGTCGATGCCGTGCGAGTGGTTGACGGCCAGGATCACCGGGCCGGACGGGGGCACCCGCCAGGCGCCCAGCACCCGCGGCCGCCACAGCCCGTACATCAGGCCGATGCCGATCCGCCGGCCGACCGCGGCGCCCGCCTCGCTCGGGGCCCCGCCGCTGTCGGTCACCGGGCGACCCGCCCTGCCTTCTCGGCACCGGCGCCCTCGATGAGGGTGACCACGCACTCGATGACCTGCTCCAGCGTGAGCTCGGTGGTGTCGACCTCGACGGCGTCGTCCGCCTTGGCCAGCGGGGAGGTCTTGCGGCCGGAGTCGGCGGCGTCCCGCTTGATCAGCGCCTCGCGGGTGGCGGCCAGGTCACCGGCCTCCTTCCCCTTGAGCTCACCGCTGCGGCGGGCCGCCCGCGCCTCCGGGGAGGCGGTGAGGAAGACCTTGAGGTCGGCGTCGGGCAGGACGGTGATGCCGATGTCCCGGCCCTCGACGACGATGCCGTTGGGGGCCTCGGCGGCGATGCTGCGCTGCAGATCGGTGATCAGGGTCCGCACCTCGGGCACGGCGCTGACGGCGCTGACCGCGGCGGTGACCTCCTGGGTGCGGATCGGGCCCGCGGCGTCCAGGCCGTCGACCGTGATGGTCGGGGCGGCCGGGTCGGTGCCGGAGACGATCACGGGCTTGGCGGAGGCGTCGGCCACCGCGGTTGCGTCGTTGACGTCGATGCCGTTGGTCAGCATCCACCAGGTGATCGCGCGGTACTGGGCGCCGGTGTCGAGGTAGCCGAGGCCCAGCTTGGCGGCGACGGCCTTGGACGTGCTGGACTTGCCCGTGCCTGCGGGGCCGTCGATGGCGACAATCACTGCTGCCGGGGCGGTCCGAGCGGCGGTTTCCACGGTGACGAACACCTTTCTTGTACACGGGGCGGGGGTCCAAGGGCCACAACGGCCTCGGACAAGGTTACTGGCTCACCCGCACGGCGCCGTCCACGGTGTCATTGCCGGATCGACCAGCCCCGCTCCCGCAGCTCCGCGGTCAGTCCCGGGACGGCCTGCGGCTCGACCATGAGCTGGATGAAGCCGGCCTGCTGGCCGGTGGCGTGCTCGATGCGGACGTCCTCGATGTTGACCCCGGCCCGGCCGGCGTCGGCGAAGATCCGGGCCAGCTCGCCGGGCTGGTCGCCGATGTGCACGGAGACGATCTCATAGGTGGCCGGGGCGGCGCCGTGCTTGCCGGGCACCCGCTCCCGCCCGGCGTTGCCGCGGCGGAGCACGTCCTCGATGCCGCCGGCGCCACCGCCGCGCTTCGCGTCGTCGGCGGACTCCAGGGCGCGCAGGGACCGTACGGTCTCGTCCAGGTCGGCGGCGATCTCGCCCAGCACATCGGCGACCGGGCCCGGATTGGCGGAGAGGATGTCGATCCACATCGCCGGATCGGAGGCCGCGATCCGCGTCACATCGCGGATGCCCTGGCCGCAGAGGCGTACGGCGGTCTCGTCGGCGCCCTTGAGCCGGGCGGCCACCAGGCTGGAGACCAGTTGCGGGGTGTGCGAGACCAGGGCGACGGCGCGGTCGTGCGCGTCCGCGTCCATCACCACCGGGACGGCCCGGCACAGGGCGACCAGTTCCAGTGCGAGATTGAGCACTTCGGTGTCGCCGTCGCGGGTCGGGGTGAGCACCCAGGGCCGGCCCTCGAAGAGGTCGGCGGTGGCGGCCAGCGGGCCGGAGCGCTCCTTGCCGGCCATCGGGTGGGTGCCGAGGTAGGCGGACAGCTCGCAGCCCATCGCCTCCAGCTCGCGGCGCGGGCCGCCCTTGACGCTGGCGACGTCGAGGTAGGCGCGGGCCGCCCCGCGCCGTATGGCATCGGCCAGCGCCGTCGCGACATGGGCCGGCGGCACGGCCACGACGGCCAGGTCGACCGGGCCCGGGGGCGGCTCGGTGGTGCCCGCGCCGAGCGCGGCGGCGGTACGGGCCTGGGCCTGGTCGTGGTCCTCCAGGAAGACCTGGACGCCGCGGGCGCTCAGCGCCAGCGCGGCGGAGGTGCCGATCAGGCCCGTTCCGATGACGAGTGCGCTTCTCACTGCGCGATGTCCTTTCGCAGCGCCCCGGCCGCGCCGAGGTAGACATGGGCGATCCCGGCCTTGGACAGATCGGTCTCGACATGGGCGAGCACCCGTACCACGCGCTCCATGGCACCGGTGATGTCCAGCTCCTGGGCGCAGATCAGCGGCACGTCCGTGATGCCCAGGGCGCGCGCGGCGGCGGCCGGGAAGTCGCTGTGCAGATCGGGGGTGGCGGTGAACCACACACTGATCAGGTCGTCCGCGGTGAGGCCGTTGCGTTCGAGGAGGGCGGTGAGCAGTTCGCCGACCTGCTGCTGCATATGCTCCGCGTCGTCCCGCTCCAGCTGGACGGCCCCGCGGACCGCTCGTACCGCCACGTCGCTGCTCCCCTTGCGTTCTGTGCCGCGTCACGCACCTGTGCGCGCACTGATCAGCGTAACCAGCCGCACCGACAATCCGTACGCGGCGGCCGGCCGGCGAGACGGCCGGGGGCGCGCGGGCGGCGGTCCCTGCGCGTCGCGACCGGCGGCCTCTGCGGGTTGCGACCGGCCGCCCACCGACGGTGAGAACGCCGCCGGACTTCGACATTCCGCTTCCAAAACCTGGTGACATTCACCATCCCGCCAGCGACAATCGCCGCCATGTCCGAAGCCGCCGAAGGTCACACCCTGGTCGCCGAGCACACCGTCTACGCCTGTGTGATGGGCTCGCGCGCCTTCGGTCTGGCCACGGAGACCAGTGACACCGACCGGCGCGGGGTGTATCTCGCGCCCACCCCGCTCTTCTGGGGCTTCGAGAAGCCCCCGACCCATGTGGAGGGGCCGCGCGAGGAGGAGTTCTCCTGGGAGCTGGAGCGCTTTTGCCAGCTGGCCCTGCGCGCCAACCCCACCATCCTGGAGTGTCTGCACTCCCCTCTGGTCGAGCGGGTCGACGCCACCGGCCGGGAACTGCTCGGGCTGCGCGACGCCTTCCTGTCCCGGCAGGCCCACCGCACCTTCACCGGCTACGCCGGCGGTCAGCTCAAGCAGCTGCGGGCCGATGTGCGCCAGCACGGCGCGCCCCGCTGGAAGCACGCCATGCATCTGCTGCGGCTGCTGGCCTCGTCCCGCGATCTGCTCCGTACCGGCAGGCTCACGCTGGACGTCGGGCAGGACCGGGAGGAGCTGCTGGCGGTCCGGCGCGGCGAGGTGGCCTGGGACGCCGTGGAGCGCCGGATGGCGCGGCTGGCCGAGGAGGCGGAGGCCGCGGTGTCCGGCTCGCCGTTGCCGGCCGAGCCGGACCGGGGCCGGGTGGCCGACTTCCTGTTCCGGGCCCGGCGGGCATCGGCGCTCGGCTGAGGCCCGGCCGTCCCGGTCCGGACGAGGCGTCCCGCCCGGACGAGGCGTCCCGCCCGGACGGTCAACCCGGGCCCGGGGAGTGGGTCCTGGCCCGGACGACGAGGTCGTGCAGCGCCTCGCGGGCACCGGGAGCGTCCGGCAGGGCCGTCGCGTCCTGCGCGGCGTCGAGCCGGGCGTGCAGCGCCTCGACGTCCCCGCGCAGCCGCTCCGGGTCCACCACCCCACCAGCCGTGCCGTGTTCGGCCGCCTCCTTGGCCGCGATCAGCTCCGGCAGGTAGGCGGGCGCGGCCGACTCGCCCGCCAGCGTGGGCAGATGGGGCTGCACCCGGCCGCTCTCCATCAGGTGGATGCCGGTGAGCAGCACGCGCAGCGTGTACAGCAGCGGCTTGAGCTCGCCGGTCTTCTCGAACAGCCGCCACTGGGTCCTGGCGAAGCCCCGGTAGTGGTGGGCGTGGTGGGAGGTGAGCAGGTCCGGCACCAGCGCGAGCAGTTCGTCGTGCACGGGCGTGGTGTGCACGACCAGGGGCGAGACCAGCTGCTCCAGTACGTAGCCGTTGCGCCGGAGCAAAAGCCGGGCGAACTTGCGCAGGTCGTGCGAGACCAGGTCCAGCTCGGTGCGGTCCTGCTCCCACATCCGGGTCCGGGACTCCTCGGGCTCGTACAGGCCGAGGAGGGCGGCGGCCGGCAGGAGGTGGGCGCCGCGCAGGTCGACGTCGGAGTCCCGGGACGGGAAGCCGTACAGGTGCGCGCCGGAGACCGTCGCGAAGACCAGCGGGTCGTCCTGCTCGGCCACCACGGCGCCCAGGCCGACGGCGGGCAGCCCGGCCGCGCGGAGGACGGCCTCCCGTGCGGTGGCCGTTGCGGGAGCCGTTGCGGGAGCCGTTGTGGGGGCCGCATCGGTGGCCGTTCCGGTGGATGCCGGGTTCTCAGGCATCCCAGGCCTCCCCCAGTGCCAGTAGTTCCTCGCGGTACTCGATACGGGAGGCCCACGCCCCGGGCCAGGCCCCGGCGCCCAGGTGGGCACCCGCGAAGGCGCCGGTGAGGCAGGCGATCGAGTCGGAGTCCCCGGAAGTGCAGGCGGCCCGGCGCAGCGCGGTGAGCGGTTCACCGGGGAAGAGCAGGAAGCACAGCAGGCCGGTGGCCAGCGCCTCTTCGGCGATCCAGCCGGCGCCGGTGGCCAGGCAGGGGTCGGCCTCCGGGTCCGGGGCGCCGAGCGCCGCGTCCAGCCGGTCCAGGACACCGAGGCATTCGTCCCAGCCGCGGGCGGCGAAGGCCGTCGCGGAGGGTTCCTGGCTCCGCCGCCACAGGTCGCCGAGCCAGTCCTCCCGGTAGACGGTGCGGTGGTCCTCGGCGTACGCCCGCAGCCGGCCCGGCAGCTCGGCGGGCGGTGTGCCGTCGGCGAGGGCGCGTACGGCGTAGGCGGTCAGGTCACTGGCGGCCAGTGCGGTGGGGTGCCCATGGGTCAGTGCGGACTGCAGCTGTGCGGCGCCGGAGCGCTGCTCGGGGCTCAGCCCCGGTGCCAGCCCGATCGGCGCGACCCGCATATTGGCGCCGCAGCCCTTCGACCCCATCTGGACGGCCCCGGCCCAGGGCAGGTCCCGGTCACTGAGCAGTTCACAGGCCCTCAGGCACGTCCCGCCCGGTGCCCGGTTGTTGTCGGGCGAGCGCCACCAGGCGACGTACTCCTCGCGCACGGCACCCACGAGAGCGGCCGGCGTGAGGTCGCCGTCCTCCATGGCGGTGCGCAGCCCGCGGCCCAGCGCCAGCGTCATCTGGGTGTCGTCGGTGACGAGGGCGGGCTCGGGCAGCGCCATCCGCCGCCACGGGCCGCTCTTGGCCAGGATCGACGGCACGTCGTGGAACTCGGTGGGAAGGCCGAGCGCGTCGCCGAGAGCGAGCCCGATCAGCGAGCCGGTAGCGGCGGACCCCGTGGACACCATCAAAAAACCACCCCTTAATGTCACAGTGACACTAAGGGGTGGTGCGACGCCGTCGCAAGGCCTTTACCTGCCTCGCGGACCTAGAGCTCGACCTCACGCATCAGCATGCCGACCTCGGTGTTGGTCATCCGGCGCAGCCAGCCCGACTTCTGGTCGCCCAGGGCGATCGGGCCGAAGCTCGTCCGCACGAGCTTGTCGACCGGGAAGCCGGCCTCCGACAGCATCCGGCGCACGATGTGCTTACGGCCCTCGTGGAGCGTGACCTCGACGAGGTAGTTCTTGCCGGTGTTCTCCACGACCCGGAAGTGGTCGGCGCGGGCGTAGCCGTCCTCCAGCTGGATGCCGTCCTTGAGCTGCTTGCCCAGGTCGCGCGGGAGGGGGCCCTGGATCGCGGCCAGGTAGGTCTTCTTGACGCCGTAGCGCGGGTGCGTCAGACGGTGGGCCAGCTCGCCGTGGTTGGTGAGCAGGATGATGCCCTCGGTCTCGGTGTCCAGCCGGCCGACGTGGAACAGCCGCGTCTCACGGTTGGTGACGTAGTCGCCCAGGCACTGGCGGCCGTCCGGGTCCTCCATGGTGGAGACCACACCGGCCGGCTTGTTCAGCGCGAAGAAGAGGTACGACTGGGTGGCGACCGTCAGGCCGTCGACCTTGATCTCGTCCTTCTCCGGGTCGACCCGGACGCCCTGCTCCATGACGATCTGGCCGTTGACCTCGACCCGCGCCTGGTCGATCAGTTCCTCGCAGGCCCGCCGCGAGCCCATACCGGCCCTGGCCAGCACCTTCTGCAGGCGCTCGCCCTCCTGGTCGCCGAACGTCTTGGGCGTCTTGACCTGCGGCTTGTCGTGGCGGGCGCGGTTGCGCTCCTCCACCTGGGCGTCGTACTCACGGGGCCGCGCGGGCGCCTGGCCGCGGCCGCGCTGCGGGCCGCCGCTCTTGCCGCCCGGGCGTCCCTTCGCGGCGGCGCCCGTACGGGGACCGCCCTTGGCACCACCGCGGGCCGCCGCGCCCCGGCTGCCGCCGGACTTGGGGGCGCCGCTCTTGGGGGCGCCGCTCTTGGGGCCGCCGCCCCTGCGCTCGTCCTTACGGTCCGACGAGCCACCGGAGCCACTGGTTCCGCCGACGTCGTAGCGGCGCTCCTCAGGACGGGGGCGGCCAGCGCGCTGCTGCTTCTCGTCCCGCTGGTTGCCCGCGCCGCGGTAGTTGCCCCGCCCGCTGTCCCTGTTGTTCCTGCCGCTGCTTCGCATCAATGATCCGTCTGAGAGTCGCCGCTGTCGTCTACGTCGAACGACGGGATACCTTCCGGGGAGTCACCCTCGACCGCCTCCGCCTCCGGGAGGAACGGTGCGAGCTCAGGGAGCTCGTCCAGGCCGCGCAGGCCCATCCGCTCCAGAAAGTAATTCGTCGTCCTGTACAGGATCGCACCTGTTTCAGGTTCCGTCCCCGCCTCCTCCACCAGGCCGCGCTGGAGGAGCGTGCGCATCACACCGTCACAGTTCACGCCGCGTACGGCCGAGACTCGGGAACGGCTGACCGGCTGACGGTACGCGACCACGGCCAGAGTCTCCAAAGCCGCCTGCGTGAGCCGGGCCTGCTGCCCGTCCAGGACGAAGCTCTCCACCGCGTCCGCGTACGCGGCACGGGAGTAGAACCGCCAGCCCCCGGCCACCAGCCGCAGGTCGAAACCGCGCCCCTGGCGGGCGTAGTCCTCGGACAGCTCGCGCAGCGCCAGCGCGACCGCCCGGCGGGGCCGCTGCAACACCCTGGCCAGGTGTTCCTCGGTCGCGGGCTCGTCGACGACCATGAGGACCGCCTCCAGCGCGGGCTTCAGCGCCAGCTCGGCCACGCCCAGCGCCCCGGCCGGCGCCTCGGACCGCTCCCCGGGGGCCCCGCCCGCCACCTCGCCCGGACCGGACGCCGCCTCCGTGATGTCGTACGTCCCGCTGCCGGCCACGCCGCTCATGCCCGCTCCTTCGCTGTGTGCTCGCCCTGTTCCGCCCCGGCGGCGCGCTGCCCCGGTTCCTGGTCGAACTCGTCCGTGACCACCGGCTCGGCCCCCTCCGCACCCGTCCACCGGACCGTGAGCGCCCCCAGGGCCTCCTCCTGCTCCAGGACCACCACCCGCTCCCGGTAGAGCTCCAGCAGGGCCAGGAAGCGCGCCACGACGGTGAGGGTGTCCGGTGCGTCCGCGCACAGATCCGCAAAGCCGGCCTCGCCCGCCTCCCGCAGCCGCGCCATCAGCACCTCGGCCTGCTCCCGCACGCTCACCAGCGGCGCGTGGATGTGGTCGACGTAGACCTGCGGCCGGGCCTTGGGCTGCATCGCCTTCACCGCGAGCTTGGCGAAGCCCTCCGCCCCGGTGCTGATGACCACCTCGGGCAGCAGCTCGGCCAGGTACGGCTCCAGCCCGACCGTACGGGGGTAGCGCCGGGCCTCGTCGGTCAGCCGGCCGCTGAAGATGTCCGCGATGCGCTTGTAGGCGCGGTACTGCAGCAGCCGGGCGAAGAGCAGATCACGGGCTTCCAGGAGCGCGAGGTCGGCCTCGTCCTCCACTTCGGCCGCGGGCAGCAGCCGGGCCGCCTTCAGATCCAGCAGCGTCGCCGCGACGACCAGGAACTCCGTGGTCTGGTCCAGATCCCAGTCCGGCCCCATGGCCCGGATGTGCGCCATGAATTCGTCGGTCACCTTTGACAGCGCGACCTCGGTGACGTCCAGCTTGTGCTTGGAGATCAACTGCAGGAGGAGGTCGAAGGGGCCCTCGAAGTTCTCCAGCCGGAGGGTGAACGTGCCGTCGCCGGTCCCGGGGGACGTCCCGCCGGGAGGGCCGTCAGGGGTGCCCTCGGGGGCGTTCCCGGGGCTGTCCCCGGGGGCCTCTTCGGGGCTGTCCGCGGGTACGTCCGCGGGGACGTCGTCCGGTGGCGGCGGCACATCCGGTGCCACCGGCCCCGCGGCGGCCCCGCGCCCGAGGGGTCTGCGGGCGCGGGGCGCGGGGGCGTCGTCGTTGGTCGTCGGCATCGCGGTCGGTCCATGGTGCTGTGGTCCCGTGCCGGGGGCGACGGGCTGGTCACGGGCGGGACAACCCGCCGAGGAGGCAGGCTATCCCGCGGCAGCGCGCGAGCGCCGGTCCCGACGCGGCCGGTCCCACGCGGCGTGACGTTTCCGCAGCGCTTCGGCACCAGGGCACCACACCACCCGCCCCACCACGGCATCCGCCACCGGGAAGCGCCGCCACCACGGCGAGCGGTCACCCCGCAGGCACCTGTTGGGTGCCGGACCGGCCGCGCCCCACGCATGCGCCGGGGCCGGGCGTCAGCGCCCCCGCAGCCGCCGCACCAGAATGCTGGCGTCGCCGCGCGACTCCAGGTCGGCGAGGACGACGGCGACCGCCTCGCGGACGATCCGGCCGCGGTCGACGGCGAGACCGTGCTCACCGCGCAGCACCAGCCGGGCGTGTTCGAGGTCCATGAGCTCCTCGGCGGAGACATAGACGGTGATCTTCTCGTCGTGCCGCTCCCGGCCACTGGGGCGGCGGTTGGCGCCGCGGGAGCCGCCGCGCCGGCGGCCCTGGCCACCGGCCTGTGCCGTCGCCGCGGCCGCGTCCGAAGCCGCCTGGCCGCCCTGGCCCGCCTGCGCCCGGTGGCCCTTGGCGGCGTCGCCGTCGTTCTCCCGGCCGCCGTGCTCGGCCGGAGGGCCGACGGCGGGTACCCGGGGCGGGGTGGCCGGTCCGCCGTCACCGGCCGTCGCCGCCGGGGTGTCCCAGCCGCCGCCTCCGGACCGTCGCTGCCGTACCGCGGTGGCCGTCTCCGGCCCCTCCTCCGCCGTATCGGGCTCACCGGCCGGTGCGGGTACCCGGGGCGCCTCGCCGCCGGCCGTGGAGCCGTTCGCCGAGCGGCGGGGGCTGGAGGGCTGCAGCCCCCCTCCCCCGGTGGTGCGGAACAGTTCGTCGGCTCCCGGCAGACTCACTCGGCGTGACACCGGGCGAGCACCTCCCTGGCGAGCTGGCGATAGGCGGCGGCGCCGACGGAGTTGGAGGCGTACGTGGTGATCGGTTCGCCCGCGACGGTGGTCTCGGGGAAGCGGACCGTACGGCCGATGACGGTGTGGTAGACGTGGTCGTCGAAGGCCTCGACGACGCGCGCCAGCACCTCACGGCTGTGCACCGTGCGGGAGTCGTACATCGTCGCCAGGATGCCGTCCAGCTCCAGTTCGGGGTTGAGCCGTTCCTGGACCTTTTCGATCGTCTCGGTGAGCAGCGCGACACCGCGCAGCGCGAAGAACTCGCACTCCAGCGGCACGATGACCTTGTGAGCCGCCGTCAGGGCGTTCACGGTGAGCAGACCGAGGGAGGGCTGGCAGTCGATGACGATGTAGTCGTAGTCGGCCAGCAGCGGCTTCAGGGCGCGCTGCAGGGTCGACTCGCGCGCGACCTCACTGACCAACTGCACCTCGGCAGCTGACAAATCGATATTGCTGGGCAGCAGGTCCATGTTGGGGACCGCGGTCTTCAGGAGCACTTCGTCGGCCGCCATGCCCCGCTCCATGAGCAGGTTGTAGACCGTCAGGTCGAGCTCCATCGGGTTGACGCCGAGTCCGACCGACAGGGCGCCCTGCGGGTCGAAGTCGACGAGCAGCACCCGTCGTCCGTATTCGGCAAGCGCGGCACCCAGGTTGATGGTCGAGGTGGTCTTGCCGACCCCGCCCTTCTGGTTGCACATGGCGATGATTTTGGCGGGGCCGTGGTCGGACAGCGGTCCCGGGATGGGGAAATAGGGAAGCGGGCGCCCGGTCGGGCCGACGCGCTCCCGGCGCTGGCGCGCGGCGTCCGGCGCGAGCGTCGCGGCGTATTCGGGGTCGGGCTCGTACTCCGCGTCCGGATCGTAGAAGTGCCCCTCGGGCAGGTCGTCGTAGTCGGCGAGACGGGCGGGTTCTCCACTGCCCCGGTCGCCGGCCATGGCGTTCACGTGATGGCCGTCCATGCTCTGGTGGGCTGTCGTGGAAATGCTCTGATGGGCTGCGAAGGTGTGGACCGCAACGGAGCCGACAGCCTCGCGCCCCGAGGGACCCTGGTCCCCTGCAACCGCTCCTGGTTGACCACCCCCGGGAGTAAATGTCGACTCATTCACAAGTCGTCTTACCTCCTTGGATGGGACCAGGAAACTTTATCGATAGGTCAGCGTGGCACCATGCCGACGGTTGGCGACTCTATGGCGTGTCGGGCGTCCGCAGCAACACAATCCACCGGACCCGGCACGATGTGTCGGTAACCGGACCCCCGATGTCAAGGGCGCACGTGGCGTCGGACCGAAGTTTCCGGGGTGCGCGAAACGGCTAAAGGGTCACGTTCGCGGCGAGTTGGGGGCCGGCGTTCCGGAACGCAGTGTTCCGCACGCCACCCATGCGACCGGCCGGGCCCTGTCGACAAGGCCCGGCCGGATATGCAGCGTTGACGCGCTTCGTTGACGTCTCAGCCGAGGAGCGTGCGCAGTTCGACGTGCTCCAGGCCGTGCGCCTCGGCGACGGGGCCGTAGACGACCTTGCCGTCGTGCGTGTTCAGGCCCTTGGCCAGCGCCGGGTCACGGCGCAGCGCCTCGACCCAGCCGCGGTTCGCCAGCTCCACGATGTAGGGCAGCGTGGCGTTGGTGAGCGCGTGGGTGGAGGTGTTCGGCACCGCGCCGGGCATGTTGGCGACGCAGTAGAAGACCGAGTTGTGGACCGCGAAGGTCGGCTCGGCGTGCGTGGTGGGACGGGAGTCCTCGAAGCAGCCGCCCTGGTCGATCGCGATGTCGACAAGAACACTTCCGGGCTTCATCTTGGCGACGAGCTCGTTGGTGACCAGCTTCGGCGCCTTGGCGCCGGGGATCAGGACGGCACCGACGACGAGGTCGGCCTCGACGACGGCCTTCTCCAGCTCGTAGGCGTTGGAGACGATCGTCTGCACCTTGGTGCCGAAGATCTTGTCGGCCTCGCGGAGCTTGTTGATGTCCTTGTCGAGCAGGGTGACGTGGAAGCCGAGGCCCACGGCGATCTGCAGCGCGTTCCAGCCGGAGACGCCACCGCCGATGATGACGGCCTTGCCCGCGTGGACACCGGGGACACCGCCGGGCAGCACGCCGCGGCCGCCGGCCTGGCGCATCAGGTGGTAGGCGCCGACCTGCGGGGCGATCCGGCCCGCGACCTCGGACATCGGGGCGAGCAGCGGCAGCTGGCGGCCGGCCGTCTCGACGGTCTCGTAGGCGATCGCGGTGGTGCCGGACTCCAGCAGCGCGTCGGTGCACTCCCGGGAGGCGGCCAGGTGCAGGTAGGTGAAGAGCGTCTGGTCCTTGCGGAGGCGGTGGTACTCCTCCGCGATCGGCTCCTTGACCTTCAGCAGCAGGTCAGCGGTGCCCCAGACCTCGTCGGCGGTGTCCAGGATGGAGGCACCGGCGGCGACGTACTCCTCATTCGTGATGGAGGAGCCGGCGCCGGCGTCCTTCTCGATGAAGACCTGGTGGCCGTGGCGGACGAGTTCGTTCACTCCGGCGGGCGTGATAGCCACGCGGAACTCGTTGTTCTTGACCTCGCGGGGGATGCCGACCTTCACGTCGATCACGGTCCTTGAAAGAGAGGGTGCAGGAGGAATTATCCCCTCATGCGTTGCATGACGGAACTGACCGCGCCGAACGCGGCCCGGCCAGTCTATTGAAGGAGCTCTCGTTGTCTAGCCTTGCAAAGCATTAATTTCCGCGAGAAGCACCACCGATTTCGCAGGCTACTGGGAGTGATCTTCGAGAAGGCGCTCCCCCACGGCCCGGTGGAGCCGTGCCGCGGCCGGGTCCCCGAGGCGTTCGAGGGTGTCCGCAATCCGTAGTTGCAGTGCCGCCTCCAGTCGTCCGTCGCCCGCTTTCCTGGCGATGCCGAGGGCTTCGAGACAGGTCCGCAGCGCCTCCTCGGGCCGCCCCGCGTACTCCTGCACCCGGGCCAGCTCACCGGTCGCCCGCGCCTGGCCGGCCACCTCGCCGGTCCTGCGGTACGTGCCGACCGCCGCCCGCCAGGCCTTGAGCGCTTCGCCCCACCGGCCCGCGTAGGTGTGCGCCTGGCCGATCCGGCCCTGCAGCCGCGCCGCGTCGCCGCTCTCGCCGCGGGCCAGCCGCAGCTCCAGAGCCCGGCCGTACCAGTCGGCGGCCCGCTGCCAGTCACCCAGCGTGGTGTACGTACCGCCCAGCGACTCCAGCGCCCGGCCGGTCGCCACCGGGTCCTGCACCGAGCGGGCCGCCTCCAGCGCACCCCGGTAGCGGGTGAGTGCCTGGGAGGTGCGGCCCGCCTGCCCGTCCAGGTCCGCGAGGTTCAGCAGGGCGGCGGCCTTCTCCCGCGGCAGCCCGCGCCGCTCGGCGACCCGGAGCACGAGGGTGTGCAGCGCATAGAGGTCCGGCGCGGCGGCCTCGGGGCCCTGGTGCGCGAGCAGCGTGCGGGTCAGCGCGGCCATCAACCGGCGGTCCAGCGTGTCGAGTTCACCGTCCGCGACGGCGATGGCGGCGGCGTCGAGCAGCGCACCGCGGCGGGTGTGCAGCCAGTGCGCGGCAGCGGCCTTCGAGGAGAAGCGCAGCGAGCGCGGCAGCCCGGCGACCTTGTGCCGCGCGGGGGAATCGGCCGGCTCGGCCATCGCCCGGCAGGACTGGAGCAGCCGTACCGTCCGCTCCAGCATCCGGGCGCGGGCCAGCTGGATGTCGGCCGGGCGCTCGTGTTCCGGGAGCAGGTCGCGCGCCAGCGGGGCGAGGCAGCCGGGCAGGCGGTACTGCGGCCGCAGGGCCGGGTCGGGCGCACCGTCACCGGCGGCGGCCCCGTCGTCCTCGGCGCCGGCCGGCCGCAGCAGGCCCAGCGCGGTGAAGTCGCCCAGCATCGTGGCGGCCGACGCCACCGAGCAGCCGGCCAGGGCGGAGGCGATATGGGCGTCCACGAGACCGGCCGGTGCCAGGGTGATCAGCCGCAGTAGGCGGGCGGCGGGCGGCGGCAGGGCGTCATGGACGAGCCGGAAGGCGCGGTACAGCGGGCGGGCGCCGGTGGGCAGGTCCTCGGGCAGCGCGACGGCGTGCAGCGCCTGGTACAGATCGGCGACCGAGGACATGGGGCGGGCGGCGAGCCAGGCACCGGCCAGCACCAGCGCGGCGGGCTGGCCGCCGCACACCTCGGCGACGCTGTCGGCGGTGCGCGGGTCGACGGTGATCCGGGTCGGCCCGGCGTACCTGCTGAGCATGTCGACACCGGCCGCGCTGTCCAGGCCGCCCAGAGTGCACGGCCGGACGTCCGAGATGCCGGTCAGCGGCCCCTGCGAGACCACCACGACCAGACAGCCGGGGGCGTCCGGGAGCAGCGGTTCGACCTGTTCGGCGCCCGGTGCGTCATCCAGGAAGAGCAGCGCGCGACGCCCGGCGAGGGCATCGCGCAGCTGCTCGGTCAGCTCGTCCTCGGCGGCGCCCGGCACGGCCTCGAGGCCGAGCGCGGCCAGCAGCTCCCGCGCGGTGCGGCCGGTGTCGGCCGGTTCGCCGCCCGGTCCGGTCAGTGTGGCCCGCAGCACTCCGTCGGGATGGCCGTCCGCCAGCTCGTGCAGCAGCTCCTCGGCCAGGGCCGTCCGTCCGGAGCCGGGACGGCCGGCGATCAGCAGCACCCGGCTGCGGGCGCCCTTGCGGCCGGAGAGGGTGTCCAGGCCGGCCCGCGCGATATCGGCGTGCAGTGCCTTGAGCTCACGGCGGCGGCCGGCGAACCCGCCGGTGCCGGGCGTGGTGGCGGTCGCACGGGCGGCGGGGCGGGCGGCGGGGCCGTCTCTGCGGGCCCCCGGCGCCCGCTGTCCGGGTGCCGCCGTGGCAGGCCCGTCCGCCATCTCCGGCGGGAGGTGCTCCCCGCCCACCGCCTGATCCGTCACCGGTCACGCTCCCGTCCACCTGCGCGTACGTGTCCGCCGCTGGGACGGAACGCTGCCGAGCGTAGTTCACGGGCCGTCACCTCCCCTGCAGAGCGGGGCGGTTGCGTCACCCGATCGGATCGGTGGATCATCCGACCGGCTCGTGGCGGGACGGGGCGGCGGGCGCGGCGGCTCAGGCCTCGAAGGGGCGGGCCGGCCACGGGGCACCGGCCGGCCGCAGCGCGTCCAGGCCCTCGCCCCCCTGGGCGGCGGTCAGCGCCAGCACTCCCACGACGAGGCAGTTGTTGTGCAGCTCACCGGCGAGGACGAGGCGGACCAGCTCGTCGTGCGGCACCCGGGCCAGCTCCATGTCGGCCTCCTCCTCGGAGACCTCGAACCGCTCCCCCTCGGCCTCGGACAGACCACGGGCGAGGAAGATCCGTACGGCCTCGTCGCAGCCGCCGGGCGTGGTGTAGACATCGGTCAGCACCCGCCAGTCCGCGGCCTTGACGTGCGCCTCCTCGTACAGCTCGCGCTGCGCGGCGTGCAGCGGGTTCTCACCGGGGATGTCGAGCAGCCCCGCGGGGATCTCCCACAGCCGCCGGCGTACCGGGTGGCGGTACTGGCGCAGCACCAGCACCCGGCCCTCGTCGTCGAGGGCGAGGACGGCCACGGAACCGGGGTGGACCTGGTAGTCGCGGGTGACGGTGGAGCCGTCCGGCATGACGACCGTGTCGGTGCGCACGCTGGTCTTGTTCCCGGTGAACGGCGTCGTGGTCGCGGTGACCGTCCACTCCTCGGGGGTGTCCTTGATCGCCATGGCGCGTCCTCCTGTGTGTTGCCTGTGCCAACGCAGAAACCGGGGCACGACCTCGAAGAGGCCGTACCCCGGCAACCGTATCCGCCGCGGTGTTCCTTACTTCGCGGTGCCCGTCTTGCGCGCGACCGCGGCCTTCACCAGCCCGGCGAAGAGCGGGTGCGGGCGGGTCGGACGGGAGCGCAGCTCGGGGTGCGCCTGGGTGGCGACGAGGTAGGGGTGCACCTCGCGCGGGTACTCGACGTACTCGACGAGCTTGTTGTCCGGGGAGGTGCCGGAGAACTGCAGCCCGGCCTTCTTCTCCAGCTCACCGCGGTAGGCGTTGTTGACCTCGTAGCGGTGGCGGTGGCGCTCCTCGACGTAGGGCTGGTCGTCGTAGACCTCGCGGACGATGGAGCCCTCGGCGAGCTTGGCCGGGTACATACCCAGTCGCATCGTGCCGCCCATATCGCCCTCACCCGCGACGATGTCCATCTGCTCGGCCATCGTGGAGATCACCGGGTGGGCGGCGGCCGGGTCGAACTCGGTGGAGTTCGCGCCCTCGATGCCGGCCAGGTTGCGGGCCGCCTCGATGACCACGCACTGCAGGCCCAGGCACAGGCCGAGCAGCGGGAGCTTGTGCTCCCGGGCGTAGGTGATCGCACCGACCTTGCCGTCGACACCGCGGTCGCCGAAGCCGCCGGGGATGCAGACGGCGTCGCAGTCGTCGAGCTGCGCGGCGGCGCCGGCCGGGGTCTTGCAGTCGTCGGAGGTGACCCACTTCAGCTTCACGCGGGTCTTGTTCGCGAAACCGCCGGCCCGCAGCGCCTCGGTGACCGAGAGGTAGGCGTCGGGCAGGTCGATGTACTTGCCGACCAGCGCGACCTTGACCTCGTGGTCGGGGTTGTGGACGCGGTCGAGCAGGTCCTCCCACTGGGTCCAGTTCACGTCGCGGAACGGCAGGTCGAGCTTCCGTACGACGTAGGCGTCCAGGCCCTCGGTGTGCAGGACCTTGGGGATGTCGTAGATCGACGGGGCGTCGATCGCGGCGACGACCGCGGCCTCGTCGACGTCGCACATCAGCGAGATCTTGCGCTTGATGGCGGTCGGCACCTCGCGGTCGGCGCGCAGCACGATCGCGTCGGGCTGGATACCGATGTTGCGCAGCGCCGCGACCGAGTGCTGGGTCGGCTTGGTCTTCAGCTCACCGGAGGGGCCGATGTAGGGGAGCAGCGAGATGTGCACGACGAAGACGTTGTCCCGGCCGACCTCGTGGCGGACCTGGCGGACGGTCTCCAGGAACGGCAGCGACTCGATGTCGCCGACCGTGCCGCCGACCTCGGTGATGACGACGTCGACGTCCTCGGTCGCCATCCGCCGGATGCGGTGCTTGATCTCGTTGGTGATGTGCGGGATGACCTGCACGGTGTCACCGAGGTATTCGCCGCGCCGCTCCTTGGCGATCACGGTGTTGTAGACCTGGCCGGTGGTGACGTTCGCGCTGCCGTCGAGGTCGACGTCGAGGAAACGCTCGTAGTGACCGATGTCCAGGTCGGTCTCGGCGCCGTCGTTGGTGACGAAGACCTCACCGTGCTGGAACGGGTTCATCGTTCCCGGGTCGACGTTCAGGTACGGGTCGAGCTTCTGCATCGTGACCCGCAGGCCCCGCGCCTTGAGGAGAGCACCCAGGCTGGAGGCGGTGAGCCCCTTGCCCAGCGAGGAGGCGACGCCCCCGGTGACGAAGAGGTGCTTGGTCGTCGTGGATTTGGGCGGCATGGCCAAGAGGGAGCTCCCGTGGTCGCGAGGTGGAGAGGTGCGAAGCGGCGTGGGGCCTGGGATTCAGGTGCCGTCGCTGCGGTTCGGGGGTGCCGTGACTTCTGCCGTGACATCTATCTGCGTCCCACCGGTCCACGGGGTACCAGGCTATCAGCGACCGGGCATGGTCGTGTCCGGCCGCACGGGGAATCCGGCGGCGGCGGTTCCGGATGACGCTGTCACGTGACGGAGGCCACCCGTTTGGACCGCATTCACTCGTCGCGAGGGTCGCGCGGATCACCCACGTGCGTCGTATCCTGCTCGGACACTCGCGACGAGCCGCCCGGGAAGGCAGCACCCTCCCCCAGCTACCGCTGGACGGTGCCCCCAGCCCGATTTCCGGTCCCGCTGCTCGGCGACGTTTCATGGGCAGGACGGACCGATTCATACGTCCCATGGGGGGCGTGACTCCAGTTCGACGGGAGATGCACGTGGCCGGGCGCATCGAGGACTACGCACTTATCGGCGATATGCAGACCGCCGCTCTAGTGTGCAGGGACGGCACGGTCGACTGGCTGTGCCTGCCGCGCTTCGACTCCCCGGCGGTCTTCGCAGGGCTGCTGGGCACGGAGGAGCACGGATTCTGGCGGATGGGGCCGGTCAACGGCCCCGGGGGGCGGCCCGCGCCGGCCGACCGCCGGCGCTACCGGGGCGATTCGCTCGTCCTGGAATCGGAGTGGGACACCCCGCGCGGCACCGTCCGCGTGATCGACTTCATGCCGCCCCGTGACGGGGCGCCGCAGCTGATCCGCATCGTGGAGGGCGTCAGCGGCCGGGTCCCGATGCGCTCGCAGCTGCGGATGCGGTTCTCCTACGGCTGGGTCGTGCCCTGGGTGCACAAGATCGACGACCGTACGGTCGCGGTGGCGGGCCCCGATTCGGTGTGGCTGGACACCGAGGCGGAGACCTACGGCAAGGACCTGACGACGTTCTCCGACTTCACCGTCTCCCCGGGCGAGCGGATCGCGTTCACGATCAGCTGGGAGCCCTCCCACAAGCCGCCGCCGGCCGTGGCGGAGCCCGAGGCGTCGCTGGAGGCGACCGAGGAGTTCTGGCGCGAGTGGGTCGAGCACTGCACGTACCACGGCCCCTACCGCGACGCGGTGGTGCGCTCACTGATCACGCTCAAGGCGCTGACGTACGCGCCGACCGGCGGGATCGTGGCGGCGCCGACGACCTCGCTGCCGGAGTGCATCGGCGGCGTGCGCAACTGGGACTACCGCTTCACCTGGCTGCGGGACGCCGCGATCACCCTGTCCTCCCTGCTGCGCACCGGCTACCGCGAAGAGGCGCGGGCCTGGCGGGAGTGGCTGCTGCGGGCGGTGGCCGGCGATCCGGAGAACCTGCAGATCATGTACGGCATCGCCGGTGAGCGCGAACTCGGCGAGAACGACCTCAACTGGCTTCCCGGATACGAGAATTCCCGTCCGGTACGGGTCGGCAACGGCGCCGCCGGACAGCTCCAGCTCGACGTCTACGGCGAGGTCACCGAGGCGCTGCACCTGGCGCACATGACGGGCCTGGCCCGCAACGACTACGCCTCGCTGCTCCAGCTCAAGCTGATCCAGTGGGTGGAGAAGCACTGGGACGAGCCGGACGAGGGGATCTGGGAGGTCCGCGGTCCGCGCCGGCACTTCGTGCACTCCAAGGTCATGACCTGGGTCGCGGTCGACCGCACGGTCAAGCTGATCGAGTCCGGGGACGTCGACGGGCCGCTGGAGCGCTGGAAGGACCTGCGCGAGACCATCCACCGGGACGTCTGCGAGAACGGCTACGACAAGGAACGCAACACCTTCACCCAGTCCTACGGCTCGCAGGAGCTGGACGCCTCGCTGCTGCTGATCCCGCAGATGGGGTTCCTGCCGCCGGACGACAAGCGCGTCATCGGCACCATCGAGGCGATCCAGCGGGAGCTGTCCACCGAGGACGGCTTCGTGCTGCGCTACCCGACGTCCGGTGAGGACGACCTCGGGGTGGACGGCCTGGAGGGCGAGGAGGGCGCCTTCCTCGCCTGCTCGTTCTGGCTCGCCGACGACCTCGCGATGATCGGCCGGGTCGACGAGGCCCGCAAGCTCTTCGAGAAGCTGCTCTCGCTCCGCAACGACCTGGGGCTGCTCGCCGAGGAGTGGGACCCCAAGGCCAAGCGGCAGGTCGGCAACTTCCCGCAGGCGTTCAGCCATGTTCCGCTGATCGACACGGCGCTGCGGCTGACGGCCAGCGGGGCCTACGGAGGCTAGCGCCCCCTCGGGGCGCCGGCCTCCCGGAGTTCTGTGGTGCCGTCCGGCGTTCGGGCGGCACCTACCTCTTTGTCAGGTTCTCTTTGCCGGTTTCTTTGTCAGAGGTCAGAAGGGGGTCAGGGTGAGGGTGATCTCCTTCGGGGCGCCGTCCTCGATGTAGGAGGCGAAGCCGGCGACGTCGTCGAAGGCGAAGCCGTAGGCCTTGCCGTCCCTCGTGGCGGCGTGCATGGCCTTGGCGTAGTGGTGGGTCGGTTGCTGCCGGTAGAAGGCGGCCGGATCGGTGGTGGGCTGCCGCGCCTGTGAGGCGAGGGTGGAGCGGTTGAGGGCGGCGCCCAGGATGGCGGCGACCGGGCCGCGGATTCCGTCATCGGGGGCCGCGAGGGTGCCGTCGCAGAAGAGGACGTCGCGGGTGGACGGCTGGTCGAAGGAGACCGTCCCGCCGGGGGCGCCCCCACCCCGGCCCTTGAGGCCTCGGGGGACGGTGAAGGAGAGCTTTCCGCGCTGACCCGGCCGGTGAAGGTGCCTGCGTCGGTGGTGACGGTCAGGTCCTTGCCCGCGTAGACGGACCAGGCCTCGTCGATCGCCGGGGCGAAGTGGTCCGCGGCGAACAGCCCGCTGTCCAGGCCGTGGCCGGGGGCGATCACGCGCCGGTCGCCGATGACCAGGCGGTCGAAGCCCTCGGCGGCCCGGACGTCGGAGAAGACCGTGGCGCGGGCGCCGTCCTTGAGCTCGCCGGTGGCCTGCTTCTTCGCCCCGGTGAGCTCGATCGCCAGCGGGACGCTGAACATGTCGACCATCGTGGTGTTGCAGAACATCCCGCCGGAGTTGTACGTGAACTCGGCGCAATCGTGGAGGACGTCGTAGTTGGGGTCGGAAGCGACCCAGCCCGCCGGGTAGGCGAGCGCGGCCTTGCCGTTGCCGTCCTCGACCGCCTTGAACTTGAGCTTGCCGCCCAGCGCGGTGTAGATCCGGCCGGACATCTGCGGCAGCCGAAGGGTGGTGGTGCCGCTCGCGGCGAGCGGTATCGCGTAGTCGGTGTAGCCGTCCGGGCCGTTGTCGGCGAGCGCGACGGGCCGGAGTGCGCCGTCCGGGGTGACGTGCACCTGCTGGGTGCCGTCGTTGCCGACGACGTAGATCCAGACCGAGGAGTTGGCGTAGGCGCCGGAGCGGTTGACCACGTGCAGGGGCATCGAGGCGGCGGTCCGGGCGGGTGGCACAGGGGCGGGGGCGCCGAAGGCACGGGCGGCCGACGCGATTCCGGAGGCGGTGGCGGTACCGGCGGCGAGGCCGCCGAGCAGGCTGCGACGAGTGATCACGAGGCGGCTCCCTGCGAGGCGGGCTCCTGCCGCCTTGCCGCCGCTCGTGGACAGGACTTCCCGGGCCGATATCTCATGCTCATGACACTCTTTCCGGCAGTGGGGGGTGGGGAGTTCCTTGGGCCATCCAGCGTGAGAGCGCTCTCATATCGTGCGCAGTGAACCCTGCCGACTCGATGGGGCACCGTCAAGCCATCGCGGGGAAAAAGGAGTTGGAGAAATGGAGAGCAGTGGAGAGGAGTGGATGGTGGCCGATCCGAACCGGCCGGGGCCGCGCCCGACGCTGGAGGCGGTCGCCGCGCTCGCCGGGGTCTCCCGCGCCACGGTGTCCCGCGTGGTCAACGGCGGTGCGGGCGTACGGGCCGCGGTCCGCGAACGCGTCCACGAGGCGGTCGCCGCACTGGGGTACGTACCGAACAGCGCGGCCCGCTCCCTGGTCACCCGCCGCACGGGAGCGGTCGCCGTGGTCATCACCGAGCCCGAGGCCCGGGTCTTCAGCGACCCGTTCTTCGGACGCCAACTGCGGGGCATCAGCCGCGAACTGGCCGCGGCCGACACCCAGCTCCTGTTGATGCTCGTCGAGCGGCCCGCCGACTACGACCGCATCGGCCGCTATCTGTCGGCCGGGCATGTCGACGGCGCGCTGATGTTCTCGCTGCACCGCGACGACCCCCTGCCGGCCATGGCCGAGCGCGCCGGGCTGCCCACCGTCTACGGCGGCCGGCCCGGCTGGGCGGGCGCCGACCGCGCACCCCGGCCGCTGTACGTCGACACCGACAACCGCGACGGCGCCCGCCAGGCCGTACGCCACCTCCTCGGCCGCGGCCGCCGCCGGATCGCCGTGATCACCGGACCGCTCGACCAGACGTCGGCGGAGGACCGGCTCGACGGCTACCGCGATGCGCTCGGCACACCGGAGCCGGACCCGCGGCTGATCGCGGACGGCGGCTTCACCGCGCAGGGTGGTGAGCGGGCCATGGGCAGGCTCCTCGATGCCGTACCGGACCTGGACGCCGTCTTCGTCTGCTCCGACCTGATGGCGAGCGGCGCGCTGCGCACGCTCCGGGCCCGCGGGCGGCGGGTGCCGGACGAGGTGGCGGTGGTCGGCTACGACGATCTGGAGCCGGCGGCCTGGGCGGATCCACCGCTGACCACGGTGCGGCAGGACGTGGAGGAGATGGGGAAGCTGATGGCCCGGTTGCTGCTGAGGCTGCTGGATCCTCGGAAGCCCGCGGGGGTGGGTGGTGCAGACGGAGCGGACGGGCCGGATGGCGCTGACCGGGCGACGGGAGGGGAGCACGGGCCCGGGGCCGGTCCGGCGGAGCTCGCGCCGGTGATCACCAAGGCGCGGCTGGTGGTGCGGGAGTCGGCATGAGGGCGGCGGTGGGCGCGGTCCTCGCCGGGACCGTGCCCCTGCCCCGCTCTGCCCCGTGCGGCGCGGCACCGCCGTTCGGACCGCGCTGCTCCGCACCGCGGAATACGGGTACCGTTCCAGGTCATGGGGCCGGAAGCGAAGATCGAAGCCGAGATCACGGTACGCAGGGCACTGGAGCTGCCCGCGCTGCGACGCGGTCTGCCGGAGGTCCTGGCCGGCGAGGACCGGCTGGACCGTCCGGTGCGCTGGGTGCACGCGGGCGAGGTCCCGCATATCGCCTCGCTGCTCAAGGGCGGCGAGCTGCTGCTGACCACCGGGCTCGGCCTGGGGGCCCGGCCGTCCGAACAGCGCGCCTTCATCCGTAAGCTCGCGGACCGCGAGATCGCCGCTCTCGTCGTGGAGCTGGGCTCCCGTTTCGCGTCCCTGCCGGCCGCACTGGTCGACGCCGCACGGGACTGCGGACTGCCGCTGATCCAGCTGCACCGCGAGGTCCCGTACGTCACGGTCACCGAAGCGATCCACACCGAGATCATCAACAGCCACTATGCGCTGCTGCGGCGTGCCGACGAGGTCCTGCGGCGCTGCACGGATGTGCTGCTGCGGGGCGGCGGCGCTCCCGAGGTGCTGCGGCTGCTGGCCGTCTTCACCGGCAACCCGCTCTGCCTGGAGGCCCCCGACGGCAGCCCGCTCTACGCCGCGGGCCCGGACGCCGCCGACGGCCCGGCGGACGCCGACCCGCTGCTGGCCTGGGAGGGCCTGCGCGACACCGGCGTACGCATCGACGTTCCCGGAGGGGGGTCCCCTCGTTCGAGCGGAGCCGAGAGCGGGGGAGGCCCCGGACCGGACGCGGTCCGCGCGCGGCTCGTGCTGCTGCCCGTCAACGCTCCCCTGGCGCCGGTGCACCGGATCGCCGCCGAGCGCGCGGCCGACCTGCTGGCCGTCGTCATGCTCCAGTCCCGCCAGGAGGAAGTGCTCGCCGCGCGCGGCCGCGGCGACTTCCTCGCCGACCTGGCGGAGGGCCGGGTCTCCGCCGCCGAGGCGCCCGGCCAGGCCCGCCTGCTGGGCTTCCGCTCCGGCACGGACCCCGTGCTCCCGGTGGTGATGCGGCTGCCCGCCGGCCTTCCCTCCCCCGGCAGCTGGGCGCTGCTCGCCCAGGCGCTGCGCGAGGAACTTGCCGCCCTCGGGGTGCCCGTGCTCCTCGGCGTACGCCCCGTGGAGGGCCGGGTCCCGATGCTCATCGCGCTGCGCGCGGGCCAGGACCGCGATGCGCTCGCCGACCGGATCGCCGACGCGCTGCGCGCCGGAGTCGTCCGCACCGGCCTGGACCGGCCGGCCGCACACCGTCCGGTGGTCGTGGTCGGCACACCGGGCGACTGGGCGGCGGCGGGCCCCGGCCTGCGGCACGCCACGGAGGCGGCGGCCGCGGCCCAGGGGCTGCCGGAAGCGCCCTGGTACGACGCGCGCCGCCTGGACATCGAGCTGCTGCTGTGGCGGATGCGCGAGCACGGCGAGCAGGGGGTGCTCACCGACTTCGTGGAGCGCGCCATCGGGCCGCTGCTCGCCCATGACCGTGGTGCCCGTCAGCCGCTGCTGCCGACGCTGGAGGCCTATCTGGCCAGCGCGGGCCGCAAGGCGGAAACGGCCCGCGACCTGAATGTGAACCGGCAGACGCTGTACGACCGGCTGGCCCGTATCGCTCAGCTGCTGGGCACGGACCTGGACGATCCGCAGACGGTCCTGGGCCTGCGCCTGGCCCTGCGCGCCAGGCGCCATACGGACACGCCGTAACGGGCGGCGGGCCCGGACGCATCCCGCGGCCGTGCCCGGCCGCCGCGATACCTCGCTGCCGCGACGCCTCGGCTACGCCGGCTGCACCGGCTGGGTCAGTTCGTCGTAGACGCTGAGGACCTGGGTGACGGTGTCGTTCTCGCTGGGCCAGCCGGCGGCTTGGTCACGGCCCGCCGCGGCGAGTGCGTCCCGCCGTACCGGATCGGCGAGGAGCGTGAGCACCGTACGGGCCAGGGCGGCGGCATCGCCGTACCGCACCAGTTCGGCGGCGCGGCCGACCAGTTCGCGGGTGCCTCCGGTGTCGGTGGCGACCAGCGGCACCCCGGCGCGCAGCGCCTCCTGGGCGATCAGCGAGCGGGCCTCCCACCTGCTGGGCAGCACCACCAGGTCGGCGGCGGCGAGGAGTTCGGGCACATCGTCGCGGCGCCCGAGCAGCTGTACCGGCAACTGCTCGACGTCGATCCGCCGCTGCAGTGCCGCCCGCTGCTCGCCCTCCCCCGCGATGGCGACCAGCGGCTGCGGGTCGAGCGCGCACCAGGCGTGCGCCGCGTCCAGCAGCAGGTCATGCCCCTGGCTCGGGTCGAGACGGCCGACCGCGAGCAGCAACGGGCGGTCCACCGCGCCCAGTTCGGCCCGCTCCTTGCGGAACATCCGGTCGTGGTTCCCGGGCTCGTCCGGAGCGCCGGCCGACCGGGGGCGGGGAATCGCGACCGGCGCGAGCCGGGCATCACGCGCGCCCCGCTCACGCGCCCGGTCCACCAGGTCGGAGCACGCCCCCAGCACGACGGCCGCCGCCCGCGCCACCCGCCGCTCCATCAGATGCATCAGCCCGGCCCGCGCGCCCTCGATGTGGGCCTTGGTGTGCCAGGTGATGACCAGGGGGACCCGCCGCCCGCCCCGCGGGCCGCGCAGTCCGCGCAACGCCATCGAGGCACGCAGCCCGGCCCGCAGACCGTGCGCATGCACGAGGTCGGCATCCCAGCAGGCGCTGCGCAGCGAGGCCACGCTCGCCGGATCCGTGCGCGGAGGGACATGCACGAACCGCGCGCCCGCGCCGCTGAAGTCGTAGGCCTCCTCGGATTCCGGGGTGGCGCAGACGGTCACCCGCACCCCGCGGGCGACGAGCCCTTCGGCCAGCGAGCGGACGTGCGCGGCGCTGCCGGCGCTGCCGTGCCCCAGCACCTGGACCGTGCGCAGCGGCGACAGCCCGTGCGCCGAGGTCGGGGTGCTGATCACGTGGTCGGGGCTCCTGGGTCGGGGGCGGGACGGGCCGTACCGGCGAGCCGGTCCGTGTGCTGCGGGGTGCCGCGACGCGGACGAGCGGCCGCCCGCCTGTCCGGCGGACGGGCAGGACGGGTCGGGCACGCCCGACAGGACGGACGAGCACACCCGCGACTGCGCACCGCGCCCAGGATGCCAGCACCGCGATGTCAATTCGGCACCCTCAGCCCGCCGTTCCGGTGGGAAGTCTCACCCCGGCACCCACCAGATCACCCACATGGGCGACAAACCGCCCGCGCGAATCAACGGCTCGTTCGAGTGAGTCCGCTTCCTGGAGTGCGCCTGCGCCACGGCAAGGGGCGCGTACGCCGCCGGCCGGAGCGCATGGGTGTGTGGCCGAAGCGGCGGGCCGGGGGAGGTGGTGCTCGGGAGGCCCGGGGGCTCCGACCCCCTTCCCCCGGCCTCTCCCCCGCGAACTCAGACCGCCGCTGCCGCCCGGCTGACGCGGTCCCCCGCGGCCGCGGCGGCGACCAGCGCCGCGGCGTGTGCGGCCAGTCCCCGGCGGCCGTTGTCCGTGGCGATGGCGAGGCCGAGCGCCGCGCCGAGGGCGTGCGCCCCGGAGTCCCCGATCATCGTGCGCTCCCCGAGGTCATCGCCGATGACGGCCGCCGCGGCCCCCATGGGCGCCGCGGACAGCGGACCCGCCGGACCCCGGCGCAGCAGCCCGGGTGCTCCGATGGCCAGGACGGCGCCGGCCGCCCGGCCCGGCCGCACATCCAGGAGGTTCACCAGGTGGGCCGAGCCCGCGATCACCACACCGGCCAGGAGCTTGTCGGCCGGACGCTCCTTGAGGAGGGCCCCCGCCGCGAGCCCCGCGGCGCCGATCCCGAACAGCTTCACGGCGCCGCTGGTGACTTCCTTGTCCCGGAGTGCCGAGAGATGCGCCCGGAATCCGCGGCGGGGGTCATCCGCGCCGAAGACGTCGTCGTACGCCCCGCAGCCCCCGGCGGCCAGTACGGCCAGCGCCGTGGCGGCCCGGGTCCGGGCGGGCAGCCCCGGTGCGGCGGCGGCGGCGAGCGCGGTACCGGTGGCCGTGGCGAGCCCGGCGTGCAGATCGACGGTCCGGCCGGCGTAGTTCTTGCGCTCCCACCGCGCGGCACCACCCGGCGGCCGCTTCCGGAGTGCCGTATACGCGGCCCTGCTCACCCCGGCCGCCCCCAGGAGAACCGAGATCCGCCCCAGCACCCCGGTACCTGCCACCGCCACCATGCCGCTCCCCTCGCCCGGCACCGTGCCGCGCTCAACTGCCGTCACCCTAGAGCGCTTCACCCGTTTACCCGGCGGACGGGACGGCCCGCTCAAGGGAGACACCCCCTAGGACACCCCTGGGACACCCCCTAGCCCTGCCGGCCCTTCGCCCCGGCCGTCACCGGCCGGTCCTCGTGCAGTTCGGCGAAGAGCTTCTTCGCCTGCGGCGCGTCCCACTTCACGGCGCTGCCCTTGCGGGTCTGGAAAGCGAGGCTGGAGACGGGGACATGGAGGCGGGTGCCGTTGCCGGCCGCGACGCTCTTCATCGCTTCGAAGAGCGACGTGAGGTTCCACAGGCTCATGTTCTTGTCGACGATGAGGGTGTCGAGGCCCGCGTTCATCGTGGGGTAGACCTTGGCCGGGTTGAGCAGGATGCCGGGTGTGGCCGACTTGTGGGAGAGCGCGGCCAGGAATTTCTGCTGGTTCTGGCCGCGGCCGAGGTCGCCCTGAGCCTCTTGGTGGCGCTGGCGGACGAATGCGAGCGCGGCGCGGCCATCGAGCGTGTGGCAGCCCTTGGTGAGGTTTTCGCCGGACTTCTTGTCCTTGACGGCCTTGTCCAGGCACATCGGCACCCCGCCGACCGCGTCCACGATGCCGACGAAGCCCGCGAAGCCGAGTTCCGTGTAATGCCCGATGCGCAGGCCCGTGTTCTGCTCGATGGTCCGTACGAGCAGTTCGGGACCGCCGCGCGAGAACGCCGCGTTGAGCTTGTCCTTCGACGCGGAGTAGTGCTTGCCGGTTTCGGGGCGGATGTACGGCGGGATGGTCACCCAGGAGTCGCGCGGCAGGCTCATCATCGTGGTGCCGTGGGCGCCGGTGTGCAGCAGGATCATCGAGTCGGTGCGGCGGCCCGCGTCCGCCGAGCCGCCGGTGTGCAGGTCCTTCAGCTGCTTTCCGGAGAGGCCCTGGCGGCTGTCGGAGCCCACGATCAGGTAGTTGGCGCCCTTGCCCGGTGACGGCCGGGCGGCGAGCTTGCCGAGGTCGACATCGCGCTCCAGCTTGGTGTCGGCCCACGTGTAGGTACCGACGGAAGTGAGCAGGGCCACCACGACCAGGAGGCCCGAGAGGCGCAGGATCCGGCGGCGCCGGGTGGGACGGGTGGCCGCGGGCCGGGTTCTTCTGCGCGCGGGCCCACCGGGTCCGCCTGGTTCGCCCGGTCCGCCGGTCGAGCCCGGCCCGCCGTACGAACCGTCCCCGCCGGGCGGGAACACCGGGTCGGCCACGGGAGCGTCGGTCGAGGCCAAGGAGACCGCGGCATACGGGTCCTCGCCGCCCGGATGGCCGGGCAGCGGCCTGGCGGCGACCGGCTGCGGCGCGTACGGGGCGGGCTGCCATATCTGCCCCGTGAGGGCATGCGCCGCCTCGGCTTCGCCGCCGTGACGGCGGGTGTCGGGGGACCACTCCAGCCAGTCGTTCATGGGCGGACAGTCTGCATGCTCACGAGCCCTTCACCAAATGGCCCGGAATTCCGCACCAAAGGAGTGGTTTTTAGGGGAGAAAAAGCGGATTTCATGCGTGGCGGGGTGACGATGCGGACGAGGTCTTCGCCCGGGAACCGGGGTCCCTGGCACGCCAGGTGTGCAGGCAGCTGCGGGCGCCCGGAGGCCGGCGGGCGCCCGGCGGCGGGGCGGGCGCCCTGTGACGGGGCCCGCCCCGCAGCCGGCTCGTTCACCTCGACGACAGGCTCTGATAAGCCGGCTGCCCGATCTGCTGCGCGGCGGTCCCCGAGCGGTGCATCCGGTGCCACCTCAGTCGGGTGCCCAGCAGGAAGGCCACCACGGACTGGATGACGACGAGGTACATCAGCTGCCGGTAGACCAGGAGCTGGAAGGGCATCGCCCACAGCGCCCGCACCTTCTCCCCGTCCAGGCGCAGCGCGTATCCGGCGCAGAGAAGTTGCACGAGCAGGAAGCCGCACCAGACGCCTGCCGACTGCCAGGGGCCGAGGAAGAGCAGCCCGTACAGCGCGAAGATGTCGACGATCGGCGCGAGCAGCGGCAGGGCGACCTGGAAGAGCGCGAGGTAGCTCAGCCCGCGGCGGCCGAAGCGCCCGGCCGGGCCCATTTCGATGACGGCCCGGCGGTGCTTCCACATCGCCTGGATCGTGCCGTAGCACCAGCGGTAGCGCTGCCGCCACAGCTGCCGCAGCGAGGTGGGCACCTCGGTCCAGGCGATCGCGGACTCCTCGTAGACCACCCGCCAGCCCGCCTGCCACAGGGCCATCGTCAGGTCGGTGTCCTCGGCGAGGGTGTCCTCGCTGACGCCGCCGACGCCCATCAGCGCATCCCGCCGGAAGGCCCCGATGGCGCCGGGGACCGTCGGCATGCACTCCAGCACCTCGAACATCCGCCGGTCGAGGTTGAACCCGAAGACGTACTCCAGGTGCTGCCATCTGCCCAGCAGGCGGCGCCGGTTGCCGACCTTGGTGTTGCCGCTGACCGCGCCGACCGCCGGGTGGGTCAGCGGCTGGATGAGGCACTGGATGGCGTCCTGTTCGAAGACGGTGTCGGCGTCGACCATGACCACGATGTCGTACATGGCATGGGCCAGACCGGTGTTGAGGGCGGCCGCCTTGCCGGCGTTGCGCTGCCGGATCACCTGCACCCGGGGATCGTCGATCCAGGTGGCGATGTCCGCCGTGGCGTCCGTCGACCCGTCGTCGATCACGATGATCTGCAACTGCCGGTGGGTCGAGGCGAGCAGCGAACGGACGGTGGACTCGATGCCCGCCTCTTCGTTGTAGGCGGGGACGAGGACCGTCACCGGGTCGGTGACCTCGCGCAGCCGGGGCGCTCCGGGACGGAACCGGGTCAGCCGCCGGACATGGGCACGGGCGAGGAAGACCAGCATCGCCAGTCGCAGCAGTCCCAGCCCGCCCGCGACGGCGAGCACCCAGGCCATGCCGCTGACGAAGGCGTGCCCCAGGGCCTTGGCCCAGATCAGGGCGGTACCCGTCCAGCGCTCGACGGCGGAGACCGGCGCGTCGGGCGAGGGCTGCCGGACGCCCGCCGTCACGGTGGTGAACTTCGCGACCCTCGGGTTGTCGAGCAGCTCCTTGGTGCCCAGGTAGGCGAGGTCGTTCTGGCTGAACTGCCGGATCACGCCCTGCGACGGCTTGCGGTACCACTGGTCGGCGGCGACCAGTGTGTAGCCCTCCGCGCCGGCCTTCTTGGCGGCCTTCCACTCCGCGCCGCACATGGTGTCCGCCGACGTGGTCTGCGGCAGCCGCAGCAGCTTGGTGTGGAGGCCCACGCTGCCCGCCAGTGCCTTCTGGGTGAGCGACAGCTCCAGCGAGGCGCGCACCGGCGAGGACTCACCCATGGCGGCGCCGGTGTAGGTGTTCGAGCCGATCTCATGACCCTCGGCCCGGATCCGCCGCACCAGGTCCGGGTACTGGGCCGCCTGGGCACCACGGAGGAAGAACGTGGCATGGGCGTGGTGCTTGCGCAGCAGGTCGAGCAGCCGGGGTGTCCATACGGGGTCGGGTCCGCCGTCGTAGGTGAGCGCCACCGTACGGGCGGGTACCGCGGACGAGGCCACCTTGCCGTGGTCGAACCGCAGCACCGGGCCGCCCTTCTCGACGGACCTGGGCACGGGGGTGGTGCAGTCCTTGCGGGTCTTCGCGGCGTCGACCTCGTGGGTCGTCCAGCCCTCGAAGAGCAAGGCGCCGAACATCACCGGAAGGACCATGCACAGCAGCAGCCAGTGGCCGCGCGGGTCACGGGACTGCCGGTGCCGGGCACGGTTCGAGCGGCGCCTCACATCGCCCCCGGGACGCCGGGAACAGGCGCCGCTGTGACCCTTCTGCGGACAGCAAAGGCCCGATACGGGGCAATTTTTTCCACGTCAGCGAGCGGGCTCCGCGGAGCCCTCGCGCGCCGGCGGGAAGCATCGGCGCATGGTCGGTCATCGGATATTTTGTGCCGTTTTCTATACCGTCTGGCCTCACACATGGTGGGCGAGTGTACTCATGAGGACGCCGGGGTACGCACCGCAGATCAGCGAGCGCCCCGGCCGTGCGCAGGAGGTTTGTAACACCTGCGCGAGCGACGGCGCAGAGAGAGAACGGGGGGCGGCGTCGCGGCAGCGGCCTCCCCGTGACCAACGCGATCCCACGAGCCGGCTCTCCGGCCTTCGTCGGCATGCGGCCGTGGGCGCGCCCCCTCCCGGTGGTGCGGAAGGCGCTCCCACCGGCGGCCGACGGCTCGGGCGGAAGGAGACACTGCTCACATGCCGGAGTGGCGACGCTCACATCCCGGGCGGCGAGGGACGGACCGCCCGGGCGGAGCGGCCCCGGGTGACCCGAAGGCACCTAGGGTCTGTCTTCAAAGTCCCGCCTGCCTCGCGGCCACGCCCTAGCTCCCCGTGCGCGCCGTCTCCAGCAGTTCCTCGGCGTGCGCGCGGGCCGTTTCGGAGTCCTCCTGGCCGGCCAGCATCCGGGAGAGCTCGCGGACCCGCTCCTCACCCTCCAGGACCGTGACGCCGCTCCTGGTGACCGACCCGTCGTTGGTCTTCGCCACGAGCAGCTGACGGTCCGCGAAGGCCGCGACCTGCGGGAGGTGCGTGACGACGACGACCTGCGCCGACTTCGCGAGCCTGGCCAGCCGCCTGCCGACCTCGACGGCCGCCTTGCCGCCGACGCCCGCGTCGACCTCGTCGAAGAGGTAGGTCGGTACGGGGTCGGAGCCGGCGAAGACCACCTCGACGGCGAGCATCACCCGGGAGAGCTCACCGCCGGACGCCCCCTTGGCGATCGGCCGGGGCGGTGCGCCCGGGTGCGGGGCCAGCAGGAGTTCGACCTCGTCGGCACCGGCCGGTCCGTAGGCGACGGTGCGGCCGCCGACCTCGATGCCGTCGGCGTCCTCGGCGACCTCGGTCTGGCGGATCTCGACGGTCACCCGGGCGTGCGGCATCGCGAGTTCGGCGAGCTCGGCGGTGACCGCGTCGGCGAAACGCTTCGCCGACGCCGTGCGGGCATCTGTCAATGTTTGGGCCAGTTCGCCCAGTTCGGCGCGCAATGCGTCCCGTTCGGCGGCCAGCTCGCCGATCCGGTCGTCGTCGCCGTCCAGTTCGGCGAGCCGGGCGGCGCTCTCCTCGGACCAGGCCAGCACGGCCGCGATGTCCTGGCCGTACTTGCGGGTCAGATGGTTCAGGGCGGCGCGGCGCTCCTCGACCGCGGCGAGCCGCAACGGGTCGGCGTCCAGGCCGTCCGCGTAGCTGGCCAACTCGCCCGCCACGTCCGCCATCAGGATGCCGATCTCACCGAGCCGTTCGGCGAGCGCGGAGAGTTCCTGGTCGTGACTGCGTACGGCCTCCAGCGCGCGGTGGGCACCGGCGACCAGGGTCGTGGCGTCGACGCCCTCGGGGTCCTCGGGGTTGCCGGCCAGCGCGGCGTGCGCGGCACTCGCCGCGGAGGCCAGCGCCTCGGCGTGGCCGAGCCGCTCGGCCTCGGCGGCGAGGTCGGTGTCCTCCCCGGGCTGCGGCTCGGCCTCCGCGATCTCATCGAGACCGAAGCGCAGCAGGTCGGCCTCCTGCGAACGCTCACGGGCCTGCGTCGTCAGCTCGTCCAGCTCGGCGGCGACGCCGCGCAGCCGGCGGTGGGCGGCGGTGTACTTGGCGAGCGGGACGGCGACGGTGTCCCCGGCGTAGCGGTCCAGCGCCTGGCGTTGGCGGGCCGGCCGCAGCAGGCCCTGCTGGTCGGTCTGGCCGTGCACGGCGACCAGGTCGTCGGCCAACTCCGCCAGCAGGCCGACCGGTACGGAGCGGCCGCCGACATGGGCGCGCGAACGGCCCTCGGCGGAGAGCGTGCGGCTGATCAGCAGCGCGCCGTCGTCCAGCTCCGCGCCGGCCTCCTCCGCCCGTACGGCAGCGGGGGCCCGGGGGCCGACCCCGATCCTGCCCTCCACGACGGCCGACTTGGCACCGATCCGCACCAGCGCGGGGTCGGCGCGCCCGCCGAGCAGCAGGCCGAGGCTGGTGACGACCATGGTCTTGCCCGCGCCCGTCTCGCCGGTCACCGCCGTGAAGCCGGGGGACAGCTCGACAACGGCGTCGTCAATGACACCCAGGGACCGGATCCGCATCTCCTCCAACACGGATACGACCTTACGAGGTCCGGGGGCCGCCCCGCGACGGCCTCCCCTCACTCCTGCCGCCCGCCCCGCGGAAAGTCTCCGGGCAAAGCGGAGGAATTCCCCGAGGTGCGCGCTCGCGTTCCGCCACCCGGAGGGTCACAGAACGGAACGAAAGGTGCGCTCATGGCGAGAGCGGCGGCGCATGGGGTGCCGCGTGGCCGGCGTCCCGCCTTCGCCGGCGCGGGGCCCGCATTCGCCTCGACGGGGGACCGCCCGGAGCCGGGTGCCGGAGCCGGGTGCCGGGGCCGGGTGCCGGGGCCGGGGCCGGGGCCAGGTGCCGGTCGGGTAACGCGTGCCGGTTACGACGGCACCGTCCGGCGCCACAAGGCCGTCCACAGGAACGGTTCGCCGAAGCACGCCGACTGCGGCCCCTCGTCGTGCATGCGGCGCAGTTCCACCTCCGACAGACCGGAGAAGATCCAGCGCAGGGACTCCGGGGTGTAGGCGAGGCCGCCGTGGAGGCGGGCCTGGCGGTAGAAGTCGGTGTCACCGAGTTCGGAGCCCATCCCGCCCGCCGCGAAACAGGTGAGGGCGAGATGCCCGCCGGGTGCCAGGGCCCGGTCGAGGAGGGCGAGGTAACTGATGCGGCGGTGCGGCGGCAGATGGTGGAAGCAGCCGGAGTCGTAGATCAGGTCGTACGGGCCGGTCAGCTCGGTGTCCGCAAGGGCGAAGGCGTCGCCGCACAGGAACCTGACGTCGGCCCCCGCTTCGCGGGCCCGGCACTCGGCCCAGGCGAGGGCGGCCGGCGAGAGGTCCACGGCGTCCACCGCGAAGCCCGCGGAGGCGAGGTGCAGTGCGTTGCGGCCCGGGCCGCACCCGAGGTCGAGGGCGCGTCCCGGGCTGATCAGTCCGCGTGCGAGGTAGGAGACCAGGCTTTCGTCGGGCTTCGCCACGAAGAACGGCACCGGCTTGGAGCGGTCCGCGTAGAAGCCGTCCCACCAAGGGGCCCCGGATGCCGTCCAGCGGTCGGCCTCCGGCGCGAACAGGCCGTCCAGGAGCTTGAGTACGTCCTCCACGCTGCGGATGTTCCGGTCCATCGGCTCCCCCTTCGCCATCCCCGCCCCCTGCCCTTTCCGCCCCGTTTTCCCCTTTCGCAGATCATAGGACCGGATGCCGCCGGGGCCCGGGGCCAGAGGTGTGGCCGGGTGCCGTGACGGACCGGGAGAGCGGTGCCGGCGGAGGCGGGAAGGGTGCCGGTCACGGCCGGGGGCGAAGTGCCGTCCAGGCCCCCGGCACGGGGCGGCACGGGGGCATTTCCCGCCGCGCCGGCCCCTGTTTCTCAAGGTGGAGAGCCGTTTCTCAGCGGAAGAAGCCCCCGGCGGCCCCTAGTGCGGTGCTCCCCGCCACCCCGCCACCGGGAGGGCGAACTTGGCGACCAGGCGGTCCGTGAAGGAGGCATGATGCAGGCGGGCCAGGCGTACGGGCACGGCGCCGCGGCGGACCTCGACCCGGGCGCCGGCCGGGAGTTCGATGCTGCGGCGGCCGTCGCACCACAGCACGCCGTGCGGGGTCTTGGGCTGTACCTCGACCGCCAGGACGGAGCGCGGCGAGGTGACCAGCGGCTTGGCGAACAGGGCATGGGCGCTGATCGGGACCATCAGCAGGGCCTCGACCTCGGGCCAGACCACCGGGCCGCCGGCCGAGAAGGCGTAGGCGGTGGAGCCGGTCGGCGTCGCACAGACCACCCCGTCGCCGCCGAAGCGTGAGACGGGCCGGCCGTCCACCTCGGTCACGACCTCCAGCATCCGCTCCCGGGCGGCCTTCTCCACCGACGCCTCGTTCAGGGCCCAATCGGTGTAAACGACACTGCCGTTGTTGCGGACGAGGACATCGAGCGTCATCCGCTCCTCGACCTCGTACGCGCGGGTGACGACCCGGTCGACGACCTTGTCGAGGTCATCGCGTTCGGCCTCCGCGAGGAAGCCGACCCGGCCGAGGTTGACGCCGAGCATGGGGACGCCGGACGTCCGGGAGAAGTCCGCGCCGCGCAGCAGCGTGCCGTCCCCGCCCAGGACCACCAGCAGTTCGCAGCCCTCGGCCGCGCACTGCTCCGACTCGACGCGCTCGACCGACGGCGGCAGCGGCAGATCCGCGGCTTCCTCCGCCAGCACCCGCACTCCGATGCCGCAGCGCAGCAGCCCCTGGACGACGAGCTCGGCGCTGCGGATGGCCGCGGGGCGGCCGGTGTGGGCGAGCAGGAAGACCGTCCGCCCGGCTCCGGTGTTCCCGTGTGCTGCGCTGCCTTCAACTGCCTGGGTAGTGGTCAACGAGGCCCCTCCGCCACTGCACGGTCGACATCCGCCGGGTCGAGTGCAGGCGCCCCGGCGCGGAGCCACAGAAAGTACTCGACATTCCCCGACGGTCCCGGCAGCGGGCTCGCAGTTACGCCAAGTACGCCAAATTCCAGCTCCGCGGCGCGCTGCGCGACGGCTCGTACCGCGTCGGCGCGCAGCTCCGCGCTGCGCACCACCCCGCCGCTGCCCAGCCGCTCCTTGCCGACCTCGAACTGCGGCTTGACCATCAGCACCAGGTCCGCGTCAGGCGCCGCACAGCGGGCCAGCGCGGGCAGGACGAGCCCCAGCGGAATGAATGAGAGGTCGCCGACGATGAGATCGACGGGCTGTGAGTCGATCTGTTCGAGGGTCAGCTCGCGCACGTTGGTGCGGTCCTTCACGGTGACCCGCTCATCGCTCTGCAGCGACCAGGCGAGCTGTCCGTATCCGACGTCGACGGCCACGACATGACCGGCACCGGCCCGCAGCAGGACATCGGTGAAGCCACCGGTCGAGGCGCCCGCGTCCAGCGCCCGCCGGCCCTCGACCTTCAGGCCGAGCGGTACGAAGGCGGCGAGGGCTCCGGCGAGCTTGTGCCCGCCGCGCGAGACATAGTCCGGATCGCTCTCGTCCTCGCGTACGACCACGGCCGCGCTGGTCTCCACCTGAGTGGCCGGCTTGGTTGCGGTCGCCCCGCCGACGGTCACCCGGCCCGCGGCGATCAGCTGGCTCGCGTGCTCACGGGAACGGGCCAGCTTGCGGCGCACCAGCTCCGCGTCGAGTCGGCGTCGTGCCACTCCTGCCACCTGTGGTTCAGCTCCTGTTGTCGTGCGTCGTCGGGGAAGGGGCGGGCGGCCCGGGGTGCTGGTCGAGACCGGCCAGCACGTCGCGCAGTCCACGGTGCACATCCTCGTACACCTGCAGGTGTCCGCTCGCCGGGAGGTGGTCGGCATCGGCGAGGCGGCGCAGCCTGGAGTCGACCGCGGTCTGACCGGTCGGGGTCGTCCCCACCCCGAGCGGCTGCGGCTCGGCATCACCGGCCGGCGCGGCTCCCGCGGCGCCGGCGCCCTCCTGCTGTTCCCCGGACGGCACGGGCTCCGGCTGCGCGGCTTGTGCGGGTGCCTCCGGCTCCGGGCCGGGCATCGGCTCTTCCATGCCCCCGACGCTACCTTGGCGAAGGCTGACAAGGACGAACGAGCCGTCCCCGACCTGGCGTATCGTCGCTCACGATGGCAACCCTCGACCAGTGCCGCGCCGCTCTCGACCGGCTGGCCCAGAATCTGTCCTCGGCGGACGGCAACGTCCGGCGCGCGGCCGCGTTCGACCGTTCGCTCAGCTGCCGCATCACGGACCTCGATGTGACCTTCCTCGGGCGGCTGTCCGACGGCTCCATCCAGGAGGTGACCCAGGTCCCCGGCCCGCCTCCGCACAAGGCCGAGATCCGGCTGTCCATGGCCGGCGACGATCTGGTCGCCCTGGTGGACGGGAAGCTGAACTTCGCCAAGGCCTGGGGCAGCGGTCGCGTCAAGCTGGAGGCCGGCCTGCGAGACCTGCTGCGCCTCAGGACGCTGCTGTAGTAGCCGTCCCGCCCTTCGTCTTCCCGGCGGCCGGGTTTCCGGCGGCCGGGGCCCCACCCGCGGCGGTCCCGTCGGCCCGGCCCCCGTCCTGCCCCGTGTGCGGCGTCCGCGCCGGGCCCCGGCCCGCCCCCCTCCCGCCGTTACGGGGCTTGCGCGCGGCCGGGACGACCAGCGGGGTGCCGGTCTCCGGGTCCTCGATGATCCGGCAGCTGAGCCCGAAGACCCGTTCCACCAGCTCCGCCGTGACGATGTCGCCCGGCGCGCCCTCGGCGAGGACCGCGCCGTCCTTCATGGCGATCAGATGGGTCGCGTAACGGGCCGCGTGGTTGAGGTCGTGCAGCACCGCGACCAGCGTCCGCCCCTGCTCCTCGTGCAGCTCGGCGCACAGGTCCAGGACCTCGATCTGGTGCTGGATGTCCAGGTAGGTCGTCGGCTCGTCGAGCAGGAACAACGGCGTCTGCTGGGCGAGCGCCATCGCGATCCACACCCGCTGCCGCTGCCCGCCGGACAGTTCGTCGACATAGCGGTCGGCCAGCTCGCCGACCCCGGTGGCCGCCATCGACTCCCGGACGATCCGCTCGTCATCGGCCGACCACTGCCGCAGCAGCCCCTGGTGCGGATAGCGGCCGCGGGCCACCAGGTCCGCCACGGTGATCCCGCCCGGGGCGATCGAGGACTGCGGCAGCAGCCCGAGCGTCCTGGCGACCTTCTTGGCCGGCAGGGAGGAGATCGCCGAGCCGTCCAGCAGCACCGATCCCGTGGCCGGCTTGAGCATGCGCGAGAGCGCGCGCAGCAGCGTGGACTTACCGCAGGCGTTCGGGCCGACGATGACCGTGAAGGAGTGGTCGGGGATGGCCACCGAGAGGTTCTGGGCGATGACCCGCTGGTCGTAGGCGAGGGTGACGTTCTCCGCCGTAAGACGGCTCACTTCAAAGCTCCTGAGGTTGTCGTATCCATGCGGGTGCGCGGCGCGTCGGTCCGTCGCGTCCGCCGTCTCATATCCGTCCCGCCCTGCGCTCCGTGGCCAGCAGCCACAGCAGATAGCCACCGCCCAGGACACCGGTCAGCACGCCCACCGGCAGCTGGTCGGCGCCGAAGACCCGCTGGGCGGCCCAGTCGGCGACGACCAGCAGCACGGCACCCATGAGGGCGGACAGCAGCAGATTGGGGCCGGGCAGGGGTGCGCCGCTGCCCGCGCCCTTGAGGAAGCGCGGGAGGGACAGCCGCCGGGCCAGCTGGGGTGCGGTCAGCGCCACGAAGGAGATGGGCCCGGCCGCGGCGGTGGCGGCGGCGACGAGCACGACCGCCGCCGGCAGCGCGACGATACGGACCCGCTCGACGCGTACGCCCAGGGCGCTCGCGGCGTCATCGCCCATCTCCAGCATGCGCAGCGCACGCCCGTGGAACAGCAGCAGCGGGACGAGGACGACGCAGACGGCGGCCAGCGGCCACAGCTGGTCCCAGTCGCGGCCGTTGAGGGAGCCGGTCATCCAGGTGGTGGCCCGGGTCGCGTCGACGATGTTCGCCTTGGTCAGGAGGTAGAGCACCATCGCGTAGAGCATCGCGCCGGCTCCGATGCCGACGAGCACGAAGCGGTAGCCGTGGATACCGCGCTTCCAGGCGAGCAGGAAGATGGCGACGCCGGTGACCACGCCGCCGACGACCGCTCCGGCGGCGACCGCGAAGGTCCCGGCCTGGAAGCAGACGATGGCGACCAGCGCGCCGACGGACGATCCCTGGGTGAGGCCGAGGACGTCCGGGCTGCCCAGCGGGTTGCGCGAAACGGTCTGGAAGACCGCCCCGGCGATCCCGAACGCGGCGCCGACCAGCAGCCCCACCAGCACCCGCGGCAGCCGCAGGTCCCGCACGATGAACTCCTGGCCGGCATCGCCGCCGCCGGTCAGGGTGGCGATGACCTCGGCCGGGGTCATCGGGTAGTCGCCGGAGCCGATCAGGGCGACGGCGGCGGCCAGCGCGACGGCCAGCAGCACCAGCCCGGCCACCACGGCGGGCACGTCCAGGCGCACCGACAGCCCGCCCCTGGTGCGCACCACCGTGACCCGCCGGGCCCTTCCCGCCCGTCCGCGCGGGGCACCGGCCTTGGCCACCGCCCCGGTGTCCGGCCCGGCGTTCTCTCCGGCGCCCGGCTCGGTGTTCTCCTCGGTGCCCTTCCCGGGCCGCACACTCGCGCTCACAGCTGGGCCATCCTCCGACGCCGTACGAGATAGATGAAGACCGGGCCGCCGACGACGGCCGTGACGATGCCGACCTGCAGCTCACCGGGCCGGGCCACCACCCTGCCGAGCACATCCGCGCCGAGCAGCAGGACCGGCGAGAGCACCGCGGAGTACGGCAGGATCCAGCGCATGTCGGGCCCGGTGATGGCCCGTACGAGATGCGGAACCATCAGGCCCACATAGACGATCGGGCCGCAGGCGGCGGTCGCCCCGCCGCACAGCAGGGTGACCGCGAGCATCGCCTGCACCCGGGTGCGGGTCAGCCGGGCTCCCAGCGCCCGCGCCTGGTCGTCGCCGAGCGCAAGGGCGTTCAGCGGCCGGGCGAGCAGCAGCGCGAGGACACCCCCCACGGCGAGAAATGGCGCGATCCGGCCGACCGTCGGCAGGGTGGCCGAGGCCAGCGAACCCACCGTCCAGAAGCGCATCTTGTCCAGGGCCGCGGTGTCCATCAGATTGACGGCGTTGATGTAGCCGACGAGGACGGCGGTCAGCGCGGTGCCGGCGAGGGCGAGCCGTACGGGTGTGGCGCCGCGGGTGCCGCCGAGGACGTACACCGCGACGGAGACCACCGCGGCGCCGGCGAACGCGAACCACACATAGCCGGTCAGCGAGGTGACGCCGAAGAAGCTGATGGCCGAGACGACCGCGGCCGAGGCGCCGGCGTTGATGCCGAGAACTCCCGGGTCCGCCAGGGGATTCCGGGTCAGCGCCTGCATGACCGTGCCGGCCAGGCCGAGCGCGGCACCGATGATCAGGCCGAGCAGGGTGCGGGGAAAGCGGACATCGCGGATGACGACATCGGTGTCGGAGCCGGAGTAGTGGAACACCCCGTGCCACACCTGGTCGAGGGGGATCTGTTTCGCGCCCACGGCGATACCGAGGACGGCGATCACGGCCAGTACGGCGAGGGAGGCCACCAGCCCCGCGGAGCGCAGGAGATGCCGTCTCCTGGGGGTCGCGGGGGCCGGGGCCGCAGCTGCTTCGGGGGGACTGTCAACCAACACGACAGTTAGGTTAGCCTACCCTCATATTGACCAGCTGCCCCTTCCAGAGAGAAGCACAGCCATCATGAGCACCTCCCGTAGCGTCACCCCGTCCCGTCGCGGCATCCTGGCCACGGGCGGCGCCCTCGGCATCGGCGCCCTGCTGGCCGCTTGCGGCGGGAACAAGGACTCGGGCGGCACCAACAGCGGCGCCCCGACGGGCCGTTGGTCGTTCACCGACGACCGTGAGCAGAAAGCCGCCCTGAAGAACACCCCCCGGCGCATCGTTGCCTTCACCGGCACCGCGGCTGCCCTGCACGACTTCGGGATCGACGACCGGATCGTCGGCGTCTTCGGCCCCACCAAGCTCAAGAACGGCAAGCCCGACCCGCAGGCCGGTGACCTGGACGTCGACAAGGTCACCGTCATCGGCAACGCCTACAACCAGTTCAACGTCGAGAAGTTCGCGGCGCTGCGCCCCGATCTGCTGGTCACCAACATGTACGAGCCGGGCGCGCTGTGGTTCGTACCGGACGACAGCAAGGACAAGATCACCAAGCTCGCCGAGTCCGTCGCCCTCACCTCCTCCCGCGTCCCGCTCATCAAGATCATCGAGCGCTACGCCGAGCTGGCCGGGTCGCTCGGCGCCGATCTGAAGGCCAAGAAGGTCACCGACGCCAAGGCCCGCTTCGAGAAGGCCTCCGCGGCGCTGCGCAAGGCCGCGGGGTCCCACCCGGTCAAGGTGCTCGCCTGCTCCGGCAGCCCCGACCTCTTCTACGCCTCCAACCCCGGCATCAACGCCGACCTCATGTACTACAAGTCCCTCGGCGTGGATCTGATCGTCCCCGACCACCTGGACAAGGGCGGCTACTTCGAGAGCCTGAGCTGGGAGAACGCCGACAAGTACCAGGCCGACGTCCTCCTGCTGGACAACCGGACCGCGACCCTCCAGCCCAAGGACCTGGCCGCCAAGCCCTCCTGGTCCAAGCTGCCCGCCGTCAAGGCCGGCCAGATCACCCCCTGGTCGAGCGAGCCGCGCTTCTCCTACGCGGGCGCCGCACCGCTCATCGAATCGCTCGCCAAGGCGATCGAGGGCGCCAAGAAGGCCGGCTGACGTACGGCCGCGGCGCTCGGCGCCCGCCGGCCGCAGGACCCGTCCGCACCGCCCCGTCCGCCTCTGCGGGCGAACGACGGGACGCTCACGACCGGCCCTCGCCGCCCGCCGCGGTCTCCCCCGCCCCCACCACCGTTCCGGGAGGTACCCGTATGACCACGACCGTCGCCCCGTCCACCGCACCGTTCCGCTTCTTCGATGTGCACGTCGTCCGGTCCAGGCGGCTGAGCCCCTCCATGGTGCGGATCACCTTCGGCGGCGAACGGCTCGCGGAACTGGCCTCCGGCGGCCGCGACCAGCGCTTCAAGCTCTTCCTCCCGCAGCCCCACCAGGACCGGCCGGTCTTCGACGACACCGGCGACGGCTGGTACACCGCCTGGCGGGCACAGGATCCGGCCGAGCGTGCGGTGATGCGCTCGTACACGATCCGCGAACAGCGCCACGAACCGGCGGAGTTCGATGTCGACTTCGCGCTGCACGGCGCCGGTCCTGACAGCGCCGCCACGGCGGGCGGTCCCGCCTCCCGCTGGGCCGCCCGGGCCCGGCCCGGCGACCGGCTGACCGTCCTCGCCCCCGCCGTCGAGGACAACGGCGGCGTCGACTTCCGTCCACCGGCCGGCACCGACTGGATTCTGCTCACCGGCGACGAGACGGCGCTGCCCGCCATCGCCGGCATCCTGTCCTGGCTCTCCCCCGGCACCCGGGCCGAGGTCTGGCTCGAAATCGCGCACGAGGACGACCGGCAGCGGCTCGCGACCTTCGCCGACGCCGGCATCCGGTGGCTCGTCCGGGACGAGGCGGCCGCCGGGCGCGGCGAGCCGGTGCTCGACGCGCTCCGCGCCGCCGAGCTGCCCGAGGGCACCCCGTACGCCTGGATCGCCGGGGAGGCCGGGACCGTCAAGGCGGTGCGCAGGCACCTCGTCCGCGAGCGCGGCATCGACCGCAGGGCGGTGAAGTTCACCGGCTACTGGCGCCGCGGCGCCACCGAGGAGGACCTGATCGCGGAGCTGACCGCCGCGGCCGCGGCTACGTCGTCGTCGGCCGAGGAGAACTGACGGCGGGAACGGACGGCGAGGGCCACCGGCGAGGACCGGCGAACCCGCCAGGGGCCTTGCGGAGAAAGAGCCCGGACCGCAGGGCCCGGGCCCCGCCTCACCTCCCGATCCGCCCCAGCGCCTTCCCCGCATCCGCCCCGCAACTGCCGTCCCCGGCAGCCGTCCAGGCCGCCGCGCACAGCGCCCGCAGCCCGTCCAGCGGCGCCCCCTCGCCCGTGACGGACAGCGCGCCACCGGCCACCTCGGCCCGCCAGCCGCCGCACCGGAACCCGCCGTCGTCCGCGGTCACCGCCGGCTGCGGTGCCAGCAGCCCGCGCAGATCCTCGGCCACATACGCGGGACGGTGCCGCGGCGGGGCGGCCAGCAGCTCGGCGGGCGTGGTGACGCCGGTGAGCACCAGCAGCGAGTCGACCTCGCCGTTGCAGGCGCCCTCGATGTCGGTGTCGAGCCGGTCGCCGATCACCAACGGCCGCTGCGCACCGGTGCGCAGCACCGTCTCCCGGTGCATCGGCGGCTGCGGCTTGCCCGCCACCTGCGGCGAGCCGCCGCCCGCGGCGGTCCGCACCACCTCCACCAGCGCACCGTTGCCGGGCGCGATCCCCCGTTCCTTGGGGATCGTCAGATCGGTGTTGGACGCGAACCACGGCACCCCGCGCTGCACCGCGTACGCGGCCTCCGCCAGCCGCTCCCAGTCCAGCGTGGGGTCAAATCCCTGCACCACCGCCGCCGGGTCGTCGTCCGCGGAGCGGACGGGTTCGAGACCGCGCTCGCGCAGCGCCACCCACAGCCCCTCGCCCCCGACGGCCAGCACCCGCGCGCCCGACGGCACCTGCTCGGAGATCAGCCGCGCCACCGCCTGCGCCGACGTGATCACATCGGCCGGGCCGGTCGGCAGCCCGAAACCGGACAACTGGTCGGCAACGGCCTGCGGGGTGCGGGCGGCGTTATTGGTCACATAGGCGAGGTGCATCCCGCCGTCCCGTGCGTGCGTCAGCGACTCCACGGCGTGGGCGATGGCCCGCCCGCCGGCGTAGACGACCCCGTCCAGATCCAGCAGCGCCGTGTCGTACGCCTCGCTCAGCGGGCGCCGGCACCCGTCGGGCCGCCTGCGAACCTGCTCGTTCATGCCGTCTCGCTCCTCGCTCCCACACACCGCACGAAGAGATCCGCCGGGGCCGGGCGCACGCTCACCGTGCCGCCTGACACACCGTTCCCCCCTCGCGCATACCGATATTTCCAGCCACGCACGGGCTGTCCCCCGATCTTCCCTCATCGGCCCGGCGGCATAGCATTCTTCAATGACCAGTACCGACGGCCTCCGCCTCCACCCGTTCCGCGGACTGCGATACGACCGCGAGCGGGTCAGCAGCCTGACCGCTGTGATGTCCCCGCCGTACGACGTGGTGGTGCGGCCGGATGGCGTGCGCCACCTGGAGACCGCCGACCCGTACAACATCGTCCGGCTGATCCTGCCGCACGCCGCGGACCCCACCACCCGCCACCGCCAGGCCGCCGACACCCTGCGCCACTGGCGCGCCGAGGGCGTGCTGCGGCAGGACGCCGAGCCCGCACTGTACGTCTACGAGCAGCGTTCCGGCGAGGTGCTGCAGCGCGGACTGATCGGGGCGCTGGGCCTGGACGGCCCGGTGCTGCCGCACGAGGGCGTCATCCCGGAGGTGGTCGAGGACCGGGCCGCCCTGATGCGCGCGGCGGCCGCCAATTTCGAGCCGTTGCTGCTCTCCTACCGCGGCCAGGGCACCTCGACCGGCGCCGCCGCGGTCATCGAGCGCACGGTGCAGCGCGATCCGCTGCTCGCCACCACCACCGAGGACGGCTTCGCGCACCGGCTGTGGGCGGTCACCGACCCCGCCGATCTCGCCGCCGTCGACGACGATCTGGCCGGCCGGCAGGCGCTGATCGCCGACGGCCACCACCGCTGGGCGACCTATCAGCGGCTGTACGAGCAGCAGCCCGGCGCCACCGCCGCCTCCCCCTGGGCGTCCGGCCTGGTGCTGCTGGTGGACACCGCCCGCTACCCGCTCCAGGTCCGGGCGATCCACCGGGTACTGCCGCATCTGCCGCCCGCCAAGGCGCTGGCGGATCTGGCCGGTGCCTTCCGGGCCCGCACCCTGCCGGGTGAGCTGTCCGCCGCCCTGGAGGCCCTGGAGGAGACGCCCGGCACCGCCTTCGTCCTCGCCGGCGGGCCGGACTCCTTCCACCTCTTGGACCGCCCCGACCCCTCCCTGCTGGACCGCACGATCCGCCGGGACCGGCCCGAGGCCTGGCGGCGGCTGGACGCCACGGTGCTGCACTCCGTCCTGCTGGACGAGGTCTGGCACATCCCCGACCACCCGTCGGACATCAGCTACCTGCATCACACCGCGGCCGCCGTCGAGCAGGCCGCCCGGCACGGCGGCACCGCGGTCCTGATGCGCGCCACCTCCGAGGAGACGGTCCGTCAACTCGCGGAGCACGGCGTGACGATGCCGCGGAAGTCCACCTCGTTCGGCCCCAAGCCCGCCACGGGTCTGGTCCTGCGCACCCTGGACGACCACCGGAACTGAATTCTCCGGGCCGCCGCCCCCTCCACGGCACCTCTCATCCCTCCCGAGGCGAAATTAGGCTAGCCTTACCTAACCACGTCGCACGGGTGGGTCTCCCTGCCCCTGCGCGCACCTCAGCCTGCGCCGGACGTGGTCAAGTCCGCACCAGGGAGGACACCTTCATGGATCTCCTCGCGCGCCCCGCCGAGGACCCGGCCGACAGCCGGACATACCTGCTCAACGAGAAGACGGCCCAGCGCTACCGCAGCGCGGTCACCGAGAGCGTCACACGGATCGGCGCCAAAATCGCGGGCACCACCCGCCCGTTCACCGGCATCACCGTCGACGACCTCGCCCCCGCCGTCATGGGCGTCGACCTCGACGCCCCGCTGCACGACGCGGCCGCCGCGCTCGACGAGCTCGAAGAGGTCTACCTCCGCGACGCCGTCTACTTCCACCACCCGCGCTACCTGGCGCACCTCAACTGCCCCGTGGTGATTCCCGCCCTCGTCGGCGAGGCCGTACTCTCCGCCGTCAACTCCTCCCTGGACACCTGGGACCAGAGCGCCGGCGGCACCCTCATCGAGCGCCGGCTCATCGACTGGACGGCCGAGCGGATCGGCCTGGGCGAAGCGGCCGACGGGATCTTCACCAGCGGCGGCAGCCAGTCCAACCTCCAGGCCATGCTGCTCGCCCGCGACGAGGCCTGCCGCCGCGCGCTGACCGCCGACGGCGCACCGTCCGCCAAGCTCTTCACCCCGTTCGAGCAGGGAGGGCCACCGGCCACCCGCCGCACGGACGTCCTGCCCCGGCTGCGGATCCTCACCTCCGAGTGCAGCCACTTCAGCATCCGCAAATCGGCCACCCTGCTCGGCATGGGCGCGGAGGCCGTCCTCACCGTCCCCGTCGACGAGCACAAGCGGATGCGCACCGACAGCCTGGCCGCGGAACTGGCGCGCTGCCACCGCGACGGCCTGATACCCATGGCCGTCGTGGCCACCGCCGGCACCACCGACTTCGGCTCCATCGACCCGCTCCCCGAGATCGCCGGCCTGTGCGCCGGCTACGGCGCCTGGATGCATGTCGACGCCGCCTACGGCTGCGGCCTGCTGGTCTCCCGCCGCCGCGCCCTGCTGACCGGCATCGAACGCGCGGACTCGGTGACTGTCGACTACCACAAGTCCTTCTTCCAGCCGGTCAGTTCGAGCGCCGTCCTGGTCCGCGACCGCGCCACGCTGCAGCACGTCACCTACCACGCGGACTACCTCAATCCGCGCCGGATGGCGGAAGCCCGCATCCCCAACCAGGTCGACAAGTCGCTCCAGACGACCCGCCGCTTCGACGCCCTCAAGCTCTGGCTCACCCTGCGCATCATGGGCGCCCACGCCGTCGGGGAGCTCTTCGACGACGTCATCGACCGCGCCGCGGAGGCCTGGAAACTCCTCCACGACGACCCCCGCTTCTCCGTCGTCGTCCAGCCCCAGCTGAGCACCCTGGTCTTCCGCTACGTCCCCGGCACCGACCAGGACCCCGAACTCGGCGACCGGGTCAATCTGCACGCCCGCGAGGCCCTGTCCGCCTCCGGTGACGCGATCGTCGCGGGCACCGTCGTCGACGGCCGCCACCACCTCAAGTTCACCCTGCTCAACCCGGAGACCACCGTGGAGGACATCGCCACCGTCCTCGACCTGATCGCCGAACACGCCGGGACCTTCCTCGCCGAGCAGCCCCGGCCGGCACTCAGCGCGCGCTGACCCTCGCCACCGCAGACCTCCCCCATCGGAGACCTCGTGTCCGCCCCTTACGACTTCATCGCCATCGGCCTCGGTCCGTTCAACCTGGGCCTGGCCTGTCTGACCGAGCCGGTCGACGGACTCGACGGCCTGTTCCTGGACGACAAGCCGTCCTTCGACTGGCACCCCGGCATGATGCTGGACAGCAGCCACCTCCAGGTGCCGTTCCTGGCCGACCTGGTCACCCTCGCCGACCCCACCTCGCCCTTCTCGTTCCTGAACTACCTCAAGGAATCGGGGCGGCTGTACCCCTTCTACATCCGCGAGAGCTTCTATCCGCTGCGCGCCGAGTTCAACGACTACTGCCGCTGGGCGGCCGGCAAACTCGACAACGTCCGCTTCGCCCACCGGGTCACCCGCGTCGCGTACGACCAGGGCGCCGAACTGTACGTCGTCCACGCCGAGCACCTGCCCACCGGCGAGCGCACCACCCACCGCACCCGCAAGCTCGTCCTGGGCACCGGCACCCCGCCCTACCTCCCCGACGCCTGCCAGGGCCTGGGCGGCGACCTGCTGCACAACGCCGGCTACCTGGACGCCAAGCCCGCCCTCCAGGCCAAGGAGAGCATCACCCTCATCGGCAGCGGCCAGAGCGCCGCGGAGATCTACTACGACCTCCTCCAGGACATCGACAGCCACGGCTACCACCTGACCTGGGCCACCCGCTCCCCGCGCTTCTTCCCCCTCGAATACACCAAGCTCACGCTGGAGATGACCTCACCGGAGTACGTGGACTACTTCCACGCCCTCCCCCCGGCCACCCGCGACCACCTCAACGCCACCCAGAAACACCTCTACAAGGGCATCGACTCCGCCCTGATCAACGACATCTTCGACCTGCTCTACCAGAAGAACCTGGCCGGCCCCGTCCCCACCCGGCTGCTCACCAACACCGCGCTGCGCCAGGCCGGTTACGACGAGGCGAGCGGCACCTACACCCTCGGCCTGCGCCAGGAGGAACAGGGCAGCGACTTCACCCTCGACACCCAGGGCCTGATCCTCGCCACCGGCTACCGCTACCGCGTACCGGACTTCCTCGCCCCCGTCCACGACCGGATCGCCTGGGACGACGCCGGCCGCTACGACGTGGCCCGCAACTACAGCATCGACACCACCGGCCACGGCATCTACGTGCAGAACGCCGAGCTGCACACCCATGGCTTCGTCACCCCCGACCTCGGCATGGCCGCGTACCGCAACGCCTGCATCATCCGCGAACTTCTCGGCCGCGAGTACTACCCGGTCGAAAAGGCCATCGCCTTCCAGGAATTCGCCGCCCCGGCCGGCCCGCACCACCTCATGGAGGCCCCGGCATGAGCGCTGTGCTCTTCACCCGCACCGACCCCGCGCTGGGGGAATTCTCCGTCCGCCCGGTCGACCCGTCGGCCGACGCCGCGCTGCTGCACGGCTGGGTCACCCACCCCAAGGCCGTCTTCTGGCTGATGCAGGAGTGCGACCTCGCCGCGGTCGAGAAGGAGTTCACGCGGATTGCCGCCGACCCCTTCCACGACGCCTTCCTCGGCCTGCACAACGGCACCCCGGCCTTCCTGATGGAGCGCTACGACCCCGCCCACCGGGAGCTGGTCGGCATCCACGCCGCCGCCCCCGGCGACGTCGGCATGCACTTCCTGGCGGCTCCCACCGACACCCCCGTGCACGGCTTCACCCGGGCCGTCATCACCACCGTCATGGAAATGCTCTTCGCCGACCCGGACACCCGCCGGGTGGTCGTCGAACCCGACGCCGGCAACACGGCCGTCCACGCCCTCAACAAGGCCGTGGGCTTCGAGATCCAGCGCACCGTCTCGCTCCCCTCCAAAGACGCGTACCTCAGCACCTGCACCCGCGAACAGTTCCTGGCCACCCGAGGGAGACCACCGATGACCGCCGGCAACGGGCCGACCGCCCAGGACGCCGTCGCCCACCTCACCCCCGCGCTGTGGGCCCGCGCCAACCGCCTGCTGATCCGCAAGGGGCTCGCCGAGTTCGCCCACGAGCGGCTGCTCACCCCCCGGCGCCTGCCGCAGGACGACCACTACACCATCCGCAGCGACGACGGCATCACCGCCTACCGCTTCGCCGCCCGCCGGCGGGCGCTGGACCACTGGCAGGTCGACGCCGACAGCATCACCCGCCACCGCGGGGACACCGAACTCCCCCTGGACGCGCTGGAGTTCTTCATCGAGCTGCGCGAAGCCCTGGGCCTCGGCGAGGACATCCTGCCGGTCTATCTGGAGGAGATCAGCTCCACCCTGTCCGGCACCGCCTACAAACTGGCCGCCGGCCTGACCGGCGCCGCCGAGCTCGCGAAATCGCCGTTCCAGGCGATCGAGACCGGCATGACCGAGGGCCACCCCTGCTTCGTCGCCAACAACGGCCGCCTCGGCTTCGGCATCCACGAGTACCACGCCTACGCCCCGGAGACCGCGAGCCCGCTCCGGCTGATCTGGCTCGCCGCCCACCGCGACCACGCCACCTTCACCGCCGGCGCCGGCCTGGACTACGACACCCTCATACGCGACGAACTCGCCGACACCACCCGCACCCGCTTCACCGCCACTCTCACCGGCCTCGGCCTCGACCCCGACGACTACTACTTCTTCCCCACCCACCCCTGGCAGTGGTGGAACAAGCTCTCCGTCACCTTCGCCGCCGAGGTCGCCCGGCAGCGCCTGGTGTGCCTGGGCCCCGGCGACGACGACTACCTCGCCCAGCAGTCCATCCGCACCTTCTTCAACACCACCAGCCCCGCCAAGCACTACGTCAAAACGGCCCTCTCCGTCCTCAACATGGGCTTCATGCGCGGCCTGTCCGCCTCCTACATGGAAGCCACCCCGGCCATCAACGACTGGCTGGCCCGCCTGATCGCCGCCGATGACACCTTCCGGGCCGCCCGCTTCTCGATCATCCGCGAGCGCGCCGCGATCGGCTACCACCACCGCCAGTACGAGGCCGCCACCGCCAAGGGCTCCCCGTATCTGAAGATGCTCGCCGCCCTGTGGCGCGAAAGCCCGGTACCCACCATTGAACCGGGGCAACGGCTGGCCACCATGGCCTCGTTGCTGCACCTCGACGACGAGGGCGGCTCGTTCGCCGCCGCCCTGATCGAGGAGTCCGGCCTGGAGCCCGCCGTCTGGCTCCGCCGCTACCTCGACGCGTACCTCACCCCCGTCCTGCACGCCTTCTACGCCTACGACCTGGTCTTCATGCCGCACGGCGAGAACGCCATCCTGGTCCTCGAGGACGGCGCCGTGGACCGCGTGATCTTCAAGGACATCGCCGAAGAGATAGCCGTCATGGACCCGCACGCGGTCCTGCCCCCCGCCGTCGAACGCATCCGCGCCGACGTACCCGAGGACAAGAAACTCCTCTCGGTGTTCACCGACGTCTTTGACTGTTACTTCCGCTTCCTGAGCGGCACCCTCGCCGACCGCGGCGTCCTCGACGAGGACACCTTCTGGCGCACGGTCGCCGCCTGTGTCACCGGCTACCAGGCCACGGCTCCCCACCTGGCCGACAAGTTCCGGCAGTACGACATGTTCACCGACGACTTCGCCCTCTCCTGCCTCAACCGCCTCCAGCTGCGCAACAACCAGCAGATGGTCGACCTCCAGGACCCCGCCGGCGCCCTCCAGCTCATCGGCACCCTCCGCAACCCCCTCGCCCCTTACGCACCGACTGCCCCCTGACCCCCACACCGCAAAAGAGAGAAGGGCGGGCCCCTCACGGGGACCCGCCCTTCTCCTCACCTCAGCTCGTCACGAGGCGACCAGCCGACTCAGCCCTTCGCCGGCCCCTCGTCGTCCCGTACACCGTCGCCGTCCCGTGCACCATCGGCGTCCCGTGCACCACCGTCGCCCTCACGGGCCCCGGCGCTCTCGTCGGCCTCCGTCGTCTCCTCCATCTCGTCGGCCTCCTCCAGCGCATCGGTGAACTCCACCCCGTCCAGCTCGGCGAGCCGGTCCGAGGCATCCGTGGTGCCGCCCTGGTCGGCCTCCAGCGCCCTGGCGAACCAGTCGCGCGCCTCGTCCTCGCGCCCGACGGCCAGCAGCGCATCCGCGTACGCATACCGCAGCCGCGCCGTCCACGGGTGCACCGCACTCGACGCCAGCTCCGGGCTCTGCAGCGTCACCACCGCGGCATCCGCCTGCCCCATGTCCCGCCGGGCACCCGCCGCGACCAGCCGCATCTCGACCTGCCCGGCCCGGTCCAGCTTCTGGACCTCGGGCTCACCGGCCATGGCCATCGCCTTCTCGGGACGCCCCAGACCACGCTCACAGTCCGCCATGACGGGCCACAGCTCCACGCTGCCGGTCATCCGCCGTGCCGCCCGGAACTCCGCCAGCGCCTCGCTGTACTTGCCGACCGCGTACGCCGCGAAGCCCGCGGCCTCGCGCACGGCCGCGACCCTGGACGCCAGCCGCAGCGCCACCCGCGAGTATCCGTACGCCTTCTCCGGGTCCTCGTCCAGCAGCTTCGCCACCATCACCAGGTTCTTGGCGACATCATCGGCAAGCGTCTTCGGCAGGCTCAGCAGCTCCTGACGCACATCCTTGTCGATCTCCTCACCGGTGACATCCTCCGGAATCGGCAGCCGCTTGATCGGCTCCCGGTCCCGGTCCCGCCGGTCGTCGCGCCGGTCGTCCCGGCGGTCATCCCGCCCGCGCCCCGCACCATACGGCCGACGCCCACGCTCCTCGTCCCTACGGAACCCACCACGGTCGTCCCGCCGGTCATCCCGCCGGAACCCGCCGCGGTCCCCACCGCGGTCATCGCGCCGGTCGCCACCGCGGTACCCACCACGGTCACCACCCGACGGACGGTCGTCCCGACGGAACCCACCCCGGTCACCACCGGACGGACGGTCATCCCGACGGAACCCGCCACGGTCGTCCCGCCGGTCATCCCTGCGGAACCCGCCACGATCCCCGCCACGGTCATCCCGCCGGAACCCGCCGCGGTCCCCACCGCGGTCATCCCGCCGGTCGCCACCGCGGAATCCACCACGGTCACCACCCGACGGCCGGTCATCGCGACGGAAACCACCACGATCCCCCCCGCGGTCATCCCGCCGGTCGCCGCCCCGGAATCCACCACGCTCGCCACCCGACGGACGGTCGTCACGACGGAAACCGCCACGATCCCCACCGCGGTCATCCCGCCGGTCGCCACCGCGGAACCCACCCCGGTCACCACCGGACGGACGGTCGTCGCGACGGAACCCACCACGGTCCCCGCCCCGGTCATCCCGCCGCTCGTCCCGTCGGAATCCACCCCGGTCGCCACCGGACGGGCGGTCATCGCGACGGAAACCACCACGGTCCGCACCACGGTCGTCCCGCCGGTCGCCACCGCGGAACCCACCACGCTCGCCACCCGACGGACGGTCGTCACGACGGAAACCGCCGCGCTCGCCACCGCGGTCATCGCGCCGGTCGCCACCGCGGAATCCACCACGGTCACCACCCGACGGACGGTCGTCACGACGGAACCCACCACGGTCCCCGCCCCGGTCATCCCGCCGCTCGTCCCGTCGGAATCCACCGCCGCGCTCATCATCGCGACGCGGCCCACGCGGCCGGTCGTCACGGCGGTCTCCCCCACGGAATCCACCCCGGTCGCCACCGGAAGGACGGTCGTCCCGACGGAAACCACCACGGTCCCCACCACGATCGCCGCGGTTGTCCCTGCCCGCGTAACCGCCACCGGCACCGGCCGGGCGGCCGCCGCGGTCGCTGTCACGACGCGGTCCCCGGTCGTCACGCCGGAAACCACCGCGGTCACCGTCGTCGCGCCGCTGCGGCCGGCGCTCCGAACGATCGTCGGAAGAGTTGGTGGACATCGACGTGACTCCTGTCTTCGGTACTGCATTCATTCTCACGCACCGATGACTTCGGCGCGCTTCGGCATAAAAACAAAAAAGACCCTTGGTCCCAGCGTGAACGCTGGGACCAAGGGTCCTGAAAGATTGTTCGGCGGCGTCCTACTCTCCCACAGGGTCCCCCCTGCAGTACCATCGGCGCTGAAAGGCTTAGCTTCCGGGTTCGGAATGTAACCGGGC
>NZ_JBEYVM010000024.1:0-111615 GCF_040643995.1 Streptomyces sp. NPDC047049 | reverse complement strand
TGGGCCTACCAACAGCCCTACACCTCAGACGCCGAACGCCAGGCAGCGTTCCCCGACTGGCTGGACTGGTACAACTACCACCGACCCCACACCGGAATCAGCGGCCACACCCCAGCCAGCCGCGTCACCAACCTCTCCGGACAACACACCTAGCCCCCGCAGGGCGCATTCTGGCGTCCGTGGCACTCTGAACGACCGCCCGCGCCCCTAAAATTGGCCCGTCGGCGAACGAAGGGACGGATGCCAGGTGCGTCGCTACGACTGGTTGCGGGAGATCCGGCGGCTCGACCCGGAGCGTGACTTCCTGCGGATCTACCGCATCATCGCGACCCATGAGTTCCCCTGGGACATGACCAGGGCCCTGGAGCTGGCGCTCTACCGCACCTACGCCGTGCCGAGCATCGGCCGGCTGCTGGCCGAAACCGCCGAACTGACGGGCCGTACACAAAAACGCTATGACGACACCGCGCTCCTCCTGGACGCCGTCGTCGAGCACGGCTTCGACGGGGAGGACGGCCGGACGGCGATCCGCCGTATCAACCAGATGCACCGCAGCTACGACATCAGCAACGAGGACATGCGCTATGTCCTGTGCACGTTCGTGGTGATGCCCAAGCGGTGGCTCGACGCCTACGGCTGGCGGCGCCTGACCGCGCGGGAACGGCATGCGGTCGCCGTCTACTACCGCACCCTGGGCCGCCATATGGGAATCGCCGACATCCCGGAGACCTACGAGGACTTCGAGCGCTGCCTCGACGCCTACGAGGAGGCGCACTTCGGCTTTGACGAGGGCGCGCGAAGGGTGTCGGACGCCACCCTGGACCTGATGGCGGGGTGGTACGGCCCGCTCGCTCCGGTGGTGCGCGGCGCGAGCATGGCCCTCCTGGACGACACGCTGCTGGAGGCGTTCCGCTACGAGCCGCCCAAACCGGCGGTCCGGACGGCGGTACGCACCGCTCTGAAGCTGCGCGCCAAAGCCGTGCGGTTGCTGCCGCCCCGCCGCACTCCGCACTACGCCCGGCAGAACCCCGAGATCAAGGGCTACCCGAACGGCTTCCGGGTGGCCGAGCTCGGCACCTTCCCCGGCCGCCGCACGGGCAGCTGCCCGGTGCCCCACGGGGAGGGCCCGGCGGCCTCCTGAGGGCCGGAGAACCGATGCTCTTCGCCGGGTAGCCGGTCCCCGGGCAGGCCGCCCCCTGGGTGCCCCGGTACGCCTGGTGCCCCGGTACGCCCGATGGCCCGCTACGCCCGGCGTACCGCCAGCGCCAGGTAGCGGGAGTCGTGGTCCTCGTACCGGATCAGGTCCCAGCCGCACGCGGTCAGGAGGGGCCGCAGATTCGGCTCGGCCCGCAGGTCGTCGGGGGTGATCGGGCGGCCCTTGCGGGCGGCGAGAGCCGCCCGCCCGATGGGGTGGAAGAGCGCCAGCCGGCCACCGGGACGTACGGTCCTGGCGAGTTCGGTGAGACCGCCCGCCGAGTCCGGGAGGTGGGAGATGAGCCCGGCGGCGAAGACCGCGTCCAGCGTGGCGTCGGGCAGCGGCAGCCGGGTCACATCGGCGAGCAGCAGCGCCGCGTAGCGGTCGCGCCCGGCCCGTACGGCGGTCTGCAGCATCTCGGGCGTGAGATCGGCGCCCAGTACCGCCCCGCGCGGCCCCACGGCCTTCCGGAGCGCGGGCAGCGCGCGCCCCGTACCGCAACCGGCGTCCAGCACCCGGTCGCCCTCCCGGAGGCCCAGTTCGGCGGTGCCCGCCGCGTAGGCGGGACCGTCGCCGGGGAACTTCGCGTCCCAGCCGGCGGCGCGCGGTGCGAAGAACGCCCGGACTTCGTGCGGGCGGTCGGCGTGGTGGTCGCCGTGCTGGCCGGTCATCGGGCTCCTCCGGGGGCGGAACGGTCGGCGAGAGGAGACGCTACAGGTGCGGGGCACTGCGCTCCACCACGCCTGCCGAACCGACCGCACAGCGGTCCAACTATCACGAAGGGGACGGCTGATGGCTTTCTTGATCCGAAGACGTGGCGGCTTTCGGGAATCCGGGGAAATCCCCCTCGTTGGCGGGTACGGTCCACGCCATGGATTTCGGACGGCCCTCCGCCGCCGAAGGCTCCCCTCGTCGAGCCGTGGATCCGTATACCCCGTGACGCGCAGGACCCTGCATCCTGGAGGAGACGGCCGATGAACGCCGCACAAGGGGCCCCGGAGGGCGCAGCCCCGGGCCCCGACGCCGAGTTGACCCTGAAGATCTTAGTCGCGGGCGGCTTCGGTGTGGGCAAGACAACCCTGGTGGGCTCGGTCAGCGAGATCCACCCGCTGCGCACGGAGGAACGCCTCAGCGAGGTGGGCGAGACGGTGGACGACACCGGGGGAGTGGACGACAAGGGCACCACCACGGTGGCGATGGACTTCGGCCGCATCACCATCAGGCAGGGCCTGTCCCTCTACCTCTTCGGCACCCCCGGACAGGACCGCTTCTGGTTCCTGTGGGACGACCTGTCGGAGGGGGCGCTGGGCGCCGTGGTGCTGGCCGATACCCGGCGGCTGCAGGACTGCTTCCCGGCCGTCGACTACTTCGAGCGCCGTGCGATCCCGTTCCTGGTGGCCGTCAACTGCTTCGCGGAGTCCCGGTCCTACGGGGCCGACGAGGTCTCCCGCGCACTGGACCTGGACCGTGGTACCCCGGTCGTGCTCTGTGACGCGAGGGACCGGGACTCCGGCAAGGAAGTGCTGGTCCGCCTTGTCGAGCACGCGGGCCGGCGGCACTCCGCCCCGGTGCTGGACTCGGTGGGCTGAGCCGGGGGCCGCGCCGGCGGGCGGAGGTGGCGCGGATGCCGAAGAGCGCCGCGCGCCACGCACCCGCAGCCCTCAGTCCGCGACATCCGCGAGGGCGACGGCCTTGTCGATCCTGACCCGGACCACCACCTCGCCCGGAACGCCGTTGCGCGCGCCGTACTCCTGCGCGCGGTCCTCGCCCATGTAGCGGGCCGCGATACGGGTCGCCCAGCGGCGGACGTCCGTCAGATCCTCGCTGATCTCCGCGGTGCCCTGTACGGACACGAACGCGAACGGTGGCCGATCGTCGTCGACGCACAGTGCCACCCTGCCGTCGCGGGCGAGATTGCGGCCCTTGACCGTGTCCGCACCGGTGTTGAACACCAGCTCGTCACCGTCCAGGAGGAACCACACCGGTGCGAGGTGCGGGCTGCCGTCGGCCCGTACGGTCGCCAGCTTGCCGGTACGCGTGCCCTCGGAAAGGAACCTCTGCCACTCGTCCTTCGTCATCTTGTGTGCCATGCCGACATCCTCATCCATGCGGGACGCGCACGCGCCGCGTGGCACGCCGGGCTGTGGGCCGCTTGCCGAGACGGCTGAGGTGGGACAGGCTGGCACGGCAGTTCGCGGACCGCGGGCTGCCGTCCGGCCAAGGAATGCGGACGGGGACACGGGGAGGAAGCAGCAATGGCATTGAGCAGCGGACTCGACTGGCTGCTGGACGATCTGACCAAGCGGGTGCAGAAGGTACGGCACGTGTTGGTGCTCTCCAACGACGGGCTGGTGACCGGGGCGAGCGAGAGACTGGAGCGGGAGGACGCCGAACACCTCGCGGCGGTCGCCTCGGGGCTGCACAGCCTCGCGAAGGGGTCCGGGCTCCACTTCCGGATCGGCCGGGTGCGTCAGACCATGGTCGAATTCGACGACGGAGTGCTGTTCGTGACGGCCGCGGGAGACGGCAGCTGTCTGTGCGTGCTGGCGGGCGCCGACGCCGACATGGGGCAGATCGCCTACGAAATGACGCTGCTGGTCAATCGGGTCGGGGAGCATCTGGGCGTCGCGGCCCGCCAGCCGGAGAGTTATCCACAGGCCTGAGGCGGGGGTTGACCCGCTGTCGCCACCAGCGGCTATCGTCGTCACTGTCAGTGATCGACCGAGTCGCGGGGGAAGCGATATGACAGTGATGTGCGACGGGCGGCAGACGCTCACGACGGGGCGGGCGGCCCGCGAACTGGAGCTGAGGACGGGCGAGTTGGAGCTCGCCACCCAGCTCGGAGAAGTGCGGACGGTCGTGGCCGGGACCGACGGCCGGCCGGCCGGAGCCGGATCGCTCGGCCGGCGCCGGGTTCCGGCGGAGGAGATCGCCCGGCTGCGGGCCGAGCCGGGCTTCCCGGACGCGCTCCGCGAGCGGATCCGCGCAGTCAGCACGACCGAGGCCGCCGCTCTCATGGGCATCGGGCCCGGCCGGGCGGTCCGCCTGACCCGGGCGGGCTGTTTGGGCCCCGTCCGGTTCTATGTGAACCGCTTCGGCGCGGTGGTCTGGCTCTATCTCGCGGCCGAGGTCGCCGACTTCGCCGACCGTGAACCCGACCTGCTGCGGGGCAACACCCCGGCGGCGATGCGGGTGATGCTCGACAGCGGACAGGACTGGCGGGCCCGCCAGTGGCGCAGCCGACGGATCGCCCAGCTCATGGGGCAGACCGACGACCCCTGGGAAGCGGCAGCGGTAATCGCCGCCGTGCTGCCGCCGGAGGAACTGGCCTCGGTGGCCGAGAACCCGCTGGAGCGGTCCCTGCTGCGCCGGCTCAGGCCCACCCTGGCCTCCGTGATCACGGTGACCCCGGCCGCCAGGGAATCCTTCGAACGCGTCCTGATGGCGGATGAGTTCGACGAAGTGCTGTGGTACCGCGTCCACCTCTCCCGCTGCCTGGAAAGGGCCCGCAAGGACGACCCGGGCCGCCCCCGGACACCGGCCGCCGTACCCACCGCCGTGGCCCGCCCGGGTCAGACCCCGAGCTTTCTGAACAGTCCTTCCTGGGATGGCCGGACACGTCCCGCCTTGCCCTGAACACTCCTGGGATGGATCGTGCACGTCCTCACAGAGGACGAAAGAGCCCTTCCTGGACGACCGAAACCAGCAGCCTGCCCTCACGGTCGTAGATCCGTCCGCGGGCCAGGCCGCGGCCCCCGGTGGCGATCGGCGACTCCTGGTCGTAGAGGAACCACTCGTCCGCGCGGAACGGACGGTGGAACCACATCGCGTGGTCGAGCGAGGCCATGTCGAACCCCCGCGGGCCCCAGAGGGGTTCGACGGGGATGCGGACGGCGTCCAGCAACGTCATATCGCTGGCGTAGGTCAGCGCGCAGGTGTGCACGAGCGGGTCGTCGCCCAGCGGCCCGACCGCGCGCATCCACACCGCGCTGCGGGGTTCCGCACCCTCGATCTCCTCCGGGGTCCAGCGCAGCCGGTCGGCATACCGGATCTCGAAGGGCATCCGGCGTGCCATGCGCTCCAGCGACTCGGGCAGGCTGCGCAGGCGCTCGCGGACCTCTTCCGCGACCGTCGGCAGCTCCTCGGGGTCGGGCACCACCCGGCGCAGCGGCAATTGGTGATCGAAGCCGGGTTCCGGCTTGTGGAAGGAGGCGGTCAGATTGAAGATCGTGCGTCCCTGCTGGACGGCGACGACCCGGCGTGTGGTGAAGGACCGCCCGTCGCGGACCCGCTCGACCTGGTACACGATCGGCACCCCGGGCCGGCCGGGGCGCAGAAAGTACGCATGGAGCGAGTGGACCGGGCGGTCCCCTTCCGTGGTCCGCCCGGCAGCCACCAGCGCCTGGCCGGCGACCTGCCCGCCGAAGACCCGCTGCAACGATTCCTGCGGGCTGCGGCCCCGGAAGATGTTCACCTCGATCTGCTCCAGATCCAGCAGACCGACCAGCTTTTCGGCGGGATTGGTCATGACCGGTGGCCCTCCGTCAGATCCTTCGGCGGCCTCGGTCGAAGCCGTCGCCTCACAACTGACCCACATCCGTGACCCGCACGACCGCGCGACCCTCCTCGTCGGAGGCGGCCAGGTCCACCTCCGCGGAGATGCCCCAGTCGTGATCACCGTTCGGGTCGGCGAAAGTCTGCCGCACCTTCCACAGTCCGTGCTCGGCATCCTCCTGAATCTGCAGCAGCTTCGGGCCGCGGGCGTCCGGACCGGTGCCCAGCTCGTCGTATTCGTCCCAGTAGGCGTCCATCGCGTCGCCCCAGGCGTCCACGTCCCAGCCGGAGTCGGCATCCATGTCGCCGAGTTCCTCGACCTTGTCCAGCGCCGCCAGCTCCACCCGCCGGAACATCGCATTGCGCACCAGCACCCGGAACGCCCGCGCGTTGGAGGTGACCGGCCGGACCTGATCGGCTCGCTCCGCGGCCTGTTCGGCCGTCTCCACCTCCGGGTTGGCGAGCTGCTCCCACTCGTCCAGCAGGCTGGAGTCGACCTGGCGCACCATCTCGCCAAGCCAGGCGATGATGTCCTCGAAGTCCTCGGACTTCAGATCGTCCGGGACCGTGTGGTCCAGCGCCTTGTACGCGCTCGCCAGGTAACGCAGCACGATTCCCTCGGTGCGGGCCAGCTCGTAGAAGGACGTGAACTCCGTGAAGGTCATGGCGCGTTCGTACATATCGCGGATGACCGACTTCGGCGACAACGGATGGTCGCCGACCCACGGGTGACTCTTGCGGTACAGGCCGTAGGCGTGGAAGAGCAGTTCCTCCAGCGGCTTGGGGTACTCGACGTCCATGAGCCGTTCCATGCGCTCTTCGTACTCGACGCCGTCGGCCTTCATCTGGGCGACCGCCTCGCCCCGGGCCTTGTTCTGCTGCGCGGCCAGGATCTGGCGCGGATCGTCCAGTGTGGACTCCACGACCGAGACCATGTCCAGCGCGTAGGACGGCGACTCCGGGTCGAGCAGGTCGAACGCGGCCAGGGCGAAGGTCGACAGCGGCTGGTTGAGCGCGAAGTCCTGCTGGAGATCCACGGTCAGCCGGACGATCCGGCCCTCCGCGTCCGGTGCCGGCAGCCGCTCCACGATGCCGCCGTCCAACAGCGAGCGATAGATCGCGATGGCCCGCCGGATGTGCCGGAGCTGATTCCTGCGCGGCTCATGGTTGTCCTCGAGCAGCTTGCGCATGGCCTCGAACGCATTGCCCGGCCGCGCGATCACGGACAGCAGCATCGCGTGCGTCACCCGGAAACGGGAGTTCAGCGGCTCCGGATCGGAAGCGATCAGCTTCTCGAAGGTGTTCTCGCCCCAGTTGACGAAGCCCTCCGGCGCCTTCTTGCGTACCACCTTCCGGCGCTTCTTGGGGTCATCGCCCGCCTTGGCCAGCGCCTTCTCGTTCTCCACGACATGCTCGGGGGCCTGTGCGACCACAAAGCCCGCGGTGTCGAAGCCGGCCCGGCCGGCCCGGCCTGCGATCTGGTGGAACTCCCGCGCCCGCAGAGTCCGCACCCGCGACCCGTCGTACTTGGTCAGCGCGGTGAACAAAACCGTACGAATGGGGACATTGACGCCCACGCCGAGGGTGTCCGTGCCGCAGATGACCTTCAGCAGACCCGCCTGGGCCAGCTTCTCGACGAGCCTGCGGTACTTCGGCAGCATGCCGGCGTGGTGCACGCCGATGCCATGACGGACATACCGCGACAGGTTCCGGCCGAACTTGGTGGTGAACCGGAAGTTCCCGATGAGCTCGGCGATCTGGTCCTTCTCGGCCCGCGTACACATATTGATGCTCATCAGCGCCTGCGCCCGTTCGACGGCGGCGGCCTGGGTGAAGTGCACGATGTACACGGGCGACTGGCGGGTCTCCAGCAGCTCGGTGAGGGTCTCCGTCATCGCCGTCGTGCGGTATTCGTACGACAGCGGCACCGGCCGCGTCGCCGAGCGCACCACCGACGTGGGCTTCCCGGTGCGCCGGGTCAAGTCCTCCTCGAAGCGCGACATGTCGCCGAGCGTCGCCGACATCAGAATGAACTGCGCCTGCGGAAGTTCCAGCAGCGGAATCTGCCAGGCCCAGCCACGGTCCGGCTCGGCATAGAAATGGAACTCGTCCATCACGACCTGGCCGATGTCGGCGTCCTTCCCGTCCCGCAGCGCTATCGAGGCAAGGACCTCGGCAGTGCAGCAGATCACCGGGGCATCGGCATTGACCGAGGCGTCACCGGTGAGCATGCCGACGTTCTCGGTGCCGAACAGCTTGCACAGGTCGAAGAACTTCTCCGAGACCAGCGCCTTGATCGGGGCGGTGTAGAAGGTGACCTGATCATTGGCGAGCGCGGTGAAGTGTGCGCCGGCCGCCACCAGGCTCTTACCGGAGCCGGTCGGGGTGGACAGGATGACGTTCGCCCCGGAGACCACCTCGATCAGCGCCTCCTCCTGGGCAGGGTAGAGCGAAATGCCCTGCTGCTCGGCCCAGCCCGAAAAGGCTTCGAAGAGGGCATCGGGGTCGGCGTCGTTCGGGAGATGATCGATGAGGGTCACGCCCCCATACTGCCTGTCTTCGGCCCGGATCAGGGAACCGGCGACCCGGAGGGAGGCCGGTTCAAGATCGACGAAGCCCGTGGCCGCCCGCCATGAAGGCCCCCGGGCCTCGCTGACCCGGCCCCGGCACCGGCTCGGGATGCCGTTCCGGCGGCCCCGGCCTGCGGAACCATGCCCCGTCGCGGCGCGGTCCGGAGGGCTCGGGGCTCGGGGCTCGGGGCTCGATGTCGTCACCCTGCGTACGGAGTCGCGGGCGCGCGGTTGTCGTCGGCCGGCACCCTCTGCGCCGGCGCCCGGCGGATGCGTGGCGCAGATCACGCGGCGCGCGCCGAAGCGGGCGCCCCGGGTCGTTCCGTCAGGTCGCCGGTCGCCGGTCGCCGGTCGTGGGGCACCGGCCACCGGTCGTCGGCCGCCAGCCACCTGCCACCGGTCGTCGATCACCGGCCACCGGCCACCGGCCACCGGCCACCGGCCACCGGCCACCGGCCACCGGCCACCGGCCACCGGCCACCGGCCGCCGGCCACCGTGGGGCGGGGAGGCCCGTAAGGCGGCCTCCGTAGGTGGGGTCCGGGCGAGAGCGCCGGCCCAACGAACCTGCCCGTCAATGCAGTTGCTTCCGTCTGCCAGGCGCGCCCCGATGGCGTCGTCCGGGACGAAAGACAGGAAGGGGCACGGGGCGAGCAGTTGACCCGTGTCCGGAGCCGTGTGCCGGTGCCGCGGGCCGGCGCCTGTCCGGCGGCCGGTCGTGCGGACGTGGTGCCCGTGCGGCCGTGTGCCGGTGCGGGACGCGGGCTCACCCCCTCCTCGTAGGGAGATCATCTGACGCTACGCTGAGTCGCCGACCGGGCGTCAGAGGCGTGGCTCAGCAGTACGAGCAGTACCAGCAGTACGCGAGGCACACCGTCCGCACCGGAGAACGAGCGCAAGAGAACCAAGAGAACAAGGGGTGGGAACAACCATGATGGGACCGGCGCACTCACTGTCCGGGGCCGCGGCCTGGCTGGGGGTGGGCGCGGCGGCCGCTGCCGCCGGACATCCCATGCCCTGGCCGGTGCTCGTCTGCGGAGCTCTGATCTGTGCCGGTGCGGCGCTCGCCCCGGACCTCGACCACAAGTCCGCGACCATCTCGCGGGCCTTCGGCCCGCTCTCGCGGTGGCTGTGCGAACTGGTCGACGCGATCTCGCACGCGGTCTACAAGGCGACCAGGATGCGCGGCGACTCGAACCGCAACGGAGGCCACCGCACGCTCACCCACACCTGGGTGTGGGCCGTGCTGGTCGGCGCCCTGATGTCGCTGCTGGCGATGCAGGGCGGTCGCTGGGCCGTCCTCGGCATCCTCTTCGTCCATATGGTGCTCGCCATCGAGGGGCTGTTGTGGCGGGCGGCACGGGTGTCCAGCGATGTGCTGGTGTGGCTGCTGGGTGCCGCCTCGGCCTGGATCCTGGTCGGCGTTCTCGACCAGCCGGGCAACGGCGCGAGCTGGCTGTTCAGTGAACCGGGGCAGCAGTACCTCTGGCTGGGGCTCCCGGTCGTTCTCGGAGCGCTCGTCCATGACATCGGCGATGCCCTGACCGTCTCGGGCTGCCCCGTCCTGTGGCCCATCCCGATCGGCCGCAAGCGCTGGTACCCGGTCGGCCCGCCCAAGGGGATGCGCTTCAAGGCCGGCAGCTGGGTGGAGCTGAGGATATTGATGCCGGTGTTCATGCTGCTGGGCGGCGTCGGCGGTCTGAGCGCGCTCGGTTACCTCTGACGTGCCCGACCCCGTCACCGGAGGCTGATGCGGAGGTACCGGGGAGGCCCTGCGTCCTTCCCGGGGGCCCGCGAGGCGTGCGCCCTCGCGGGCCCCTGGCCGCGCCCCGTATCAGCCGTGCCATGATTGCCAGAGCGCCGCGTACGCGCCACCCGCCGCGACCAGTTCGTCGTGGCTGCCCAGTTCGCTGATCCGGCCCTCCTCGACGACCGCGATCACATCGGCGTCATGGGCGGTGTGCAGCCGGTGCGCGATGGCCACGACCGTACGGCCGTCCAGCACCCTGCTCAGCGAGCGTTCCAGGTGGCGGGCCGCCCGTGGGTCGAGCAGGGACGTGGCCTCGTCCAGCACCAGGGTGTGCGGATCGGCGAGCACCAGCCGGGCCAGCGCGATCTGCTGGGCCTGGGCGGGCGTCAGCGTATGGCCGCCGGAGCCCACCGCGGTGTCCAGCCCCTTGTCCAGGGCCCGCGCCCAGTCATCGGCGTCCACCGCGCCGAGCGCCGCCCACAGTTCGGCATCCGCCGCACCGCCGCGCGCCAGCAGGAGGTTGTCGCGGAGCGAGCCGACGAAGACATGGTGTTCCTGGTTGACCAGCGCCACCTGCTCGCGGATCCGCTCGGCCGGCAGCGCGGACAGCTCGGCCCCGCCCAGCGTGACGCTGCCCACCCGGGGGCCGTAGATGCCCGCCAGGAGCCGGCCCAGCGTCGACTTTCCGGCACCGGAGGGCCCGACCAGCGCCAGCCGGGTCCCCGGGCGGACCCGCAGCGACACCTCCCGGAGCACATCGACGCCGGCCCGGTAGCCGAAGCTGACCCCGTCGGCGTGGACGTCCCGGCCGTCCGGGAAGCGCCCCGTGGTGGGGGCCTCCGGCTCGATCTCCCGGACGCCGACGAGCCGGGCGATGGACACCTGGGCCACCTGCAGCTCGTCGTACCAGCGCAGGACCATGCCGACCGGCTCGATCATCATCTGCGCCAGCAGCGCCCCGGTCGTCAGCTGCCCCGGAGTGATCCATCCCTGGATGACGAAGGCTCCGCCCAGCAGCAACACCGAGACCAGGAGCAGCACATGCGTCAGATCCACGACGGGGAAGAGCACGGAGCGCAGGTAGAGCGTGTAGCGCTCCCACTGAGTCCAGGTACGGACCCGGTCTTCCGACAGCGCGATCCGGCGGGCGCCCAGCCGGTGGGCCTCGACCGTGCGCCCCGCGTCCACGGACTCGGTGAGCACCGCGGACACCGCCGCGTAACCGGCCGCCTCGGAGCGGTAGGCGCTCGGTGCCCGTTTGAAGTACCAGCGGCAGCCGACGACCAGCAGCGGCAGCGCGATGAGGACGGACAGCGCGAGCGGCGGTGCGGTCACCGTCAGCCCGCCGAGCAGCAGCACCACCCACACCACGCCGATGGACAGCTGCGGTACGGCCTCGCGCATCGCGCTGGAGAGCCGGTCGATGTCGGTGGTGATCCGCGACAGCAGGTCGCCGGTGCCGGCCCGCTCCAGGACGCCCGGCGGCAGCGCCACGGACCGTACGAGGAAGTCCTCGCGCAGATCCGCCAGCATCCGCTCACCGAGCATCGCCCCGCGCAGCCGGACCATGCGGACGAACACCGTCTGGACGGCCAGCGCCACGGCGAACAGCCCGACGGTGCGCTCCAGCGGGAGGTCACGGGCCCCCGTGGACAGCTTCTCGACAACGCCGCCGAGCAGATACGGCCCGGCCATGGAGGCGATCACCGCGGCCGCGTTCACGGCGACCAGCACGAGGAACGCTCTGCGGTGACGGCGGATCAGGCCGCCGACATAGCTGCGCACCGTTGCCGGCGAGCCGACGGGAAGGGTGGTGAGGGTCTGCCGGGCGTCCGGGTCGTGCTCCGGCGGCGCCAGGCCGATCATGCGGTCTCCTCGATCCGGTCGGTCGGTAGCGCCGGCTCGGGGTCCGGCTCGCGGGTGACGATCGCGCGGTAGGCGGGGTGGCTGTGCAGCAGTTCGCGGTGGGTCGCCTCGGCGACGGCCTTCCCCTCCTGGAGGAACACCACCTGTTCGGCCCGGTCCAGCACGAGCGTGCTGGAGGTGAGCACGACGGTCGTACGCCCCTTCCTGATCTCCCGCAGGCCCTCGGCGATCCGGGCCTCGGTGTGCGCATCGACGGCGCTGGTCGGCTCGTCGAGCACCAGCACTTCCGGGTCGGCGACCAGCGACCTGGCGAGGGCGAGCCGCTGGCGCTGCCCGCCGGACAGCGAGCGGCCGCGCTCGGTGATGTGGGCCCGCATCGGGTCTCCCGAGTCGTCGGCGGACGCCTGCGCCAGCGCGGTCAGTACGTCTCCGCACTGCGCCGCGGTCAGCGCCTCCCGCGCGCCCACCCGGCCGGACGCCGGTACGTCGAGCAGTTCGCCGAGCGTGCCCGAGAGCAGCATCGGGTCCTTGTCCTGGACGAGTACGGCACCACGGGCCGTCTCGCGTGCCAGGTCGTCCAGCGGGGTGCCGCCGAGCACGACCGAGACCGGCACGGCGCCGTCACCGCCGCCTTCGTCCAGCTGCGGCGGGTGTCCGCCGAGGCGTTCGGCGAGCCGGCCCGCGCTGTCGGGGTCGCCGCAGACCACCGCGGTCAGCCGGCCGGCCGGGGCGGTCAGGCCGCTGACCGGGTCGTGCAGATCGCCGGTGGGTGCCGCCTCCCGGCCCGTGGCGCGCCCGCCGGCCGGGCGGCTCTGTGCCAGTACACGGGCCGTGCGCTTCGTGGACGGCTTGGCGAAGGAATAGGCCTGGGCGATCTCTTCGAAGTGTCTGAGGGGGAGGAGCAGGAAGGTGACCGCGCTGTAGACCGTGACGAGATCGCCGACGGCGAGGGTGCCGTCGAGGGCGAGCCGGGTGCCGTACCAGACCACCGCGATGAGCAGCAGCCCCGGCAGCAGTACCTGGACGGCCGAGATCAGCGACCACATCCGGGCGCTGCGGACGGCGGCCTTGCGCACTTCCTGGGAGGCGCTGCGGTAGCGGCCGAGGAAAAGTTCCTCGCCGCCGATGCCGCGCAGGACGCGCAGTCCGGCGACGGTGTCGGAGGCCAGCTCGGTGGCCTGGCCGGCCTTCTCGCGCTGTGCGTCGGCACGCCGGGTGGCGTGCGGCAGCAACGGCAGCACGGCCAGCGCCATGACGGGCACGCCGACGGCGACCAGGACGCCGAGCTCCGGCCGGTAGAGGGCCAGGGCAACGGAGACGCCGGCGGCGGTGACCGCGGCGGCACCGAACCGGGAGAGCGCTTCGACGAACCAGCCGATCTTCTCAAGGTCGCCGGTGCTGACGGCGACGATCTCGCCCGCCGCCACCCGCCGTGTCATGGCCGAGCCCAGTTCCGTGGTCTTGCGGGCGAGCAGTTGCTGCATCCGGGCGACGGCGGTGATCCAGTTGGTGACGGCCGCGCGGTGCAGCATCACGCCACCGATCGCGATCAGGGCGCCCAAGGCGATGATCAGGGAGCCGGCCAGGAGGAGGCGGCCGGCGTCGCGGTCCACCACGGCCTGCACGGCCAGGCCCACCGGCACCGGCGAGGCGGCGATGGCGCCGAAGTTCACCAGCCCCCAGGCGAGGGCCTTGAGCTGCCCGCCGAGCTGTTGTGCGCACAGCCAGCGGAGGAAGGCGCCGCCCGTACGGACATCAGGGACGCCCGGGTCGGGATGCGGAAGGTCGCGAATGTGCATGATGCCCCAGGCGAAGTCGTGGTGGATGGGCGGCAACGGGCCGTTGCGGCAGGCGAAATGCCCCTCTCGCCCGTCTCGTCTCCGGCGGAGGTCCTGGAAGACTGGCCCGCGGCGTGGGGGGATTTCAAACGGTTTTTCCGCTGTGGTCACGCGATCCGGACAATCCTGCGGTGGCGGCTCGTAGGCGGCGGTCGGGTGCCGGCCGGCCGTCGGAGCGGCGGTGCGACCATGGGCGTCATGCGAACAGCGGGCAGTGCGATGCGGACGGCGACGGTGGTCGCGGCGGGACTGGTCCTTCTGGCGGGCTGCGGCGGCGGTGCGGGCGGCGGCAAGGACGGGGACGGCAAGGGTGACGGTGCGGGCAAGGGGGAGCGCCCCGGCGGCCCCGCTCGCGGCGCGTCGGCCACCACCCACCTCAAGAACATCCCCGAGGTCGGCACTGCCCTGCGGTCGCGGATCCCGGCCGGTTCCACGCAGGTCGTGGCGGTCTACGGCAAGGGCGTGAACTCCGCCGAGGCCACGGTCGTCCTCTATGACAAGGGTGCCAAGGGCTGGGACCGCAAGGGCAGTTGGGCCGCCCACAACGGCCGGCGCGGCTGGACGCTGGATCACCACGAGGGCGACAAGCGCAGCCCCGTCGGTGTGTTCCCGCTGACCGATGCGGGCGGGGTGCTCCAGGACCCCGGCGCCAAGCTGCCCTATACGCACTCCTCGGCGTTCACCCCGCCGTCGTACTGGTCCAAGAACACCCGGCACGACTTCGACTACGTCGTCGCGATCAACTACAACCGCGTCAAGGGGACATCGCCGCTGGACCCGACCCGTCCGCAGGGCCAGTCCAAGGGCGGCGGGGTCTGGCTGCACCTGGACCACGGCAGCGGAACCTCCGCGTGCGTCAGCGTCCCGAAGGCCGGGATGCAGGCACTGCTGCGCGCCCTCGATCCCGAGCGGCACCCCGTGGTGGTCATGGGGGACGCGGCGCACCTGGCGGGCTGAGCGCCTCCCGCCGATCCGACGACGTCACGGGAGCGGCCCCCGCACCGGGCACCGCCACCTCCGTCACCACCCGCGACACCTGACCCGGCAGACCGGGGCCCGGCGCACCACCACCCGCCGGGCCCCGCACCGTTGCCGGCGCTCACCCCTCCGGCTTGGACGAGTCCATCCCCGGCCGCGCCTTCTTCCACAGCCCACGGGTGAAGTCTGGAATCTCCTGGGGAGCGCCGTTCGCCTTGATCGAGAGGTCACTCAGCGGGACCGGCGCGGTCCAGGTCGCCGCGTCGTAGACGTCGAAGTCCGGTACCAGGCCGAGCCGCATGCACTGCATCAGCCGGAAGACCAGCATGTAGTCCATGCCGCCGTGCCCGCCGGGCGGGTTGGCGTGCTCCTTCCAGAGCCAGTGGTCCCACTCCGCGTACTTGGTGAAGTCGCCCCACTCGTCGTTGCTCTGGTCCGGCTCCAGGTAGATCCGCTCCGGGTAGTCCTCGAAGAGGCCCTTGGTGCCGCCGAGGCTGTTGATCCGGCTGTAGGGATGCGGGGTGGAGACATCGTGCTCCAGCCGGATCACCCGCCCCTTGGCGGTCTGTACGAGGCTGATCGTCCGGTCGCTCTCGATGTACGACTCCTTCCAGCTGGGGTCGTTCGCCGGCATGTGCTCCTTGCGGTACGCGGCGAGGCCGAGGGCCGGGGTGCCGACGCTGGAGATGCGCACGGCGCGGTCGCCGCGGTTGATGTCCATGTAGTTGGCGACCGGGCCGAAACCGTGGTTGGGGTAGAGGTCGCCACGCAGCCGGGTGTGCCACAGCCGCCGCCACGGCCCCTCGTAGTACTTGGGGTCGAACATCAGGCCGCGCAGATCATGGATATAGGCACCGGCGCCGTGCAGCAGCTCGCCGAACAGGCCCGCATGCGCCATCCGCAGCACCCGCATCTCGTTCCTGCCGTAGCAGCAGTTCTCCAGCTGCATACAGTGTCTGCGGGTGCGCTCGGAGAGGTGGACCAGTTCCCACAGCTGGTCCAGGCGCAGCGCGAGGGGGCATTCCACGCCCACGTGCTTGCCGTTGAGCATCGCCGTCTTCGCCATCTCGAAGTGCCGGTCCCACGGCGTGGCCGCGTACACGAAGTCGATGTCGCCGCGCTTGCAGAGGTTTTCGAAGTCCTGCTCGCCGTTGGTGTAGACGGCCGGCGCCGGCTGTCCGGCGGCGGTGACCTTCTTGGCGGCCTTTGCGGTCTTGTCCTTCACCGGGTCGCACAGGGCGACCACGCGGACGCCCGGCATCGCGAGAAAGAGGTCGATCATGCTCCCGCCGCGGTTGCCGAGTCCGATGATGCCGACGCGGACGGTGCTGCGCCGCTCGAACGGCACCCCGATCATGGTTCTGCCCCTGGCGTCGGGCGACGCGGCGGCCGTGGTGGATGCGGCCGCCGCGGTCGTCGCGGGTGCGGCCGCCGCGGCCGGCCCGGACGACAGGCCGCCGAGCCCGAGTCCCGCGCCCGCCGCACCGGCGGTCCACAGCACCGAACGGCGGCTCGGGCCCGCCTCGTCGTGGTCGCGGTCGTGGTCGTGGTTCTGCGATGGTGCCTCGTTCATCGGTCCTCCAGGGGAGCGGTGGTGTGCCGGGGCATACGTGAACCTCGGTCAGGACCCTGTCGGCCGACGGCCTGAGGCACAAGAGGGCCGATTGGACTCTTGATACGGCACTCTTGGACTCTCCGCCGCAATACCGGACGACCTGCGGCAACACCGGAGATGCCGTCACCGGCACCTTTCGCAAGCCGCTGAAAAGTCTTGCGGAATACCTTGACGTGTCCACAAGGCAAACGGCAGGCTCCGATGCGGAAATCCCCCCACAGCGGCCCGGCGCGTGGCTGCACTCGTGGGCGCGGTACCTCCTGCCGTGCCCCATGACCAAGGAGCCGCAAGATGCAGCAACGTTCCCGTGTGCTGGGCGGGGTGCTGGCCGGCGTGCTGGCCGCGGCCGGCCTCGCCACCTTCGCGCCGTGGTCCTCCCAGGCCGCGCCACCCGGTGAAAAGACCGTCACCGCCACCCTGTTCGAGTGGAAGTACACCGAGGTCGCCAAGGCATGCCGCACTCAGCTGGGCCCGGCCGGCTACGGCTATGTCGAGGTTTCGCCCGCCTCCGAGCACATCCAGGGCGACCAGTGGTGGACCTCTTACCAGCCCGTCAGCTACAAGATCGCCGGACGGCTGGGCGACCGGAAGGCCTTCGCCTCGATGGTCAGCGCCTGCCACGGCGCGGGCGTCAAGGTCATCGCCGATGCCGTCATCAACCACATGGCGGCCGGCTCCGGTACCGGCACCGGCGGCACCCGGTACACCAAGTACCACTACCCGGGTTACTACCAGGACCAGGACTTCCACGGCTGCCGGAAGAGCATCTCCGACTACACCAACCGCGACGACGTCCAGAACTGCGAACTCGTCGGGCTCGCCGACCTCGACACCGGCAGCGACCATGTCCGCACCACCCTCGCCAAGTACCTCGACGACCTGCGGTCGCTGGGCGTGGACGGCTTCCGGGTGGACGCCGCCAAGCACATCTCCGCCACCGACCTCGCCGCCGTCAAGGGCAAGATGCGCGACCCGGGCCACTGGGTGCAGGAGGTCATCCACGGCGCCGGTGAGGCGGTGCAGCCCGAGGAGTACACCGGCATCGGCGATGTCGACGAGTTCCGCTACGGCACCCACCTCAAGAGCGCCTTCCAGAGCGGCAACCTCGACCGGCTGAAGTCCGTCGCCGACGGCAAGCTCGGCAGCGACAAGGCCCGCACCTTCGTCGACAACTGGGACACCGAGCGCAACGGCTCCACGCTGACCTACAAGGACGGCGCCGCCTACACCCTCGCCAACGTCTTCATGCTGGCCTCGCCCTACGGCTCACCGAACGTCTACTCCGGCTACGAGTGGACCGACAAGGACGCCGGACCGCCCGGCGGCAGCGACGGCTGGACCAACGAACACGCCAAGCAGGCGATCACCGGGATGGTGGGCTTCCGCAACGCGGTGGGCCCGGCGGAGCTGACCGACTGGTGGGACAACGGGGGCAGCGCCCTCGCCTTCGGCCGGGGCGGCAAGGGATTCGTGGCCCTCAACAACGGCGACGCCGAGCTGCACCGGACCTTTGCGACCTCACTGCCCGCCGGCACGTACTGCAACGTCGCCGCCGCCGCGCCGTCCTCCTGCGACGGCCACACGGTCACCGTCGGGGATGACGGGAAGGCGCAGCTCTCGGTCCCGGCCAAGGGAGCGGTGGCGCTGCACGTCACCCGCTGAGGCGGACCCCCGAAGGCAGCTGACGGGCCGGGCGCGTGGCCCCCTCCAGCGCCAGGAGGGCCGAGCCATAGCCTCGGCCCTCCGTTGCCAGGTCCATGCCGATCTCGCACATCCGGTTCGCCGACAGATACAGATCGAAGTGCCGCGCGGTCACCTCGGCCGCCTCCTTCGCGGTGGCCGACGCCGTGAGCTCCTTGTGCAGCATCCCCCGGTCACCGGCGAAGGCGCAGCAGCCCGCGTCGTCCGGCACCACCACCTCCCGCGCACACGCCTCGGCGACCCGGCGCAGCTGCGCCCCGGCCCCCAAGTGCTGCAGGGAACAGGTGGGATGGAGCACCGCTGAGCCGGCCGTGCGCAGGATCTCCAGCCGCGGCAGCAGCTCCTCGGCGGCCCAGACCACCGAGTCGACGACCGTCAGCCCGGCGTGCAGTGCGGCATTGTCCGGCGTCAGATACGGCACCACCTCACTGCCCAGCCCCAGGGTGCACGAGGACGCGTCCACCACCAGCGGCAGCCTGCCGCCGGCCGTCCACCCCCAGGCCGCCTCGACGTTGCGGTTGGCCATCACCACGTTGCCGCGCCGGTACCCCTTGGAGTGCCAGGGGGTGGCGCAGCAGGTCCCGGCCACGTCCGGCGGGATCCACACCGGCCGGCCCGCCCGCTGCGACACCGCGACCACCGCCTCCGGCAGGGACGGCCCCCGAGATCCCGTGGGCTGACCGAAGATCCGGTTCACACACGCCGGGTAGTAGACCGCCGCCGCCCCGGACCGCCGTGTCGCGGGCAGCGTACGGGCCGCGCCGGGCATCCGCGGGAGCCATTCGGGTACCAGATCGGGGCGTACGGCCCTGCGGGCGGCGCGGGTCAGCGACGCCGTCAGCCGGTCGCCGATCCGGTCGGCGGCGGCCACCGCCAGCCGTGCCGCCCGTTCGACGGCCTGGAAGTGGCGGGCGGACCGTGCGGCGGCCCACTCCTCGCGCGGTGAGTGGCGCCGGTGCCGGAGGTCCCTCATCAGCGCGCCGGTGTCGATCCCCACCGGGCAGGCAGGCCGGCACAGCGAATCGCCGGCGCAGGTGTCCACCGCGTCATAGCCGTACGACTCCAGCAGCGCGGTGGTGACCGGTGAGCCCGAGGGCTGCCGCGCCATCTCGCGGCGCAGCACGATCCGCTGACGAGGCGTGGTGGTCAGATCCCCGCTGGGGCAGGCCGGCTCGCAAAAGCCGCACTCGATGCAGGGGTCGGCGGGGGCCTCGGTCTCCGGGATGGTCTTCAGCCCGCGCAGATGCGCCCGCGGATCGCGGTCGAGCAGGACGCGCGGCGCCAGAATGCCGTGCGGGTCCACGGTCTTCTTGATCCGCCACATCAACTCCGTTGCCCGCGGGCCCCATTCGAGCTCCAGAAAGGGTGCGATGTTCCGGCCGGTGGCATGTTCCGCCTTCAGTGATCCGTCGAAGCGCCGGACGGTCAGCCGGCAGAACGCGTCCATGAAGGCGGCGTAGCGTGCCACCTCGGACGGCTCCGCCGCGTCGAAGGCGAGCAGGAAGTGCAGATTGCCGTGTGCGGCGTGGCCCGCGACCGCGGCCTCGAAGCCGTGCCGCGCCTGCAGTTCCCGCAGGGCCGTACAGGCCTCTGCGAGCCGGTCCGGCGGTACCGCGAAGTCCTCGGTGATCAGCGTCGTACCGGACGGCCGGCTGCCGCCCACCGCGGTCACGAACGCCTTGCGGGCCTTCCAGTAGCCGCCGATGGCCGCCGGGTCCCGGGTGAAGGCGTTGGTGACGGACGCGACCGGAGCCACCAGCTCCAGCTCCGTCAGTACCTGTGCCGCGGCCCGTTCGTACGCCTCCTGGGCGGCCTCGTCGGGTGCCCGGAACTCCACCAGCAGCGCGGTGGTCTCCCGGGGCAGCGCCGCCCAGTCGGCCGGTACCCCGGCCACGCGTACCGAGGCGCGCAGCGTACTGCCGTCCATCAGCTCCACGGCCCGCGCCCCCGCCTCGTTGAACCGCGGTACGGCCGCGGCCGCGGCACTCAGCGTCGGGAAGAACAGCAGCGCGCTGGACGTGTGCCGGTCCAGCGGAAGGGTGTCGAAGACCGTCTCGGCGATGAAGCCGAGGGTGCCCTCGGAGCCGACCATCAGCCCGCGCAGGATCTCCACCGGCGTCGCGCCGTCGAGAAAGGCGTCCAGCCGGTAGCCGTTGGTGTTCTTGATCCGGTACTTGGCGCGGATCCGGGCCACCAGCTCGCGATCCGCCTCGATCTCCGCCTTGAGCGCCAGCAGGCCCGCGCACAGCGCCGGTTCGGCGTGCGCCAGTTCGGTGTCGGCGTCCGGCTGCGCGGTGTCCACGACCGTGCCCGACGGCAGGACGAGGGTGACCGAGGCCAGCGTCCGGTAGGAGTTACGGGTCGTGCCGGCCGTCATCCCGGAGGCGTTGTTGGCGACCACACCGCCCAGGGTGCAGGCGACGGCGCTGGCCGGATCGGGCCCGAGCAGCCGGCCGTGGCGGGCCAGGGCGGTGTTGGCGCGCAGCACGGTGGTGCCGGGCCGGATCCGGGCGCGGGCGCCGTGGTCGAGCACCTGGATCCCGCTCCAGTGCCGGCGGACGTCGACGAGGATGTCCTCGCCCTGCGCCTGGCCGTTGAGCGAGGTCCCGGCGGCCCGGAAGACGACGTGCCGGCCCTTGCCATGGGCGTAGGAGAAGACCGCGGAGATGTCGTCAAGGTCCTCGGCGACCACCACGACCTGCGGGACGAAGCGGTACGGGCTGGCGTCGGAGGCGTAGCGGACCAGGTCGGAGACCTTGTGGAGCACCTTGTCCGGGCCGAGCAGCGCGATCAGTTCACTGCGCAGCGGCTCGGGGGTGCCGAAGGCCCGCCGGTCTGCCACCCGGTCGTGTGCGGGGCTGCCGGTCGCGGCGGGGCGCAGGGTCTGTGGGTCCGGCTCCAGCAGGGGCATGGCGGCACTCCTCCGGTTGGCTCCGCGTCAGTTCAACGCGGTCGGTCCGGCCGGTCCGGTCGGTGCGGTCGGTCCGGATCGTCGACCAGGGCGGACAGCAGGCCGCCGAGTACGTCGCGCTGATCGGCGGTCAGTGGGGCCAGGATCTCCTCCGCGGCGGCCCGCCGCGCGCTGCGCAACGCGCGCAGCGTGGAACGGCCGGTGTCGGTCAGCTCGATGCGCACCACCCGGCGGTTGGCCGGATCGGGCATCCGGCGCACCGCGCCGTGCGCCTCCAGCGCGTCCACCAGGGTGGTCACCGCCCGGGGCACCACCTCCAGCCGCTCGGCGAGGTCGGCCATCCGCGGCGGGGTGTCGCGGTAGTGGTCGACGATCCGCAGCAGCCGGGACTGGGCGGGGGTGAAGGCGATGTCCAGGTGCTCCAGGTGGTGTTTCTGGGCGCGGTGCATCCGGCGGGTCAGCCGTACCAGTTGCTCGGCGAGGTTCGTGGTGCTGACCGTCGGCTCGGGGGAGGGCATGGCGCGAGGATAGCGGATGACAGGACTTCATTCATTGTGAGCATAGGTAACAATGAGCTAAGCTCCACGATGCTCGGCCCGGATCCGCCGTCCGCAGCTCCTGCCGGTCCGCAGCTCCCGCCCGTCCGTAGTTCCGCCCCGCGTCATCCGTACCCCCTCGAAGGAGCCCATGCGCAGCGACGAACCCCAGTGGACCCCGCCGCCCAAGGACCCGGAAAAGCCGGTCCAGCTGCGGCGGATCCTCGCGCTCTTCCGCCCCTACCGTGCCCGGCTGGCCCTCGTCGGCCTGCTCGTCGGCGCCTCCTCGCTGGTCTCGGTCGCCTCGCCCTTTCTCCTCCGCGAGATCCTGGACGTGGCGATACCCGGCCGGCGCACCGGCCTGCTGACCCTGCTCGCCCTCGGCATGATCGCCACCGCCGTCACCACCAGCGTTTTCGGCGTCCTGCAGACCCTGCTCTCCACCACCGTCGGCCAGCGCGTCATGCACGACCTGCGCACCGCCGTCTACGCCAAACTCCAGCAGATGCCGCTGGCCTTCTTCACCCGCACCCGCACCGGCGAGGTCCAGTCCCGGATCGCCAACGACATCGGCGGCATGCAGGCGACGGTCACCTCCACCGCCACCTCCCTGGTCTCCAACCTGACCTCCGTCATCGCCACCGTCTGCGCGATGCTCGCCCTCGACTGGCGGCTGACCGTCGTCTCACTGCTGCTGCTTCCGCTCTTCGTCTGGATCAGCCGCCGGGTCGGCAACGAACGCAAGAAGATCACCACCCGGCGGCAGAAGCAGATGGCCGCGATGTCCGCGATGGTCACCGAATCCCTCTCGGTCAGCGGCATCCTGCTCGGCCGCACGATGGGCCGCGCCGACTCCCTCACCCAGAACTTCGCCGGCGAGTCCGAGCGCCTGGTCGACCTGGAGGTCCGCGCCAACATGGCCGGCCGCTGGCGGATGGCCACCATCGGGATCGTGATGGCCGCCATGCCCGCGCTGATCTACTGGGCGGCGGGCATGGTCCTCCAGCTCGGCGGCCCGGTCTTCTCCCTGGGCACCCTGGTCGCCTTCGTCTCGCTCCAGCAGGGCCTGCTGCGGCCGACCGTCTCGCTGCTGTCCACCGGCGTGCAGATGCAGACCTCACTGGCGCTCTTCCAGCGCATCTTCGAATACCTCGACCTGCCGGTCGCCATCACCGAACCCGCCGAGCCGGTCCGTATCCCGGCGCCGCGCGGCGAACTCCGCTTCGAGAACGTCCGGTTCTGCTACGACCCCGAGGCCGCCCCCACCCTCGACGGCATCGACCTGACCGTCCCGGCCGGCACCAGCCTCGCCGTCGTCGGCCCCACCGGCAGCGGCAAGAGCACCCTGAGCTACCTCGTACCGCGGCTCTACGACGTGACCGGCGGCCGGGTCACCCTCGACGGCACGGACGTCCGTGACCTCGACTTCGACACCCTCGCCCGCTCGGTCGGCGTGGTCTCCCAGGAGACCTACCTCTTCCACGCCTCGGTCGCCGACAACCTCCGCTTCGCCAAGCCCGACGCCACCGACGAGGAGATCGCCCGCGCTGCCAGGGCCGCCCAGATCCACGACCACATCGCCGCCCTGCCCGACGGCTACGACACCCTCGTCGGCGAGCGCGGCCACCGCTTCTCCGGCGGCGAGAAACAGCGCCTCGCCATCGCCCGCACCATCCTGCGCGACCCGCCCGTCCTCGTCCTGGACGAAGCGACCAGCGCCCTGGACACCCACACCGAACACGCCGTCCAGCAGGCCATCGACGAGCTGTCCGCGGGCCGCACCACCCTCACCATTGCGCACCGCCTCTCCACGGTCCGCGACGCCGACCAGATCGTCGTGCTGGACGCCGGCCGGATCGCCGAGCGCGGCACCCATGACGAACTGCTCGCCGCCGACGGGCGCTATGCGGCGCTGGTACGGCGTGACGCACACCTCACCCCCGCCGACGATCAGATGATGGCCCCGTAAGTGACCCGCGGGTAAGGTCGAACGCGCGGCGGCCAGTTCACTGGTCGGGGTGGCCGCCGCACCCACTCCCCGGGCCACGGCCTGCGGGATTCCCGTTCCGCTGCCCTTCCTGCGCTGCCTGCGCCCGTCCGATCAGGGAGCCCTCCGTGACAGCCGACGACCGTTCCGCCCGTGCGCTGGCCCGTCTGCTGGCCGGAATGGGAACCCTCCACTTCCTCGCCCCGAAGCCGTTCGACGCGATCGTCCCCCGGCGACTGCCCGGCAGCCCCCGCACCTGGACGTACGCCAGCGGCGTCGCCGAACTCGCCGTCGCCGCCGCCGTTGCCCTGCCACGCACCCGCCGGGCCGGCGCACTGGCCGCGGCCGGCCTGTTCGCCGCGGTCTTCCCGGCCAACCTCAAGATGGCCCACGACTGGCGCCACCGCCCCGCCCCGCTCAAGGCCCTGGCCTACGCGCGCCTGCCCGGCCAGCTCCCGCTGATCGGCTGGGCCCTGCACACCGCCCGCGCGGCTCACGAGAGCAGTGCGGCCCGCGAGAGCCGGCCCGCTTCGCGCCCGTAGTGCCTGCGCTGCGCGGTATGACCATGCATCAGGATCCCCGGGATCACCTGGATCTCCCGCAGTTCGGGCTCGGCTTCCCCGGCCCCACCGAGGGGCTTCAGGACTTCCTGCGCAGGCTGTATCCGATCGAGGGCGTCAGCAGAACCCAGGCGGCGGTCTCGCCGGAGACCTTCTTCGAGCGCCCGGTCTCCCCGCGGGCGTAGCCATCTCACGGTGCTCCGGCGGGTGCCCCGGCGGACGATGGCGGAACCGGCCCCTCGTGGAGTCATCGCCGGTACGGTGGACCTCCGCCACGGGCCTGCGCCCGTCTCTTCGGATTGCGAGATGTCCGATGAACCAGATTGCAGCAGACACTTATCTGGCCGCGGCGGTGGTGGTACACGATGCTCGTGTGCTGATCGTGCGCCGTAGCTACCGCGAGCGTTTTCTGCCCGGCGCGTGGGGCGTGCCGTGCGGGAAGCTCGATCGAGGGGAGTCCGCCGAGGGCGGCGCCCTGCGCGAGCTGAAGGAAGAGACCGGGATCCTCGGCGCCATCGTCGCGCACACCGGATCCTCCGGCTTCCTGAGCGACTATCAGGGCCGCCGGGTCCACAACCATCAGGAGAACTTCATCGTCCGCCCCCTGACGCTGGAGGTCGTCCTGCCCAGTGCGGATCAGGCCTATGCGTGGGCACGGCCCGCCGACCTGGCCGGGATCGGGGTGGACGCCTACAACCTCGGGGTGATCCGCCAGGCACTCGGCGGCCGGCTCGACGCGGCGGGAATCCGTGCCATGACGGCCCGCTTCGGGCACCTGGCGCCACCCCCTTTCAATAGCCCAAAGAACCTGCCAGGGAGTCGAGTTCGGCAAGGTAGACGGCCGGTGACAGCGGAGTCTTGGGCGGCGGATCCGCCCGCTCGGCGCCGCCGGCCCTGAGGGCGCCGCCGCTCCGGTCGTCGTTGCCGCTGTTGGTGAGGGAGCCCTGCGTGACGGAGCGGCTGCCCGAGGCGGAGTTGCCGTCCGCGGCGGGGCCGTTCCTGACGTAGACATCGGTCACCGAGCGCTGGGGGGCGGTCTCCAGGAACAGCGTCACCGTCGGCTCCTCGCTCACCACCCGGTGCAGCGTATGGGCGGCCAGGCCGTAGCTCCGTCCCGGGCCGTACTGCTCCGTGCACAAGAGGCGCAGGCGTGCGTCCCCGACCCGCCGGAGCCGCCAGGCGCCGCCGGGGCCGTCGATCGTCTCCCGGTAGGCGGTCGCGGGCACGCCGTTCGCGGCCGTTGTGTAGCACTCCATCCGGACGCAGCCGCGCACCACCGCCGAGGCGATCGCGCACCGGTGGTTGTGGATGTCCTCGGGTGCCTCGCCGGCCCTGCCGTGCCAGAAATGGACCCGCAGCATGAACCGCGGGGCGCCGGCCAGCAGCAACAGCTTGTCGAAGCCCAGTACATGGCGGTACGAGAGCCGGGTGCACTCCGCCAGATCCAGATCACCGGCGGATAACCGGCGCACCAGCGGACCGAGCGTGTCCGGCTGTGCCAGCCGGGCGGTCACCGCGCGGGCCGACTCGGGCGACGGCGGCCCCGGCCCGCCGCCCAGCCGTTCCGCCAGCAGCCGCCGGGTTTCCTCGATCTGCATGAGTCCGACTCCCCTTCGCCGCCCCGACCGCTCTGCCGCTGCGCACCACACCCTCGGCCCGTCAAGCCGACCCGATCACCGCGGATCGATCACCCGGCCCGGCACCCCCGGTCCGGAGACCCCACCTCGCGGAACTCCCGGCGGTGTCGCCTCATGGCCGGTAGACCATCAACGCATGCCGCCGCAGTACCGAAAGGCCCTGATACGCCATCCACACCGGGTGTCCCATGGGCCCGTCGTCCCACCGCCACACCCCGCCCCGCTGCATGCCGTGGACCCGCGCCACGGCAGTGGTCAGCTGTGCCTCCCACGCCGGGAGCCCCCCGTCCTCGGCCGCGACCTTGCGGGCGCCGTCCGTCATCAGCGCACGCGCCACCCAGGCAGCGGCGAAATGCCGTACCGACAGCAGCTCTTGATGCAGCGGATCCTCCTGGTCCGGCCGCCGTACCTCTTCCTGACAGTTCTGCAGATCGGTCATGCCACCCGTCGGCGTCGCCGGGCCTGCCAGCAGCCAGCGCAGCCCCTCCTCGCGCACCGTACGCTGCCGCTCGTCCTCGCCCAGTACGCATGCGGCCCGGTCCAGCGCCACCACTGCCCGCGCGGTGTGCGCCGCGGACGGCGCCGGGTTGCCGTGACCGCCGGCCAGCGCCGCGCCCCAGCAGCGGTGGTTGCCGCGCGCCGGGTCGGCCGTGGCGCCGTGGACCAGCACCTCGCGCAGTCCTTCCAGCGCGGTGGCGCCGGGCGCCGCCCGCAGCAGTCCGCGCAGGACATTCGTCACGACATAGGTGTTGGCCAGCCCGGACGCGTCATGGTCGGGGTTCCACAACACCTCGCAGGAGCGTATTTCGGCCTCCAGCAGGCGTGGATCGGCGCCGGCCCGCGCCAGCGCACCCAGCACGATCGCGGACACCTCGGGTCGCGCCCCGCTGCCCTGGGAGCGGGCGGCCCACCCGCCGCCGGGAAGCCGCAGCCGCCACAGCGTCTCGGCCACCTGCCCCGCCCGTATGCGGCCGTCGTACGGCGCGATGTCGAGCAGCAGATGCAGTCCGTACGCCGTACCGAACGCCGTCGGGTGCACCGGTGGATCGCTCTCCGCGAGAGAGTGGGGCCATCCGGTGAGGGGACCGTGCCCGGACACCTCGATCACCGAGAGGCCGCGCCGCAGCGCCTGGTACGTGCCGTCCGTCAGCTCGGGGAGCGATCCGGCGGGCGAGGGCGCGGGGCCGGTCGGTGCCGCCGTGACCGCATCCGTCGCCGCCGCACGGGTCCGCAGCAGTGCCGCGGCCAGCCACACCACCGCACCCACGCCGGCGCCGGCGGTCGCCGCCACGCAGTAACGCGCCGCCTCGCCCGCGAGATTCTGCGGCAGGATTCCCAGCAGCGTCTGGAAGACGGCGAACGCGGCGGCCGGGACGCCCAGCCGCCCCAGCCACATCAGCAGCCGGGAAGGGGCGGACTCCGGCGGAGGGACAAGAGGCGGCCCTCCAGGACCCGGTGCGGGTAAGCGGCCGTCCGCGCCGGAACGTCGAGAGGGCAAGTGGCCGACCACGCCGGAACGCCGAGAGGGCAAGCGGCCTTCCGCGCCGGAACGCCGTGGTGGTAAGCCCTGCCGCAGCACCATCTGCTCCCTCCTCCCCCGGGCGCGCACCTCGCACAGCATGTGCGAAAAGCATCCCGACCAGTGTAGGAATCCCCACTGACAACGGGGTCGCACACCTGTCGCAGCCCTCCGCGGCCAAGTCCGCCCAGCTCGCCGCTCCTCGCTCAGCCCGCTTCCGGGGCCGCCGCCAGCAGAATCACCTCCAGCGTCCGCGGCCCGTGCACCCCCTCCACCCGGTCGAGTTCGATGTCGCTGGTCGCGGACGGGCCGGAGATCCAGGTCAGCGGGCGGTCCGGTGCCACCCGTGGCAGTGCCTCCGGCACCGAGCCGACCACCTGGTCAGGGACCCGGACGACACAGAGGTGGTGGTCCGGCACCAGGGTGATCCGCCGTCTGCCCTGGTCGGGACCCGCATCCAGGATCAGGGTGCCGGTCTCCGCGATGGCCACCGCACAGCCGGTCAGCACACTGTCCACGAGGTCGAGTTCACGGGCCGTGCTCGATGCACGGTCCTCGACGAGGGTGACGCCGGCCCCGGTCGTCCAGGAGGCGTCCAGGCCCGTCGGGACCAGCACCGAGCGCGCCCCGCGCTCCGCCAGCAGCCGGCCGATCAGCCCGGGCAGCCCCTCGGCATCGGTGCGGTGCACGAGCGCCCGGTAGTCCGCGAGATTCTCCGCGAGCAGATCCACGGTCTGTTCTCGTGTCCGGGACCCGTGCACCCGCCGGTAGCCCCGCGCCACCGGCGGACCGCCCCGCCCCTCACCGCCCGGCCGCTCACCGGCCGGCACATCCGCCAGCGCCTGCCGCACCCGCGCCAACACCACGTCCCGACTGCTCACTCGGCGTCTCCTCCGGCGTTTCCTCGCTGCTCCGACGACGTACCGGGGCCAGACGACGTACCGGGGCCAGACGACGTACCGGGGCCAGACGTCGTACCGGGTCCCGACGACGTGCCGGGATCCGCCGCGGTACCGGGTTCGACCGCCACACCGCACTCGGCCGCCACACCGGGCTCCGCCGACGTACCGCGGGTGCGCTGCCACCAGTCGCGGAAGGACTCGGCCGGCACCTCGGGCAGATCACGCGTCCGCGACCAGGCGCGGCCCGGCCCCGGCAGCCGCCGCGGATGCAGCCGGCGGGTGCGCGCCGCCAGCCGCATCCCGCCACGCAGCGCGCCCGGGTGATCGAAAACCCAGCCCGCCGCGCGCATCGCGGCCCGCTCCGCGGCATGCCCCTTGGCCGGCCGGAGAACGGTACGCGTCCCGCCCAGGGTGACCGGCCCGCCCTGCACGACCCGCTCCCGCAGATGCACCAGCACCTCGGGGATGTCGATGGCCACCGGGCACACCTCGTAGCAGGCCCCGCACAGCGACGAGGCGTACGGCAGCGACGCCTCCAAGGGGCCTGCCGGCCCGCGCAGTTGCGGGGTGAGGATGGCGCCGATCGGGCCGGGGTAGGGCGAGCCGTACGCATGCCCGCCGGCCCGCTCGTACACCGGGCAGACGTTCAGACACGCCGAGCAGCGGATGCAGCGCAGCGCCTGTCGCCCGACGGTGTCGGCGAGAGTGTCGGTGCGCCCGTTGTCGAGCAGCACCAGATGGAAGGTCCGCGGTCCGTCGCCGTCCGTGGTGCCCGTCCAGGTGGAGGTGTACGGATTCATCCGCTCGGCGGTGGACGAACGGGGCAGCAACTGCAGAAAGATCTCCAGGTCCTGCCAGCTGGGCACCACCTTCTCGATGCCGACGACGGAGATCAGCGTCTCGGGGAGGGTCAGACACATCCGGCCATTGCCCTCGGATTCCACGACGACCAGGGTGCCGGTCTCCGCGACCATGAAGTTGGCCCCCGAGATCCCGACCTTCGCGGACAGGAACTTCTCCCGCAGATGCAGCCGCGCCGCCTCGGCGAGCTCGGCGGGGGAGTCGGCCAGTCCTTCGGGCGCCGGGCGGCCCCAAGCGGCCATCTCACGGCGGAAGATGTCGCGGATCTCGGAGCGGTTGCGGTGGATTGCCGGGACCAGGATGTGCGACGGCTGATCGTGGCCGAGCTGCACGATCAGCTCGGCCAGATCCGTCTCGTACGCGCGGATACCCGCCCCGGCCAGTGCCTCGTTGAGCCCGATCTCCTGCGTCGCCATCGACTTGACCTTGACGACCTCCGTCTCGCCGGTCTCCCGCACCAGCCGGGTGACGATCCGGTTGGCCTCGTCGGCGTCGAGGGCCCAGTGGACCTGCCCGCCCGCGGCGGTGACCGCGGCCTCCAGCTGCTCCAGATAGTGATCGAGATGGCGCAGCGTACGGTCCTTCACCGCGGCGCCCGCGGCCCGCAGCTCCGCCCAGTCGTCCAGCTCCGCGACGGCCTTGGCCCGCTTGTCGCGGATGGTGTGCGTGGCATGGGTGAGGTTGGCGCGCAGCCGGGTGTCGCGGGTGGCGGTGGCGGCGGCACGGGGGAAGGCCGGCATGCCCAGGTAGGTGCCGCTCACCGCACGCTCCCTTCCGTGCCGGCCGTACTGGCCGTACTGGCCGTACTGGCCGTACTGGCCAGGATCTCGGCGATATGGACCGGGCGGACCGGCGCGCCCCGGCGGCTGAGGGTGCCACCGATGTGCAGCAGACAGGAGTTGTCGACCGTGCAGACCGCCTCGGCACCGGTGGAGAGGATGTGGCGGACCTTGTCGGCGCCCATCGCCGCCGAGACCGCCGGGTTCTTCACCGCGAAGGTGCCGCCGAACCCGCAGCACTCCTCGGCGCCCGGCAGCTCCCGCAGCTCCAGCCCCGCGACGTGCTCCAGCAGCCGCCGCGGCCGGTCGCCCAGCCCCAGCATCCGCAGGCCGTGACAGGTGGGGTGGTAGGTGACGGTGTGCGGGAAGTAGGCACCGACGTCCTCCACCTTCAGTACATCCACCAGAAACTCGGTCAGCTCGTACGTCTTGGGCACCGCGACCGCCGCCGCGTCGACGAGCCCCCGGCCACGCCCTTCGGCGGCCGCCTTCGCCGCGATCCGCGGGTAGTTGTCCCGCACCATCGCCGCACACGAACCGGACGGGGTGACCACGTACTCGTAGTCCTTGAACGCCCGGTCGAAGCGGCGCATCAGCGGCTCGGCCGCCTGCCGGTACCCGGTGTTGAACTGCGGCTGGCCACAGCAGCTCTGCTCGGCCGGGAAGCCGACCTCCACCCCCAGCCGCTCCAGCAGCGCCACCACGGCCTGTCCCGTCCGCGGATGGAGCATGTCGTTGATACAGGTGACGAACAGTGCTACGCGCACGTTGCCCTCTCCTTTCGGCTGCCTTTCGACTGCCACAGCCCCTGGCGGCCACCCGCTTCCGCGGTACATGATCACCTGGCGGCTCATCCTGCCCCAGCAGCAGGCCAACGAGAAGAACCAGGAGCGGAGGACCATGTCGAGTGCCGAGCACATAGCCGAGGAACAGGCACCGAACGGTGCCCGCCCGCCGTCACGGCTGCGGCAACTGGCCGCCGCCTGGCCGAGTCGATGCTGACTGTTTGCCGACTCACCTGACGATGAGTCAGCAGCCCTCCGAGCGTCCGGGCTGAGGCTCTGCGCGGGTGAAGGTGCTCGCTCCGGGTGCCGGGCGCCCTTGATGGAGCGGTCGACGGTGAAAGTTCGCTTGTGGCGCGTAGCGCTACGAAATGTGGAGAGGCCGGCGCGGTGTGATTGCCGTGCTCGAAGGCGGGGAGATGCGTGATCATGGGAGCTTTCATCGAAGGGCCTGCGTCCGAGGATGGGTGGCCGGATTCCCCTGCCGAGGGGTCTCGTACTGGCGTCATGACCCCTCCGGCGCGTCCTGTGCGGCAGCTGCTCGCCGCCTCGGTCGGCAACGCGGTTGAATGGTATGATTGGTACACATATACCTTTCTGGCCACGTATATCGCCGCGCAGATCTTTCCCATGGGCGCGGCGAATTCGCTGGTGCCGCTGCTCTCGACGTTCGCGGTCTTCGCGGTGGGATTCTTCATGCGGCCCGTCGGCGGACTGTTGATGGGCGCGGTCGCCGACCGGCGCGGGCGCCGTGCGGCGCTGACGGTGACCATTCTGCTGATGGGCGGCAGCAGCCTGCTGGTGGGACTGACGCCGACGTACGCTGCCGCCGGGATCCTCGCACCGGTCGTCCTCGTCCTGGCCAGGCTGCTGCAAGGGCTGTCGGTGGGCGGGGAGTTCGCTGCCTCGACCACGTTCCTTGTGGAGTCGGCCGGGCCCGGGCGGCGAGGGCTCTTCTCCAGCTTCCAGTATGTGTCGACGACCATCGGCCAGCTCGTCGCTTCCGGCGTCGCGGCGATGCTCGTCGCGAATCTCGCGCCCGCCACCATGGGCAGCTGGGGCTGGCGGGTCCCGTTCGTGCTGGGCGCGCTCCTGAGCCTCGTGGGCTTCTGGGTCCGGCGCGGCGCGCGCGAGACGCTTCCCCAAGCTCTCAACTCCGTTCGAGCAGAGAAGACCCCCATCGAGGAGCAGGCGAAGGCGTCCCGGCCAGGCCTCTTCGAGGCGTTGCGCCGCCATCCGCGTGAGTCGCTGCTGATCTGCGGAATCACGGCGGGCGGCACACTCGCGTACTACACGTGGACGTCGTATCTGCCAACGTACGCCGAGCTCAACGCCGGGGTGGAGAAAACGGACGCGCTGCTGGCGGGCACCCTCTCGCTGACGTTCTTTGCCGTGCTCCAGCCCCTCGCGGGCATCCTGTCCGACCGGATCGGGCGCAAGCCGCTGCTGCTGATGTTCGGGATCGGCTTCGCTGTGCTGATCGTGCCGCTGCTGCGCGTGCTCGACGACTCGTTCGGCACGCTGCTACTCGTGCAGTGTGCGGGCATGATCCTGCTGAGCGGCTTCACGGCGGTCTCGGCGGCCGTGAACGCGGAGACGTTCCCGGCACGGGTGCGCGCCGCGGGAATCGGTTTCCCCTACTCGCTCACTGTTGCGCTCTTCGGCGGCACGGCGCCTTATGCCGGCACGCTGTTCAAGGACATGGGGCACGCCGGTTTGTTCCCCGTGTACGTAGCCGTACTGTGCCTGGTCTCCTCCGCCGTCTACCTTCGACTGCCCGAGACCGCTCACAGCCCGCTGGAGCGGTGAGGGCGCGAGGTAGCGCACTAGTGAGCCGCCTCTGGAACGCCCCCACCGTGCGCGGCAGACCCAGGAGGCCAAGCACCTCTTCCGCCCGGCGCCCTCACCCTCACCTCCCAAGCCTTCGACGGACGTGACACGCCAGGCCGGCAGCTCGTCATCCACCACGCCGAACCGGACAGCCCCAGAGCCCGGGGCCCTCGGCCTCCTCCCCTCCCTCCATGCCACCCCGCACCAGGCATAGGACAGCGCGCCCCGACATTCCGTGGGCGTGGCGCGCTGGGGCAACACATACCCGGGCCGCAGCCCTGAGCGACTTCCTCCGCCCTGCAACCACCACCGCAGAAAACAGCCGACAAGAGCCTTGACATGTCGCTGCCTGCTGCCACCGGGTCTCTGACTCAGGTCACTGGCGAGGAGGCCGTAGAGGTTCATGGGGATTCATTTACCTTTCCATTGCTCCGACAGGGGAAGTTGCGCCTGCTGCACCCCCGTAGGGGCCAGAGGGACTTGCCTGGGTACAGTGCAGGCAAAGCATTCACCCGGTTTCTGTAAAGGCTTGGGCTGCAGCGGGTGTAAGCCACGGGGAGGACAGGCATATGGGCGGCACGGGCTACGACGTAGAGAGCTCGGCTCTACGGCGCTATGCGAACGCGGCGGATCACGCCGCGGACCAGGTGGAGAAGATCCGGACCCGGATCAACGGACTGAAGCTTTCCAGCGGCGTGTTCGGCCAGCTGTCGGAGTCCGACAGTCTCAAGGCGGACTACGACAAGCAGTCCGAGGAGGCGGTGGACGACCTCCACGACGTCAAGCAATCGCTGAGCGGTATCGCCGACGGCGTGCGGCTCACGGCCGATACGTACGACAACAACGAGGACGACCAGGTCCACGCTCTCGGCGGGGGTCAGGCATGAGCCAGGCGCTGGAACGGATCGGATTCGACGTGGACTGGAGCAACCCGCTGGCGGGTGCGCTCGACTCCGTCATCCGCGGGGCCATCAAGGAACTGGGCCTCGACGAGTACCTGGAAAAAGTCAGCGGCGACAATGAGAAGCTGCTCGAAACCGCCCGTGAGTGGCGGGCCGCGGCCCGGGACATGCAGGGCGTCGTCGACGATCTGCAGGCCGAGCAACGGGCGTTGCAGCGTACGTGGACCGGCGAGGCGTCCGAAGCTTTCGGCGGCACCATGTCCGAGTTCGAAAAGGCCCTCCGGGGCGAGGCCGAGGACATGATCACGGTCGCCGAACTCCTCGAAATGGCCGCTGAGTCGTGCGCCGAGGCCGAGGAAACGATGGTCGTGCTGATCACCGAGGTCGTCGAGGCGCTGCTGGTGGCGGCGGCGACGGCGGCGATCGTGGCGATCCTGACCGCCGGTGTCGGCGCCGCGATCGGCCCGCTCATCGGCGCCGCGGGTGCGGCGCACCGCGCGATGAAGGCCGTACGGATCACGGCGAAGCTGGCGGACAAGCTCAAGGATCTCGCCGACCGGATGCGGGCGCTGCAGAAGCTGCGGCGGGCGCGCATCAAGGCCAAAGCCCTGTGGCGCAACAAGAACGCCCGCAAGAAGCTCAACAAGAACCTCAAGCGGATCGGCAACAAGGTGGTGGGCGCCAAGGCGGCCGGTGCCGCCATCCATGCGGCGCCGCTGGCGAACAGCGTCATCGAGCACCACACCGGCGTCGACGTCGGCGAATATGTCTCCGAGAAGACCGCCAACATCCGCGAGACGGTCGCTGAAGCGGGCAACAAGGCCGAGCGCGAGCTCCATGACGCCACCGGCCTCAAAGAGGTCCGCATCGGCGACAAGCGCTGGGACGTCGAGCATCAGAGCCCGGTCGGCTCGGCGGCCCCGAAGGAGAAGCCGCCGACCGAGCAGCAGAAGCAGTACGCCGACCGACCCGATTCCGAGCGCTTCACCGACCGCCTGGCCGACGGCGCGGCGCGGTCCAAGCCCGTTCGCGAGGTCTTCGGATGAGTCTTCGGGTCGCCTGGGGGAAGGTCCCGTACAAGGAGGCAAGGGAGCGCGCGACGCAGGCGCTGCCGACCGGTGAGCGGCTCGTACAGGCCGAAGTCGCCTTTCCCGGGCGCAAGTTGCCCACCCCGTGGCGGTGGAACCGCCCCCGCGTCCTGGTCGGCCACCGTCTCCCAGGCGACCGCTGGGAAGGCACCAAGCGGGCCTTCTGGCGGATCTTCTGGCGGCTCGACGCGATCCTCGTGACGGGCCCCGAGCTCTTCGGGGGGCGGCGCCCGAAGGGCAAGGCCCTCAAGGGCGGCTGGGGAAGCCTGGGCGGCGGGCTCGCCACCGCTCTGTGGCCGCGCGTTCCGACCACGGACGCGCTGCCGGTGCTCCAGCTCACCGACCGCCATCTGCACGTCAGCTACGTTCAGCGGGGCCGTCGCCGCGGCGAGCTGGGCGCGGTCGAGCCGGGCTGGAGTGTGGCGGCCGGCGAGGTGGCCTGGGTCCGGCACCGTACCGACATCGACGCCGACACCTTCGAATTCGGCTTCACCGACGGCTCCTGGGCCCGGGTGCAGCTGCGCAGCCAGCACGCCGTGTACTTCACCAAGTGCTTTCCCCAGGCGGCGCCGGGGCGCCCGGGGTGACCTGAGTCGGAGATTCGTCGGCAACATGCGGCGACTTTGTCGAGGATCTCGTCGGAGGTCTTCGTCCAGTCGAAGGACCTCGGGGGTTCGTTCCAGTCGGCGAGCCAGGTGCGGATGTTGCGTTCGAGGGCATGGACGGAACGGTGGACGCCGCGCTTGCGTTTCTTCTGCGTGAGTTCGGTGTACCACCGCTCCACCAGGTTCAGCCATGACGCGCCCGTGGGTGTGCGGTGCAGGTGGAAGTGGAGGATGCGACAGCGGCCACTTCTTGATGGGGGGCGTCCCATGGGTGACGTAGTCGTCCAGGAGGCAATGCCGCCCTGTATCGGACCGTGCAGTCACGGCTCCGGTTTGATGCACGTACCCGCAACTACTACGAGCGGCGCATCGCGGAGGGCAAGACTCGGCGCGAAACTGTTTATGGCCGACCGCCACAACCAGCAAGCCTCTGACCTGGCCTGCGCGGACCGCGACGGATTTCGCCGCCGGCGCACCGATGCAGTATGATCATGACGGAACTTCGGCCCTCGGGCCGGAACCGCGCGTCTGTGGTCCAAGGAAAGACGTCCACCAGCCGGTGGGAGATGCAGGTGCAAGGCCTGCCGGGCGCTCTGCCAACGGTCCCTTCCTCGTACGGGGAAGGGACCGTTTTTCCGTGCTTCCACGGGAGCCCCCTCTGCCTGCTGTTCTGATCACCGCACCCCGGGGCGGGGTTCTCCGGCCGGGAGGCAAACAGATCGCCGGCGGTGCCCGGCAGGCCCAACCAGCCGCAGCCGGTCAGCTGCTCGACCAGGCGCTCCGGGTCGGTCAAGCCCAGCGCGGTGAGGTCCTGTTTGTGGTGCGGTCGACGATCTGCCGGACTCCGTCTCGTCCCCCACCCTCCAGCGTCGTCGGCCGCGTGGGGACGGAACTGCGCCACGGCGGAGCGCGCGGGAAGGCTGTCGGAAATGGTGACGTCGACTGTCACCTTTGGCGTGCACCGTGGCGCCATGGACAAAGACATCAACACCCAGGGCATCGGTCAGGAAGGTCCGCTTGCCGGGCGGATCGCGCTCGTCGCCGGGGCCACCATGGCATCGAAGTCGATCACGCCCGAGAGCGTCCCGTCCGAGACGACGACGTTCGCGGGCTCGCCGAGTTCATCCGCGAACTCATCGTAAGACCAGGGGCTTCCTGTCAGCCTGCCTCGGTAGCGGCAGGCTGAGGCGGCCTCTGTGTCTCGGCGGCCCCTGAGGGCGCGGCAGTGATGATGGTGTCGAGGATCGCGCGCGATGCCTGTAGATCTTCGATGGCGCGAGTGATTCGCTCGCCCTCCCGGCGCAGTTGGGCGAGCAGGTCCGGGCAGGTGGGCACGAGGCGTTCGTCGTCCGCCCGGATGCACGGCAGGACCTGGGCGATCAGAGCGGTCGGAAGGCCCGCCGCCAGCAGACAGCGAATGCGGCGCACTGTCTCGACGTCCGACTCGCCATAGATGCGGTAGCCGCTGCGCAGTCTGTCGGGCGTCAGGAGTCCTTGCTGTTCGTAGTAGCGCAGCAGCCGCTCATGGACCCCGGTACGCTGCACCATCTCCTTCATGCGCATGCCGCTCGCGCCATTCCTGCTCCCTTTGCACGCCACGACTTGACTCTGACACTGATGTCGGAGTTTAGCGTCGGCGCCATGACCACTGATCACGTGCTTCCCACCCCTCACCTCGACGTTCTCGTGCAGGGGCGCGGCCCCGCACTTCTGCTCGCGCACGGCGCCGGCGGCGGCATCGAGGGGAATTTCGGCCTCGTCCTCGACGACCTCGCCCAGGACCACACTCTCGTCGGCCCGCACTACCCCGGGGCCGGTGGCTCTGCCGTAGCCATAGAACCCCTGGACCTGGACGACCTCGCCGACCGCCTGGTCGCGGCCGCCGTCGCGGCCGGCCAGGACTCGTTCGCCGTCCTCGGGGAGTCCCTCGGCAGCGCCGTGGCCGTCCGGATCGCCACACGACACCCCCACCGTGTCCGGGCCCTCGTCCTCACCGCCGGCTTCGCTGCAGCCGACCCCGTCCTGGCGCTCGCCGCTCAGCTGATCAAGTCCCTGGCAACTGCGGGTCAGTGGGAGGACGTGGCACGGCTCGCCCTCCTGTCCTGCATGTCCCCGGCGGGCCTGGCGGACCTCGAACCGGCCGCCCTCGACGAACCGGTCGCCCAGACCCTGACCGCGATGCCGCCGGGCATGCTGGACCACTTCGACCTGGTGTCCCGCGTGGACGTCCGGGCCGACCTGGCGAAGGTCTCCGCCCCCACCCTGGTGGTCGCGCCGACCGGCGACCGACTGGTGCTGCCCGAGAGCTCGTACCGTCTGGCGGCCGGCATCCCGGGCGCCCGGCTGATCGAACTGCCCGGCGCCGCCCACATCCTGAACCCGGCAGACCGGGCGACCTGGCTCCGCCACGTACGCGAGTTCCTCGCCGCACTCCCCGCCACGTCGGCGTGAGCGACCACTCCTCACGGATCAGGCCGGTCCGCCCGCGACGTCGTCGGCCCGGCGCGGGGCCGGCCTGCTCGTTCTTGCCACCACGACCTTCGTCGTCGTCACCACAGAGCTGCTGCCGGTCGGGCTGCTGACGGCGATCAGCGACGATCTGGGAGTCGCGCGATCACGGGTGGGGTTGCTGATCACCGTGTACGCCTTCACCGTCGGCCTGACATCAGCTCCGCTCACCCACTGGACCGCCGGCTGGCCGCGCAAGCGCCTCTACACGACCGCGAGTGCGGTTTTCTCCCTCGGCACCGTGCTCTCCGCGGCCACGGAGAGCTACCCGGATGCTTTCGCGGCCGGGACGGGAGCTGGGCACTTGTGTCATAGGGGACAGGTCAGCCGCCGCGGGCCGGGGCAGCCACGTAGCGCTCGGTGCGGAGCAGACCCGTCGAGGTTCGCCGCCACCAGCATCCATGCAGCGGTCAGGTGCGGCGGTTCCCGTTTCCCTCCTTGGAGTGGTTTGGTCCAGCCCCTGGGCCGCGGCCGGTGATCTTCCGGTTGCCTCTCGGACAGCAGGCATGGTGCGTACGAGCAGTCCATGCGCCGACACGCGCACAGCAGAGGGGCCACTATGACCGACGGGACGGTTCTCTTCGCGGTACACGAGTTCCCACAGAGTCAAGGGGTCGCCGCCGAGCAACTGCGCAGAATCCGCGACGATTTGGAGACCCGAGGCATTGACGTGCGCTGGGCCACCACGGCCGAAGACGCCCAGGCAGTGCTGCGAACCGAGGCGGGCACGGCTGCCGTCGTGCTCGACTGGGACCTTCCCCAGGCCGCCGGAGAAGGCGGCGAAGCAGGCGGTGCCGAGGTACTGCGCCACGTCGGACGGCGCTTCCAGAATCTCCCCGTCTTCCTGGTCACGAACGGCGAAGACCTGGAACACCTGCCCTTGTGGGTGGCCGAAACGGTGATCGGCTACATCTGGCCGCTGGAGGACACCGCGCCCTTCATCGCCGGACGCATCGCCAGCGCCGCCCGCGGCTACCAGCACGACCTGCTACCCCCGTTCTTCAAGGCACTGCGCCGCTTCGACCACGCGCACGAGTACTCCTGGCACACCCCTGCCCACTCCGGCGGTGTCGCCTTCCTCAAGTCCCCCGTCGGCCGGGCCTTCCACGACTACTTCGGGGAACGGCTGCTGCGCAGCGACCTGTCCATCTCCGTCGGGGAACTCGGTTCCCTCTTCGAACACACCGGCCCGGTAGGTGCCGCCGAGCGCAACGCCGCCCGCGTCTTCGGCGCCGACCGCACCTACTTCGTACTCCACGGCGACTCCACCTGTGACCGGATGGTCGGTCACTTCAGCGTCACCCAGGACGAGATCGCACTGGTGGACCGCAACTGCCACAAGTCGGTGCTGCATGGTCTGGTCCTCTCTGGAGCCCGGCCGGTCTACCTGGTCCCCACCCGCAACGGCTACGGTCTGGCAGGCCCCCTGCCGCCCGCCGAGATTCAGGCACCCTCGGTCGCCTCCCGGGCCGGCCGCAACCCACTGGCCCAGGGCGCCGTCTCGCCCACGGCCCAGTACGCGGTGCTGACGAACTCCACCTACGACGGCCTGTGTTACGACACCGTCCAGGTCGCCCAGGCCCTCGCACCCAGTACCCCTCGGCTCCACTTCGACGAAGCCTGGTTCGCCTACGCCCGCTTCCACCCCCTTTACGCCGGCCGCTACGGCATGGCGGTGGGCCACGAAACCTTCCCCGGACCCGAACGCCCCACAGTCTTCTCCACCCAGTCCACCCACAAGCTGCTGGCCGCCCTGTCACAGAGCGCCATGGTGCACATCAAATCCGCACCCCGGGCGCCGGTGGAGCATGACCGGTTCAACGAGGCGTTCATGATGCACGGCACCACCTCACCGCTGTATCCGATGATCGCCTCCCTCGACGTGGCCACGGCGATGATGGACGGTCCCCAGGGCCGCTGCCTTATCGACGAAGCGGTGACCGAAGCCATCCGCTTTCGCCAGACGGTCGTACGCGTCGCCCGGCGCATCGCCGCCGCCGACGACCGGCCCGACTGGTTCTTCGGCGTCTGGCAACCCGCGGCCGTGACCGACCCGGCCACCGGCGAGCGTCTCCCCTTCGCCGACGCCTCCCTGGAACTGCTGCGCACCGAGCCGTCCTGCTGGCAGCTGGAGCCCGACGCCGACTGGCACGGCTTCACCGGACTGACCAAGGGCTACTGCCTGCTCGATCCCATCAAGGTCACCCTCACCTGCCCCGGCATCGACGCCACCGGACAGATGTCCCCCTGGGGCATCCCCGCCCGCATCCTCACCGCCTACCTGGCCACCAGGGACATCGTGGTGGAGAAGACCGACAGCTACACCACGCTCATCCTCTTCTCCATGGGGATCACCAAGGGTAAGTGGGGAACCCTGATGGACGCCCTCATGGACTTCAAAACGCTCTACGACCACGACGCACCCCTGGAGCGGGTACTGCCCGAGCTGGTCGCCGCCCACCCCCACCGCTACACCGGCCAGACCCTGCGCGGGTTGTGCCAGGACATGCACGACCACCTGCGCGGTGCCCGCCTGGTCGAGCTGCTCGACACCGCATTCCAGGAGCTGCCCGAGCCCGTCACCCCGCCCCAGCACTGCTATCAGCGCCTCATCCGCGGCGGCACCGAGCGGGTAAGGCTGACCGACGCGGCCGGCCGGGTGGCCGCTGCCATGGTCACCGTCACCCCGCCGGGCATCCCCGTCCTCATGCCCGGCGAAAACACCGGCGCCCACGACGGCCCGCTGCTGCGGTACCTAACCGCCCTGGAGTCCTTCGACCGGCGCTTCCCCGGCTTTCACAGCGAGACCCACGGCGTCACCGTCGCTGCGGACACCGGCGACTACCTCATCGAATGCGTACGCCAGATCCCCGCCCAGCAAACCGGCCGCGCCACCGGAGAGCACCACACGACACCGACGCCGCACCCGGTCGGCCCCCAACGGCCCACAGACTGACGGCAAGGCACCGGGTACCCCCGCCTCCCTCCGGGGCGGGCGGGGAGCGGTCGTCGAACCGGAAAGAGCACCGGACTGCCGTCGTCTCCGGCGGGGACGGCACTTCGACGAGGGCTACCAGGGAACGGTCTGGTCCCGGTAGTTGAGGGGTTGTGACGGGGACGGGGAGTTGATCGAGTCGCACCTGCCGCTGGGGGCGTTCGGGCCGGCCCCTGACTGCGCCGCTACGTCAACGCAGTGATGTAGAGGTTCATAGGGTGACTTGGCAGCACATCACGGGATAACGGAGGGATAACGGCCCCGGTTACGGTGGCGCACGACCCCGGATCCCCCGAGCGTTCAACCGAACGATCAGCCGAAGGAGAACCATGCGTCATCTCCGCCGCCGTGTCCCCGTTCTCGCGGGCCTGTTTGCAGCCGCCCTGCTCGCCGGCGCAGGCGTCGCCCAGGCCGCCACCGGGACCATCGAGCTCGACCGGGGGACGAATATCACCAACCCGGTCGACGGCAAGTGCTACAACACCGAGAACGCCTCCAACGTAGGGCAGCGCGAGGTGGTCAACCACACCAACCGCAAGCTGAAGGTGTTCATCGTCGCCGACTGCACCACGGGCAAGGAAGCGAAGGTGCTGGCGCCCGGCCAGAGTTACCGGGCCAGCGACACCTGGTTCCCAGTCGTCTCCGTACGGCGGGTGCAGACCGTCTGAGCCCGTGGAACGGCAAGGCGCCGCTGGGCGGGACAGCGCACCGGCTCCCGTCGTAGCCGGCAGCAGCACGCAATAGGCACGTGTCAGCCGTGCGGCCTACGGCACCGCAGCTCCCCGTGCATCACCGGCATGTGCGTATGGTGCAACTCGGATCAGGGACTCAAACCTGCGGCCAAGCGCACCCGCCGACGTCACCGCCCCCCTCGCCAGATCCCTCGGTGCACCGCATCGGCACTCCTGTTTCCCGGCCACCCCGAGCTCCCCGCGTTCTCACCGTCGCTACGGCTCGGCACCGCATGTCGCTAGATGTACTGACCGGGCACGTTGATTGAGAACAGGGGACCTGATCGGCAATCACGATGCGGGGGTTGAGTGTCTGTCAGCCAGGTCCCTGGCGAGCTGACTGATGCGTGCGCGGGCCGTCTCAGGGGCGAGCACCTCGATGTGGTCGCCGAACTGAAGAAGCTGACGCACCGACTCGATGTCGGGGTAGCGCACGACGACGACGCACGAGCCTTTTTCCGCGTCGGAGACATGGTGGATGCGGGTGCCGAGGATGCGCCGCGCCAGGTCGAGACCCTTTTCCGGCAGGCGGATGGTCACGCTCACGCGATCTTGCTCCTCAGTGCGTTTCTTCAACACGGCCCATCTGGTGCGGAGGGTTTCGCCTGGTTGGAGAACGGCTGGTGCGTCTAGCTGTTCGAAGGCCGACAGTCGTTCCAGAGCGAGCAGCCGGCTGTCGCCCTGGTCATCGGCGACGAGATACCAGCGACCTGATTTCGCCACGATCCCGTACGGGTCGACCACCCGTGTCGAGGCCTGGCTCTCGGCGCTGCGCCGGTACAGGATTCGAAGGCGTCGCCGGTGTCGCAGGGTCGAGGCCAGATCCGATACTTCGACCGCTGCCTCGGGGGCAGCAAACCACGCGGTGCTGTCGACAAGCACAAGGTCAGCCAGCCGCAGCGGGCTCGGCGACTCAGGTGCTGCAGCCTGGCAGGCGGCGATCTTGCGCTCGGCCGACTCCCACACCGCAGTTAGGCCCATTCGCTCACGTAGTGCGCTGTCCAAGCCGGCCACGGATAGGGCCTCCAGTTCTGGTGGTTCCAGATGGGATGCGCTGAGCCGTGCACTGGGGAGCAGGACGATCCCGCCGTTCCGCCCACGTTCGGCATAGACGGGCACGCCCGCTGTCGATAGCGCCTCGACGTCCCGCAGCACAGTCCGCCGGGACACCTCAAGACGCGCGGCGAGCTCCGTGGTAGTGAGCCGCTGACGGGTCTGCAGGAGCAGCAGGAGATGCAGGAGCCTTGAAGCCTTCATGCTTACCCATGTTCTCAGAAAAGGTGACAGGTTCCGTCGCGATTGGGTGATCTGCTGGGTGCTGGACCGAGTAATCAACGAGTTGAGGAGCACTCCATGCCCGCACCGAACCTGTTCCTGATCGGCGTCCGCGACGCCGAGGCCGCCACCGCCTTTTACAGCGACCTGTTCGAGATCGAACCGACCTTCACCAGTCCCCACTACGTAGCCTTCGAAGCTGCCCCCGGTGTCCTGTTCGCACTGTGGACGGGCTACAGCGAGCACGCGGTCCCGAGCCTCCCTCGTACGACAGAGATCGGACTCATGGTGCCGGGGCCATCGGAGGCGATTGACGAGATCTTCACGAGGTGGTCCTCGAAGGGGGTCCACGTTGTGCAGGAGCCGCATGATGCTGTCTTCGGCCGCACGTTCGTGATGACGGACCCTGACGGCAACCTCATCCGAGTCTCCCCGGTCGACTGACCTGCACTATCCCTCCTCGCATATCTCCAGGCTGAAGGGCCGGCCACACACCATGGCCGGCCTTTCAGCCTGTCTAGGAGCTCAGAAATGTCGCATTCGAACGCGGCCCTCACCCCGCGCCACCGGCTGAAAGTCGCTCGACTCGTCGCTGACGACGGCTGGCCAGTCAGCCAAGTCGCGGCCCGCTTCCAGGTGTCCTGGCCGACCGTGAAGCGCTGGGTCGATCGCTACCTCGCAGGCGAGTCCATGCAGGACCGATCCTCACGACCGCGGAGCTCTCCGGCCAAGACACCCAAGACCGTGACGAAGAGGCGCGTCAGCCTGCGACTACGTCTGCGGGAAGGGCCGGTCCAGCTCGCTGCGAGACTCAATATCGCCCCGTCGACAGTGCATCGAATCCTGCGATCGGCCCGCCTGAACCGACTCGCCTACGTCGACCGTGAGACCGGTGAGCCCGTCCGCCGGTATGAGCACGACCATCCGGGATCACTGGTGCACGTGGACGTGAAGAAGCTCGGGAACATCCCCGACGGTGGCGGCTGGCGCTACGTCGGCCGCCACCGAGGCGAGAAGCACCGCGCCGCGACGCAGAGCAAGTCACGCAACGCCTACCGCGGCCCGAAGGTTGGATACGCATTCGTGCACACCGTCATCGACGACCACTCCCGCGTCGCCTACACCGAGGTCCACGACGACGAAACAGCCGTCACCGCCGTCGGCTTCCTGCACCGGGCTGTCGGCTGGTTCGCTGACCGTGGCGTCGCCATTGAGAGGGTCCTGTCGGACAACGGCGGCGCGTACCGCTCGTACCTGTGGCGCGACAACTGCGAAGCGCTTTCGATCACCTCGAAGTTCACGCGACCTTACCGCCCGCAGGCGAACGGGAAGGTCGAGCGCTTCCACCGCACCATGGCCGATGGCTGGGCCTACGCCCGCTGCTACACCAGCGAGCAAGAACGACGCGACGCACTGGCCGGTTGGCTCCACCAGCACAACCACCACCGGCCCCACACCGCGTGCGGCAACCAGCCGCCATTCTCACGATTGATCAACGTGCCCGGTCAGTACAGCTAGAAGACCCCGCAGATCATGACGGGCATGCCCGCCTCTAGCCACGCAGCTCGGCGGCGGGCCACCCGGCGATCTCGTCACCCCCAGCTCGATCAGACGCTCGGCCTGCAGGCTCTCAAGGCCGGAGCACCGGGAGAACGGTGGAGGTGACGGGCATGGCTTCGGGCACGATGCTCCCTGGGATGGTGGACGGGCTCAGGGTGAACGAGGCAACCCGCCGGAACATTCCTGCCGCTGTGTCCACCCCTTCGCGTGATCACGACTCCGTACAGGCCCTAGCTGAAGTCGCTGGGTACATAGGCGTTGGTCCACTGGGAGTACATCCGGGACTCCTGGAGCGTGAACGCCGGATGTGTGATCCGGTACTGCCGGTAGTAGCGCCGCCCTTGATCGACCCGTGTACCGCGTACCTGAAGGTGCGCGCCCGGCAGCACGCGGATATGGCCCTCTGCGCAGCTCGGCGTGCAGTCGTTGATCCGCATGGTGCCCGTGCCCGTCTGCGTCTTGGCACCCCAGTGCGCCCAGTGCAGCGCGCTCAGTCCGTCGTGCTGGGTCACCGCGAACGTGCGCGGCTTGACGGAATCGTGCCTCGACAGGTCGTACAGGTGGATCGGCGGCGTCACAGCCGCGGCTGCGGCCGTAGCCGGTGAGCCGGCGACTGGCACGACTGCTGCGGCAAACGTGAGCGCGACCAGGGAGCGCCGCAACGCGGAGCGAGATGACATGTGGTGCGGTCTCCTTCGGTGGGTGAGTGAGCAGGTGAGTGGGTGAGGTGAAACGGCGAAAGAGGAAGAGAAGGGTGACTGGGCTCGCCTGACACATCCAGGTTGAGGATGCGCCGAACCTGACGGAAGGCGTGAATCAGCCGACCGCCGGCCGTTACCCACTGCGACCTTGTGTCGACGAACCCCTGACGAGGCGGGGCCGCATGACCTGCGGTCGGACCGTGGGACCGGAACGCCATCGCATCGCCGCCGTACTCGGCGCCCAGCAAGGCAGCGGCTACCTCCTGACATCCCGTCTTGTCCTGACCGCCGCACATGTGGTGAAGAACCGCGCCTTGGTCAACGTGGCCGCTCTCGGCGGCGTCGGCGAGGTGAAGTGCCGAGTGGTCTGGGCGCGCCACGATCGGGAGTGCGATGCCGCGCTGCTGCTCGCCCGAGGAAGCAGAGCCTGCTCCCTCCCGAGCTGGACGAGCAACTGGGCCCCGTTCGCTGGGGCGTGCCCTCCGGACTCGAACCCATGGAATCCTGCCAGGCCATCGGCTTCCCACAGGTGCAGCGGGACGACGTGGACGGGCTTGACACGGAACAGATCGTCGGCACGTTCAAGCCGGGATCGCGCATGGTCCGTGCCCGCTACGTACTCGACAGTCCGCACACCCCGCCCCTCCGGCAGTCGGACGGCGCCTCACCGTGGGCGGGCATGTCCGGAGCCGCGCTCTTCGCGGACGGTATGAAGGGACGCGAACACGGGAGTGGGAACGCAGAAAAAGCGCCGCCCCTCCCGGGACGGGGAGGGGCGGCGCCTTGGGGACGAGGCTGGTCAGATGAGCCAGCCCACGAGGTGGAGGACGTTGGCCAAGAGAGCGGTGAGGATGTTCATCGGGGTCTTCTCCTTGCAGTTGTGGGACTCAACTCTCCGGCCCAGCAGGGGATTTGGACCGGGGCACGGTAACGGTCTGCAGCCCGCCGCTCGCGCCCCGTTATCTTCGCCCGTTGCTATGAGTCAATTGAAGCCCTTCCCTTTTCGATCATGCGCACCGGCGAACAGCTGCTCATAGGGCCATCCGTTCGCCTGAAAGTGTGCGGGGAGTGGCCCATGAGGAAGGCGGTTGTGGTGTGGTGCCGCCCGGCCGAACCGCCCCTCCGGACTCGCCCTATGAGGCGAGGCTGCCGACGACCCCCGTCTCCGCACGGACCGGTCGCGGTCGTGGTAGAGCTCGGGGCCGAGGAGGCGTGCCGAGCAGCCGGCGGAGGTCGCCGACCGCGGCACGTCCCGCGCGGTTGGCGCCGATGGTGCTCGCCGACGGCCCGTAACCGACGAGATGGATCCGCGGATCGCGCAGCGTGCGGGTACCGTCCATCCGGATGCCGCCGCCCGGTTCGCGCAGGTGCAGCGGGGCGAGATGGTCGAGGGCGGCGCGAAAGCCCGTGGCGTAAAGGATCACATCGGCCTCGACCGTACGGCCGTCGTGCCAGCGCACGCCCGTGGGCGTGACGCGCTCGAAGAGCGGCAGCCGCTCCAGTACGCCGCTCTCCCGGGCCTGCCGGATGGCCTCGGTCATCGGTAGCCCGGTCACGCTCACCACGCTCCGCGGCGGCAGCCCCTGCCGGACCCGCTCCTCCACCAGGGCGACCGCGGCCCGCCCCTGCTCCGCACCGAACGGCCCCTCGCGGAACACCGGCGGCCGGCGGGTCACCCAGGTCGTGGCGGCCGCGACCGGCGCGATCTCCATGAGCTGCTGTATGGCGGAGGTCCCGCCGCCCACGACCACAACCCGCGCGTCACGGAAGCTCTCCGGCCCGTCGTACGAGGAGCTGTGCAGCTGACGGCCGCCGAATGTCTCCTGCCCGGGAAACCGCGGCCAGAACGGCCGGTCCCAGGTCCCGGTCGCATTGATCAGCGCCCGCGCCGCGTAGTTCCCCTCCGACGTTTCGACCAGCAGCCGCCTTCCCTCGACGTCGCCGACGGGGTCGCTCCAGGGGGCCCCACCGCTCTCGCGCACCGCCGTCACGCTCACCGGCCGGTGCACCCGCAGCCCGAAGGTCTGCTCGTACCGGTCGAAGTACGCGCCGATCACCTCGGACGACGGGCGGCGCGGATCCGCGCCGGTCAGTTCCATGCCCGGCAGCGCATGCATCCCGTGCACCTTGGCGTACGTCAGCGTGGGCCACCGGAACTGCCAGGCACCCCCGGGGCGCGGCGAGTGATCGAGTACCACGAAGTCCCGGTCCGGCACATAGCCGGCCCGTCGCAGATGGAAGGCGGCGGCCAGCCCGGCCTGCCCGGCACCGATCACCACGACGTCGACATCGGCCTTGACCACGGCATCGACCTCGGCCTCAGCATCGACCTCGGCCTCGATCTCACGCACCCCGGTGTAGTTCATATTTCACCTAACGGGGTGAGGGGCGGTTGTCTTCCCGCGAGGTGCGGGTGACTCCCGTGGGGCGCGGGCCGTTTCCCACCACGGCCCACGGCCCACGGCCCACGGCCCACGGCCCACGGCCCCCGACGGCTCACGCCCTATGCCCCACGCCCCACGCCCCACGGGAACAAAACCTCAGCGACCACCCGCGATCAGCAGCGGCGCCCCGCCCGGCGCGGAGGCCGGCCGGCCGTTGGCCGCCGGAACACCGTCCAGCGGAGCGGGACCCGCATCCAGCAGCCCCCGGGCGGCGAGCTCCGGCCGTACGCCCTCGCCGAACCAGTACGCCTCCTCCAGGTGCGGATAGCCCGAGAGCACAAAGTGCTCGATGCCCAGGGAGTGGTACTCCTCGATCCGGTCGGCCACCTCTGCATGGCTGCCGACCAGCGCAGTGCCTGCGCCGCCCCGCACCAAACCCACACCCGCCCACAGGTTGGGGGAGATCTCCAGTTTGTCGCGCGAGCCGCCGTGCAGCGCCAGCATCCGCTGCTGACCCACCGACTCGCTCTTGCCCAGCGCCTGTTGCGCGGCCGCGACCGTCGCCGGATCGAGGTCGTCGAGCAGCCGGTCGGCGGTCGCCCAGGCCTCCTTGGAGGAGTCCCGGGAAATGGTGTGCAGCCGGATGCCGAACCGGACCGTACGTCCTTCCTTCTCCGCCAGCCCGCGAATCCAGTCGATCTTGTGCTTGACCTCCTCGGGCGGCTCTCCCCAGGTGAGGTACACATCCACATTCCGGGCGGCGACCGGCCCGGCGGCAGCGGACGAGCCGCCGAAGAAGATCTGCGGCAGCGGATCCGGCGGCAGTGCCGTCAGACCGCCCTCGACCTGGTAGTGCTCGCCCTTGAAGTCGAACGACGCGCCGCCCCACGCCCCGCGTACGATCTGCAGAAACTCATCCGTACGGGCATACCGCCGGTCATGGTCGAGATGATCGCCGAACCGCTTCTGCTCGGTCGAATCGCCCCCGGTCACCACATTCAGCAGCAGCCGCCCGCGCGAGATCCGCTGATAGGTCGCGGCCATCTGCGCCGCCAGGACCGGCGAGATCACCCCCGGCCGGAAGGCGACCAGGAACTTCAGCCGCTCGGTGACCTGGGTGAGCGCCACCGTCGTCAGCCAGGCATCCTCGCACCACGTGCCCGTCGGCGTGAGCACCGCCTCGAACCCCAACTGCTCGGCAGCCTTGGCGATCTGCGCCAGATACTCGATGTCCGGAGCCCGTACCCCGCTGACCGCAGTGATGCGGTCACGCCGGATGCCGCCGTCGGTGTAGGCATGCCGGTCGACGAGGGTCCGCCCGTCGCCGCCGGTCGGCAAGAACCAATGCAGGTGTACGGACATCTCACTGAGCCTTTCCATAGGTACGCGGCGCCGTGCCCGAAGGCGGCAGGTCGCCGTTGAAACGGGGGTCGACGAAGTCTCCGAAGCGGAACGAGCGGGGGATCAGCTTCACCGCCGCGAACGAGTCGACGATCTGCTGCTCGGAGGCGATGGCGGCCTTGTCCACGGCGACCGCGACCGCCGTACCCCGGGTGCGCTTGACCGCGTCCAGCGCCACCTTCTCCGGCAGCCCGGTCTCCTTCGCCCAGGCCTTCGCCCAGACGCCGGGGTGCTTGAACACCCAGTTCTGCGCCCGCCGCAACCGGTCCGTGTAGTCCTTCAGCGCCGCCGCCTTCTTCTTGTCCTCCAGGGCGGCAGGCGCGGCGACCTGGAAGCTCAGCCCATTGACGACACCCTGCCCGGTCGTCAGCACCCGGGCATCGGCCTGATCCAGTGCCTGCGAGGTGTATGGGTCCCACACCGCCCAGGCATCCACCTTCCCCCGGGTGAACGCGGCGAGCGCATCGGCCGGCTGCAGGTAGTTGAGCGTTACGTCCTTCGGCGTCAGCCCAGCCTTCTTCAGCGAGGCGATGAGCTGGTAGTGCGCCGAGCTCCCCTGGGCCACGGCGATCGACTTGCCCTTGAGCTGCGACGGCCGCTTGAGCGGGGACCCCTTCTTCACCAGGATCGCCTCGCCGTCCGACCTGCTGTGCGTCCCGGCGATCACCTTGATCTTCGACTTCGCCGCCGCGGCGAACACCGGCGGGGTGTTACCGACCGCGCCGACATCCACCGCCCCCGCATTGATCGCCTCCAGCAGCGGCGGCCCCGAGGTGAAGGCCGACCACTTGATCTTGTACGGAAGGTCGTCCAACTCGCCGGCGGCCCGCAGCAACGCCTCCGAACCCCCCTTCTGGTCACCGACGTTGAGGGTCAGCGACCCCTTGCCGTCGGTCCCGCTGCCGGTGCCCCCACCGGCCCCCTCGGCCCCCGACGCACCTCCGCAGGCAGCCAGCAGCAGGGTGAGCGGCAGCAGCAGGGCGGCGGCCGGGGCGATAGGTCGTGCTCTCATGGGGCGTCCGTTTCCTTCGGGGTGAGGCGGGGTGGGGTGGGGAGGGGTGGGGCCGGCTGGGATGGAAGGGGTGAGGGGAGCGGGTGGTGCCGGGGGGAAGGGGAAAGGCGCCGGACCGCGGATATCGGGCATCGGGGGCCAGGGGAGGACCGCCGACCGCGCAGTTACGACGGCTGGTTGCCGGCCGTCCCCTCCGTGACAGGGTCAGGCGGCAGCGGGGGAGGCGTCGGCCGTGCGGGAGTGGACATCCTCCGACTCGCCCCCGACATCGCCGGACCCGTCACCCCCCTCCGCGCCTTCCCTTCCCTCCCCTCCTCCCTCTCCCTTCTCTCCCTCCTCGCCGTCCTTGTCCTCCACACCAAGGCGGTCGAGCAACCGGGCGCGCAACGCACCGACGCGTGGATCAGAAAGAGTGCGCGGCCGCGGCAGATCCACCGTGGTCTCGTACGCGATCCGGCCGTCCTCCATTACCAGTGCCCGGTCCGCGAGCAACAGGGCCTCCTCCACGTCATGGGTCACCAGCAGCACCGCGCATCCGCGCTCCTGCCACAGCTCGGCCACGAGGCGCTGGGCCTTGATCCGGGTCAGTGCGTCGAGGGCGCCGAACGGCTCGTCGAGCAGCAGCAGGTCCGGCTCCCGCACCAGCGCACGGGCGAGTGAGACACGCTGGGCCTCGCCGCCGGAGAGCGTCTTGGGCCAGGCGCCCGCCCGATGGCCGAGCCCGACCTCCTCCAACGCCCTTACGGCGACGTCGCGTTCCGGACGGCCCGGCAGCCCCAGCAGCACATTCCGCCACACCCGCTTCCAGGGCATCAGCCGCGGTGCCTGGAAGGCCACGGCCTTGCGGCGCGGCACCAGTACCTCGCCGTCGATTTCCTGATCGAGCCCGGCCAGCACCCGCAGCAAGGTCGACTTACCGCAACCACTGCGCCCGAGCAACGCCACGAACTCGCCCGGCCGGAGGGACAGGTCAAGACCGTCGATAACGGCCCGTCCGCCGAAGGACCGCACCAACCCGCCGACCTGTACGGCGGAACCGGAGAGCCCGGTACGCGTCACCTGCCGTCCGTGCTCGGTATCGGTCACTGGCCCGTGAACGTCGGTCGCCATTGCAGCAGCAGCCTTTCGAAGGTACGGACGAGGAAATCGGCAATGAGCCCGAGAATCGCGTAGACCACGAGGCACACCACGATCACGTCGGTGCGGAAGAATTCCCTGGCCTGGTTCATCAGGAACCCGAGGCCGTCGTCGGCGTTGACCTGCTCACCGAAGACCAGTGCGAGCCACGCGGTGGCCAGCGAATAGCGCAGCCCGGTCATGGCTCCAGGAAGAGCGCCGGGCAGTACGACATGCCGGATGAGGCCCCACCGGCTCAGTCCGAGCGACTGACCCGCCTCCACCAACTGGGCATCGACGCCACGGATTCCGGCATAAACATTCAGATACAGGTGGAACGCCACGCCCAACGAGATCAACGCAACCTTGGGTGCCTCTCCGATGCCCAGCCAGATGATGAACAGCGGAATCACGCCCACCCAGGGAATGGAACGCAGCATCTGCACGGTCGCGTCGACCAGATCCTCACCGAGCCGGGAAAGCCCCGACACAAGCGCCATTGCGACTCCGGTCACACCACCCAACAACAGCCCGACCGCGACCCGTTGAAGGGAAACCAGCATCGCCGACGGCAGCGTTCCGTCCGAGACCAGGTCCCCGGCGGTCGCGGCGATGGTCCCGGGCGACGCCAGGATCTGGGCCTCCAGGACACCGCTCGCGCTGAGCACCTGCCACAGCACCAGCAACGCGACCGGCCCCACCGTGCGGCGCAGCCACCGCGGCACCGACCATCGACGGCCGGAGACCGGATCGACACGCACCAACTCGGGCCCATCGGACCCGGCCTCGGAACGAGGCCCCGCCTCCACCCCCTTCGCCGGCGACGGTGCTGCTGCTTCAGCGGATATACCGGGCGGCGGTGCATGGCGCGCCACGGCCTGATCGACAGTCATCAGTACTCCACGAGGAGGGGGAAGAGGGGAGAGCAGGGAGAGAGGGGGAGGGGAAGAGGAGAGAGAGGGGGAGGGGAAGAGGAGAGAGGGACGGGAACCGGGCGGGAAGCAGAAAGCCACACGCCCGGCTGCGAGATGAAAGATGAAACACGAAGCGCGCGCAGGCGACGCGCCAGACCACCAGCCGACACCAACGCAACGGTCCGCGGCAATCACCCAAGAGACCCACCCCCGAAGGGAATGAATTTCAGGCCCCACCAAGACGCAACGAAAAGACAGCAATCCTCAAAACGTCCACGCGCAGCCACAGCGAGCCGCACGCTGCCCGCAAAGCACCGCAAAGGGCGAATCCTGGAACGCCCTCAATTCCGCCCTGAACCACGTCAACGTCAACGTCAACGGCATCCGCAACGAAAGCGACAACCGCAACGTCACCGAAAACCGCAACGACGCCGGCAGCGACAACGCCAAGGCATCAACAACAGCCGCCGCGGTGACACGCGGCAGAGGCCACCCGCAGCAGGTCGATATGACCGCGCGTGGTGAGCAGGGCTGATGTAGGCATGTCGCTGAACGTAGCGGTGCGCCGCGAGAGGGGTCAAACGTCATCTCGGCTCGTGGACCATTGTTGCCGGAGCGTTGAGGCAGCATTGCGGAAGAGGCCGGGGGGTTGCGGACCTGGGCAGGTCGTCCGTACCAAAATGAACGCATGAGCACCGCATTCACCACCCGCACCCTGGACGTCACCACAGGCTCGTCGGAGACCGTCGCCGACCTCACGGCCGACTGCGCAGCCTTCCTCCGAGAGACGGCAGACGGCCGCGACGGCCTGCTGAACATCTTCGTTCCGCACGCCACCGCCGGCATCGCCGTCCTGGAAACCGGCGCAGGCAGCGACGAAGACCTCCTGGCGGCCCTGCACGACCTCCTCCCGGCCGACAACCGCTGGCGCCACCGCCACGGCACCCCCGGCCACGGCCGCGACCACGTCCTGCCCGCCCTCGTCCCGCCCCACGCCACCCTCCCGGTCGTAGCAGGCAGGATGGCACTCGGCACCTGGCAGTCCGTCTGCTTGGTCGATACGAACATCAGCAACACGGACCGTAGGATCCGGTTGAGCTTCCTCGGTTAGGACACCGCTTCGGTGGACTGTAGCGGCGAAGTCCGGCCGCACCAAGCGATCCGCTGAGCGCCGTAGAAGAGCTGTCTCGGAACTCTTGTCCGTAGCGATCGAGTCTTAGCTGCAATGCCCTGTCAGAACGCTCTTGGTCCACTGAGGGGGCACCCGCTCACAAGGGTCCGACTTGTTGAAACGGTGGCTTTGGCGTCGTTGGCCGAGCAGCGGTCTGGGTATGGTCCGGAGCTTCGCGTCAGCTATGCGGACGTCCGGCGCGGCCGATGACGTGGAGGGCGGCAATCGAACGCTCGCAGCAGCCCTGGACCTGGACGAAGAAATCCTCGCTGCCGCCCGCCATATGTTGCGTGGCGACCACGGCGACGGCGCCACCGGCCGCAGCGCGTCGGTGGCTTTGACCGTTCGCACATCGGTGCAACGGAACGCCGTCGTTCGGCCGCACCGAATGGCTCCTCTGGCAGAGGCCAGGTATCGAAGTCCCCTGTCACGATCTCGGCAGTGATCCGGCAACGCGCTCGACGAGCGGCAGAGTCGGCTTGTCGGCGCCCACCCCCACTTCAAGGACATGGCAACCGGGGCTGGTGCCGGCCAGTTCGCTGAGGTCGTCAGAGCGCTCCGGCGGATACCTGGGCCTGGCCCGGTCTCACAGCTCGGCGGCGCGCTCCACGTCCGGGACGGTGAACCGGAACAGGTTCCCGGGTGCCTGCCCGGGAGGGCTCACAGCAGGACGGGGCCCGGTACGGGGCCGTGCGCGACGAGGGTGGAGGAGCACGTACCGGAAGCCATGAGCTGCTCGGCGATGTGCTCGGCTGCGCCTGCGTCCGCCGCGAGAAACCCGGTCGTCGCCCCGGTGCCGCACAGCATGCCGGCGAGGGCTCCGGACGCCCTTCCCGCGGCGAGTGTCTTCGCCAGGTCAGGTTGCATGGCCGTCGCCACGGACTCCAGATCGTTGCTCAGTGACGCCGCGAGCGCCTGCGGGTCACCGGCGGCCAGGGCGTCCAGCAGCTGCGCGGAGGGCTGCGGGGCCGGCATGTCCGCTGCTGTGAACGGCAGGTCGGCCTCCTGTCGGTGCCGGTCCTGAGCCGCGTAGACCGCGGGGGTGGAGAGGCCGAAGCGGGCGATCGCGAAGACCCAGTGGTACGTCGCGCCGCAGACGAGCGGAGTCAGCTGCTCCCCCCGGCCGAGTCCGAGCGCCGCCCCGCCGAGCACGCTGAACGGCACGTCGCTTCCCAACTCGGCGGCCAGGCATGCGAGTTCTGCGCGCGTCATGCCGAGGTTCCACAGTGCCTCGCAGGCAACCAGTGCCCCCGCCGCGTCCGCGCTGCCGCCGGCCATGCCCCCGGCGACCGGAAGGTGTTTGGTGATGTGGATGCGGACGTTCGGTTCGGCTCCGCTGTGCTTGGCCAGCAGTGTGGCGGCCCGGGCAGCGAGATTGGACTCGTCGGCGGGCACGCGCTCCGCCCCGGCCCCCGAGACGGTGAGGCTCAGCCTGTCGGCCGGGGTGGCAGTGATCTCGTCGTAGCCGGAGACCGCCAGGTAGACGTTGGCGAGTTCGTGGAATCCGTCCTCACGAAGCCCGCCGACGGAGAGTTGCAGATTGACTTTGGCCGGGGCGCGTACGGTCACGGATCGGGTTCGGGGCACGACGACGGTCCTCTACGTAGGCGTGTGGAGTGGGCTGGGTGCTCGATGGCCGGGAGGTCGTCCCGGGCGGGGGCGCGGCCGCCGCTCAGAGCCTGTCGACGGCCGCGCGGTACTCGCCGAATCGCGGGTGGTCGAAGACCAGGCGGACGGGGACCGGCTTACCGGTCAGCCGACGGCTGTGCATCGTCATGCGGGTGGCCTTCAGGGAGTCCCCGCCGAGCGCGAAGAAGGTGTCCTGCGGGGATATATCCGGCACGTCGAGAACCTCCTTCCAGAGGGTGAGGAACGGGTCCTCGCCGGGCTTCTGCGGGGCGTTCGGGGCGGGCGTCGCGGTGGCGAGGGACAGCAGGGCGCGGACGTCCGCCTTGCCAGTGGCGGCCATCGGGATCCGGGGGACCGGAGCGAGCACGGGGATCATGTGGTCCGGCACGATGTCCGAGAGCTGCCGACGCACGTCGTCCGGCGTCGTGTCCGGCGCGGTAACGACCCAGGCCCGGAGGGTCGCGGAGGCCTCGGAACGATCCAGGGCGACGGCGACGTCCAGGACTCCGCCGCACTTGCGCAACGAGGCTTCCACCTCGCCGAGTTCGACCCGGAACCCACGGATCTTGACCTGGTCGTCCGCGCGGCCCAGGAACTCCAGCTGCCCCGCCGGGTCGAGCCGGCCGAGGTCCCCCGTGCGGTAGGCACGGACGGTCCGGGCTTCGCCGGGAACCCGGATCTCGACGAATCGCCGTGTCTCTTCCGGGGTTGCCCCCAGATAGCCGTGTGCGAGCTGGGGGCCGGCGACACAGATCTCGCCCGTCTCGCCCTCGGGTACCGGTTCGAGTGCGTCATCGAGGAGGTGGATGGCGCAGCCGGGCCACGCCCGGCCGATCACCGGCGTCCGGCTCCCGCGGACGGCGGCCCCCGCCACGTCGACCGTGCACTCGGTCGGACCGTAAAGGTTGTGCACCGCCACCCCCTTGAACGACCGGAGCGTCGACCACAGGGGAGCGTCCACCGGCTCCCCGCCCAGGACCAGGACGGTCAGTCGCTCCAGCACCTCGCGGTGCCCTGCCAGCAGGAGGGACCGAATCTGGGTCGGCGTCGCGTCGAGCGCCTCGATGGCGTGGTCCCGCAGAAAGCCCGCCAGACGATCCGGGTCGCGGCGGGTCGCCGCGTCGAGGAGGTGCAGCGTGCGGCCGTGTGCCAGGTGGGCCAGCTCGGAGAAGTAGGCGTCCGTGGTCATCGGGTTGTTGAGCGCGACCTGGCCCGTCCACGCAGGAAGCGGGCCGTAGACGGAGTCCTCATGGGCCCGGTCCAGGTGGGCGAGAGCGCCGTGTCCGACCAGAACGCCCTTGGGCTCTCCGGTGGTTCCCGAGGTGAAGATGGTGTAGGCGGACCTGTTGAGGTCCGGGGCGGGCAGGTCCAGCGGGGCCGTAGCGGGCTCGGCCGCGATTGGGTCGCCGTCTCGGCCGACTGCCAGGACGGGAATGCCGAACCGCTCGGCCTGCGCCATCAGCTCCAACGGTACGACGAGCAAGGCAGCTCGAGTCACCGTCAACATATGCAGCGTCCGGTCGGGCGGCGCGGCCGGGGAGAGCGGGAGGTACGTGCCGCCGGCGTGCCAGGCGGCGAGGATCGTGGTGGGAATGGCCGCGCCGCGGGGCAGCATGGCGGCGACGGTCCGCTCGGCGGTGATGCCTGCGCGATGCAATGCAGCGGCCAGCCGGAGTGAGCGGGCGTGCAGTTCCTCGTAGGACTGCGACCTTCCGGAACTGACCAGGGCGGGTTGCCCGGGCCGGGTGCGGGCGACACGGGCGATCTCGGCGTGGAGCGCCCGCGGGGGTACGGAGGTGTCGAGCTGGTCGGTCATCTCACCGGGTTCCGTCTCGGTCAGTTCTCGGAGGCGACGCTGCGCATGCTCCACAGCAGCGTCCGCATGGATGGGGGTTGCGCCAGGGCGTACACGATGGCGTCGGCGACGTCCTCGGCGCGCATCATCGTCGTGAGCTGCGGCATCTCGGGGGTGCGGCCCCGGCCCATGGCGAACTCGGTGTCGGTGGCGCCCGGGCACATCGCGGTGACGCGGATGCCAAGGGGGCGCAGTTCACGGTCAAGCGATCCGGCGAGTCCGACGACAGCGTGCTTGGTGGCCGCGTACACCGCCTCGTCCGGTCGGCCGCGCAGCCCAGCCACAGAGCTGACGAGAACGATGTCACCGCCGCCGCGCGCGGTGAGCAGGGGGACCGCCTGGCGGACGGACCAGACCGTGCCGGTGAGATTGGTGTTGATGAGTTCCTGCACCTCTACGTCGGACAGGGCGAGGATGCCGCCGTAGGCTCCCACGCCAGCGTTCGCGACCAGACAGTCCACGCCGCCGAAAGCGTCCACCGCGCAGGAGAAGAGTTCCTCGACGCGCTCGGGGGAGCGGATGTCCACCTCGGCCCATGCGACCCGTTCGTTGCCGAGTTCGTCGGCGATCTCCTTGAGCCGGTCGCCGCGTCGGGCGCCGAGGACAACCTGAGCGCCGAGCTGGTGGAGCCGGCGTGTGGTGGCGGCGCCGATGCCCGAGCTGGCCCCCGTGATCACGGCTACTGAGCCGCTCAGGTCCCTCATTTGGCGCCTCCCCGGCCGGACAGGACCGTCTGCGCATGGGCGTGGACCGCTTGGGCCAGCATCAGGTCCTGTTCGAACGTGATCTTGAAGTTGGACGCGGTGCCTGGTGCCGTGACGACGGTGCCACCGAGGCGGCTGACCATCCCGGCGTCGTCGGTGTGTGTCGTTCCCTCCCGCAGGGCCTCCTCGTAAGCGGCTCTCACGCAGTCGCGATGGAAGACCTGTGGGGTCTGGGCGGCGCGCAGGGTGCTGCGGTCGAAGGGCTCAGCGAGGAGCGGTTCCTCGGCGGCCAGGTGCACGCTGTCCGCCAAGGGGAGGACGGGCACCACACCGCAGGGGTGTGGTGCCGGCCCGGGGCTCTGGGCCGTGGCACGGAGGCTGTCCAGAAGCCGGTCCACGGTGCCCGGCTCGGTGAAGGGGCGTGCGACGTCCGTCACCGCGACCCATTCCGGTCCCGATGGGAGGGCGGTGACCCCGGCGTGCGCGCTGGCCTGCCGGGTCGGCCCGCCGGGGACGACCCGGACCGGCACCTGCGGTTGCCTCGAGTCGATGAGTTGTTCGAACTCCTCGGTCAGGCCGTCCGGCGCGGTCACAGCGATGGCAGTTACTGTGCGGTTGGCGGACATTGCTTCCAGGACGTGCAGAAGCAGTGGCCGGCCGCCGAGTTCGATGAGGGCCTTGGGCCCGTGGCCGAGGCGTTCTCCTTGCCCGGCGCCCAGGATGACGACCCCTGCGGTCCAGGGTTCGCCGAGCGTGTACGGATGGTGGTGTGGCAGCTTCAAGTTTCCCCCGTAGTGATGTGTGTTCGGTGGTGTCAGGTCGGGTTGTCGTCCGCCTCTGTCAGATATCCCCGCACCTTGTTCATTAGGTTCGCGACGGTGTCCTTCGCGTACCGGCCGGTGGAGTAGCCGGCCCGCAGCACCATGAGTTCGTCGCCGGGCTCCAGATCGACGCTGATCCAGGGGAGATCGCCGTAGGCCGCTGTCTCCGGGGGCCAGAAGTGGGAGACGTCGAGCCCCGGCAGTTCGGGCGGGGCCGGGGCGGCCTCGACGTTCAGGTGGACGTAGGGCTGGTCCGGACGTCGGTCACGTGCCTGGGGCGCCAGCCTGTCCAAGAGGACCTCGAAGGGCATCATGTCGTGTTCGAGCGATTCGAGCATGGCACTGCGGGTCCGGTCGGCGATGTCGAGGAAGCCGTCCTGTGCGGGAGTGGGGACCCGGAGCAGCACGCGATTGTTGAGGTAGCCGATCATTCGCTCGCCGCCGTCGAGGAAGCGCCGGGACGATGGGTGCAGCAGGCCGGACTCGTCCTGGCCGGTGACATCGCGCAGTGCCGTCACGACCGCGGAGGCGGCGAGAGCGGTCAGGGAGATGTATCCGTGCGGAAAGCTCCGTTGCCGCTCCAGAACGTTCCTCGTGGGGAGGACCGCCCTCCACTCGGCACCCCCGCCGGGGCTCCGTTCGGTCCGTATCGGAAGCCGGGTCGTGGGGAAGGGCCCGAACCCGTCCCATATTTTCTTCCAGTGGGTGAAGGCCGCGTGGGCCTCCGCACCGACGAGCCAGTCGCGCTCGTAGGTGCTGAACTCCGAGAAGTCGGAACCCTGTTCGCCGGGACGGGAGCGCTCCCGAGAGCCTTCGTGCGGCGCTTCGGAAAGCTGCCGGTAGGCCGTCCCGAACTCGTCCAGGAACACGCCGACAGAGGCTCCGTCGAAGACCAGGTGGTCAATGGCCACGGACAGGGACCATTCCTGTTCGTACCGCATCAGAAGAGCTCTGAAGAGGGGGTACCGATCCGGCGCGAAAGGCTCCTGGAGCCTGTGGAACGCCGCCTCCTCCACGTGTGCCCGTTGTGCCTGGGGGACTTCGCGCAGATCGATGGTCTCGGTGGGCCATTCAAGCTGATGCGGATTCAGGCATTCGGCGCTGCCGTCGACGCACGACGCGGGGAAGTAGGTCCGAAGCGCGGTGTGCTGCTGCACAACCCGGGTCAGTGCCCCGTGGAGCAGTTCAGGGCGTACGGTCCCTTTGAGCCGCAGTCCGAACGAGACGGGTGGCTTGCGCCACTGGTCCGAGCCGCTGGCCAGGGCGATCCGGCCCAACTGATTGCGGGTCATGGGTATCTGACGGGAGCCCGTCGGGATGGGGTGGGACGGTGAAGCGACTGTCATGCCGATGACCTCTCAACGAGGCTCGCCAAGGAGGCAAGCCGGGTAATCGTCAACAGCCGTCCAACGGTGTCGACTTCAGTCACATCAGCAACGACTATAGGCTAACGTCACAGAAATCACAGGAGGATTGATCAAGGAAGTCACTGTCCGGTCCGGTCGGTTGATCACCGCTTGACGGCAGTGCGAAGACGGGGGGCTTCATGTCCGGTGAGCGCGTTCTGCTCCTCGGGGGCAAGGCGGACTTCATTCGTAAGGCGGTGGAGTGCGGCCTGGAAGTGGTCAATATCCAGAAGCCCAGTGGCTTCGCCCCCGCCCTCCTCGAACACTGCGGCCAGCTCCACGTGCTGGACTACCAGGATGTGCCGCTCGTGACTGCCGTCGCGGAAGCAATACACCGGGTGCGGCCCTTCACTCGCGTACTGACGCAGACCGAGGCCGCTCTCGTGGTGGCCGGCCATCTCACGAGCCACTTGGGCCTTGCGGGAAACGGGGTGGAAGCGGTGCGCATTCTGCACGACAAACGGGCGTTGCGAACGCTGCTCAACCACAAGGGAATCGGCGAAGTCGCTTTTCTGCAGGGGGCCGCGCGAGAGGATGCACAGGACTTCGTGCGCCGGCACGGTGCGGCCGTACTCAAACCCGCCATGGGCTCCGGAAGCCTGGGAGTCAGAAAGGTCCGCTCTCCCGCAGAGGCCGATGAGGCCTGGCAGTGGGCGGACCGCTCGGGCTTGACCGACTTCATGATGGAGGAACTGCTGGCCGGCCCGGAGTTCAGCGTGGAGACTTTCTCCATAGGCGGCGAACACACGGTGCTGTGCGTCACCGGCAAGGACACCGCGGCGCGCTTTGTCGAGGTCGGCCATGTGGTCCCCGCGCCGCTGCCCACGGAGACGGCCGAGGAGATCGGCCGCTTCGTCCGGAAGGTCCTGGACGCGGTCGGGCTGATCGAGGGGCTCGCGCACACCGAGGTGATGCTCACCCCGGACGGGCCGCGTGTGGTGGAGTCCCACAGCCGACGGGGCGGCGGGCGCATCAATGAACTGGTGCAGCTCGTCCACGGCATCGACATGGATGTGCTCGCCCTGAAGGTGGCGCTCCCGGGTCAGAGGGTGCCGACGGTTCCCGCTGCGACGGGCGCCGCCGCCACGCGCTTCGTCATGGCAGAGCCGGGCCGCGTGACCTCCGTCGACGGTGTTGCGGCCGCGGCCGCACTGCCGGGCGTACGGGAGGTCAAGGTCGGAGTCGCTCCAGGTGACGTGGTTCGTCCCACGCAGTGGTCCGAGGACCGGTGCGGTCACGTCGTGGTGTACGCCGAGGACTCCGCGGCCGCGGAGCGGCTTGCCCGGCAGGCCGTCGACGCCATTGTCATCCGTACCGTCCCGGACGACGAGGCGATCGCCGCACCCCTGCACCACCGGCTGGCCGAGGTCGACGAAGTGCTCGATCCCTTTGCCTCCCGAGAGGGCCGGCCGGTGAACACGTGATCGCAAAATTGCGTGCCGCAGTGCCGTCGTGTGGACCAGCCAGGACTCTCGTACTCAGCGGATTCAGCGGTTCGATCGGAACCGGTCTGTTTCTCGCGGGCAGCATGCTCTTCTTCACTCGGGGTGTGGGGCTCTCACCGTTCCAGGTGTCCCTGGGGTTGTCGCTCGCGGCTGTCCTCGGGATGATCGCCTCGGTCCCCGTGGGCAGCCTGGCGGACCGCGTGGGGCCGCGCAGGGCCCTTATCGCCCTGCACATATGGCGCGTCGTCGCCTACAGCCTGTACGTCACCGTGCACAGCTTTGCCGCCTTCCTGGTCGTGGTGTGCGCGACGACGATGGCCGACAAGGCAAGCCCGTCCGTCAACCAGGCCATGGTGGGCACCCTTTTCGACCAGCAGGAACGGCTGCGGACGATGGGCTTTCTGCGGGCGGTCCAGAACGTCGGGCTGTCCTTGGGCGCCTTGATCGCGGCGTTCGCGCTGCCATGGGATTCGCGGTCGGCCTATGACACCCTCGCGCTCGGGAATGCCGCCTCGTACGTGGTGATGGCGTTCCTCATCTGGCGCATCCGCGGAATCGACAGCGGCCGGGCGGCATCCGCGAAGGCGGCCGTATCCGCGAAGACAACGGAGAACTACGCGGTCGAGGCAGCACAGGCCACGGCCGCCAACCCGTTCAAGGAGCTGCCCTTTCTGGCGCTCAGCGGACTCAACGGTGTGCTGGCACTGCATGACACGGTCCTGTTCGTGGGGCTTCCGCTATGGATCGCCCAATTCACGCGCGCGCCGGTGTCCCTGGTGAGCGTCGCACTGATCCTGAACACCCTAATCACGGCGCTGAGTCAGACGTGGTGGACGCAGCTGGCCGACACCACGGCCAAGGCGGTGCGGGGCATGGTCATCGCGGGCCTGGTACTGGCGCTCGCCGCCTTGTCGGTCGGCCCCGCCGCCCACGTCGGCACCGGGACCGCATGTGTGCTGCTGCTGTGCGGGGTTCTGTTGCTCACGGTGGGCGAGAACCTGCACGCCGCGTCAGCCTGGGCGATCAGCTTCGAACTCTCGCCGGCCACGTCCCGCGCCAGATACCTCTCGGTGTTCGGCCTCGGACAGTCGACGCGGGACCTGGTGGGCCCGGCGCTGATCACCACCGTCGTCATCGGAATGGGCACCTGGGGATGGATCGGACTGGCAGCGCTCTTCACGCTCGCCGGTGCGGCATCCCGTCGCGCCGCACTGTCCGTCGAACGGATCCGGCAGATGCGGTCCGCGCAGACGGCAACGGACCCACCCACTGAACGCATGCAACCCCCGGCCGCGCCCTCCCCTCTCTGACGTGGGGATGGGGCGCAGTGATGTGAAAGGAACCGCATTGTCCGAATCAGGCCATCGGCATCTGTTGTTCATCGGCGGTGGACTGGACCTCCCCGTGCGCGCCCGTTCGCTCCGGCCGGATCTGCGCACCAGCGTGATCTGCCGGCGGGAAGTCCTGTCCCACCTCGTCGAACCGGAGAAGATCGAGCGGTTGATCGTGCTGCGGTCGGACGCCGCTGTCGAGGAATGGGTGGCGGCCGCCCGGTTCATTCATCAGGCCGACCCGGTGGACCGCGTCTTCAACTTCACAGAAAAGGACACCGACAAGACCGTGGCCATCGGTGCCGCACTCGGGCTCCCGACCCCCGCAGCCGACACCTACCGCGTGATCGCCCACAAGCTCGACATGCGGTGGCGGCTCTCGCAGCGCGGCGTCGACGATACGCAGGCCCAATTGGCGGAGAGCGCACATGATGTCGCGGCTTTCGCGGAGCGCGTGGGGTTCCCCGTGATCTGCAAGCCGGTGCAGGGGGTGGGAAGCCGTGGGGTCACCCGGATCGACTCGAACGCCGACATCGACGCGGCCCTGGCCTGGGGCGCGGAGGCCGTCGAGTCCCTGGACCGGCGAGAAATGATGGTGGAGCAGTTCCACAGGGGAGTCGAATTCAGCGTCGAATGTCTGAGTGAGCGGGGCCGCCACGTGGTCGCCTGCATCACGCAAAAGATCTCCGAACGCGAACACTTCGTCGAGCTGGGCCACGTCCTGCCGGCCCCGCTCGGCGACACGGACCGCAAGCGGATCGAGAGCGTCGTGGCGGACATGCTCGATGCCCTGGGCGTCACGGACGGAGTGACCCACACCGAGGTCATCGACACAGGTGACGCCGTCCGTATCGTCGAAACCCATCTCCGGCCGGCGGGCGACGAGATCCCCTACATGCTGGAGAAGGCGTCCGGCATCGACCTCATCGACGCCCTCGCCCGGCAGAGCGCGGGACTGCCCGCTCTCGACATGGTCATCGGGCGACTGGAGAGCGCCGAGCCGAACCGCTATGCCGCCATTTGGTACGTGTGCCCGCCAACGGCTGGTGAGATCCGGGACATCGAGGGGCTCGAAGAAGCGCGCGCCCTGCCCGGAGTCTGCGAGGTGTCCGTCCTCCGCGGCGTCGGCGAACGGCTCACAGGGCTGTCGGCATCTGCTGCTCGGGCCGCCTACGCCTGGGCTGTCGGGTCCTCCCCACAAGAGGCGCTGGAGCGAGCCCGTGCCGCGGCCGAACGACTGGCCTTCACTGTCTCAGTATCGGGCCTTCCGGCCGTCCCCGCGGATCTGGATCTCGGCGGCGACGTGCCGAACGGAGAAGTGGCCGTACCGAAGGGAGAACAGCGAACGTCCTAGGAGTGTCCTGAAGTGCAGCGTCTGCATGTTTTGCAGGCGATACGTGGGGCGGGCACCGGCCGCCGATGTCAGTCGTGAACGGCCGAGGCCCTGGTCGGCTAGGAGATGTCTTCAAATGATCTCGGATGGTGGATCTTGGTCGGGTGATACATCCAGCCCGGCCGGCGCAGTCTCCTTGTACTTGTTGTGCACGTGAGGCGCCTCGGATCCGACAGGTGTCACCGAGTATCGTGCAGGTTGCCTTAACGGAGGTTGGCGGACACCAACGTCGACAACCCGAACCGCCAGGTGCGGCTGAGTTTCCTGGGCTGACCAAGACCGTCCCAGGGGTGGCCGCGAATCCTCCGTACCTTGCAGGCCCGAAACGGGAGAGACCTTGCGCGGTACGGACCTGGAAATGATCGAACGCCCCTATGACGGTTGCGGAAAGCGCCTGCTCGGCGTGCGGCGGCTGTCCCGCATGAAGCTGGCCTGTCGTCCCCGGAGCGTCAACGGGAAGACGTGCTGACAGCCGCGGCATCTGTCGGTGGGCACATCATCGGCTGGGCTGATGACTGGGAGGTATCGGGAGCCACGGACCCCCAACAGCTACCACGTCCGCCTCGGCCCCACCCTCGAGGGTGGCCCCCTCCTGGCCCGCTGGTAACCGCCCTGGCCGGACCCGAGGATGTCCCGGCCGGCCGATGGCGGGCCGACCTGGACATCGGGCTCAGGCGAGGTCGAACCGGTCGAGGTTCATCACCTTGTCCCAGGCTGCGACGAAGTCACGCACGAACTTCTCGCCCGCGTCCTGGGACGCGTAGACCTCCGAGACGGCTCGGAGCTGGGAGTGCGAACCGAAGATGAGGTCAACGGCGGTGGCGGTCCACTTGATCTCGCCCGTGACGCGATCCCGGCCTTCGAAGACGTTCTCAGCCGATGCCGACGCCTTCCACTCCGTGCCCATGTCGAGCAGGGCGGTAAAGAAGTCATTGGTCAATGCCCCCGGTCGCTGTGTGAAGACGCCATGGGGGCTTCCCGCGAAGCCGGTGTTCAGGGCGCGCATACCGCCCATCAGCACGGTCATCTCGGGAGCGGTCAGCGTCAACAGGCTGGCGCGGTCCAGCAGGAGCGTTTCCGGCGACAGCTTCTCTCCCGCCCGGAGGTAGTTGCGGAACCCGTCCGCCCTGGGTTCGAGCACGGCGAACGACTCCACGTCGGTCTGCTCCTGCGAGGCATCCGTGCGTCCGGGGGCGAAGGGAACGGTGATGTCGTGCCCGGCGTTCTTCGCCGCCTGCTCGACGGCCGCGCATCCGCCCAGGACGACCAGGTCGGCGAGGGACACTTTCCTTCCGCCGGTCTGTGAGCCGTTGAAGTCCTGCCGGATCTCTTCGAGCGTCCGCAACACCTCGGCCACCTCGGGCAGGTCGTTGACCTCCCAGTCCTTTTGCGGCGCGAGTCGAATCCGTGCCCCGTTGGCCCCGCCACGCTTGTCGGTGCCGCGGAAGCTTGAGGCCGCCGCCCAAGCGGTGGTGACCAGCTGGCGGACGGACAGTCCCGAGGCGAGAATCCTGCGCTTGAGGTCAGCGATGTCGTCGGTGGCGACCAGTTCGTGATCGACCTCGGGGACGGGGTCCTGCCACAGCTGGGGCTCGGCAATCCAGGGGCCGAGGTAGCGCGAGAGCGGTCCCATGTCACGGTGCAGCAGCTTGTACCACGCCTTGGCGAACGCTACCGCGAGCTCGTCCGGGTTCTCGTGGAACCTCTTCGCGATCGGTCTGTAGACCGGGTCCATCTTCAGCCCGAGGTCCGTCGTCAGCATCATGGGAGCGTGCCGCTTCGACGGGTCATGGGCATCCGGCACCGTGTTCTGGGCCGCGGCATCCTTCGGAGTCCACTGCTTCGCCCCGGCGGGGCTCGTCGTCAGCTCCCAGTCGTACCGGAACAGGTTGTCCAGGTACTCGTTATCCCACTTCGTCGGCTGGGAGGTCCATGCGCCCTCCAGTCCACTGGTGAGCGCGTCGGCGCCCTTGCCACTGCCGTACGTGTTCCTCCAGCCGAGGCCCTGCTGCTCCAGCGGACCCGCCTCGGGCTCCGGGCCGATGTACGAGGGATCGACCGCACCATGACACTTGCCGAACGTATGTCCGCCGACGATCAGCGCCACCGTTTCCTCGTCGTTCATCGCCATCCGTCCGAATGTCTCGCGGATGTCCCGGGCGGCAGCCAGCGGATCCGGGTTGCCGTTGGGCCCCTCCGGGTTGACGTAGATCAGACCCATCTGGACGGCACCGAAAGGACCGGTGAGTTCCCTGTCGCCGGTGTAGCGTTCATCTCCGAGCCAGGTGTCCTCGGGCCCCCAGAAGATTTCCTCGGGTTCCCAGATGTCCTCCCGCCCGAAGCCGAACCCGAACGTCTTGAACCCCATCGATTCCATCGCGCAGTTGCCGGCGAAGACCAGAAGGTCGGCCCAGGAGAGTTTCCGTCCGTACTTCTGCTTGACCGGCCAGAGCAAACGGCGCGCTTTGTCGAGGCTCGCGTTGTCCGGCCAGCTGTTGAGGGGTGCAAAGCGCTGAGCACCGGCGCCGCCACCGCCCCGGCCATCGGCGATGCGGTACGTTCCCGCTGCATGCCAACTCATCCGGATGAAGAGCGGCCCGTAGTGGCCGTAGTCGGCCGGCCACCAGTCCTGCGACGTCTTCATCACCTCGAATACGTCGCGCTTCAGCGCGTCGACGTCGAGGGTCGAGAACTCTTCCGCGTAGGTGAAGTCCTCGTCCATCGGATTGGACCTGGACGAATGCTGATGGAGAATCTGAAGGTCCAGCTGATTCGGCCACCAGTCCCGGTTCGTCCTGGGCCGGGTCGGGGTGGGGGCCGGGGAAGGGATTACTGGGTTCTCGCTCTCGCTGCCGGACACGTCCGTCCTTCTTCCTGTCTCGAAGATTCCTTCTGCTGGCTACTGGCTGCTTGCTCTTGACGTTGGTTTGTCTCGTGGTGTCGAACACTGCGACCCGCGCTCGCAGCGCGCATGGCGCCCGCCGGCGGGAACCGCCTGACCGGACCCGCGGCAGTCAACGCGGGCTACCGGCCGGCGGGAACCCACCCTCATGCACGACGCCGGTGATCGATCCTGTGTCGGCGTCCGTATGGTCGCGCATCGCAGGCCGCACCGTTACGAGAACACGCTGAGCACCCTGCGTAACAAGCACTCGAAGGCCGAAGGCGAGGTGGGTGCGCTCCGACGGGTACGCCATCAGCCTCGTCAAGCGACGCGGCCGGCGGGTCGGTGAGGTGCCGTCGGCAGGTAGAGCGACATCATGTGGTGTGGCGGGGCGAGACGACCTCGTGCGGCACCCCGGTCGGGATCCACCGGGCGCGCATGGAGGGCACGGCCCACCGCCGGGAGTCCGCGCCGACCGTGAGGGTTCCGCGTCACGCCAGGCCAGCTGGTGTGTCCGGGGCGGGAGCGCTGGGTGAGCCGGGTTCCCGCAGGTATGGGGGCCGCGGGCGGGCGGGGTTACCGTGCGGTTCACCGAGTACCCGGAGCGGTGCACGGGTTCCTCGCCATACCGGGCGTGGAGAAGCAGACCGAGAATGCCCGAGCGGAGATCCTCGGATCCTCCGCTCGGCCCTGGCAGAGCAATGGTGGGACACGCTCGATCGAGCAACCACCCGAGGCGTGTCCCACTCTGTGCTCAATGAGCGGCGCGGCCTCGGCCCTTCGGTGTGGTGGAACGTTCGATCAGAGCGTTGATCTTCGTGTCACTGTGCTCATCCATCGGCATGGCGTAGTCACCGACGGCCCAAAAGGTGCCGGAGTCACCGGCCGGCGCGAGGTCGTAAAAGGTGTACGACGGCCAGCTGGTGTCGGCGTCCGGAGCGAGTGCTCCGGCCTGCTTGGTCCACTTCGCGCCGTCGTAGTGCCAGATGAAGGGCTCGGACCCCACTTCGGCGCTCCTGTCAGACCCGGTGGCCCACAAACCACCCGCGCCATCGGAGGAGAGGGCATCGAGGTGCATGTCGGCGAGCGGACCGGTGACGTCTCGCCAGGCGGTTCCGTTCCAGTGCATGACGCCGGGGACGGGCGGGGCGGCGTGCGTTCCGTAGGCCCAGCCGCCGACGTACACACTGCCAGGCGACTTTGCAACGATTTGCACGGCATCCGTGCCCTTCTTCAAGGGCGGTTGCGGCAAAAGGGTCCAGGTCGTGCCGTCCCAGTGGTAGACGACGGGATGGCCGTCGTCCACGGGGTACTGCATGCCGGTCGCGTAGGCGTTGTCCGCCGACAAGGCGTCGATGTCCCTGATGTCGACGAGATACGGCAACTTGAAGGTCTGCCAGTTCCCGTCGGCGTAGGTGTAGAGGGCCTTTCCCCCCTTGAACAGGCGCCCGGGGACGGCGTCGAGCGGAACCTCCGGCCAGGATCTGTCGAGGGCGCCCACGGTGGGCACGCTGCTCCAGCGATCGCCGTCATAGTGCACGAGAGTCTGGCCGTCCTCGTCCGACCCGTACGCCCACACGTCTTTGGCGGAGACGGCGCTCACCGCCGACCACTGCCGTACGTCCGGCAGCCCCGGCGTGGTATCCGCACGCCAGCTCCGCCCGTCCCACCGCATGATGATGCCGCGCGTGGCCTTTCTGCCGACAGCCCAGGCATGATGCGCGTCGGGCGCGGAGACCGACATCAGAGACTCTGCCGCGCTGTCACCCGAAAGCGATAGCTCCCACCCCGGCGCCGTGGCCGCCGCCACCCCCGTGCCTCCTGTGGTGAGCAGTGTCGCCCCAAAGGCCAGGGAGACGGCCATGGCGCGCACCAAGTGCCGTAAGTGCATCAGCGGGTCCTTCCTACACGTCGAAAGTCACGGGGATCGCGTCCGGCAGGGAAGCCGGACGAGGTACGAGACCCACGGCAGTCGGTGATGGTTGTACCGGAATGCGCTGATCACGCATGGGCCGAACGGCACTCGGTGCGGTTGTGGGCGATTTTGGCGGCGCTCCAGTCATCCATCGCGAACGAGACTTCCGCGAAAGCCAGGCCGTTTGAGAACGCCGGTCACAGCCGACCTCAAACGATCCGGCAACCGCTCTGGTCAGCAACTCACCACACGCCAGACACAGTGCGACAGGACAGCAGGTCGCGCTCGAACCTCTTTCGCGCAAACCCGAAGCCTGGAAGGCCATGGCCGCGGCGGGAACAGTGGTCAGGCCGGCACGGTTACATCGACCGAGGGACCGGCGCCGCACGGGCGGGGAACACGGAGGCCACGAGGTCGTCCGCCCCACCAGGAGCCGGGCCCGGGGTCGCGGTACGCCCGCCGCGTGTTCGGAGCAAGACGTATGTCTGCAGGAGGAATGTTTCATGACTGGTCGGCCCTTGACGCTCATGGCAGTACACGCCCACCCTGACGACGAGGCCACCGGAACCGGAGGGGTCCTCGCGCGGTACGCGGCAGAAGGCATCCGCACGGTTCTCGTGACGTGTACCGACGGCGGTTGTGGTGACGGGCCGGGGGGTGTCAAGCCGGGCGACCCCGGGCACGATCCGGCGGCCGTCGCCTTGATGCGCCGTCAAGAACTCGAGGCGAGCTGCGCCGCCCTGAAGATCAGCGATCTGGAGATGCTGGACTACGCCGACTCCGGAATGATCGGCTGGCCGAGTAACGACGCCCCAGGATCCTTCTGGCAGACCCCTGTGGAGGAAGGCGCCGCCCGGCTCGCGGAACTCATGCGGCACTACCGGCCCGACGTGGTCGTCACCTACGACGAGAACGGCTTCTACGGCCACCCCGACCACATCCAGGCTCACCGCATCACGATGGCGGCGCTGGAGATGACCGCGCTGACACCGAAGGTGTACTGGACGACGATGCCCCGCTCGGGGATGCAGCGGTTCGGTGAGATCATGCGCGAGTTCCATGAGGACATGCCGGAGCCGGATCCTGCCGAGGCCGCCGCGATGGCCGAGATCGGCCTCCCCGACGATGAGATCACCACGTGGGTGGACACCACCGCATTCAGCAGTCAGAAGTTCGATGCGCTGGCCGCGCACGCCAGTCAGGGCGAGAACATCTTCTTCCTCAAGATGGGCAAGGAGCGGTTCGGCGAGTTGATGGGCATGGAGACCTTCGTACGTGTCAAGGACGCCACCGGCGCGGCCGTACCCGAGAACGATCTCTTCGCCGGACTGCGCTGACCGGCCCGTCCGACCGAGGTCCGGAAAAGCTCATCGGCCGCGCGACGCGATCGAGCGGACGCACCCGGAGGCTTGTCCACGCGAGTTGCGCTCCGGCAGCCCGCGTCCGGGCACTCGCCGACGGCGTCGACGGGTGCCCGCGCTGCTGACCCGACACCGCGCTCGTCCCCAAACCGGCAATCAACCGCACAGGTGGGAGGCCTGCGGGCTGCTGACTCGGAAGGTGCGCGGCAGCCCAGGTCACAAGCTCGGCGGTCTGCTCCGATCAAGACAGACCGCCGAGGAAGCGACACGAAGCTGAGGCTCCTATGTCCGACAGGCCGTGAGACAGCGGAAGAAGCAACAGGGCACGACTGATATAGAAACCCTTGACATGTCGTGATTCAGCCGGAATTGACGCTGCGTCGGCTCAGATCGCTCGCCCTTGGCCGCGCCGGTGGGCACAGACCGTCAACTTCCTCTTCACGGGGTTGCTGTCGCTGCTCTTCGCCGTGGGCCTGTGGCGTGCTGGGCCTTCCCACTGGGGTGCACTGCTGATCGGCGTATGGGCGGTCGGTCTGCTGGGCGCAGGCGCCTTCCGTACGGATCCGGTGAGCGGTTACCCAGTCGGCACCCCCGATCAGCTTCAGCACCCCACCCGCGTCGGTGCTCTGCATGACCTGTTCTCCCTCATCGGATTCCTCGCCCTTGCCGTAGCCTGTTTCGTCTTCGCGGCACCTCAACCGCCACCTTCCTCGGCTCGTACAACTATAAATTCAAGGTCATCTCGCGAGACTCCAAGACAGGAAAAGCCAAGATAGATATCCAGATCAAGAACGACACCACCATCACCTCCTTTACTCACCTACCGGGGCCCGCCCAGAAATGTATTGAGAAATATGTCGGCAACCCACTCACCTATATTGCGGATCGGTTCGATCTTCCGCTTAGAACGAAGACGCAGTTCGCATATTGGGAGGAAGAGGTGAACTTGCGATGAAGAAAGCCATGGTGCTGTCCGTACTCTGCGTCGCATTGGCGCTCGCCGGTGGGGGATTCCTCCTTTACCGCGCAATCGACTCCGGAGCCATCACCGGAGGCTCGGCCGAACGCACTGAACTAATCGGCTCCTGGCACGCCCCGAATGGAGCCCAGGTGACTCTACGCAAAGACGGCACCGCTGAAGGAATTAAGATTCCTGGCCACTTCTCGGACGACGAGAGGCCACAGAACCCCGTCACCGGCGAAGGAAAGTGGACCTTGGAGAAGTGCCGCACCTTCGTAGACCAGGAGATCACTGTCGTACTCAACACCGGACCCGGAAAGCGCTCAACCATCGAATTTCGGATCGTGGACAAGGGAGCCCGGGGTGGCATCTACCGCCCCATTTCCGTGGAGTCCTCAAGTATGTTCGTCTTCAAGAAGCCTTACTAGGGCTTGATCCTGCATAAGGGTCCGCCAGCAAGCTGGCGGACCCTTATGCACCTCGAGGTGCGGCTCTTCGGCGTTCGGCCAGGGTCCATTTCGCCGCCATCCACGTCGCCATAGCCCAGCAACTCATCGCCGAAGCCGCCGGAACGGCCGCCACCGCGCAAAAGAACGCAGCGGAAGCAAGGGTCGTCGCGGGCAAGGCCAACAAGGCCGCAGCTGACGCTGAAAAGTACAGCAAAGAGGCAACGCAGGGGGCCGGCCAGGCGAACGAATACGCCAAGCAAGCAAGCATGCAACGGAAGCCGAAGAATCGGCAGCCGCCGCCAAGCCGGATGCCATAGGCCTCGGGTTCCAATGGCTGTTCGGCACCGGAAACAAGGTGGACTTCTTCACCGCCGGAGACGAGTTCACCGAGCAAATCCGCAATGATCATTCGATGGACTACGTCCGCGCAGAGATCGTCACGAAAATCCGGAACGACGATCCGGACCATTTCCTTGGCGGTTATAGCGTCATGAAGCTTGAGGGCTGGCCTCGACTGCTATCGGACGCCACGGATGTACTCTCGCTCGGCTGGACAGGAACAGCCAAGAACCGGGCCTCCGGCGGGAAGTTCGGCACCTCAACCGCCACCTTCCTTGGTTCATACGGCTATAAATTCAAGGTCATCTCGCGAGACTCTAAGACAGGGAAAGCCAAGATAGGTATCCAGATCGATAACAACACCACCATCACCTCCTTTACTCGCCTACCGGGGCCCGCCAAGGAGTATATTGAGAAATATGTCGGTAACCCACTCACCAGTATTGCGGATGCGTTCGATCTTCCGCTCAGGACAAAGCATCAGACCGTTCATTGGGAAGAAGAGGTGAACTTGCGATGAAAAAAGTCATCATGATTTCCGTGCTCTGCGTCGTACTGGCGCTCGCCGGTGGAGGGTTTCTCCTCTACCGCGTTATTGACTCGGGGTTCTTCACTGGTGCCTCCGCAAAGCGGAGCGAACTGATAGGTACCTGGTCCGGACCCCGGGGGGCACGGGTAACCCTGCATGAAGACGGCACGGCCGAGGCGGTAAAGATTCCAGCTGGCTTGGTCGGCGAGACACCCGTAGGTTCCACCACCGGCGAGGGGACATGGACCCTACCGAAGAGGCCAACCTCCTTGGCGGATCAGCAGATCACTCTCGATCTCAAAACGGGTCCAAAGATCCGCGCACTCATAGATGACCTTTACGTCATGGGTAAGGGAGCCAAGGACGGAATCTACATCCAAACCGAGGAGGATTCACCGAACAGATTCGTTTTCAAGAAGTCTCCCTAGCGTATGTCGTTGCCGTCGCCTTCAGCTGACGCCATGCACGGCAGTGGTCAGCGATTTCGTGCTGGACATAGGTGACGCAAAGGGAATCGTGAAATACTAGGCTTCGATCTTGCAATAGGGTCTGCCGACCTAATGACAGCCCGTCATTTACCTCAATTAAGAAGCATGAAGTTTCGGTTTCTATGCGTCCGAGCCTGACCACAGTTGACCCTCATGGACTGGGAGGGCTGGGGCACCGCCCCCTCTGGCTACGACGCTGCGAACTTGTACCTGCACTCCCTGCCCCTGCCGGACCTTGCAGAACGGGTTCGCAAAGAGTTCTCCCACATCCTGGACACCTCCAACCGGCCGAGTCGGCGAGCTGACCGCCTGGACCGAAATCCTCCCGGCAGCACCCCGCGTGCCGTTCTACGCCGATCTGGCCGACGCCGTAAGGGGCCGGAGGGAGACCGCCGCCAAGCCCTGGAGGCGGAGGCCCAACGTCTGCGTGTCAAGCCGCTCGCCGCGGTCTACGCGGCACAGCATCCGAGCGCTGTGAAGGCCGCGGTCGCGGTCGACGGGGCCGCCCGCGAAGCCGCCCTGGAAGGGCTCGCCGAGTGGCGCCAGCGCCAGCAGGAGGAACAGGACGCGGCCGACCGGACAGCGGCCCGCCCAACCTCGCCCAGGGGGCCGCCCTCTCACTGGAGGACGCCTGGGTGCTCCCCGGCATACTCGCCGCGGCGGACACCTGGGACGACGCCCTGCTCCAGGCGTATTACGAGCGCCGGATCAACCGCGTCCGCCCGGTGGTGGAAGCGTCGGTGCAGATCGGCCAGGGCAGCTGGACGGCACCCCGGACACGGACATCCCCGGCCTCATTGCTGATCGCCGCCCACGGTGGCGGCTACCTGCCCACCCACATCGGCCGGGCCGACCACGCGTGGCGGGCCCGCACCGACGCCGCCGCGGACTGCGCCCACGCGCCCAGCAGTTACCTGCGGGGGCTGTACTTCGACTCCCTCGTCCACGACCCGCACGTCCTGCGGGAGCTGGTACGGGTCGCGGGCGCCGACCGGGTGCTCCTCGGCTCGGACTTCGCCTTCGACATGGGGCCCAGGACCCGGCCGGTGCCCTGCGCGCGGCGGGCCTGTCCGACACCGACCGCCACCGAGTCCGCGGCGGCAACGCCGCCGCGCTCCTCACGCTCCCACCGCCCCAGCCGTCCAGCCCTGAAGAGGAGACAACCCCATGAGCGCACGTCTGCTCACCCACCTGCGGCACGTCGGCCTCGCCGTGCCCGACTACGACAAGCAGCTCGATTTCTACTCCGGCCTCTGGGGCCTGACCAAGGTCGCCGAGGGCTCCGGCATCTCCTTCCTCGCCGCCGAAGGCTCCCCCGAGCAGTACGTGGTCCGACTGCGCAAGGCCGACGAAAAGCGCCTCGACCTCGTCTCCTACGGGCCGCCCACCCCGCCGACGTCGACATCCTCGCCGAGCGGCTCCTCGCCGGCGGCGTGCAGTTGATCACCCAGCCGAAGCCGGCCGCACCCGCGGCAAGCTCGTCCTCACCCTCCCCAACTGACCGCCCCGGCGCGGACTTTGGAGCCGCACGTGTACTACGAGATCCGCCGCTATCAGGCACAGCCCGGTCGCCGCGAGGAATGGGTGCGCTACATGGAAGACGTGGTCATCCCGTTGCAGGCCTCCCTCGGCATGGCGACCGCCGACCGGCTGGCTGTGCCGCTGCACTTCCACCCGCAGACGCCGGTCCAGTCGGTCATCGACGCCTATTGCTCGAACCTCGTAACCCCTGTGGGCCCTGTGCCGGCCGGAGCCGGACTCGGCTGCACTACGACCTCGGCATCCTCCCCGCCCTGTGGGTGATCGCCTGACACCGGGGCGGGGGCGTGGAGTTCTACCTCGATCGCACCTGCCTCTTCGGCGAGGCGGGAGGGCGGCTGGTTCACCCACCACAGCCCTCGAGCGACAACGGGCTACTCGCGGCCGCCCTGGTTTCCGTGCGCATTCAATCCTGTCTTGGGCTTCGGTGGGGGGCGGTGGCAGAGTCTGCCACCGCCCCCCCTTGGTTCTTCAGTCGGGCTTGAACGGCTGAATGCGGTTCGCCTCCATGCCCGTTTGAAGCCGGCCCCCGCTGATGCCTGAGGGGGGTGGGCTGTCTTGCCCTTCTAGTACGACAGGTCCTTCTGGTCGGTGATCAGGCGGCCGGCGATGTGCAGGTTGCCGTCGGAGTCGAGTACCGCGATGACCTTCTTCGTGGAGCCGTGGTGGGTCGTGAAGTAGATCTTGTCCGCCTCCTGCGAGGTGGAGTAGTTCGTGTTCACGGACAGCTCGATGCTCACCGGAGAGCTGATGAGCACGTCCTTCTTGGGTGAGGTCGGGTAGATCTGGTTCTGCCGCAGTTTGATGCGGCCGTGGGTGTCGCCCTCGTCCCAGTCCGTCGCCAGTCCAAGATCGATCTCGGCCATGTGGCTTCCCCTCCAGTTCAGGCGGACCGCTACTCCGCTCGCAGGTCTCCAGCCACGTCGCTCCATGTCTGCAGTCCGGCAAGGGCGCGCCCCGCTCCCCCAGTGAAAGAACTTTCCGGCCCGGGCGCGTCGCAACACTTTCCGAGCCAGTTCGAGAACCTACACAGCCCGTTCACCTGATGGGGGCAAACGCCATGGATAGCCATACAATGACCAAAAACATCGTCAGATGTCTGAATAATTGCGTACCGGGAGCGAAGGGGAAGTGGCCGCTCGGCCGCTCCGTGACAGCAATCCAGCTCCTCCGGTCGAGTGCGCCTGCGTCAAGGCCAAGGTCAAGTCGGACCGGAGCGCCGTGGTGGGGGAGAAGGACGAGAACAACGCCGGCCGTTAGAGCCGTTGCGGTACCGCCACGCGCCCGAGAGAACGCGGCCATCGTGTCCTGGCTGCACGGCACCGAGGTGTGCCGGGCAGAGGTGGCCTTGATGGACGGTACATCGCCCGACCTGGCCACCTTCGTCACGCTCACACTCGCCACAGTTTGCTCGGGCTCGCCCCGGTGCACCCCAAGCTTCCCTGCGGCGAGCTCGTCACCGGCACGCAGCGCGGCGCGCCCTGGCCAGAGCTCCTACGCAAGCCTGATCGGCTTCAGTTCGTCGAAGCGGTCGCCCGGTCCCGGGTTGGCCGCGCTGGTCTTGCCGCCCAGCTGGGTCATGACGCCCCAGACGGCGTTCAGACCGGTCGTGACCGCGCCTTCGGCCCAGCCGCCGGTCCAGGACACGTCGTCGCCTGCGAGGAAGATTCCGCGGTGGGCCGGGTCGAAGCAGTCCTGCATGAAGTGGGTGTAGAGGCGCTCCTGGTAGCGGTAGTGGCCGGGCAGGTTGTCGCTGAAGGCGCCCATGAAGTCCGGGTCGTTCTCCCAGGAGATGGTGACGGGCTCGCCGATGATGTGCGACGCGATGTCGACGTCCGGGTAGATCTGCTTGAGGGAGTGCAGCATCAACCGCACGCGTTCGTCGACATCGAGCGGCAGCCACTTCAGCGCATCGTCGTTCCAGGTGTACGACAGGCAGATCAGCGCCGGCTTGTCGGGACCGTCGTCCAGCAGATACGTGCCGCGCGTGAGCCGGTCCGTGAGCGTGGTGCTGAGCACATGCTGACCGGTCTCGGCGTCGACGTCCTTCCAGAAGGGCCGGTCGACGACGACGAACGTCTTGGACGACTGCATGTAGTGCATCCGCTCGATGGCCGTCCACAGCTGGTGGCTGAACAGTGATTCGTCGGTGTCGATCCGGGCGGACAGCAGCCATGACTGGCAGGTGGCGATCACCGCGGGGTAGGACGACGTCCTGCCCCACCGGTCCGTGACCTCGATATGGCTGCTCCCACCGTCTGCCCGTCGTATGCTCCGCACGGCGCCGCGGGGCGAGCCGCCGTGCAGAGAGGCGAGACTCGTTCCGGCGGGCCAGTGTGCGAGCTGCTCGGGGCTGTGCTGCCACAGGAGCTGGGGGAGGCGCTGGGCACCGCCGACTATGCGCTGTTGGTCGTCCTCGGCGCCTACGTAGACCACGCGCAGGATCTCCAGCATCGAGTCGGGGAAGTTGGTGTCCCAGCCACCCGTGCCGAAGCCGACGAGCCCGAACGCCTCGCGGTATTCGAAGGGGAGGGCGGAGAACGCCTTGGAGGTGGCGAGGTAGTGCGAGAAGGACATGTCGTCCAGGACAGGCACCAGCTCGTTCCAGAGCTTCTTGATCGTGGCGTGGTCGCGGGCCGCGATCGCCTGCTGCATCGTGCTGAAGTGGGAGCGTTCCTCGAGGCAGTCCTGCCAGGCCGTGGCGACCTCATGGAACAACTGCGGCAGGTCGGCAGGGGTCTCGGCGTAGTGCTTGCGTCCGGCGATCTCGATAACGGTGCTGTCGGACGCGGGGGTCAGGGGGTTGGGGAACGGCTTGGTGCCGAGGCCGAGGAGGTCGATGTAGTGGAAGAGAGCACGGGCGGACAGGGGGAACCGCATGCCGCCGAGGTCCGCCACCGGGTGGCCGGTGCCGGGCCGGCCGGCACCACGCATTCTGCCGCCGAGTTGGGCGGACTCGTACACGACCGGCTTCAGCCCCAGTTTCATCAGCTCGTAAGCAGCCACCAGACCGGACATGCCGGCGCCGACGACGGCGACCTCCGTGCCGTGGTGCTGGGGCGGGATCGAGCCGAGCCCGTCGGGGTGGGCCAGGTACTCGTCGTAGGGGAAGGGGAAGTCCGGGATCAGCATGCTGATGCCGCTCTGCGGGGTGGTGTTCACGGGATGTCCTGAAGGGCTCGTGCCGAGTGGGCCCGGCGCGGGTCGGTGGTGCGGAAAGGGAGGGGGTGACGCTTCGAGGCAGGCCGGTCAGCCGCGCGGAGCGAGGTAGTCGGTGTCGCGGCGCGCCGCGCGCAGGAGGCGGCGGCTGACGTTGCCCGTCACCAGTTCCTCGGGTGTCTCCCCGGCCGCGACGGATCGGCCGTAGGGATCGCTGAGGCAGCTCAGTCCGGCGAAGCCGGGGCCGGCGTGGTTGGCGTAGGCGATGAAGATCTGGCTCTCCAGCGCCCGGGTGGGCACCACCATGCCGGGGATGAGACGGGTGTCGAACGGCGAGGGCCGACCGTCGGCAGGTCCGCGCAGCGGGACCGCGGTCGGCACGCACAGCAACTCGGCGCCGGACAGCGCCACCGCGCGGGTGAATTCGGGGAACTCCACGTCGAAGCAGATGCCGAGCGCCACCCGGAGCCCGTGCAGGGGAACGATGCGGGGGCGTTGCCGGCCAGGCGTGAAGTACCTGTTCTCCACCGCGCCGAAGAGATGCGTCTTGTGGTACCTGGTCAGTTCACGTCCGGTGCGGTCGAAGAGCGAGGCACTGATGAAGCGTTCGCCACCCTCGTGGTCGACGGTCGAGGCGACGAGCGCCACCCTTGTGGACCGTGCGAGGGCGGCCAGCCGCTCGCGGTACCGGGCTCCGTCGTCATCGGCGACGGCCGCGGGGTCGTAGCCGCTGACGAACAGCTCCGGCGTCACCAGAAGCTGCGCACCGCGCGCCGCGGCCTGCTGGGCGAACCTCTCGACGGTCGCAAGGTTGCGGCTGACGTCCCCGACCACACCGGTCGCCTGCAGGACCGCCACCGTCAAACATCCGAGCTCAGTCATCGAGCGTGCCCTCGCACAGTCGTCGTACCACCTCGGTCAGTACGTCGACCCCGGCACACAGGTCGGCGTCCTCGGTGAACTCGCCCTCGTTGTGGCTGACCCCCTCGCGGCTCGGGACGAACAACATGACCGTCGGCACGATGTCGTTGACGTTGATGGAGTCGTGTCCGGCCAGCGTGTGCACCGGCCGGCTGCTCACCCCGAGGGAGTCCGCGCACGCGCGAGCCAGGTCCACGCCGGCGGTCGGGTACGGACGGATGCCCCACGCGTGGGAACCGTCGACCTCGATGCGGACGTTCACCTCGTCCTCGATCACCTTGATGCCCTGCTCCAGCAACTGCTTGGACTCGGCGAGGACCTCCTCGTCGGCGGAGCGGAGATCCATCGTCAGGACGACCTGGCGGGGCACGACGACGGGGGAGTTGGGCAGCACGGTGAGCTGTCCGACGGAGGTGTGCAGCGCGCCGTCGGGGTAGCGGTCGGCCAGCTCGCGCAGCAGGACCACCAGCCGGGACGCGCCGAGGAGGGCGTCACGGCGGTCGGCGATGACGGTGGATCCGGTGTGTGCCTGCTCGCCGTGCACGGTGACGGTGAACTTCTCCGCCGCCCAGCAGGAGTGGACGAGCCCGATCGTCGTGCCGGAGTCCTCCAGGGACCGCCCCTGCTCGATGTGGATCTCGGCGCACGCAGCGGCCTTCGGCCCGGTCCCCGAACCTGTGTGCCCGATGGCGGCCAGGGCCTCGGCGACCGTCACTCCGTCCACGTCCCGGGTGGCGAGCGCGTCCGCCGCCGTCATCTTCCCGGTGAAGACCGAGCTGCCCATCATGGACGGGGCGAACCGGGACCCTTCCTCGTTGAACCAGTCGACCACCGCCAGGTTGTACCTGGGCCGGTGCCCGGCGCCGCGGCCCAGGGCCAGTCGACGGCCCGCGTGCAGGGCGGCCGCGACACCGTACGCTCCGTCGAACTTGCCGGCCAGGGGCTGGCTGTCGAGGTGGGAGCCGACCAGAACGTAAGGCGCTCCCGGGTTCCACTCCAGGAGCCCGAAGACGTTGCCGATCGCGTCGACCTCGACGGTGAGACCGTACTGGCCCAGCAGGGTCGTGAACCAGGCCCGCGCCTGGGCGTCGGCGACGGTTGCGGCCTGCCGGTCGACGCCTCCACCAGGCGTCTCACCGATCCGGCTCAACGAGCGGAAGTCCCGCAGGAACAGGTCGGCGTCGGAACCCGTGGTGAGGTGTTCGCTGCGCATATGCGTGGTCTCCTGAACAGTCGGATCAGTCATGCAGGAAGGGGGCGGGGGAGGAGCCGCCCCGGCTGCGGCGCGGTCGTCCGCGAGCGCGGGGGCGGCCGAGGCGGCTCAGGAGACGAAGGAACCAGAACCTGGCCGGTGTGGAACGAATTCGCCGAGCGCCCGGAGAATGAAGAAGGCGAAGAGGCCGCAAAAGGCATGTTGTCTCCGTGCCCTTTTTCACAGCCACGATTTCCTCCCTTTGCCGGCGCCGAAGGGTGCGCAACCGGAAGGTTGTCAGGGGCCGGGTGAACGAACAATGAAAAGTTGCACTGCGCTCGGAGCCAAAAATTTGGCGTCTGCACAACGCCGCGTCCACGGGACGGGGAAGGGAGGGCGATGCTCGGTGCCTCTGGACGCCGTAGAATTCCGGAGCATGTGCTGGAAGGAGGGAGTCGCGCGTGTCCGATGAGCAAGAACGGCAATGGGACGACCTCATTGAGCGGACACGCAGTCGCGTGGGCGCGATGGTGGAAAAATTCCTTGCCCGCACGATGTCGGACCCTTCTTACGCCGAATCCGGCCTAACGGCGGAAGATTTGCGGCGGGCGAGTGCAGAGTCGTTCACGGCGCTCCTGGACAGTCTGCGCTCGGACGGGACCACGAGCAGACTGATCTCCATCGCCGAGTCGGTGGGCACCCGGCGTGCCCGGCAGGCCGTTCCGCTGGAAAGTCTGCTGCGGGCCGTCCGCCTGGACTTCGCGGTGCTGTGGGAGCAGCTGGCGGAACCGTCCTGCGGGGCGGACCCGGCCCTGCTGGTGCGCAACGCCGGGCGCGTGTGGAGCACGGTGGACGAGTTCGCGGCGCATGTGCAGGAGCACTATCGCGCGGAGCAACTGGCCATCGAACAGGCCAACGCCGATCTCCAACAGCAGTATCTGTCCCAGCTGTTCGCGCCGGCGAGGCCGACCGAAGCCGCCCTGGAACGGATTGCCGGCGCGCTGCGCGTCTCCCCGTCCGGCAATTTCTGTGTGGCCGCGGTCTCCCGGGATGACGGAGTCGTGGTGCGCCGGCGGATCCGTGGCGCCGCTCGGCGCGCCCACACCTTCTTCGCCTACGACATGGGCCACCACACTCTGTTCATCTGGCCGACGGACGAGGTGGCCCTGGGACGGCTCTCGCCTCGGGTGAAGGACTTCTTCACCGACGTGGCGGTCGCGGTGGCACCGGTGGCCAGAGGGCTGGCGCGAGTCCGGGAGTCCGCGGCGGCCGCCCGGGAGATCATGATCGATCTGCCGATGGACAGTTCGGACGTGGCCACCTTGTCGGACCGCTGGCGGTCGGTGACCCGGCATCTTCTCGCCGGGGTGGGATGCGATCTGGGCCAGATCGTCTTTCCGTACCTTGAGAGGTGCACGGAGCTGGAGCGCAGGAAGATCCTGGAAACCGTCAGCACGTATGTGGAGACGGGCAGCCTGGGAGACACGGGCCGCGTGCTGAAGTGTCACCGCAACACCGTGCTGAACCGGCTGAACGCGTTCGAGAAGTACACCGGCCTCGACGTACAACGGCCCTACGACGCGGCTGCCGTGATCATCGCCATGGAGTGGCAGGGCACACGGCCCTGATGGACGGTGGAGCCAACCGGCCATGCGGCGTGAGAGCCGGACGCGCCACGCCGGTTCTGTCGTGGGGGCGCACACCGGCCTGATGCCGTGTGGTGTGGGATCACGATGCGGGGTTCGCGGTGTCGTTCGCGTCAACGACAGCGCCCCGCATTGCGGCCAGCCGCAGCTGGAGGTGGGCGAGCAGCACGGCATCGGCGTGGGCGAAGTCCAGCCCGGAGACTTCCCTGATCCGCCGCAAGCGGTAGCGCATGGTGTTCACGTGGATCTGCAGTTTCGCCGCTGCGGTCTCGGTGCTCCCGCCGGCGTCGAGGTAGGCGGACAGGCTGGTACGCAGCAGTCTCTGTGGCCCGTCCTTCTCGTCCAGCCGGCGCAAGGCCCCGGTGGCGGCCGGCAGGCCCAGGCTGTCGGCGATGTCGGCGAGTCCGAGCAGCAGCACCGGCAGCGCGGCGTCCTCCAGGGTGCCGACCGCTGGTTCGCCGTCGCCGGTCAGCCGCAACGCGCGCACCGTGGCGTCCGCCTGCTTGCGGATCGCCGGCACCTGCGCCAGCGACCGCCCCGGCCCGCCGACCGCGATCGCGTATTCCCGTCCGATCGCTGACCGGCCGAGGAAGTCCCGGGCCAGTGCGCGGGACGCCTCCACCGCCTGCTTCGGGGTGCGCCGCGGCCAGCTCAGCACGCCGTAGACGACGCCGTCGCCCGCCACCGCCACCGCGGTCGGGTGCACCGCGGCCAGGTAGCGTTCCAGCGCGTCCTCGAAACGGCGCAGCTCGATCGCCACGTCGGCGTCCCCAGCCGGCGGAGAAGCCCCGCGGCGGCCGGCGGCCAGCACGCACAACGGCCCGTCACCGAGTGGCAGCCGGCCGGCCGCGTCCAGCCCCGCCGGTCCGCCGCCGAGCACCGCGGTCGCCAGCCCCCGGCGGTGCTGGCGCGCCCGGGTGTCGTCGATCCGCGCGTTGACCAGGTGCAACGCCACCAGCGGCATCAGCTCGCGCAGCTCCCGGGAGCGCTCGGCAGACAGCGGGCCGGTGACCACGGCCCACACGTAGCCGAGGACGTCCGACCCGGCGCGGACCGCGATGGCCACGCGTGGCAGCATCCCTGGGCCGGTCGGTTCGACGTACACCGGGTCCGGGTCAGCGTGCAGCCTGGCGAACACCCCGCGGGCCTCCAGTGCGGCGAGCCCGTGGGGCTGTACCGCTCGGCCGAGGATGGTTTCCACCCGAGCCTCGTCGGTCTGGTCCTGACCGGCCGACCAGGCCAGCACCGCCGAGGAGCGATCCTCGATGGTGACCGGGGCGCCGAGCAGGGCGCTGATCGTATTGGCCACGCTGAACAGGTCGCCCGTGTCGTCCGACCGCAGTTCCGCGCGGGCCCGGTCCAGCAGCCGTTCCCGGACGGTGGCCGCGATGTGAAGCCAGGACGCGCCGGGGTTGACTTCGACCACCGGCAGCGGACAGTCGTCAAAGACAGCCGGCAGCGGACCCTTGACCACGACCGCGCGCGCCCCGGCGGCAGCCATATCGGCAACGAACTCGCGCAACGCGGCATCCCCGTGCACGCCGACCCCGAGCACCACGCTGCCCGGTTCGAGCTGGTCGGCCCTCGCGCCGTCGTGGATGGCCACCCCGGTCAGCGGCTGGTCCGGGTCGCCGCGCTCGATCGCCAGCCGGAGCACTGTGCTGCCCAGGTCCTCCACCAGTGTGCGGGCGGTGAGCTCACGGTTCATCTCGGCATGCTAAGCGCATCGGGTTGTTGGTGGCGACAATCCGCGGGGGCCATTCTTGACGTTCACAACGACGCGGCCCGCTGATCGGCTCCGGCACGCTGCCGCCCATGGACAGAACAGTAACGGTGCGTGATCTCGACCAGCGGGACGAGCTGGAAGAGCTCCGTGCTTTGTTGGCCAGGATCTGGAACTCGCCCGAGCCGCTGCTCTCCTTCCCGGTGCTGCGCGCGCTGTCCCATGCCGGCGGCATGGTGCTCGGGGCGTACGTCGGCGACCGGATGGTCGGTGGTGCGGTCGGCTTCCGCCACCCGGACGCGCCGTCCCTGCACTCGCACATCGTCGGGGTCGACCCGGACCACCAGGGCAAGGGGGTCGGCCGGACGGTGAAGCTGTACCAGCGGGACTGGTGTCTGCGGCGCGGCATCACCGAGATCACCTGGACTTTCGATCCCTTGGTGTGGCGCAACGCGGTGTTCAACATCGACCGGATCGGCGCGGTCGGCGTGCGGTACCTGCCGGACTTCTACGGACCGATGGTCCACGGCTCCGACGCCGAACCGCCGACGGACCGGATGCTGCTGAGCTGGGACCTCAGCACCGACCGCCGTCCGGAGGCGCCCGGACCGCGCGGAGCCGCGGTGCTCGACGTCGGCCCGGACGGCGAGCCCCGGAACGGCGTGGACCCGGACGACGGGCGGCCGGTCTGGCTGCGGCTGCCCGAACGGGTGGCCCCGGCACAGGCGGTCCCCTGGCGGCACGCGTTGCGCGCGGTACTGGCCCCGCTGCTGGACGCCGGACATCGCTGGACCGCCGTGGCCGACGGCGGCTGGTGCGTGCTGACCCGGCCGGACGCCGAGCCACATCCCGGAGCACAAGGGCAGCCGCAGGAGCTGCCGGAACATCCCATGGAGGAGAACCGATGAAGATCGAGTCCGTCGAACTGGTGCGAGTGGAACTGCCGCTGGTGACACCGTTCCGCACCTCATTCGGCACCCAAACCCGGCGGGACGTGCTGCTGATGCGGGTGCTGGCCCCCGAGGAGGAGGGCTGGGCGGAGTGTGTGGCAGGCAAACACCCGGTGTACTCCAGCGAGTACACCGAGGGCGCGCACCGGATCATCGCGGACGAACTGCTGCCCCGGCTTCTCGGCGGCGACGTCACCGCCGCGTCGGTGATGCCGGCGCTGTCCGGGGTGCAGGGCCACCGGATGGCGAAGGCGACGGTGGAGACTGCTGTGCTGGACGCACAACTCCGTGCGGCCGGCATGTCGCTGGCCCACTACCTGGGCGCCACCCAGAGCGAGATCGTGTCCGGGGTATCAGTAGGCATTCATGACAGCATCCCGGGACTGCTCGACACCGTCGGCGGCTACCTGGACGCCGGGTATGCCCGGATCAAGCTGAAGATCGAACCCGGTTGGGACGTCGAGCCCGTCGCCGCGGTGCGGGAGCGGTTCGGGGACGACGTCGCGCTCCAGGTGGACGCCAATTGCGCGTATACGCATGCGGACATCCGCCGGCTACGGGCGCTGGACGAGTTCGGGCTGCTGCTGATCGAGCAGCCGCTGCCGGAAGAGGATGTCGCCGGGCACGCGCAGTGGGCGGCCGCCTTCGACACCCCGATCTGCCTGGACGAGTCGGTGGTCTCCGCGCAGGCCGCGGCCGAGGCGATCCGGCTCGGCGCCTGCTCGATCGTGAACATCAAGCCCGGCCGGGTCGGCGGCTACCTGGAGGCCCGCCGGGTGCACGACGTGTGTCAGGCCGCCGGGGTGCCGGTATGGGCGGGCGGGATGCTGGAAACCGGGATCGGCCGGGCGGCGAACCTGGCTCTGGCCGGTTTGCCCAACTTCACCCTGCCCTCGGACATTTCCGGCTCCGACCGGTACTATCAGCAGGATCTCACCGAGCCGTTCACGGTCGTGGACGGGCTGATTCCGGTGCCCACCGGGCCCGGCATCGGCGTGACCCCGATCCCGGATGTGCTGGCTGAACTCGCGGTGCGACGTGAGGTGGTGAAGCCATGATGCCGCTGGACACCCTCGTCGAGCGGACCGATGAGATCGTCGAACAGACGCTGGCGCTGTGCCGGATCGAGTCGCCGTCGGACGACTTGCCCTCGTTGGCCGCTGTCACTGACGCAGCGGCCGAACTCGGCGAGCGGCTCATCGGGCGGGCGCCGGTCCGGATCGTCGAGCAGGGCCGGCCGGCGCTGCTGTGGGAGCCTGCGCCTGGCGGCGCACTGCTGCTCGGCCACCTGGACACGGTGTGGCCGCTGGGCACGCTCGCGGGCTGGGCGCATCCGCAGCGCACCGACGAGGTGATCAGCGCGCCGGGCGTGTTCGACATGAAAGCCGGCGTGGTGCAAGGGTTCCATGCCATGGCGGCGATCGGTTCCCCGGCAGCGTGCGGGATGCTGCTGACCACCGATGAGGAACTCGGGTCACCGGTGTTCCGGCCGGTCGTCGAACGAGTCGCCGCCGACGCCGGCACGGTGCTGGTGCTGGAGGCGAGTGCGGACGGTGCGCTGAAGATCGGCCGGAAAGGCGCCGGCCGCTACACCGTACGGATCCACGGCAAGGCCGCGCACGCCGGGTTGGAGCCGGAACGCGGCGTGAACGCACTGTGTGAACTGGCCGAGCAGGTGCGCGTCGTCGCCTCGTTCGGCGCCGGTGAGCTGACCGTCACGCCCACTGTCGCCGCCGCCGGCACCACCGGCAACACGGTGCCCGCCGAGGCGTCATTCGTGGTGGACGTCCGCGCCGCGACCCGCATTCAGCAGGACGACCTGCATGCCCGGATCACCTGCCTGAACCCGGTGTTGCCCGGCGCGCGGGTGGAGGTCGACGGCGGGCCCACTTCACCACCCATGGAGGCGGCCCAGGCGCAACCGGTACTCGCCGCGGCCCGGGACGTCGCCGCCGATCTCGGACTCGGTGAGCTGCGCGGGGTGTCCGTCGGCGGCGGATCGGACGGCAACTTCACCGCGAGCATCGGCGTGCCGACCCTCGACGGGCTGGGCGCCGTGGGCGCGCATGCCCATGCCGAGGGGGAGTACGTCGTGATCGCCGCGATGCCCCGCCGCGCGGCCCTGCTGGCCGGACTGATCGGCCGGTTGATCCGAGAACCCCTCACCACAACGGCAGGCCGTCCGGCCGGTTCCCGGCGCAACTGAGCCTCGCTTCCACGGTCTCGATTCCAGTCCCTACAGCGCGGCCCCGCCTCACCGGCACGCGCGCATCACCAAGACCAGCCATCGAGCTGTTTCCCCACCGGCGGCCCGCGCCCTCGGGCCTGTGGCAGAGGAGTATCAATGAAGAACCTATTCCGAACGATGCCGGTGGAGGAGGTGCTTGCCCGCGGCGAACGTGGTGGGCTCAACCGGAGGCTATCGGGTGTGGACCTGATCGGGTTCGGTATCGGCATCATCATCGGCACCGGCGTCTTCACGCTGACCGGTATCGAGGCCAAGAGCCACGCCGGGCCCGCCGTCATTGTCTCGTTCGTCATCGGCGGCATCGTCGCGGCCTTGGCTGCGATGTGCTACGCCGAGCTGGCCTCGGCGGTGCCCACGGCGGGCAGCGCCTACACCTACGCCTATGCCACCCTCGGCGAAGTCTTCGCCTGGATAATCGGCTGGGATCTGCTGTTGGAGTTCGTGCTCGGCACGGCTGTGGTCGCGCGCGGCTGGTCCGGCTACCTCGCGAATCTGCTCGGACTTCCTGGCGAGTGGTTCGGTGAGACTTCCACCGTCAACATCGGCGCGATCCTCATCATCGCGGTACTCACCGTCGTCGCCGTGGCCGGCATCCGCGAATCCTCCCGCGTGACCAATGCCCTGGTCGTGGTGAAGGTCTCGGTGTGCGTGCTGGTCATCGTGGCCGGTCTGTACTACTTCAAGGCAGCCAACCTCCACCCGTTCGTACCGCCGGCGCAGCCCTCCGAGAGCAGTGCGAGCGTCACCGAGCAACCCCTGGTGCAGGCGCTGCTGGGGATGGGGCAGTCGGTGTACGGCGTCGGCGGGATACTTTCCGCTGCGGCGGTCGTGTTCTTCGCCTACACCGGGTTCGAGGCCCTGGCCAACCTCGGCGAGGAAACCAAACGGCCCAAGCGCGACCTGCCGGTCGGTCTGCTCGGCAGCCTCATCCTCTGCACGGTGCTCTACATAGCCGTCGCCCTGGTCCTGATCGGGATGGTCGACTACCGGCACATCGACGAGGGAGCCCCGCTTGCCGCAGCCTTCCAGTCGGTGGGTGCGCCCTGGATCGCCGCGCTCATCTCGCTGAGCGCGGTCACCGGGCTCACGTCGGTGATGATGGTCGAACTGGTCACCATCGGCCGCATCGGCTTCGCCATGAGCCGCGATGGGTTGCTGCCGGCACCGTTGTCGAAGGTACATCCCCGGTGGGGCACCCCGCACCGCATGACGATCGCGGGCGCCGTGGTCATCATGATGTTCGCCGGGTTCGTGCCGCTGTCCGCACTCGCCGACATGGTCAGCATCGGAGCGCTCTCCGGATTCGTCATCGTCGCGATCGCCGTACCGGTGCTACGGCGCCGCAAACCGCAGCTCGCCCGGCCGTTCCGGGTGCCGCTGTCGCCGTGGCTGCCCATCCTCACCGCGGTGGGATGCCTCTACCTGATGATGAACCTCAACGTGATGACATGGCTGCGCTTCGGTATCTGGCTGGTGATCGGTCTGGCCGTGTACCTCATCTACGGCCGACGGAACGCCCGGATCGCGCAGTCGCCCCAAGCGAAGACCACGGGTGCGCCTGTCTGAGGCCGAGAACGCCACGCATCACGCCAAGCACCAAGGAGACACCGGTGTGGCACGGCCCTTGCCGTGCCACACCACTCCTTGCGCCCCCGCACTGGCACCGCACGGAGCCTACGGAACAAGACGCACGGCAAGCGAAAACCCCACACTTCCGGGCTGCGGTGCGCACCCCCGCTTCCCGCGCGGCGAGGGTGGCGATGGAGCGGTCGCGGTCGGTGATGGGCAGGTCCTGCTCGCCCGGTGCGATCCAGCAGGACGGCATCCTCAGGGCCTGGAAGCCGCACAAGAGCCCAGCAAACCGACTTCCTCGCCCACAGTCCGCGCCGTCAACTCGACGCGCAGACCCGCGACCTCGTGGCGCCCCGTTTCGACGCCATCACAGACGCCAGCGCCCGTGCGGCCGTGCTCCGGGCAGCCATCGACTCCGTGACCCAGCTACGAGACTCCTGGACGCGGGCACACGCGATCGCACGAGATGTCCGAGCTCAAGGTGCAGCGAACCCGCGCAACCGCTGAGAAGCAGGCCCGCACAGCCGAACTCGCTGTGCGACAAACCCTCGTGAGCGACCTTGGCCGAGACGCCAACACGATGATCTCTGGGCGACCAGCGGCGCGGTTGACAGTCGGGCACGGAGTTCTGTCGCAGCTCGCCGGACTGCGCCTGTCGCGGGCCTGTGCCCAGCACGTCTCGGCCTGGGAAGGGTCGGCCCGCTGACGAGGGCCTGGGCACGAGCGGGGTAGCCGCGGCCGAAAGAGATCGAATTTACTCAGGAAGGCAATTAAATGGCGCAAGTATGCTCTCCCGCCGCTTGCCGAAACGTCACTCCTGAAGGAAATCCGGGAAATTGAAAGCAAACCTTTTCTCACTCGAAATGGCTAGGGGGCGACAAAGGTAGACAGGTGGTTAGTCGGAGCAACGCATTATGCATATCCTGTGTGTGGCGAGGCCCTGGGCAGGGCAGCAATGCATCACGATGACTGCCGCGGCGGTTCAGCGTCCGGCGACCGGCCACTCCGACTACCGCCCGTTGAAATTCATTAAGGCGGCTGATTCTCACAGCCTGCTTCGTCCCTTTGGACCCGAGCGATTTCCGAGATCGGTGCCGCCCGGCGGCGATTCACGCCTCATCTCACACTCTCTCAGAATCGGAAACAGAATGATTACCGAACAGTCCGATGCGCAACTGACGGCGCAGCCCGCCAACGACGACTACCGGCTGGGCAGCGTCGCCTACACCGATGAGCAGCGGACCGCGGTCCTCGCCAAGCTGGAGAGGTATCTGGGCGGGCAGCGCGGGCGTCTTCTGGGTTACCAGGTGAACCTGTCGCTCGACGGCCACGCCGCTCTGGGGCGTTTCCTCGGTTATCACATCAACAACATCGGGGACCCTTTCGTCGACAGCAATTACAGCCTGCACTCACGGTGGTTGGAGCGGGCGGTCCTGGAGCACTACGCCCGTCTGTGGCATGTCCCCCTGCCCGAGGATCCGGCCAGTCCTGAGGATCAGGACGGATGGGGGTATGTCCTGTCCATGGGCAGCACCGAGGGCAACCTGTACGCCATGTGGAACGCGCGTGACTACCTCGACGGCAACGCTCTGGTACGCGACGAGATCTCCGGGGACGCCAGCTGTCGTACCAGCTATCTACGGGCCAAGCACCCCGACGACAACCCCAACGCATACATGCCGGTGGCGTTCTTCTCACAGGAGACCCACTACTCGCACATCAAGGCGATGCGGGTGCTGGACATCCCGACCTTCTACGACCTGGGTGGCAGCCTCTACCCAGGCGAGTGCCCGATCGACGTGGCCGGTACCGGGATGCAGACGTACAACGGCTGGCCGCTCGGCGGAGTCCCGACCACTGGTGGCGACGAGGGGCCGGGCACGGTCGACGTCGATGCCCTGGTTGCCCTCGTGGACTTCTTCGCCGCCAAGGGCCACCCCGTCCTGGTCAATTTCAACATCGGCAGCGTCTTCAAGGGAGCCTACGACGACGTCCAAGGCGCCTGCGAGCGCCTGCGCCCGGTATTCGAGCAGCACGGCCTCGTCGACCGCACCGTGTGCTTCGACCCTGACGACCCCGAGCGCGTCAGTATCCGCAACGGGTACTGGATCCACGTCGACGGAGCCCTCGGCGGCGCCTACGCCCCGTACCTGGAGAAGGCCCGCGACAAGGGGCTCATCGACAGCGCACCCCCGGTCTTCGACTTCCGGATTCCCGAAGTGTCCTCGATCGTCACCAGCGGCCACAAGTACCCCGGCGCGCCCGTCCCCACCGGGATCTACATGTCCCGTGCGGGATCCAAACTGCGCCCGCCGTCCGACCCGGCCGTCGTCTCCTCCCCCGACAGCACTTTCGCCGGCTCCCGTAGCGGCTTCGCCTCCCTGGCCATGTGGAATCACCTCGCCCAGTTCAGCGAGGAGCAGCAGGTCTGCCAGGCCGCCGAGGTCCTGCGGATCGCCGAGTACACCGCCGAGCGCCTGCGTCAGCTGAGCGTGCAGTTGCAGGAACGCGGTGAGCCCTGGGCCGAGGACGGCATCGAGGTAGGACACGGCGATCACGCGCTCAGCGTCTGGTTCCAGCAGCCCCGCGCCGAGATCACGCACAAGTACTCGCTCGCCTGCGTGCCGCTCAACCTCGGTGGCCGCCGGCACGACTACAGCCACGTCTACGTGATGCCGCACGTCACGCAGGAACTCATCGACGAGCTCCTTGACGACCTCTCCCGCCCGGGAGCGTTCGACCGCTCCGCCGAACAAGACGCCGAACGACCCCTGCTCCCCCACCAACGCTGACCCGCAGGCGGGCAGCCGGACCGTAACCGACTGCCCGCCTCCTGGGGATGTTGCCCCGTCCCTCCCCGCGTGCGCGGCAACAGGCAGAGGGCGCGCCCCCGACCAACCGGCAAGGAACGTCCCATTCGGAGCGTGCGGCATTCCGGCGTTGGGGGCCGGCGGCACGGCCGTGACGGCAAGCACTGGACCACGGCCCTGGGCCTTGGTTCCTGTGATCCGCTTGGGCGTGGGCCTGCGAAGGAGGCGCCGACAGCAGCGGCTGCGCTCTGCCGCACACATCGCCTGGGAAACCTACGGCTGCCGCTCCTCGTCCGACTTCCTCCGCTCCGCATGCATGGCACGTCGTCCCGGTTCGAATACCCCGATCGCCTCAACGACAATTCTGGCAAGCGCGGATAACGCTGTGAGACAGATACCGGTTCTCGCGCCTTCGAACGGCCATCCCCACACGGCGACCACCGCGGCGAAGACGCCACTGGCGACGGCGCCCCACACTCGGTGCGACAGGAAGAGGAACCAGGGGACGGCCGGCGCCAGGAGCGCTGCGATCCCGATGAGTACGGCTCCTAGCCACATAGCACGTGTCTCCTTTGTCGAAGGCTCGGTGTCCGAGCCCCCTGTGCGGGGCCCGGACACCGAGCTACGAGTCAGCGGGTGTACTCGGGATCGGGTCGAAAGCTGTGAATGGCGGAGGGTCGTCATCCAGGTGTGTTGCTAGGTGTGTTGCCCAAGGATCTCCACGGGCAGTCCCACCAACTCACCTGTGTCGTCGCACAGACGGCGGTGCGGTACGGCGCGATCGGTGAGCCAGCGCACCGCGATGGCCCAGACACTGGGGGAGCCGGCGCGGTGGTGGAGGCAGCGCAGGGCGGAGTCAAGGCTGTGCGGGGCCTTACGGGTGTCAGGCTGGTCGTAGGCGGCTTCCCACACTGTGCGCAGGACGGTGGGGGCCAGCGCCGCAGGGCGGCCGAGGCTTGCGGTGGAGGCGGCTGAGGACCGGCGCCGGCCGGCCGGTGGCCGGCGGTTCGATGGCAGTGATCGTGGGGATGGGCTTGCCGGCTGTCTGGTGCGAGTCGCCTTCCACATCGGTGGTGGCGGTGTGCGGACGGGACCGGTGCCGGCATCTGTCGGCGGGCTGGCACCACATCAAGGCCACTCGGACACCTCATGAATGGATGCCCCCTTCGTGGAGGCTACGTTCGCCCATTCGTGCCGTAGGCCGAGAGGTGTGTATTGCCGGAAGCCTCTGTCGAGCTGGTGCGGTTCCGGGAGGCGTAAAGCGGAGCGGGGTAATCCGACTTCTCTCTCCAGTCCAACGTCCGTTTCGATAAAAGAAATTCGGCCTAAGATCGTCAGATCTCGACCGGATTCCGGCGTGGCTGCCCAGCAGGCTTGATTCAGTCGGGGCGCGCATGCTTGGCTGGTGAATGAGTAGTCACTCGGGGTCTCTCTGTTGCTTGCTTGATCGGGCTGATTTGAGTCTGCGGCGTTGGTGACTCGACGCGGGAGTGGGGGTCGGCCGATGCGGTGGGTATTTCGGGTGTCATGGTTCGGGCGCCTCCATGGACGGCGCGGGGGAGTGTCGGGGGACGGTGCGGAAGTTGGCGACATGATGTCCTGAGGGGTCGTGGCAGACGCGCGCAGGTTACGGTTCGATCCCGGCGCGGGAACCATGTACATGCCATTTTCCTGGGTGCAGTAGCTCGGGGAAGCGGCAAAGCGTCATATGTCGCTGTGCTGGTTTTCCGGCATCACCTCCTGATCGAGACGTGTGGCCCCCTTTTCGATCGTCTTGGCCAGTGATGTGGCGGGTCAACCGTTCCCCCTCCATTCATCGGTTCACGGCCATCAGTAGACCAGAGGAAGCGTGAATGGGGTATTTTCGTCTACTCGTCGTTGGTAATGGCATCTCGGCGTACGGCAGTTACCTGAATTTGGTGGCCCTGAATGTCTTCATCTACGACGTCACGGGGAGCGCGTTAGCCGCCGGACTCTTCATGGCCGTACGCCTGGCGACCAGTGTCGCGTCGGGCTTTGTGAGCGGCCGCCTCGTCGCGGCTTACGACCGCAAGCGCCTGATGGTCGGCGCTGACCTCTGCCAGGCCATTTCGCTGCTGACACTGCTGCTGGCCCCTGAGGGGACGCGCGCCACGCTGCTCTATTTCCTCGCTGTGGTCACCGGCGGTTGCTCGACCCTCTCTCAAGTGGCTCTGCGCAGCAGCATTCCGGAGATCGTCGGCAGCGAGCACCGGGCCCGTGCCAACGGTCTGTTGGTCACCGGCCGGTCGCTTGCCATGATCGTCGGTTTCGCCTCGTCGGGCGTGGTGGTCGCGCAGTGCGGCTACTCCGCTGCGTTCGCGCTGGATGCTGTGAGCTTCGTGATCTCTGCGACGGTCATGTTCTTGCTGCCTTTGCGCACCAGGGCGGACGCGCCGGTGGAAGCCGCCGAAAAGGCCCCGGAGAATGCCTCCCCTGCGACGGGGCGGACTGTCCGGATGCTGCTGCGGACGGCCCCTCTGCTGGTGGTGATGATCGCAGTGCGGGCGGTGGACGGGCTTGGCTCCTCTTCCCACAACGTTGCCTTGCCCATCTATTCCAATGGCTTGGACCCGGGGCACCCGGCCACGTTCATCAGTCAATTCTGGGCCACGTGGGCGATCGGCAACATCGTGGCTCAGCAACTGTTCAGCCGGGCCACCAAGAGGGCCGGCCGGACACCGGGCGAGAAGGCGTTCGCGCTCGGGGCCTGTGTGATGTCGGCGGGGTTCATTCTGGTGTTCAGCGGGCTTCCCACCCTGCCGACAATCATCGCCACGCTCATTGCGGGGGCCGCCGATGGATTCACCGAGACCGTGTACGTCACGAGGCTGCAGGCCGCCCCTGATGAGCAGCGCGGTCGCCTCTTCGGGCTCTCCGCCTCGGCCGAGAACGCCGGCTTCGGTCTGGGGATGCTCGTCAGCGGGGCGCTGTTGGAGACTTTCTCGCCGCTGCAGGTGGTGGCGTCCTTCCACGGCCTTGCCATCGTCCTGTGCGCAGTCCTGCTCTCGGTGATCCTTCGCCGGACCGGCGCGGGCGCCCGGCGCGGGGAAGAACCGGTCAGCCCGGACCTGCCGACAGCGGCGAAGGGACGCGGCTGATGACGAGAGGCAACCCCGACCCTCGTATGGCTGTCATCGGCATGGCCTTTCGGCTGCCCGGCGCCGGCACTCCCGAGGAATTCTGGCGCATCATCCGCGACGGCACGGACTGCATCACCCGGTTCACTGAGGAAGAGCTCGCTGCCGCCGGTATTCCCGCTGAGCAATACCGGGCGGCGGACTTCGTCGGCGCGTCCGGCGTGGTGGAGGACATCGCCGGATTCGACGCCCAGCACTTCGGAATGAGCGCCCGCGAGGCCCAGCTCACCGACCCTCAGCAGCGCATGTTCCTGGAGTGCGCCCAGCACGCCCTGGAGAACGCCGGATACCCGGACGAGCGGGACGGCAACCGTGTGGGTGTCTACGCCAGTACGGGCTACCACCTGTACACCCTGCAGAACTATCTACTCAACAACGTACTGCCCGGTCAGTCCGTCGATGACTGGCTGGCGGGGATGCAGATCATGGTCGGCAACTACACCGATTTCACGGCCACCCGCGTCGCCTACCGGCTGGGTCTCACCGGCCCAGCCCTCAGTGTCCAGACCGCCTGCTCCAGCTCCCTGGTCGGAGTCCAACTCGCCGCGCAGTCGCTGCTCATGGGCGACTGCGACATAGCCCTCGCCGGTGCGGCCGCCATCCATGTACCTCAAATACTCGGCTATCGCTACGTCAAGGGGTCGATTCTCTCCAAGTCCGGCTACCTGCGGGCCTTCGACGCCGGCGCGGACGGGACCGTCGGGGGTACGGGGGTGGTCGCCGTGGTTCTGAAACGGCTGGACCGGGCGGTCGCCGATGGCGACACCATCCATGGCGTCATCCGCGGCTGGGGCGTCAGCAACGACGGTGCCGGCAAGAAGACGTTTACCGCCCCCAGCGCACAGGGCCAGCGCAGATCCATTCGCCAGGCTCTGGAGCGTGCGGGCGTCGGCGCGGAGACCATGGGCTACCTGGAGACCCACGGCACCGGCACACACAAGGGTGACCCGATCGAATTCGAGGGCGCCACCGCCGCGTACCGCGAGGACACGGAGCGCGCCGGCTACTGCGCCCTCGGCTCGGCCAAGGCCAACATCGGCCATCTCGACGTGGCCTCCGGACTGGCCGGACTGATCAAGACCCTCCTGGTCTTGAAGCACGGCGTCATCCCGCCGATGGCGAACTTCAGCAAACCCAACCCCGCCCTCGACCTGGACCGCAGCCCGTTCTACGTTCCCCGGACCGCCCGACCGTGGCCCGAGGGCGACACCCCGCGCCGCGCGGGCCTCTCCTCCCTCGGTGTCGGCGGCACCAACGTCCACCTCGTTCTCGAACAGGCCCCCGAACCCAGGCCCCGGTCCGGCACCGCCTCCACGCCGGACGTGCTCCTGGTCTCCGGGAGCACCAAAGAGGCCCTGACCGCCAACGCCAGTGTCTTGCGCGACCGCCTGCGGCAGCAGCCCGGCACACACCTGGCGGACCTCGTCACCACCACCGCCCTCGGCCGCGCCCACGGCCGGCACCGGCTCGCCGCCCGGGGCGCGACCCCGGTCGCTCTCGCCGACGCCCTCGACGCATGGCTGACCGGCACCAACCCGGCAGCGGTGACGACGGGAACACCACTGCGGGAAGGCCCCGCCCGCGTCGCCTTCCAGTTCACCGGGCAGGCCAGCCCGTACCCCGGCATGGCCACCGCCCTGTACGAGCGCTTTCCCGCCGTACGCAACGTGCTCGACACCTGTGAGCGCCGTTACCGCGACCTCACCGGCGGCTCCCTGCTCACCGGGCTTCTCGGGAACGGCTCGCAGACGGGCGGGCTGTGGCACACGGACACCGCCCAGCCTGCCCTGTTCGCCCTGCAGTGCGCCCTCGTCCAGCTGTGGCGCGACGCCGGTATCGCTCCGGACTTCGTGACCGGGCACAGCGTCGGCGAGTACGCGGCGCTCTTCGCGGCCGGAGCCTTATCGCTCGACGACGGTCTTCGCCTCACCGCCGCTCGCGGCCGGCTGATGCAGCAGCGCTGCGCGCCCGGTGCGATGACCGCGGTAGCGCTCGACCGAGAGGCCGCCCAGGCTCTGGCCGCCGAGGTGGCGGGCCTGGAGCTGTCCGTGACCAACGGGGAGCGGGCAAGGGTCCTTGCCGGGTCCGCCACGGCCGTGGACCAGCTGGACGCCCTGCTCGACGAGCGCGGCATACCGGGCGAGCGGCTGCCAGTGGCACGCGCCTTCCACACCGCCCTGATGGAGCCAATGCTGGAAGAATTCCGGGCGATCCTTGGCGAGGTAGCCTTCCCACCGCTGCGGCTCCCGTTCATCAGCGGGCTTGACGGCATGACACGTTCGCCCGGGTGGGCCCCGGACGCCGACTACTTCATCCGGCACACCCGTGAGCCGGTCCGCTTCGACAAAGCATTGCGCGGTATCGGCCGGCACCAGACCGACGTGCTGCTCGAGATCGGACCGCACACCACTCTGAGCGGCCTGGCACGCCGGGCGCTGCCAAGCGTGCGGTCGTTGCCGTCCTTGCGGCGTGGCGCCGGGCTTCGCGCGCTCTGGGGCGCGGCGGCCGAGTTGCACTGCGCGGGAGCGGACATCAGCTGGCGTGCGCTCCTGGCGGGCTGCGGCGGCAGGCGCATACCGCTGCCCGGATACCGATTCCAACACACAGACCACTGGAAAGGGCCGGAGTTGCCGACCCTGCCATCCAGAAAACCACAGATATATGGAGCCGGAGTGGCACAGCACGAGGCAGTGATTGAGCGAATACGCCGAAGCATCACCGAGTCGACGGCGCGGCACCTCAGCCATGATCCATCAGCCATCACCAGCGACACCTCCTTCTTCGCCCTCGGCGCTGACTCACTGCAGATGATCAGCGTGCTGCGCGAACTGGAGCAGGAGCACCAGGTCAAGGTGACGATGCGGGAGCTGTTCGAGGAGACGGGCACGCCGGGCCTGCTCGCGGAGCTCATCGCCGGCCGGCTGCCCGGGGCGAAGCCGGCGCTGCCGGAGCCCGTGGCGGAGCGGGCCTGGGATCCGGAGCCTGTCGCCCAGCACCCCCCGGCCGTGCGAGAGCCTGTGGCAATCCACTCCCTGTCCGCTCCGGAGCCCACGCCCGTCGCCACCGCTCCCGAGTACGCCACTCGCCAGGAGCTGGAGGACCTCGCCCAAAAGCTCCACCAGATATCGCAAATACAGCTGCAGATGATGTCCCAGCTCTCCCAGCTGCTCGCGCTCCAGACCGCTTCGGCGACGCTCGGGTTCAACGGCAAGGCAGCCAAGTGACCGGGCTGAACGGCGTCTCCGCTGCCCTTGACCGGGACCTGGCGGCCATGGCCGAACTCTCGCAACGCATCGCCGAGCAGATGGGCGTGGGGGCGCCCGCCGCGGAGCGACCTGCCCAGCCGCACCGCATGCACGGCCCCCGGGTGACTGTCGCGCGTACCTCCGGCATGATCCAGGGCACCTCCCCGCATTCCCAGCAGGAGCATCTGGACGACCTCGTACGCCGCTACACCGCCAGGACCCCGACCTCAAAGGGGATCGCCCAGCGCTACCGCCGCGTGCTGGCCGACAGCCGTGCCGTCGTCGGCTTCCGCAGCGCCACCAAGGAGATGCTGTACCCCATTGCGAGCCGCCGGGCGAGCGGGGCGCGGCTGGAGGACGTCGACGGCAACGAGTACGTCGACATCACCATGGGCTTCGGCGCGCTGCTCTTCGGCCACGAGCCGTCCTTCGTCAGCGAGGCTGTCCGTGAGCACCTGTCGCGAGGCATTCAGCTCGGTCCCCGCAACCCCGAGACGGGCGAGGCGGCCGAGTTACTGGCCGAACTGACCGGCCTGGAGCGCGTGGCCTTCGCCAACTCCGGTACGGAAGCGAACTCCGCGGCCCTCCGCCTGGCCCGCGCGGCCACGGGCCGCGACAAAATCGTCACCTTCCTGGGCGCGTACCACGGCCATGCCGACAACGTCCTCGGCCGTCCTTCCGGCACCGGGGCGGAGCGCGTCACCGTGCCCGTCTCCCGCGGTATCCCGCACAGTGCCGTCTCGGATCTGCTGGTGCTCGACTACGGCAGCGACGCAGCCCTGGAGGCGATCGAGCAGCATGCCGCGGAGATCGCCGCGGTGGTGGTGGAGCCGGTACAGAGCAGACACCCCTCCCTGCAACCCGTCGAGTTCGTACGGAAGCTGCGCGAGCTGACCCGCCGCCACGGCATCGTGCTGATGTTCGATGAGATGCTGACCGGCTTCCGCCCCGCACTGCGCGGTGCGCAGGAGCTGTACGGCGTCAGCCCGGACCTCGCCACCTACGGCAAGCTGCTCGGTGGCGGTTTCCCCATCGGAGCCATCGCGGGCCGCGCCGACATCATGAACGGCGTCGACGGCGGTTACTGGACATACGGCGACGACAGTTACCCGCCCGCTGACACCACGTTCTTCGGCGGTACGTACATCCAGCACCCGGTGTCGATGGTCGCCGCGCGCGCCGTTCTCACGCACCTCAAGGAGCACAGCCCGCGCCTGCAGGACCGGCTCAACGCTCGTACCGCCGAACTGGCCGCCACGCTCAACGGCTTCTTCGAGGCCGAGGAATTCCCGCTGCGGATGAGCCACTTCGGCTCCCAGTTCCGTTTCGAGCATCGCGCCGACATGGAGCTCCTTTACCACCACCTGATGCTGCGCGGCGTGCATGTCTGGGAGTGGCGCAACTTCTTCCTGTCCACCGCCCACTCGGACGGCGATATCGAGTTCATCGCGGATGCCGTGCGGGGCGCGCTGCGCGAGCTGCGGTCGGCCGGCTTCTTCCCGGGCAGTCAGCCAACGGTCCCGAAGACGGTGGCTCCGAAGGCAGTGGCACCGGCGCCGGCCGCACCCGCATCAGAGTCCGCCGCAGTGGCCGCCATGGCCCGGAACACCGCTGCGGCCACCGGAACCCGCCCGGCCCCCGCGAACGGGCCCACCCCCCGGACCCCCGACTTCAGCGTCTACTTCTTCGGCGATTACCCACAGGACTCCGACGCCGCCACCGCCCGGCACAGCGCGTACGAACTTCTCATGGAGACCGCCCGCTTCGCCGACCGGCATGGCTTCCACGCGCTGTGGATGCCCGAGCGCCACTTCCACTCCTTCGGCGGCCTCTTCCCCAACCCAGCGGTGCTCGCCGCCGCGCTGTCCCGCGAGACCGAGCGCATCCGGCTCAACGCCGGCTCCGTCGTGCTGCCGCTCCATGACCCGATCCGCGTGGCGGAGGAGTGGTCCATGGTCGACAACCTCTCCGGCGGGCGTGTCGGCATCGGCGTTGCCAGCGGCTGGAACGCCAATGACTTCGTCTTCTTCCCCGACCGTTTTGGCCGGCACAAGGAGCTGATGTACGAACAACTGGAACAGGTGCGGAGCTTCTGGCGCGGTGACGCGCTGCGGCGGACCACTGGTGACGGCGAGAGCGAGGTGCGGCTCTTTCCGCGGCCCGTGCAGGACGCCCCGCCCATGTACACCGCGGTGGTCGGCAACCCCGCCTCGTACGAACTCGCCGCCCGCCACGACCTGGGCATCGTCACCAACCTGATGACGCAGAGCGTCGAACAGCTCCAGGAGAACATCGCGCGCTACCGCCGCGCCCGCGCCCGTCACGGCCTGGATCCGGACGCCGGGCGGGTGGCCGTCCTGCTGCACACCTACCTCTCGGCGGACCACGACACCGCGCGGACCGGGGCGTACGAACCGCTGTCCCGCTATATGCGCGCATCCCTGTCCCTGTTCAGCGGCGTCACCAACAGCCTCGGTCACAGCGTCGACCTCGCCGCCCTCAGCGAGGACGACCTGGAGACGGTGTTCCGCCGTGCGTACGGCCGCTACTGCGACCAGCGGGCCTTGATCGGTACGGTGGACAGCGTCGGCCCGGTGGTGGACGCGGTGACCGCGGCGGGCGCCGACGAGATCGTCACACTGGTCGACTTCGGTGTCGCGCCGGCCGAGCTACGCGCGGGCCTCCCTCACCTCGCCGCGTTGCGCCGTCGCTACCTGGAGAACCCACCGAAGCCTGCTGCCCTGGCAGCCTTGACGCCGCCCCCTGCCGCCCCTGTGCCGCCCGCCCTCGAACCCGTGCCTCGTGACACGCCTGGTGACGCGCCGCTGTCGCCGGGCCAGGAGCGGATCTGGTTCCTGGAGCAGCTGCTTCCGGGGCGTACCGCCTATAACGAGGTCAAGGCGATCCGCCTCGACGGCCCGCTCGACGTGCCTGCTCTGCGCGCGGCTCTGCACGGCCTCATCGCCCGCCACGAGGGACTGCGCACCGTCTTCCGGGAGACGGGAGGCGAGCCGCGGCAGATGGTGCGGGCATCGGCCCAGCCGGACTTCGAGGTCGTGGAGGGCACCGGCAGTCCGGCGGCCGCGGTTCAGGAGGTCCTGGCAGCGGAGAGCGCGCGCCGTTTCGATCTGGCGGTCGGCCCGCTGTTCGTCAGCCGGCTGGTCAGAGTCGCTGACGAGGAGCACGTCCTCGTCCTCTCCCTCCACCACATCGTGGTCGACGCGGCCTCCGCCACCGTCCTGGCCCGCGACCTGTCCGCCTTCTACCGCGCCGAACTCGACGGAACCGCCCCCGCTCTGCCGGCGCTGACCTGGAGCTACGCCGCTCACGCAAGCGAGCAGGCGGCGTCCGTGGACGATCCCAAGGCCACCGAGGACCTGGGCCACTGGCTCCAGGCGCTCGGCGGTGATCTGCCCGTATTGGACCTGCCCACCGACCGGCCGCGACCCGCGACGATGACCTCCAACGGCCGGGCGGTCTTCCGTACCCTCGATCCAGAACTCTCCCGGCAGTTACGTGAGTTGAGCCGTACGCACCGGAGCACCCTGTTCATGACCCTGCTCGCCGGGTACGCGGCGATGCTGCACCGGGTCACCGGGCAGGAGGACATCATCATCGGCGTCCCGGTCTCCGACCGGCCTCAGCGGGCCGAGGACCTGCTCGGATTCTTCGTCAACACCCTCGCGCTGCGCTTCGACCTGTCCGGCGATCCTGGGTTCGGCAGACTGCTGGACCGGGTGCGTACCGTCGCTCTCGACGCGTACGACCACGCCGATGTGGCGTTCGAGACGGTGGTCCGCGAGCTCGCCCCGCCACGGGCGGCAGACCGTACCCCCGTGTTCCAGGTGCTCGCCGAGTTCCAGCGCAGCGAACCGTTCCGCTTCGAGCTGCCCGGCATCGCGGCGACACCGCTGGACTCCGGTCCGGACAAGGCCCTGACGGATCTCACCCTCTACTTCACCGACCAGCCGCAGGGCATTCGCTGCCACCTGGAGTACAACACCGACCTGTTCGATCCGGACACCGTCGAGCGGTTCTTCACCACCTTTCGGGACCTGCTCGCGGCGGCCGTCGACACCCCAAAGACACCGCTGTCCCAGCTTGCCGCAGCGGCCGCCTCCGGGGAGCCCGTACCGGAATCCTGGCAGCGCGGCCCCTCCCGTACGTCGCCGGACACCGCTGTTCACGAGCTGGTTGCCCGGCAGGCCGCCGCAGCCCCGGGCCGTACGGCGATAATCTGCGGCGAAACCGTGCTGACCTACCGTGAACTGGATGAGCGCGCCGAGCAGCTGGCCGCCGTTCTCCAGGAACAGCACGCGGATGGCAGCCCCGATGACATGGTGGCCCTGTGGCTGCCACGCTCCGTCGACCTCGTCGTAGCCATGCTCGCGGTACTCAAGGCGGGCCGCGCGTACGTGCCGCTCGACCCCTCCCTCGGCCGGACGCGCGCCGAGCAGGTGATCGCCGAGTCCGGGGCCCGCATCGTGGTGTCCACCCGGGCCGAGGCGGCCACGCCGGCGCTGTCGGGACAAGTGACCACCGTGGCACCCGACGCCATCCCGCGGCGGCCCCATCCCGCCGCGGCCGCCACGGACCGCGAGTCCCCGTGCTGCGTCCTCTATACCTCCGGCAGCACCGGCACACCCAAGGGCATCGCGGTGCCACACCGCAGCATCGTCGACCTGTGTCAGTGGCACCACCGGCGCTTCGCCTTCACCACAGCCGACCGCAGTGCCGTCGTCTGCAGCCAGAGCTTTGACGCCTCGCTCCTGGAGATCTGGCCGGCACTGACCGCGGGCGCCTCGGTCACGATCGCCGACGAGACGGTCCGCAAGGACCCGCTCGCCCTCGCCCAGTGGTACGCCAGGCAGGGTGTCACCTTCTCCATCCTGCCCACGGCACTGGGCGAAGCGGTGCTGCAGCTGCCGCCCGGCAGTCAGCCGCCGCTGCGTCACCTGCTGATCGGTGGTGACGTGTTGCGCACCCGCCCACGGCCCGAGGCACCGTACGAGACGGTGAACGTGTACGGGCCCACTGAGGTCACGGTGCTGTGCACGGTGGAGACCGTGCCTCCTCGGACCGAGGGCTCTCGCCCGGCGGCCGAGGCGATCGCCATCGGCCGGCCGGTCGACAATGTGCGCCTTCGCGTAGTCGACGAGTCGGGCAGCCCGGTGCCGGTCGGGACCGTGGGGGAGCTGTTCGTCGGCGGCCCGGGTGTGACCCTCGGCTATCTGCACCAGCCCGAACTCACCGAAGAGCGCTTCCTGCCGGACCCGGACGGTGGCCGGGCCGCCCGCCTGTACCGCACGGGCGACCTGGTGCGCTGGACCACCGACGGAAAGCTCGAGTTCCGCGGCCGGACCGATGACCAAGTGAAGATCCGCGGTTTCCGGATCGAGCCGGAGGAAGTCTCCCGCGTACTCAACGGCCTGGACGGCGTGCGCGAGGCGGCCGTGCTCACTCGCCGCAACGAACGGGACGAGGCTTATCTCGCCGCCTACGCCGTCCCCGCCGACCCGGTCGGCAAAGCCGCCGATGACCGGCAGGCGTTCGCCGACCTCATGGCCGACGAACTGGCCGCCTGGCTGCCGGAGTACCTCGTGCCGCGCGCCTGGCAAGTCCTCACCGAGCTGCCTCTGACAGACAACGGCAAGCTGGACCGCTCCAGACTGTCGCCGCCCGACCTCGTCACCGCGGCACCGCTGCCGAAGCGACTTGCCACCGGTCAGGAGACGGAAGCCGGCCCCGGCACAGGCATCGAGCCCAGCTCACACATCAGCATCGAGCGGCGGATACGGGAGCTCTGGGCAGCCGAGTTCGCCATCGACGCCGACGGCATCGGGCCATGTGCCTCGTTCTTCGACCTGGGCGGTCACTCGATCACCGCGATGCGGATGGTCAACCGGGTCCGGGAGGAATTCGGCACCGAGTACCCCATGGTGCGGTTCTACCAGGAGCCAACGCTGCGGGCCATGACGGCCTATCTCACCGGGCAAGCAGGGGAACGTGGACCGTCCGGAGCCGACCAGGGGAGAAGCATCGTCGAACGCCGGGCGCCCGCTACTGAGCAGCAGGCCCGCTTCGCCTCGGCTCACGCCCGTCACCCTCTTCCGCAAGTCTTCAACGTCGCCATGCGGATCACCTTCTCCGGGGCCTTGGACGTGGTGGCGCTGCGCACCGCCCTGACCCGGCTCATGGAACGGCACGAGGGCCTGCGGACCCGCCTTGCCAAGGACGGCGAAGGCTGGCAGCAGGAGGTGCTTCGTGCCCGGCCGGTGGACCTCCCCGTCGAGGACCTCATCACCCGGCCGTCACAGGAGCGGGAATCCGCCTTGGAACGGGCCAGTGCTGAGGCTGCGGAGACGCCACTCGACCCCGCCGACGGAGTTCCGACGACCCTTCGCCTGCTGCGCACCGGCGAGAGCACCTGGGTGCTGCTGTTCGCCCTGCACCATGCCATGTGCGACGGATGGTCCGTCAGCCTGCTGCTGAAGGAACTGGCCGCGCTCTACGCCGCGGCCATGACAGATAGCCCCCCTGCCCTGCCACCCGCGCCGTACCAGCCCATCGCGTACGCGCAGTGGCAGCGCGACCACTCCGACATAGCCACCGATGAGCGGAAGCTGGAGTTCTGGCTGCGCCGGCTGGACGGCGTACCCTTCGGGATCGACCTGCCGCTTGACCGGCCACGGTCGACGACCGCGAGCGGGCGGGGCGGCATCGTGACGTTCACCGTGCCGGCCGAGGTGCGTACCGCCGTGGAGCAGCTGGCCAGGCAGCGGGGTACGACCCCGTTCGTGGTCACAGCAGCGGCCCTGGGCCGGATGCTGTCGCAGAAGTCCGGGCAGCCGGACGTCTTGTTCAACGTTTCCTACGCCAACCGTGAGCGGCGCGCGTTCGAGTCGCTGGTGGCCTGTACGACCACGGGGTTCGCACTTCGGGTGCGCAATGGCGCGGCCGGTTCCTTTGCCTCTCTGACGGACCAGGTCGCCCGTACCACGGTGGAGGACATCGATCAGGTCATGCCGGTCCGCCGGATCGCCCCGGTCATGCGGGAGCGAAAAGGCATCGCCATGCCTGACCAGCTCGCTGTCGGCTTCGCCTACCAGAGCTCGCTGAAGACCGACATCGAACTACCAGGGCTGAGCACGTCCGTCGAGGACCTTGCCCCCGCCGCGTCCAGGACGGACCTCACCCTCGGGCTCGTGCCCACCGGGGATGTACTCGCGGGCTTCGCGGAGTACTCGGCCGACCTGTGGGACCGCGCGACTGTCGAAGGGTGGGCCCATGACTACGTCGAGCTCCTGCGGAAGGAGGTTGGGCAGGCTCACGGCGACTGAATCGCTGAAGGCCGGGGTCCACCGGACCCCGACCACCTTGCCCTACCCATCGCACACGGACATTTTGGAGGCATGAACGGGGCCAACGAGGAACCTCCGGACGCGCGGGCCCGCCGGGCCAGGTGGGCGAACAGCCGGTCCTCCCCCGTCCACTGAAAACACCCGGCCGCGCAGGGCCGCAGCTCGGATTCCCTTCCGAGCTGCGGCCCATCACACCGTCCCGGCGCGGCCGGGCCCCGGATGCCCGCCCCACGCCCGGTCGCTCTCCAGGGCGCTCATCCTCGACAGCGCTGCCGCAGTTATCGAAGTCTGTCCATCGCGTACCGCAAGCGATGCTTCGTGCCGGAGCATTCCGAGAGGGGCATGGCTCCTCGGAAACCTTCGGCGGTCAGGGGCATCCCAGGGACGTCTGCGGGACCTTCCGGCGTGCAGGGGGAAGGCCATGACAGTGCTGAAAGGCACAAATGCGCTGGTCAGGGGCCCCAGGCGCAGGGGGCGATGACGATGACTGCGAGCCCGCCACGGGCGGTCCGGTGCGCACATGAGGCGCCTCGGATCCGAAAGGTGTCACCGATGTGGTGCAGGTTGCCTTAGCGGAGACCGGCGGATACCAACCGGTCGACATCGGTGGCTGCCTGCTCCCGGCTGACCAGCCGGTGGCCATCAGCTGCGCAGACTGCAACAACGACCCCGCCCCGGGAGCCCACCGGTCGGTGGGCCATCGCGCTCACCTCGCGTGGGGCGCCGGGCAGCACGGCTGTCCCGCCGGCTCGCACGCTACCCCGTCGCCGAGGCCGCCATCTTCCACGTCCTCGATGTCCTTCCCGAGAGGGACCTCGTTAGCCACTGTGACGACCTCGTCCGGCGTCCCGGCGCCTTCCACCGCTCCCTCGCCGCCCTGCCCGTGAATCTCCCCCCGCAAGCTGAAAGAGGCACTACCGTGTCCCCACAGCAGATCCTCGTCCTCGACCCCACAGGCGCCGATCCGGACGCCGAGCACCAGGCCCTGCGTGATCGCGGCCCGGCCACGCCGGTGGACATCCTCGGCGTGCGCGCCTGGAGCGTGTCCGACCCGGACCTGCTCAAGCAGCTCCTGACCAGCAAGGACGTCTCCAAAGACGCGCGCGCTCATTGGCCGGACTTCGCCGAGACCGTGCCCACCTGGCCACTGGCCCTGTGGGTGTCCGTCAGCAATATGTTCACCGCCTACGGCGAGGACCACAGCCGCCTGCGCCGCATGGTCGCCCCCGCCCTCTCGGCCCGCCGAGCCGCCGCCCTCCAGACGGATATCGAGGCCTTCGTCAACGCCATCCTCGACGGCCTCGATGCCGTTCCGGCCGGCGAGACGGTCGACCTGCGAGAGCACCTGGCATACCCGCTCCCGATCGCTGTCATCGGCCAGCTCATGGGCGTACCTGCCGACCGGCGGCCCGAGTTCCGCACCGTGGTGGACAACGTGTTCGCCACTCATCTCACGGTCGGGGAACAGGTCGCCAACACCGCCACCCTCTACGGCCTGCTGGACGCCCTGATCCAGATCAAGCGCACCGAGCCCGGTGAGGACATGACCTCGTCGCTGATCGCCGCCCGCGACGAGGAGGGCGACGGCGCGGCCCTCAGCAGCGCCGAGCTGCGTGACACGCTCCTGCTGATGCTCGCGGCCGGATACGAGACCACGGTCAACGTCATCGACGCCGCCGTCACCGCTCTGTTGACCGACCCGCAGCAGTTGGCTCACGTCCGCTCCGGCCGTTACGCCTGGCAGGACGTCGTCGAGGAGACACTGCGCCACCAGCCCGCCATTAAGCACCTTCCCCTGCGCTACGCCCTCGCCGGCATCGCGCTCCCCGATGGACGGACCATCCAGGCCGGAGACGCCATCCTCGCCTCATATGCCGCCGCCAACCGGCACCCCCGCTGGCACAGGCACCCCGATCGCTTCGACGTCACCCGCCCCAGCAAAGAGCACCTTGCCTTCGGTCATGGCGTCCACTTCTGCCTCGGGGCTCCGCTCGCCCGCCTCGAAGTCGTCACCATCCTCAGACTGCTCTTCGAGCGCTTCCCCGACATCCAACTCGCCGCCGGCCCGCACGAGCTGAAGCGACTGCCCAGCCTGATCAGCAACGGCCACACCGCTGTCCCCGTGCGCCTGCGCCCGACGCCGGACCGCTGACGTGTGCGACGCGGCACCCGGCGGTCCGGGCGACGACGACGCTGACAGGGACCGGCGAGGCCGGGCGGGGGCTCGGGGCGTCAGCTGCCGAAGGGGATGTCCCGAGGGGTCGCCATCCGGCGGGTCTCCGGGTGGGCCTTCACGTAGTCCGTGATGTACGACAGCGACTCCCGCACCGCACTGTCGTCCGTGCCGCAGCCCTTCGGGCCGCTGACACCGTCCGGGTAGCACGACATGCGGTGGCCGTAGATCAGGCTGTCCACGGCGGCGCTCCCGTCGGAGGAGTCGAGCAGGGTGGTGGCACGTTCCCCGTCACCCTTGCTCACCGTCCAGCCGACGGTCTGCGCGAGCTCTCCGGCGTCCCGGGCCTTCCTGCCGGCGGCCAGCTCCTCCCGGATGCTGTCGAATTTCAAGGCCATGCTGAACTCGCCCTTGTCCATCACGCGCTGGTTGCCGGGGACGTTCGGCCCGTGCTCGGCGAAGCCGTCCCGGACCTGCGCGTAATCGCCGCTGTAGCTGACTGCTTCCTTGGAGTTCAGGTCAGCGAGGGCGGTCTTCCAGCCGCTGCCGCCCTCCTTGCCGTAGAAGCCGTAGAGCACCCGGATGCCCCTGCTTTCCAGCTTCTGGCGCGCCAGGTCCCGCAGCCCGGCCACGGAGCAGTGGCGCCACTTGGGGTCGTTGCTGTCGCACCAGTCGGGGTTCTTCATGTCCAGCCAGACGAAGGAGGCGTGACGCCCGTGATCATGCTCCTTTGCCACCTGGTCGAACATGGCCGACATGGTGTCCCCGGAGCTGGTGGGAGAGCCGTCGTGGTCGGCCCACCAGCCCTTGCGCCAGGCCGTTGCGTCCATCTCCAGCGCGTTGGCCCCGTTCTTGAGCGCCGTGGTCACCCCGCCCGTGGTCAGCACCCGGTGGGCGATGGCCCAGGTGGGCTGCTGCTCGGTGGCGGCGGGCGCGGTCTTGGAGGACTCGTCCTCCGAGACCGCGCCCATGGCGGCTCCGGTGCCCAGAGTGGCTGCGGAGGCGATCAGAACCAGCGGCAGCAGTACGGCGCGAAGCCGGCGTGGGGAGGCCATTCAGGACAGTCCTTTCCGTTGCACGGGCTACGCGTGGTGGCAGCCTGTGTGCCGTGTGGTGACTGTCTGCCCTACGGACAGACGGCGGGCCAACTGCCCGCCGCTGCAACACTGTACGGTAAGTTACCCATCAGTAAACAGGCTGCCGTCCGTACGTGGCCGCCCCGCCGGTCCGAGGGGAGGGCGGCGGGAACTTGTCGGCGGTGCCCATTGGTGGAGCGGCGTACGGCGTCAGATGCGGAGCAATTTGTCCCCGCGTACGGGCAAACACCGTTGCCGTACTAGGGCCTGATCCAAACGACAGGCCCTAGGCCTCGGGGCCGAACCGGTCCTTGATCTCCCGCCACTGCTCCGGCCTGGCAGTCCTGAGCCACTGGGACTTCTGCTGCGCTGTGGCCAGGGTGAACAGCCGGGCGACCGGCTTGTCCTGGTGGCGCGGATGCTGCTCGCGGTACCAGTCCGCGAACGGTTCCACGTTGCCGGGACCGGCGACGCGCGTGTTGATGGCCCGCACGGCCTCGCTCCGCCGGGTGCCGAACTCCGACAGCGGATCGGAGATCTCCACCTCGGCCTGCCGCTGCTGCGGGACGTACCGCTTGAGCTGGTCGGGAACGGTACGGAACTCGAACAGTGCCGCGGGGTGATCCGTCTCCCGGCCGTCCTTCGCAGAGGTGACCACGGCGTCGTTGATGCCGTGGCCGGCGACCTCACCGCCGCCCCTGAAGATGTACCGGTGCGCGGCTTGCCACGCCTTCTCGTCACCCCGCGGCGGCATGGTGCGCAGCAGCTCCATGGCGGCGCTCCGGCTGCTGCCGTCGAGGGTGTCCAGCATGTTCTTCGGCCGGGTGCGCGGCAGGATGTGCCATTCGTTCTTCACCTTGGGGTCGGTGAGCCCGAAGGCCAGTGGGTTCCCCTCGGGCTCGTAGTCCTCCATGGGCAGGCGGTACTTGGCGAGCAGACCGGCGGTGAAGTCGATGACGGAGGCCAGGTAGGCGTAGACGCGGGCCACGGAGGCCGGGTCGCCGGGCTGCGCGGACAGTCCAGGCATCCGCTGGGCCGCCTCGGCTGCCAGTTCACGCCTGTACCAGGGGGCGCTCTCCAGCAGTTTCAGCTCTTCGCCGTGCCCGGGCTCGCGCGTGAACCCGGTGCCGAAGTCCTTGGCGGCGACCCCCATGGTGAGCTGCTGGCCGGCGGGCGGCATCCGCACCGATCCGTCCTCCTCGGCGTGCATGCCGGTGCCCGAGGCGACGACGTGCCGGGCACCGACCACCTCCAGCCGGTACTGGCCGTCCTCGCTGGTCTGCGCCCGCAGCGGCTCGTGAGTGCGGGAGGAGGTGTGCGCGCGAAAGACGTCGAGCAGGAACTGCACCGCGTTGTTGCGCTCCTGGACCTGCCCGTCGTCGATGAGCGAGGGGTAGGTGACCAACTCCACGGTGTGGATCTGCCACTGCCCGGAGTTGGCCATCGGCAGGTTCTTCGGGTTGGGGTAAGGGCCCTGGACCATATCCTTGGTGATCTGGACGAGGGGCTTGTCGTCCCGAGCCGACCGGACGACGGCGAACGTCCGGCTCGCGTTCATCGGCAGCGCGCAGACGAATCCGCTCAGCTCGCTCTCGGTGCCGAGGGAGGAGCCGGAGAAGCGCTTGCCGAACGGCGGGGCACCCACCCGCTGCACCGGCGTGCCGGCCTGGCTGCCTCTTCCCAGAGCCGCGGTCACCGCGCGGTTGCCCACGGCGCCCTGGAGCATCCTGACCGACTCGGGGGTACAGCGACCGGCGGCCGACGCGTCCAGTCGGGCGGCGTCGGAGGCGACGCGCGCGGGCGCGGGGCGCGGCGCCGGGTGAAGGTGGTCGTGACTCAGCTCGTGCTGCCGCAAGGCGCGCTCCAGGTTCTTCTGATCGCCGGGCCCGATGACATGCAGATACAGACCGCTCCAGTCTGACACTCGTCCGCCCGCCCGGAAAGGCCCACGAGGGCAGGCCCGGGGCAGGACACGCGTGCTGGAGGGCAAGCCCGCATACGACGCGGATCGCGTCGTGGAGCGAGGGCACCTGGCAACTGGCCCGGCTGTAGGACGGACTCACCAGCACCTTCGCTCCGGACGCACAACGTGCCAACGCCGACGGAACCTCGATGCGGGTCTAGCGCAGATGCCGGGCGAAGAACCGGGCCGCGGCGTCCCCCGCGAACTGCGGGACGCCGCTGTGTCCGCCCATGTTGGCGTGCAGTGTCTTCTCCTGGGAGCCGAAGGCGTCAAACAGGTCCAGGGCCGCCTGCCGGTCGTTTCCTTCGTCGTCCCACTGCAGCAGGACGTGCAGGGGAATGGTGACCCGGCGGGCCTCCTCGAACATGGCGGCGGGCACGAGACTCCCGGCGAACAGCACGGCGGCCGAGATGCGCGGATCGACCACCGCAAGCCGGATGCCGATGGAGATCACTCCCCCCGAGTACCCGACCGGGCCGCCGATCTCGGGCAGCGACAGAAGAGCGTCCAGGGCGGCCTGCCATTCCGGGACCGACTTTTCGACGAGCGGAAGGACGAGGGCGTCGACGATCTCGTCGCCGACCGGCTCGCCGGCCTCCATGGCCCGGCGCAGCTCGGCGCGGGCCTGCTCGGCGGCGGCCCAACGGGGCCGGTCACCGCTCCCGGGGAGCTCGATGGTGGCCGCGGCGAAGCCATCCGCCGCGGCGCGCCGGGCCCGCCCCGCCAGCCGGGGATACATCTTGCGCAGTCCGAGCGGAGGGTGGCCGAGCAGAATCAGCGGCGCCGGTCCGGATGCAGATGCGGACGGGGGCGTCCACAGGATGCCCGGGATCCCGCCGAGGGTGAATTCGCGTTCGAGGACGCCGTCGTCGAGGCGCCGTTCAGAAGTGAAGTGCATGGTCGTGCCTTTCGGGAGTGCGCTGGAACGGCGCTCCCGGACGACCTATCGCCCGACCGTGACCCCGGAGGGGAGCACCCATGTCGATACTGCGTTCACGGGTACCACCTCCTCGTTCTCTCGCACGGCCTCCGGGAGATTAGCAACGGTCGCAGTGGTCCGCCAACGGGTTTTTGCGGCGGCTCCGTGGTCGATGCAGCGGGGACCCGGGGAAAAAGTGTTTGATGCAAGGGTGAGTCGAGGGCCCCCGAAAGAGACTCTTCGACGGGCAGGACTTGGGGCAGGAGGCACCGTCATGCGCATCCCCGGACCCGAGTACCAGGAGGACGGCGGGCTGAGCGCCGTTGCGGCTGCGGGCGGGCTGCACCGGTACCAGTTACGCCTGCACGAGGCGCACGGACCCGTCGTGCGCTTCCAGCTGCCGGGCGCGGACACGGCCGTGTCGATCGCCGATCCCGTGCTTCTGGAGGCCACGGCGCACCTCGACACACGGCCCGAGGGACTGTTCGCGTTCCTGGACCCGCTGTGCGAGGCAGGCAACCTGCAAGTGCTGCCCGCCGAGGAGCACGCCCCCTGGCGCCGACTGCTGCTCTCGGTGCTCGCCGGACGGCCGGCTCACGAGCGGCACTTCGCGCGCTTCACCGAGCTGGCGCGGGAACTCGCGGACCGCTGGGCGGGGCAGGGGGACGGAGAACCCGTCGAGCTGCAGCAGGAGTTGACCGCGCTGTCGCTCCGTATGATCTGCGGGTTCGCGCTCGGCGGCGCGGAAACCGACACGGACCGTGTCGTCGCCGCGTTCGAGGAAGTGCTCACCGAGCACCTCGGGCGGCTCTACCAGGTGCCACGGGCCGACCCGCGCTCGGCGGAGCGGGCCGAGGCGGCCCTTGCCTATCTGCGTGCGACGGTCGACCGCGTGGTGGCGGCGCACCGTTCGGGCGGCCGCACCGACCGCAGCGACCTGATCGGGGCGCTCGTGGAGGCCGGTCAGGGCCCGGCGCGGATCAGGGACACCGTGATGATGACGCTGCTCGCCGCCCACCACACCACCGGCGTCGCCGTCTCGTGGACGCTGCACCTGCTGGGCCGTCATCCCGACGTGGCCGATCGCGTCGCCGCCGAACTGGACCAGGTGTGGGTCGAGCGCGCCACGCCCGATTACGGTGATCTGCGGCGGCTTACGTATCTGGACATGGTGCTCAAGGAGTCGATGCGCCTGTTCCCTCCCGGCCCGTACGGCGCACGTGAGACGACCGATGACCTGGTTCTCGGCCCGTATGAGATCCCGGCCGGGACGACGGTGTTCTATCCGTTCTGGGCGGTGCACCTGAACCCTGAGCACTGGCCCGAGCCGGAGCGGTTCGACCCCGAGCGGTTCACGCCGCAGGAAGTGGCCAAGCGGCCGCGGCTCGCGTACGTCCCCTTCGGGATCGGGCCACGCAGCTGCGAGGGCGCCGCCCTGGCCACGGTCGAGGCCCAGCTCGTCCTGGCCGTCCTCCTCAAGCGTCTGCGTTTCCGGCCCGCGCCGGGGCACGAAGTGACGCCGGTGGAACGGTTCGTGCTGTGGGCACGGGACGGGATCCGGATGACGGTGCGGCCACGGGACCGCTAGGGCGTGTCCGCAAAGTCCCGCCTGGCTCGCGACGCCTGGCACGCACGCTCGCTGCGTTGTCGGGATCGTCCACGTAGACCCACTACGAGGACGACCCTCCGCCTTGCGAGCGCACGCACCAGACGCCGCG
>NZ_JBEYVM010000023.1:0-115487 GCF_040643995.1 Streptomyces sp. NPDC047049 | reverse complement strand
ACCGATCCGCGGGCGGACGTGGACGCGGTGCGCCGCCGGATCGGTGATCTCCGCGCCGTCCAGGAAGATCGCACCGTCGACGATCTCCTCCAGCAGCGCGCGTCCTCCTCCGGAGGAACGACGCACGACCCTACGGGTCGTAAAGACGATAAACCCCTCCGGGGTTTAAACAATTCCTCCCGGAATTGTTTGTGAAATTCCTCCGGAATTCACGCGCATTCGCATTTCGAAAATTGGGACAGTTTAGCGATTGCAGGCGAGTGCTGACGGAGCTTCAAGCGGGCTGCCTAGAAGAGGGGTGAGGGTGCGGCTGCTTCTGACGGGGACTGGGGTGTGAGGTGACGGTCAGCCAGGTTCTGACCTTCCATCACCAGAACCTCCAGAGTACCGGCTTTCCGTGGTCTTGCGTGCCAGATCCTACCAGGAACCACCCTTCCGGGTCCACTTCAGCCAACCTGCTGCGTCGCTCCATGATGCAGGGGTAAAGTTCGTGGAACTACGGCACTACCCCCAGGGGCGGGAAGCTCCGGGAATTCCTCATAAGGAAAGGCTAGCCGATGCCGGACGAGAAAAGCGCCGAATCCCCCTTTCGGTCATCCCAAGGCTTGAGCTTCGAAATGCGCTTTGACGCGCTGGAGGAAATCCACCGTGAGGTTTTCGGGATGACGGTGGAGCAGGTCCATGAGCGGATGGTGGCCGCGGGTGGACTGGAGGCGGGCGAGGACTCGGTGCGGCCGCTCAGCACGGAGGAGCAGCTGGCGGAGCTCCGGCGGGATGAGCTGCGGCGCATCTGGAGCCTGATGCTCGACGCGGGGTGGCTGACCTACTCTCCCGATGGTGATCCGGCGGTGCACCGCTGGAACCAGGAGCGGCTGGAGCATTGGGCGCGGGAGAGCGGTGAAGCGGGGCCGGACCCGGAGCTGGTCCGCTACCGGATCGTGGCGCAGCGGACCGATCCGGCGCATCCCGGTGCTTCTGTGACGGTCAACTACGCCTACGGGCGGTCGGTTGAGGATGCCCTGGGCAAGGCGCGGCGGGTGCTGGAGCGGCCGCATGGCCTGTATGGGGACCGCGGTATGTACCGGGTGGTGCAGGTGACCGAGGAGAGCCTGTCGGTCGAGATGCGGCAGCTGGAGGATGCCCGCCAGCGGTACCTCACCACCATCCTGGAGGCCGCGCTCGCTACCGTGCGCGGCCGTGAGGTCGACGACCCGGACGGGGAACTGCTCAGCCGCCTGGACGACTTCTTCACCCGTGCCGTGGTCTTCCCCGACCCGCACAACGGCGGCGTTCGGCCCCGGCCCTACCAGGCCACCTTCGGTTGGACCAGCGAGCCGCCCGGGATTGAGCACGCCAGCGATCCCGGCCGGGCCCTGGCTCAGTTCCTCCTGTCCTACCTCGACCACCACGGCCTGGCGGTCACGGACGTGCGACAGCGTGGGCGCGCCGACCTTGTGCGGCTGGAGGCGTTCGTCCGGGAGACGGTGCTGCCGCGGACGCATCCGAACACCACCGAGCGGCGACGGGTGTTGGAGGCGCTGGGTGAGGCCGGCGGTCTGTGCACCGCGCGGACGGTGAACGGCGACGGGGACGCCGTCGTCTGCACGCGTGAGGCCGGGCACTACGACCCGGACGACTTGCCGGGGTTCATGCGCGGGACATCGGACGGGACGCCCGGCGGCTGGCACAAGGTAAACGGGGTGATCTGGAGTGACGCGTCTTCCTCCAGCACCCCGCACCAGCCCGTCAGTCTCGCGGATGGGGAGGCCGGCCAGTGATCTGGAGCAGCGAGGACGTCGCGCGGGATGCGGTGCGGCGGCAGGGTGCGGGGATGCCGGCGGCACGGGTTGCCGAGGCGGTTGCCCAGGCGGCTGTGCGGGAGCGGGAGACGGCCGAGGAGCTGCGCTGTCCGGGGCCGGTGGAGCGCGGGGGGCTGGTGGCGTCGCCGGATCCGGCGGAGCTCGCCGAGATGTGGGTGGCGCGGCATGCGGAGTGGCGGCGTGTGCAGGCGCTGGTGGAGGCGTCGGGGTGGGCGGTGTATGAGCCGGAGCGGGACAGCGTCGGCTCGGCGTGGGCGGCGGAGCGCACGGTCCGGCGGGAGCAGGCCCTCGCCGCGCACGCCACGCACATGGAGCGGCGCAGGGAGGCCGCGCAGGAGGTGTGCGGCGAGGTGTGGGTGGCCGCCGGGCCGGGCCGGCGGCTGCGGCAGGTCGCGTCCCGGGCGGGGCTGACGCCGCAGGAGGTGCTGGCGCAGCTGGCGGGCCGGGTGGTGGTCGGTGAGGACGGCGCCGTGTCCGTCGCGCCGTTCATTCCGTCGCGCTGACTTTCTGCCGGAATTGCGGATTCGTTGAATTGCTGGATTGTGGAACTGGAGGGGTCAGGAATGGGCAGCAAGATGGGTGAGATTCCGCTTTTCTCGCATCAGGTGGAGTTGGTTGATGCGGTTATCCGGGGTCTTTCGGGGCCGCTGGACGGGGTTCTGCCTGCCCGGGGGTTGCGCGGGCAGGTGGTGTCGGCGACCGGTACGGGCAAGACGATCTCGGCGGCTACGGCGGCGCTGCGGATGGTGCCGCGGGGGCTGGTGGGGGTGTTGGTGCCGACGCTGGATCTGCTGACGCAGACGGTGGAGGCGTGGCGGGCGGTGGGGCACAAGGGGCCTGCGGTGGCGGTGTGCTCGTTGGGGGCGGACCCGCTGCTGGAGGCGCTGGACGTGCGGTGCACGACCAATCCGACGCAGCTGGCGCTGTGGGCGAAGGAAGGGCCGATGCTGGTCTTCGCCACCTACGCGTCGCTGGTGTCGCAGGGCCTGGAGGACGACCAGGACGGCGACGCCGAAGGCGAGGGCTCCGAGGGACGTGCGGCGGCGCCGGGGGTGCTGGAGCAGGCGCTGCGCGGGTCGTTCGGTCAGAAAATGGGTCCTTTTGACCTGCTGGTGGTGGATGAGGCGCACCGGACAAGTGGTGCAATTGGTAAGGCTTGGGCGGCAGTTCACGATCAGGAGCGGATTCCGGCGGCGCGGCGGCTGTACATGACGGCCACGCCGCGGCTGTGGGCGCCCGCGGTGGCACCCGCCGGCGGATCGGGCGCGGAGGGTGCCGGGGGCGGCTCTGAGGGCGATTCAGGGGCGTTGGGTGGGCGGTTGGTGGCGTCGATGGATGACGTCCAGTTGTACGGGCCTGTTCTGTACGAGCTAGGGCTGATGGAGAGTGTGGAGCGGGGCATCCTTGCCTCGTTCGAGGTGGATGTGCTGGAGATCCGTGACCCCGAGGCCCCGGGCGAGGACGCCGCCCCGGAGGAGGTGCGCGGCCGGCGCCTTGCCGCCCTACAGGCGGCGCTGCTCAAGCACGCGGACACCACCGGTGCGCGGAACCTGATGACGTTCCACTGGCGCACGATCGAGGCGATGGCGTTCGCGCGGGCGCTGCCGGAGACGGCCGCGGAGCTGTATGAGACGGACCCGGCGGTGTATCCGAAGCGGGTGGGGGCGGAGTGGCTGTGCGGGGAGCACTCGGCCGCCCACCGGCGGGTGGTGCTGGACCGGTTCGCGGACGGCCTGGACGCCGAGGGGTGGGTGACCGAGCTGGGCATCCTGGCGTCCTGCCAGGTGCTCGGTGAGGGCGTCGACATCCGCGGCAAGCGCGGCGTCGACGGCGTCGTTTTCGCAGACACCCGCAGTTCGCCGGTGCAGATCGTGCAGATCACCGGCCGCGGGCTGCGACAGGCGCCGGGTGAGGGGAAGGTGGCGCGGCTGGTCGTGCCGGTCTTCCTCCAGGCCGGGGAGGACCCCGAGGACATGATGGCTTCCCCCAGCTACCGGCCCCTGGTCGCCGTGCTCCAGGGGCTGCGTGCACACGACTCCCGGCTGATCGAGCGCATGGTCCTGCGCACCGCCAGCTCCCGCGGGAAGGCCACCTCGGTAGTGGCCCTCGACCCTGGGCGCGAGGAAGACGAAGAGGGCGAGGAAAACACGGAGGGGCAGGCGGAGGAGGAGCCGGCCGCCGGCGACGAGGCCGGGGAGGGCGAGGACCAGGACGTCGAGGAGGGCAAGGCGGCCGAGGCCGTCGGCGGCGGCCGGCGGCCCGCCGAGGGCGAGGGCCAGGAGGACGAGGACGCCCGCGGGGGTGTGCCGTTGCTGCGGTTCTCCCTGCCGCGCAACCCCGACGTCATCACGGCCTTCCTGCGCACCCGCGTGCTGCGGCCGGACTCCGAGGTGTGGCTGTCCGGGCTCAACGCCCTGCGCAAGTGGGTCGAGTCGCAGGGGCACGCGCAGGTGCCGATGGACACCGTCGTGCCGATCTGGACGACCGACAGCAACGGCGACGGCGACGGCGGCACGTATGCGCTGGGGGCATGGGTCAGCGAGCAGCGCCGCGCGTTCCGTGCCGGGACGCTCAAGGCGTGGCGGGCCGAGCTGCTGGACGAGCTGGGCATGGTCTGGTCGGTTGCCGACGCCCAGTTCTACAAGAAGCTCGCCGCGGCCCGGGACTACTTCGCCGTGCACCGGACTCTGGCCATGCCCAAGGACACGGTGATCGACGGGGTAGCCGTCGGCCAGTGGCTGGCCAACCTCCGAAAGACGGGCGGGCTGGGCAAGGACGAGGACCGCGCCACCGAGCGGCGCGAGGCGCTGGAGCGGATCGACCCGTACTGGAACCCGCAGTGCTGGCCGTTCGAGTGGCAGCAGCGCTACGCCGCACTCTCCGCGGTCCTGGACGACGGAGCCACCCTCGCCGAGATCCTGCCAGGCGTCACCATCGGCGGCCAGGACATCGGGGCCTGGCTGCACGCGCAACGCACGGGGTGGGAGCAGTTGGGCGAGGAGCAGCGCGAACGCCTGGCCGAGCTCGGCGTCGAACCGCTGCCTGCCACCGTGGAGGCGCCGGTGAAGGCGGTGAAGGCCCGCAAGGGGGTCTCGGCGGCCTTCGAGCGGGGCATCGCGGCCCTGGCCCAGTACAAGGCCCGCGAGGGGCACCTGAAGGTCCCCCGGTCCCACACAGAGGAGATCACGGTGGAGGGCAGTGCAGAGCCGGTGTCTGTGAAGCTGGGCGTATTTCTCTCGAACACCAAATCCAGGCGCGGCAAGCTCACCGCCGACGCGCTCCGACAGCTGACGGACCTGGGACTGGAGTGGGCTGCGTAGCCACGAACACACGGGTGCGGCCCGGCGGATTGCCGGTCGGGTCGCACCGTGTGTTCGGTTGCGCGTCCGGGGCGGTGGGGGTCCTGGACGTGGAGCCTCTGCCAATGAGCTATGAGGCCGTGTCGCCTTCTGGTGCCTCAGTGTTCGCGCGCTGCTCCTCGAAAAAGTCCAGCTTCTCCCCGAACGGACTGTCTTCTACGGGGAAGACGATCTTGTCGTACAGCGCTCGCTGGCACATCAGGGAGTGGTCTGCCGTGCTCAGCTGTAGCTTCTGTCGTTCCGGCGTGGGCTCGGTGAACCACTGCTGGATGTGCAGGTAGCGGTAGCCTTCGGCTCCCTTGGCTTCTCCGTAGACAATGCGGTCGATCCCCTTGAGCACCGTCGCATGATTGAGGGACAGCCTTTTGCCGCCGGGGTCAGAGAAGGACACGCGCCAAGACCACTGCTGGCCTGCGAGGAGTTCAGAATCCTCGGGGAAGACGCCGTTGAAGTCGGCGTGGTACTCGGCGTTGGGACCGATCACAATGCGTTCCCACTCGTGATCCCCCATCCAGGGTGAATCTGACAGGAAGCCCTCCGCGAAGCGCCGGGTCTCTTCGTCGGAAATCAGGTGTTCTCCACTCATGCTTCTCCCTTGCCAGTCGCGGCGAGCCGGAAGAACGGCCCGGCACTCCTCGCAACGAGCGGCGCGAGCACCAGAGTTCCCGCTCACCACCTCGGGACGTTGCTGCCCGGCGTGACCGTCGGTGGCCAGAACATCGGTGCGTGGCTGCATGCGCAGCGGCAGGGGGAGCAGCTGAACGAGGAGCAGCGCGAGCGTTCTCCCCGGACGGATCCGTGCTGGCCGCTGCCGGCGGCGGGAAGGTGCATCTCTGGGAACCGGCCACCGGCAGGCAGGTCGGCGAACCTCTCGAACATGACGACTCGATCTCCAGCTTCGCGTTCTCCTCCGATGGTTCGCTACTCGCCGCTGGCGGGGTCGAGGGCGAGGTGCAGCTGTATGCCCGCCGGCCCCACGGACGCAGCCCCGGGACTGAGCGCTCCGCGGCCGAGGCTGCGGCGGACCGCAGGGGCCTCGGTTCGAGGCAGGCGCACCGGTTGTCTACTTTCGCCGGGGGTTGGCATCGCGGCGGCTCTTTCGGGCGTCGCGCATCTGCCTTCTTTGGGCGGGTTGCACGTATATCTCGAAGCAGGCTTCGTCGATGAGATCCGCGACGTCTGCGACCTCTTCACGTGTGAACTCCACGCCCTGATGGATGCTCCAGTTGCCCAAGAACCGTGCCTCATCAAGGTCGGTGACCAAGTCATCGGCCACGCCGTGATTCTTGAGATCTTCGATCTTCTTCGCCAGGTCCCTACCTTGGGCGCCCTTGTCGGCGCAGAGTTCCTCGACCGCTGCGCGGTACATGACTGCTGCTGCGCGTAGCGCCCCCGCTTCCTCGGCCATGCTGGCTTCGGCGTACAGGGAACGGATCTTCTCCGGTACGTAGGCGTCGAGCTCTCGTGGGTCCGCCTTTGGCCAAGCACGCCACCTCTTGATCGAGGTGCTGCCGCTGCCCTGCCTCATCTGCAGATCGTGCACGAGCACGTTGTGCCCGCAGAGCTGGCAGGACCAGAGCGCGCACCAGAGTTCTGGCTGTGGTTCGGCCGGCTTTGGTCGCGGAGGAACGCCGCTCGCCCCGCTCACCATCGGAGCGCCTCCGGGCGCAGGGGTGGTCCTTCGCAGACGCGGCCAGATGGGCCTGTCCTCGATGTGGGTGAATCCGACGGACAGCGAGCAATTCGGGCACCATCCGCTGGGACGCTGCGTGTTGGGTATCTCCTGGCGGGCGCTAGTCACGTTCCATGTCTACCGGATGTGTCGTACAGCGTTGTACTGCTTTCGCTGATCACCCTCCCCGCTGCCCCGCTTCACCACCGACTTGGACCGCCTCACCTCAGAACAGCGTCGCCGATTCCGCCGGGCCGTTTCGGCCTTCGTCCACGACTTGCGCACCGACGGACGCTTCCGTGCCGGCCTCCGCGTCAAGCACCTCAGCGGATTCCCCGGCATCTACGAACTCACCTGGTCCATGGGCACCGGCCCCGCAGGACGCGCCACCTGGGAGTACGGGCCCGCACGCTGACCTGGCACCCCGCACGTCATCTGGCGCCGCATCGGCACCCACGACATCCTCACCGGGACCTGAGATGGGCGCACTCCCCTGCTTCGCCAACCAGGTCCCGCCCTCCCCTCCGCAGCGCGCGGCGCCCTGAGTGCTCCGCTGCCACCCCCGCCCCGGCATTGAGGGTATGCAGTGAGGTAGGCACTCGCCGCCGGTGGGATAAGTGGTCACACCTGTCCGGGTAAGCGGTTGCCCTCACCGTGCTGAGCAGCGAGCACCTGGAGGATCACGAGGCAGCTGCGTTGGCCAAAGCGCCAGGCCGCCGCCGTGCCGTGGCCGATTGGCCACCCTGGTCATCGGCCGTCAGTAGCCCCGCGCGGCCACCGGCCACCATCGGCCCCGCCGCGGCTGACTGGCCGTCGGCCATGGCCGATGGCCGACGCCGGTATATCGGCCATCCGCATCAGGCAGCCATGGCCGGTGCGGCACACCGGCCACCCCTCGCGCTTCACACTTCTCGGCTGTCGACCAACCGGAACAGCCCCGGTGCCCACACCCGCCCTTCGCACACGTCGCAGTCGCACGAGTGCATGCACCGCCCGCACGAGAGCTCATCGCAGAACGGATCCGGCCCGTGCCACTGATGCGCGGGATCCGGGTCCGGGCACCCCCACGTCGCGCAGCTCCGGTCCTTCGACCACGTGGGGTAGATGACGTGCTCGCGTCGGCCTTCGATCCCGTGGGCCAGCGGCACGCCGGGGCACTCGAACCGGGAGGCCCGGCCGCCCTCCCTGGTCAGGAAGGCGGCCCGGCACCGCGAGCACTGGTAGCGCTGCTCCGGGCGCTTGATCAGGTGGTGAGTCATCGGGCTACCTGCCGCTGGGGGCGGGAAGTCGTCGTGCTTGCGTCCCGGATACCCCGGGCACCGTCCCGCACAGCGGATACCCGATTGCTTACCCCACCCCGGATACCCGCAGGTGAGAAAGGGGTATGTGCTGCGCGTCGGCTGCGGCCAGCGCAGCGCCACAGCGCATCGGCCACCCCGCCGTGCGCTACGCACCGCACCGCCATGGCTGATCGGCCACCGTCGGCCATGGCGCATGGCCGACGCCGGGATATCGGCCATCGGCCATGTAGCGGACCGGCCAGGGCTGATGTGACACGCGCTCGGCCACCGTGCGTGCGCTCCTCATCGGCCATCGGCCATCGGCCAAGATCCACTTCGTGCGGTGGCCTTGCGCGGGTGGCCGACGTCTCGGTGCGCGGATGGCCGATCGAGCGGGGAGCCATGCAGTCCGGGTGAGACTTCGCGCTGCTCCCGATCCGCTGGAGCGAACGCTGCGGAGAGGCATCGGCCGGGATCGGCAGCCGTTCGCCGTGCACCGCCGCCGGAACATCGTGCGCGGCGTCTGGGGGTCGGAGAGCACCTGCCGGGAGGCGATCGGCGCCCTGGCCGCCGGCGCCCAGCTGCGTCTCATGTGTCGGTCCGATCGTTGGCTCCGGGCTGGCTGAGGAGTCCCGTCGCGTCCCATGACGTGGTGTCTCGGCGCGTTCCGCCTCCCACCGCGCGATGATCCGAGGGTCCGGTCCGCAGAACACGTGCCGGAGGCGGCTGTCCTCACGAGCCGGAGCCTTCGAGGCGGTCCGGGCCCGCTTCCGCTCCGCTTCCTCCCGCCGCGTCTGTTCCACGCGCTCATCGATGCTGCGGCGGATCTCCTCGACACGCTCCACGGAGCGGCGCATGTCCGCGAACAGTGCCTTCACGCGCCGCTCCGCCTCCGCGCCGTGAGGGAGCGGCGGCAGCGTGCGGGCAGCGCTCTTGGCTTCCTCGCCGGATACCCCGGGCTTACGGGCTGCTCGCAGACGGGCCGCGTATGCCTCCCGGTCGGTGGCGTGCACCCCGTCCGGGCACAGGTTCGCGAGGTGCAGCGCACGTGTACCGTCGGCCGTAGGTGTCAAGGGGTGCCCGCGGCGGGCGCGGTTCAGCATCCCGGCCCCGACCAGCATCAGCAGGCGGTCTGCACGCGTCTTGTGGCCCTTCCCGCCGTTGGCGCCCACGATCCGCGGCGCACCGTCGGCATCGAGCATCAGCCGGCCCGTCGCCGCGGCCCGCATCCCCGCGTGGATCTGGTCCGACCACCCCAGCGTCGGCACGATCGTCCGCGCGTCCTCACGATCCGTCTGCGCCTGCACCCGCGCCGAGATCTCCGCGTCGGCCACCATGTCCGCGAGGTCCGCGGTATCCGCGGTCCGGTCCTGCTCGGCGGCCAGATCAGCCTGGTCCGCCGCCCGGTCGCGCGCATCCGCTCCTGCCGCGTCGGCTTCCGGCAGCGCAGGCGCGTGTCCGTCGTCCGCCCGCTCCGCGTCGTCTTGAGCGGCCGACAGTTCCGCGTCGCCGAACAGTCCGCCGTCCTCCGGCGGGGCCGCAGGGCGCGGATGGCAGCGCTTGGGGGCCACGTACAGGTCTGCCAGTTCCTCCGCGCCGAAGAGCGATTTCTCGGTCACGGCCGGAGCGGGGGAGGAAGCCACCTCGGTCACGAACAGGCCGTCGGCCAGGGACAGCTCGGCGCGCCGCCGGTCCTCCGCGATCTCGTCGCACTTCAAGCACGTGCGCATCGTCCGGGCCGCCAGCCCCCTGGACGCGGCCTCCGGGTCCACCGGGTTCGGCGCGAACTTCCCGCAGTAGCCCTTGGCCTTGCCCGCGTCCTGGCGGTGCAGCTCCCTGGTGGTGGTCTTGGTGGTGGCGTAGTGCATGGCCGTTCCCTTTTCGTAGTGGTGTCTGGTGGTGGGTAATCAGGCGGCGATCAGGAGGTTGTGCGCCGTCTGCCGGGCCCGGTCGGCGGCCTCTGTGCGGGTGCCGCGCTGCATCTCGTCCCACTGCGCGAACGTGATCCGCGGTTCGACGTCCGCCCAGAAGCGGACCAGGTCTTCCGAGGCCCGTGCGTAGGCGATCGTGGCCGGGCCGCTGAACAGGGCGCGCGGGTTGATGCCCTTCGCGGTGGCCTTGCGGTTCAGCAGGTTTCCGCGGCACCAGCCCTCCGCGCGCTTCCACTGCTCCTCGCAGTGCGCGCGGTAGGTCTCGCGCGACTCTGTACGGGAGTAGGCGGCGCGGGCCGACTCCTGCGCCTGCTCCCGCTCCTGCTCCCACAGCGCGATGCGCAGGATGCGCTCTCCGTCTGCGCGCACCGCGGCGTCAGCGTCGCTCTCCAGCGGGAGGGCATCGCAGCCTGCCCACATGTCGACGTCCGCGGCGTCGTCGGCCAGGAACTGGTCGCCGAACAGGCCGTCGGCGCCGTCCTCCAGGTCTTCCCCGGTCAGGTCGGAGCGCAGCGCACGCAGTGCGTGTGCCAGCTCCGCCCAGTCCATCGCGGGAAGGTGGCAGGTGGGCGCCTGAGCGGGAAGAGCCGGCGACATCTCCAGGCGGATCGCCCGCAGTTCGCCCTGAATCTCGTCGAAGCTCATTGCCGTACGCCTTCCGTGCCGTTCATGTGGTGATGCCACCACTCTAGTACGTGCCACATACCAAAACAAGGAAATGGTATGTGGCACATACGTGATGTGGGTAACATTCGCGCCCCACATCGGCAGCCACCACAAGCAGCAGCGAGGCGAAGTGACGGGACGCCACCCGCAAGGGGGCTAGAGACGCCGCCACCCCGGGAGTCCATGCACCCGGAGGCGATGAGGGCACGCACAGCAAGAAGACCCCCGGGGCACCCCCGGGGGTCTGGCGCTACTCGAGATGTCGCTACGTCGTGGGCGCGGCGCGGCGGCGCATGTCCTCAATCGCGTGCCGGGTGACGCCGTACAGGTCGGCCAGGCGCTGCGGGAGCCCGCGCTCGACCTTGGCTTCCTTGGTGGCGAGAGCTGCGGCATCCCGCTCCGCCTCCGCCTCCCTCAGCGCCCGCTCGGCCACCCTGACCTTTTCCTGGGCTTCCAGGAACGCCTTCACGCGACTGTCCTTCAGGTCCGCTTCGCTCAGCGCCTGAGGGTTCGGCTGTCGCTTCGGTGTCTTCGCCATGCGCGAGATGGTACATGCCACGTACCACGATGGTGAATACGTCAGCGTGGGATATGCCGCTCGATTTCGCGTGCGAAGCACAGAAGCCGGCGCGGCCCCGCTGGACCACGCACCGCACCGCGCGGTCCCAAACGAAGAGAAGGGGCCTCTTCCTCCTCCTGAGGAAGAGGTGTCAGCGGCGCAGGGCGCATACCCCCACGCCCTGACCTGCATGAATGCACCTTGGCGCCAATACGACCTGGTACGCACGGTGGTACTAACGGTGGTACGTACGGTGGAACGCACCGTGGAACCCACGGTGGTACCCACGGTGGTACCAATCCAGCACCGCTCAGAGTGGGCCAGTCCGGCGGACTGCGGGCAGGTTGGCCTGCCCTGCGTGAACGGCAGCCGCACGGAGCAGCGGAGCCATCGCCCACCGCGCCGTTCGCTTCCGGCGCGAGCGACGGCCCCAAGACGAAAGCCAGTTGCCGGGAGGTGGCCGGTACGGCTGTGCCCGTGCCCGTGGACGTCCTCTGTCCACAGGCACTCCGCTCCAGCGTGGCCAGATGATCCCTTTCGACCGCCAACAGCAGGACCATGCCGGGAGCACCACCCCGGTTGACCGAAGTCGTGGTGCTGCGCCGGCCGCTGATGCCCCGGGTCTCCAGCGCACCGACATCTCCGTCCATGGGCCGGCCGCGGCGCTGGCTGAAGGGGCTACCGGCCACCTCCCGGAAGGCCGCAGCAGGGGGATACCCGCGCCCGGCGGTGCGGATACCCCACTGGATACCCCAATTGACCTGCAACTTTGCCGCTCTGGGGCAAGCAGTTTGGTAAGGGGTGCTGAGCAGAGTTCACGGCAGTCGATCCGAAAGGAGCCTGCCGTGGATGCCGTACAGCCGACGTTGGTCACACGTCTGAACACCGAGTGGGAGTGGCTGTGCGCCGACCGCGGCAGCGCAGACCGCGTCCGTTCCTGGATGCTCGGCGCCGGAGTGCTGGACGCCGAGCACGCCCCCGCCGATCTGGGTGAGCTGTGCACTCTCCTGCGGAAGCGTGCTGAGCGTGGCGAACCGGGCTTCATCGACGCCTGGATGGGTGTCCTGCTGCACCGGGTGAGCGCCGGCGACGGGCGGGATGCAGAACTGGCCGCCCGCGTGCTGGTCCAGGCGATGCTCCCGCACGCCTGCCGCATGCTGCGCGGCTGTGTGCGCGAGGGCGAGGACATCGAGGACGTGGCGCAGGTGGTGATCGCCTCCCTGTGGGAGGTGGTGCGCACTTTCCCGATTGCGCGGCGGCCGCGGAAGGTCGCGGCGGGTTTGCGGCTGGAGTTGTGGCACCGGGTTTCGCGTGAGCTCAAGCGGGAGCTGGCGCCCTCCGAGCAGCTGGATGAGACGTGGGCGGCGGCGCTTCCGGGCGGTGTCGAGCCCGAGGACGCTGTCGAGCCGGTTCTGCTGGCGCGGGCCGCGGAGGAGGCCGGCCTTCAGCCAGCGGCCAGTGCGGTGGAGGAGCTGGAAGGGGCCCGCGGCGAAATGGTCGCGCTCCTGGTGTGGGCGCTGGAGTGCGAGGTGCTCACGACGGAGGCGGCGTCCGGGATCTGCGATCACTACCGCGAGGGCGCGCCGCAGGATGCCGCGGCGGCGTCGGCGTGGGGGTTGAGCCCGGTGGCGCTGCGCCGTCGGCGCAGCCGGGCGGTGGCCCGACTTCGGCAGGCGGCGCCGCAGTGGGTCGAGGCGGCCTGAGGAGGCCGTCAAAAGTTTTTCGGTCGCTGTGTCACATCAGGGCCGATCGAGCTCCCTTCTCTGTGTGTGCGGGGGGATTCCGCGCACCGACACAGCGGAGGGAGCCGTCGTGAACGAGGGGCTGGGACATGAGGGAGAAGCGGTGGAACTGAAGGCGGAGGAGTTGCGGCTGGTGGCGATTCGCCGACGGGCGACGCAGCTGGCGGTCGCGTTGGTGACGGAGCCGTTCTCAGCCGACACCCACGAGCAGCTGCGGTCGTACGTGGAGCAGGACGCGGATGAGGCGCAGGTGCTCGTGCGGCAGGTGCTGGCGCTTCCGCCGGCGCGGCTGCGCGAGCGGATCGCCGAGCTGACCCGGCCCAGGACCGTGCAGCGCGAGGTGACGGCATGACGGCGACGTTCGGCCCTGCGGGCCACGGCAAGAGCCAGGCCCTCAAGGCGGCATTCAAGGACCAGGCGGCGGCTGCTCGCCGCGGCGGCCGGCGCATCTGGGCTGTGGACCCGACGGGTCCATGGGGGCATCTGCTGCGGAAGGGGCCGCAGTCATGAAGTGGCGCCGCAAGGAAGAGCCGGCACCGCCGATGGAGGAGCCTGCGGTGCCGGACACCGGGTGGGCCACCACGTCGATGTCGACGGGCGCGATGGCGAACTGGACGGCCGTGGTGCGGTGGAGCGCCTGGGGCCTGCTGCTGACGGGGCCGTTGCTCGGCGGCTTGGCTCTGGCCTCCACCGCCCAGCCGGTGGCCGTGCCCACGCGGGCCGAGGCACCGCGGGCGCAGCCGGCGTCGTCGGATGCGGTGGCACCGGCCGGCTTCGCCGAGCTGTACGTCGCCGCCTACGTGAAGGCCGGCGACAGTGACGCAGATGCGCAAGAGCTCGCCGCGTACTACCCGGCGGCCCGCTCGATGTCGTGGTCGGCCGAGGGCGGGGCGGAGCGCGCGGAGTCGGCGTCGGCGGTGCAGGTGCGGCAGATCGAGGGCGGCTACTGGTCGGTGACGGTGGCCGCGCGGATCACCGGTTCGTCGAAGGGCACCAAGAGCGGCAGCGTCCGGTACTTCCAGGTGCCGGTGAGGGCCACCGGCGGCCGCGGGACCTCGGGCTGGACAGCCGCGGCACTGCCCGCCGAGGTCGCGGCCCCGACCGGTTCCAAGGGCGCAGCTCCTGAGCTCTCGTACGGCGCAGGGCACGCGCCGCTGGATTCGGATCCGGCGGTGCAGACGGTCCGCGGCTTCCTGGCGGCGTACCTGACGGGCGGGGGCGAGCTGGACCGCTACCTCTCCCCCGGCACCACGCTGCACGCGGTGCGGCCGGCGCCGTACACGGCGGTGACGGTCACGCAGATCGCCGACCACGGCCAGGGCCCGGCCGAGGGCGCCGAAAAGCAGACGCCGCCCGACGGTGTCCAGCGCCAGCTCCTGGTCGACGTCGAAGGCGACGGCAAGCACACGGGTGGTCGGCCGATGACGTACGCGATCGAGCTGCGCGCCCGGGACGGCCGGTGGGAGGTCGCCGCGCTCGAAGCGGCACCCGCCCTGGCGACGTCCCCCAACTCTTCAGATTCTTAAGGAAAGGCACGGCTCATGAACTTCGTGCAGATGGCAGGGGCCATCTCCGACGCGAACACCCTCGTCAACCAGCTCAAGACCTTCTTTCTCGTGGGCGTGCTGGGGCTGATGTACGTCATCTCCATCGCCTACGTGTGGGGCCAGACCAAGAGCGTGCTCAAGGCCGGAGTCGCGGCCATCGGTGGTGCCGTGGTCCTGGCCATCGTCGTCAACATGACCTCGGTGCGCGACAAGATCGGCGAGGACATCAAGAACCCCGGCGGCACCGCGGCCCCGGCCTCAATCCGCGTCGTCGACCACATCGACCCGCTGAACGGCGGCCGGCGATGAGCACCACCGCTCAGCCGGAGCCGCTGATCGGCCGGTGCTTCACCAAGGCGCGCAAGCACACCCTGGTTGTGGGGCACTGGCCCGGGGGCGGCCGCATCTGGGGCGGCCCCTACACGGTCCCGCAGATCATCGTCGCCGCGGCGACCTTCGCCGCGGCCTTCCTCACCCGCGGCCTGTGGGCGCACCACGGCCTGGTTGACGTCCTGCCGCTGGTCGGCGTGCCCTACGCCCTGGCGCTGGTCGTGGGACGGATCCATGTCGATGGCCGCAATCCTCTGTCCGTTGCCGCCAGCGCGTTGGGCCTTGCGGCGAGCGGCAGCGCGGGCCGGATGGACGGCCGTCCCGTACGCCAGCGCCGAAGGGGCGCGCTGGTGGGCGTCTGCACCCTCACCTGGCAGCCGTCGAACGAACCCGGCCGTGCGGCCGCACCCCGAGAGCCGGGTCCTTCGCTCGACAAGCCGGTGCGCCCGATTCCCGCACCGTCCGTCCCGGAGAACAGGCCGGCCGCCGATCGGCCCGCGGCCGAAGTCCCAGTGGTGCGGGTGGCTTCCGGCGTCGGCGCGCTGCTCGCGGCACGGGCCGCGAGCACCACGAACACGAACGAGCAGGGGCAGTAATGCGTACTCCCGTACGGCACGTCGCCGGCAACGTCATCTGGACCCGTCACGGCACCTGCTGGGCGCTGTGGCGGGTGGAGGGCAGCGGACATGCGCAGTCCTCCCGCACCGTCAAGGAACGCCGACTGCGCGCGCTGGAGTCTCTGGTCAAGCAGCTGCGCGGCGAGGCGATGCTGCTGTCGCTGTGCCCGCAGGTCGACCCGGCCGAGGTAGTGCGCCGCATGACCGATGGCGTCGATCTGGCCGCCTGCGAGCGTTACGCGCAGCTGGCGACGCGGGTGTGGGACCAGCTGGAGCGCCTGGAGCTGACCAGCCGGACGGACTGGCTGGCCGTTCCGCTGCCCGCCGGCACCAAGCGGCAGGCGGCCGGCATGGCGATCGATGCGGCCCGCGCGGAGATGGCCCAGCAACTGGGCCTGCTGCCCGCACCGGTCAGCGCCCGCGAGGAAGTGCGGCGGCTGCGGCAGGCGCAGGACCTCGCGGCGTCCTGGCCCTCGACGGTGGCTCTGCGTCCTGCGACCGAGGCCGAGATTCTGTGGATCTACGGGCACAGTGCGCGGCGCGGGGTGCTGGAGCCCCTGCTGCCCGAGCCGGAGCAGTCCACCGGCCGCGGGCGCGGCCGCGGCGCAGCGGCGCTGGGGCAGGTGGTTCTGGCAGAGGGCGCCCTTCCGACCGCCGAGGGTGGCGACGATGCCGACGTGCACCGGGGCCGGTTCGGGCGGCGCTGGCTGCAGGTGAGCACCGAGTGGGGCGAGTCCTACCAGACGATCCTGTCGCTGACGGAGATGCCCGAAAGGTTCGTTTTCCCGGGCAGTGAGTACCTGGCGAGCTTGGACGAGTTCGGCTTTCCGGTGGACTGGGTGATGCGGATCAAGGTGACGCCCGGGGATGTCGCCGAGGCCAAGGCACTTCGGCAGGCACGCGAAGTGGCAGGCCAGGCCGGGGAGTACGAGGGCGAGACGGCCGGCGTCCCCTCGCGGGTGCTGGAGGCCGCGGAGGGGATGGACGAATACCGCACGGCCATCACCAGCTCGAAGAGCGAGGTTGAGGTGCAGGCGATGGGGGCGCTGTGCGTGTGGGGCGCCACCCCGGCTGAGGCCGAGGCCCGCGCCGCGGACCTGCAAACGCACTTCGCGGGCAACGACTACACCTTCACCCGCCCGCTCGGCGAACAGGAGAACCTCTGGTACGGGATGCTGCCGGGCGCCCGCACACCGAAGGTCATGGCCTCCTACGCCCAGGTGCTCCTCGCGCGGGACTTCGCCATGGCCGGCGCCTTCGGTGGATCGGCCCTGGGTGACGCCAAGGGCCCGCTGTACGGGCTCCAGCTGGCCGGCGGCGGCACCCGTCCGGTGCTGACCGACTGGTCGCTCGGGCCGCGCAAGGCCGCTTCCGCGTCCGCTGCGTTCATCGGGGAGCTCGGCGGCGGCAAGAGCGTCGCGATGAAGACCGCCGTCTACGGGATCCTCGCCGCCGGCCGCAAGAGCGATCAGCCCGGAAGCCGCGGGCGGGCTGTCATTGTCGACCGGACACCGCAGCAGGAGTGGGTCCGGTTCGCGCAGGCGTGCCCTGGCACCACCCAGGTCATCACCATCGACGACCAGGCCCAGGTCTCCCTCGATCCGCTGCGCACCATCCTCGACCGCGCGCAGGCACAGCGCCGCACGGAGTCGTTCCTGACGCTGCTGCTGGGCGTTGCCCCGATGAGCGACCAGGGTGTCGCGCTGTCGGAAGCGATCGCAGTGGTCCTGGCAGGCCCGGCGCCGTCCATGGCCACGCTGGTGGGCGAACTCCAGAGCCGGGGCAAGCGCGATGCGACCTCGAATGCGGTAGCGCGCAAGCTCAGCGCGGTGTCCCGCAAGGATCTGGCTCGCACCATCTTCGACCCCGCGCTGCCGGTGGTGGACACCTCGAGGGCCGATGCGATCGTCTTCGCCACCGCCGGCCTTGCCCTGCCCAAGGAACACGAGCTCAGCGCTGACCGGCTGGCGACGCTGGAGTTCGAGAAGGTCTTCGGCCGGGCGACGCTGTATCTCATCGCGGCACTGAGCCGAGAAGTGTGCTTCGCCAACCCTCACGAGTTCTGCGTGGCCGTGTGGGACGAATGCTGGTGGCTGACGTCCAGCCCCGAGGGCATGAGCCTGCTCCTGGAGCTGGTTCGCGACGGCCGCAAGCACGATGCCGGCGTTTTTGCCGGCAGCCACGATGGCGAGGACATCGGCCCGAAGGAATCCGCCGCGGGGCAGGTCATCCGTGGCCTGTTCCCCCGGAAACTGTTGTTCCGGCAGACCGACGTCGCCCTCGCGCGGCGCGGCCTCGCCTTCCTCGACCTCGACCCGGGCGATGCGGACCTGGTGGAACTGGTCACCACCGGCCTGTCCCCCGTGGACGTGGACGACGAGCTCCGCGCGCAGCGGGCTGGTGAGTGCCTGCACCGCGACCTGTACGGCCGTATCGGTGGGATGCAGATCGTCGTCCCGGCCGACCCCGAGGCAGAGGCCGCCATTCACTCCGACCCGGCCGTACAGGTCACGGCATGAGGTGGCTGCGCCTGGCCGGGCAGACGGCGTGCGCAGGGCGGTGGGGTGCCTGGCGGCTGGTGTTGGTGCTGTGCGTCGCGGCGATCCTCATCACCGGGCTGGCCGCGCACGCGGCCGCAGCGCCGGTGCCCGCGCCGTCGGCCTCGACCAGTGCGCAGCCCAGCCCGCCCGAATCCACCACTGACGGAAAGCCGGCGCCCGGTGCAGCGGGCGGCGTGGCGTACGAGGACACCGCGCAGGGCAAGGCGGCCGCGAAGAAGGCGCAGCGGGAGGCCAAGGAGTCGCTGCGCAAGAAGCTGCACCGGCTGGGTATCGGCAAGAACGACCTCCTGGACAGCTTCCATGTCACTGATGAGCACGGCATCCCGGTCTCGGCGTTCAAGGTGGACTCCGAGAGCGGCGACTGGTCCGACTGGGGCCTGAAGGTCGACGAGTGGCTGACCAGCTTGCTGTTCATGTGCACCAAGTGGCTGGTCGCGTTCGCCTGCTGGCTGCTCACGTGGGCGCTGGGTTTCAAGTTGGCCTCGCTGCTCCTCAAGCCGGCCCTTGCGGTCTCCGACTCCCTTTACAACAGCGTCGTGGTGCAACTCGGCTTGCCCGGCCTGTGCCTCGCCTTCAGCGGCACCGTCGCGGCCTACCACTTTTTCTTCGGTGACCGCTCGCGCGGCTGGGGTGAGCTCACCGCGTCACTGCTGATCTCCGCGCTCGCGGTCACCAGCCTCGCCTCGCCGCCCCAGACGCTGCTCGGCCCCGACGGTGCGGTGGGCAAGGCGCGTGACCTGGGGGTCGCCGTGGCCGCCATCGTCATGGGCAACGAGGACCCCACCGGACGGTCGCACGACGCGGTGATCGGCATCACCACGCCGATCACCGACGAAATCGTCAATGCCTTCGTGGTGCAGCCGAGCATGGTGCTGACCTACGGCCAGACGTTCACCGACGACACCAAGGACAAGTGCGCCTCGCAGTTCACGTCCTCCCGCATCTCGACCGCATTCGTCAACGAACAGGTCGCCCGGCAGACCAAGGCGATCAAGGACATGCCGGGTGCGGGGGACATCCTCGCGCCCGGGATCGGCGGCAAGGTCGAGGACTTCGTCAAGGACAAGGCCGCGCAGTGGGGCGTGGACACCTTCGGGCCAATCAAGCCCGACGCCAAGTTCGAGAAGGCGTGCGTCAGCGGCAACGCCAAGGAAGCGAAAAAGGCTTCCGGCGACAAGCTCGCCGGAGCCGCCTTCATGTTCCTGGCAGCACTGTTGGTCTGCGCGCTGATCATCGGGCTCGCCGGCAGCTACCTGGCCGCCCAAGTCTGGCTCGCTGCCGAGGCGATGCTGCTGCGCTGCGCACTGATCGCCGGCACCCTGCCGGGGCCCGGCCGAGCGTGGCTGTGGTCGCGGGGCGCCGCGATCGCCCGCGGCCTGGCCCTGCTCGTCGGCCTCGTAGTGGCGCTCGGGGTGTTCGTCGTGGCCGTCACCGCAGTGGTCTCCGCACCCGCGACGGACCTCCCCGGCGGCATCGTCGTCCGCTTCGTCACCGTCGACATCCTGTGCGTCGGTGCGCTCATTTTCCGCAAGCGCCTGGTCAGGGGCTCGCAGCAGATGGCCGCCCGGCTCAAGACCCGCGTCGGCGCGTCCAAACTCGGAGGCACCGCCGCCCCGTCCAACCTCGGCACTGGTGGTGGCGGTCGGCGCGGCACCCTGGGCAAGATCGGCGGGGCCGCGCTGATGCTCGGCATGATGGCCGCCACCGGCGGCACCGCCGGCGCCATCGGCGGCGGCCTGGGCCGGGCCGGCAGCACCCGCACCCTCGGGCACCTGGCCAAGGGCGCCGGCCGCCTCGCCCGCGGCGCCGAGAAGACCGTACGTGCCGGAGCCCGGACCGGCATGCGCGTGGGCCGCTTCGGCCTCAAGTACGGCCCCGGGCTGCCGGTATACGGCCCCCGGGCCGCACACCGTGCAGTGACGGCAGCTCAGGCCGTGCCCGGCCAGGTCACCGGTGCGGCCACGCAGCTCAAAGACCGCCTCGATGCCGCACGCGAGACGTACGAGCCACAGGTGCGGGACTTCGCCGACGAATACTGGCGCGGCATCGGCGGCCGCTGGATCAGCAACCGTGCCCGTGCCCGCCGCGGCCTGCCACCGCTGCCCTCCCGCCCCTCGGGCCGCCGAACCACCGGCCCAGCAGCGCGGGGTGCGACGGGCCGGACGCCCAACCCGGCGCCCGCCGCTGCGCCACGGCGCAGCCGGCGCCCGCAGATGGTGCCGAACCGGCCGATGACCCCGCCGGCGTCCAGCCAGCAGGCGAGCCTGCAACAGCGCCTGCACCGCATCCGCACCCGCGCCGCCGCTGCCAACCGGCCCGTCACCCCGTCCGCACCGCCGCGCCGCCAGCCCTCGCCGCCCCGGCCCAGGAGGCGTTCGTGAAGAAGCCCGCCATCGCTACCGGCGTGGGCCTCGCCACCGCAGTCTTCGCGCTGATCGGCGTGCTGGTGCTGTTCATCGCCGCTGTCGCCAGCGGCGCCGCCGGCCACCAGGAGGAGCAGGGCGCAGCCGGGTCGCAGATATCGATGCAGGGCGGCCAGGTCGGCGACATCCCCCCGAAGATGCTGGCCCTCTACCGGCAGGCGGCTCCGGCCGGCTGCCGCGGGCTGGACTGGAGCGTGCTCGCGGCGGTCGGGAAGGTGGAGACCGACCACGCCCGGCATCCCACCATGCGCAGCTCGGCCGGCGCGGTCGGGCCAATGCAGTTCTTGCCGAGCACTTTCACGGGGTACGCGTACCCCGTGCCGCCGGGCGGCGCGAACCCGCCGACACCGTGGGACGCCACCGACGCGGTGTATGCGGCGGCGCGGATGCTGTGCGCCAACGGCGCCAAAGACGGCACCAGCCACGGGGTGTACAAGGCGATCTACTCCTACAACCACGCCGACTGGTACGTGCGCAAGGTCCTCGCCCAGGCCAAGTCCTACGCGACGGCGCAGCCCAGCGGGCCCGGCTCGGACGCTGACGGCACTTCCAACCCGATCGTGCAGACCGCGCTCTCGAAGCTCGGCACGCCCTACGTCTGGGGCGGCGGCACCGTCAACGGGCCGACCGGCGGCGGGTTCGACTGCAGCGGCTTGACGTCCTACGCCGTCTACCAGGGCACCGGCCACAGAGTCGTTCTGCCGCGCACCTCACAGGCACAACGCCATGTCGGGACCTCTGTTCCACGCAGCCAGATGCGGCCCGGCGACCTCATCGTCTTCGACAAGCACAATTGGGGACACGTGGGGGTCTACGCCGGCGGAAACCGCATGATCGACGCACCAAAACCCGGCAAATCGGTTGAGATCATCAGTCTGGCCGGGTACTGGGAGCAGTACGCGTGGGACATCCGCCGCGTTGCGTGAGAAGCAGTTCGAGAGTCACCTGGCCACTGGCGCGGACCCGATCTATTCACGAATCGATGGCCCACTTCAACCAGGGCGCGGTGTCGAGGGCATTGCGGGTGTACGTAACAGTCGTGATTTTCCGGGCCTCCGGTACCACGAAGGGTACGCACAGGGTGTGGTCCTCGCCCTTCCGCCAAGTGGCGCTGATCTTTTCAGGCTGGCAGTCGGCCGGCCTGCTCTTCAGGTCTTCGAGGAAGGTCAACGGCGTCCCCTGGCGGCCGCCCTCGGAGAGCAACCCGACCCTGCCCGCCGTCACCGTAGGCCCGCTGAGCGGGGTGTCACCACCGACCAACTTCGCGTTCACATACAGCCACGCCAGCGTGGCCCCTGGGTACATCTTCTCCTTCCCCACCTCGTCCCACTCGTCGAGGTCGGAAGGCTTGCCCATGACGACCCGCTGCGGCGTGATGACGAACTTGCCTTCCTTCATGTCATCGTCCAGGACTTCCTGGGCTTGGGGGCTTGGCTGACCCAGCTTGAGAGCACTGCGCTTGACGCTTTCGCTGGTCGCGGCACCGGCGGGGTGAATCGCGTTCTGAATGACCAAGAACAGCACCCAGACCAAAGGGATCAACGCCCCCAAAGCGGCGGGCCGTCGGCGCAGCGGTGCTCCCGGATCGAGCTGCTGGCCGGGCTGCCCTGGAACCGGTGGTGGGAGCTTGTTGAGCTTGGCCCTGACCGTGAGATTCGAGATCAGCGTGAAAGGGGTGAAGGCAATCACTGAGAACGGGCTCCACCAGCCTTGCCAGAGCGTCTTTCCAGTCATCTCGCGCAGCACGGCTGTGCCGCAATTCCGACAGAAGGGGCCCTTCAAGCTCTGGAACCGCATCATGATGAGAATGCCCTGGTGTCCGCGAACGGTCACGTCCGCAGCAGGTATGGCGCCACAGATCCGACAGGCCGGATACGGGCTACCTGCCGGGGCCTGTCCCCAGGCCATCGGTTGATCGTAGCCCTGGCCCTGTGCCTGCCACTGACCGGAGGCCCCGGGCTGGGGAGGCTGCGCAACGGATTGCCCGTAGGCAGGGGGTTGTGGCGTCTGGTGCTGGGCAGGCTGAGGAGCTTGGGACGGGTCCGGCTGCGGCTGAGGTTGCGGCGGTGTTGTCACTGAAATCCCCCGATTTCCTTGAGATGGCAGAGCCAGAAGAGGACGGTCGGGTGCCGGCGGGCTCAACAGGCTCATGGCGCCATGAGGGTGGCCCATCGAATCGGCATGTATCGCGGTGCCCTCGACTCCCGTGCGTCACACGGTGAACTCGGAATACTAACCTTGATCTTTTGTGACGGTCCGTCGGTTTCTGCGGCGGGCCGTTTCGGTTGTTGCGGTGATTGCGGGAGCGACGCCGGCCCGCCTGTCGCGTCGGGTGGGCACCGGGCTCCCCCTCCTGGGCGACCATCGGGCGCGCAGCCGCAGAATCCGCAACGGATGCCTCCAACGCGCCCCTCGTGGCCGTCCACCGCTCCCCTCCGCTACGAACTCGTGCGGTACGAGCGTCACGTTCGATATCTGATGCCTTCACCGGTGCAGTCGGTCGGTCCGTGAGGCCACTCGCTCAACGAAGAGAAAAAGGTGAGGCCCGTGTGTCACATCAGGGCGGATTCGCCTCCCTTCTCTGTCTGAGGCGGCAAGGTATGCCGCCCGGCGAGGAGGCACAGATGAATCCGCACGGAGTCACGACGAGCCAGCGGGACCTGCGGTGACCGGCATCCTGCCCCGTACGTCGGAGGTGGGGCACTGGCTGTGGACGCTGATCGAGGCCGGTCTGGCGAGCCTGTGGTGGATCGCCCTTGTCGGTCTTGGCGCTGCGGCTGTGTGGGTGGCGGCCGCGGTGTGGTGGCGCCGTCGGGCGGTGCGCGAACTTTCCGACCGCACGCGGGTGGAGCTGGTGCCGGCGACCACGTTCGACCCGGACGTGCTGGAGGTAGGTCGCGTGGCGGGCCGGCTGGCCAGTGTGCGTTCGGCCAGCGGGACGCTTCCACGGCGCGCGGCCGCGGTGCGCGTACGAGTCGTGGCGGGTGAGGAGGGACGCCTGCACTACTGGTGGGAGGGCCCGAAGCGGTCGGCTGGAGTGTTGCGGCAATCCGGATATCGGCGGGTCGAAGTCGCCGCTCCTCAAGCTCCCTCCGAGCGACGGTGGCGCATCCGGTTCGCTGGTGCTGCGCCGCTGAAGCGGGGTGGTTCGTGGTGAGCACCGTCAACCTGACCAAGGCCGCCGCCAAGGACAGCAGTGTGGAGGGGCCGCGTTACGTGGCGCGGGCTGAGCTGGTGCTGGCGGGGCCGGATCACCGTCCGCTGGGCAAGGCCGGGCTGGACCCCGACCCTCTGGAGCACGTGGCGGCCGTGTTCGCCCAGGTGCGCACCGAGGCGGGTGAAGAGGCCGAGCTGGTCGTCGACCTGGTCCCGGTGCCTGGCCGGAAGGTGGCCCGTCGGCGCCGTGCGTTGATGCGGCGCGCCGCCCGGCGCGGGCCGTCCGCGTACGGCGAGCAGCTCGGCGGGGCTGGCCGCGCGGGCGGCGCGATGGAGATCCTGCGTGACGGTCTGGGTGTCTCCGCAGGTGGAGGGGCCAAGCGGACGGCGCGGGTGCCGCGGCAGAGTGACCTGTCCGAGGGGGTAGGGAAGTTCACTCCCGGTGCTGAGGTGTTCGCCCTCCAGGCGCTGGTGCGGTGTGTGGCCCGGCATCCGCAGCAGGCGCAGGCTCGCCTGCATCAGATGTTGGCGGCGATGGAGGCATTTAGCGGCGAGAACCGCTTCGTGCCGGTCGGCCCGAAGTGGGGCCCGTGGCGTCGGTATTCGAGTGCGTGGTGGCTGCGGGACCGTTTCGACCGGCGGCTGGAGCGGGGGGACTTCGCGCCCGCCCGTCGGCAGTGGGTGACGTGGCAGGAGATCGCGGGGCTGCTCAAGCCCCCTTCTGCACGTTGCGAGGCACCGAATGTGGTGCGGTGTGGCGGCGTCGTCCCGCCGGCTCCCGCCGCGCTGCCGACTTGGACGGGGCAGCGCGATGTTCTGCCGCTGGGGCGGGTGACCGGCCCGGACGGTACCGAGCGGCTTGCCGGCGCTCGGGCCGCCGATGTGCTCTTCGGCGCGTTCTACGGCAAGTCGGGGTTCGGCAAGACGGAGATGGGCCTGGTGCAGTGTCTGGCCCGTGCCTACGCCGGCGACGGGGCCTGGTTCCTGGACCCGCATGGTGCGGCGTGGCAGCGGGTGCGGCCCTATCTGGCCCACCCCGCGGTCGCCAGCCGGGTGTGGGAGATCAACTTGGCCCGGCCGGCGATGAGCGACCGGATGGCGTGCTGGAACCCGTTGTCCATGGAGGGCCGGGCTGTTGAGGAGACCCAGGACGTCATCGGTTCGGTGGTGGGCGCGGTCGCCTCCGCCCACTCCTGGGGAGAGCACGCCACCCGTGCGCGGACGCTCTTGTCCAGCGCGGCACGCACGCTCGCCCTGCTCTCCCATCACCTGGTGAGCACCGGGCATCCGGAGTTGCAGCCGACGGTCTTCCAGCTCCGCACTCTGCTGGAGGACGAGGAGTGGCGCGAGGCGGTGCTGGCGGTCCTGGACCCTGCGGAGACGACCTACTGGCGCCGGTCCTTTCCTGACTTGGAGGCCGCCGCGCGTAACCCGGTGACCAGCGCGCTCTACCGGCTGGACAACTCGCTGTCTCTCCGGGCGTTCCTGGGCTCCCCCAGGTCGTCTTATGACGTGCGTCGGGCGATGGACGAGCGGCAGGTCGTCTTCGTGTGCCCGTCCGGCACCGGAGAGAGCGATGAGCTGGTCACGGCTCTGCTGTTGTTCGACCTGTTCCGGGCCGGGATGTCGCGCATCGACACCGCGGTGGAGGACCTGGCGACGTTCTGGGCGTGGGCTGACGAGCTGACCGCTGTTGACGGTGCCTCCCACGGCCATGTCGCCAAGATCCTGGAGCAGCTGCGCAAATTTCAGGTTCGGTTCATGGGGATGACGCAGATGGCGATGCGGCTGTCCCCCGAGACCCGGGCCGCCCTCATGCAGAACCAGTCGCTGTTGTCGGCGACGGCGGCGGACTTCGACGAGGCCGGCTTCGTGACCAAGCGCCTGCCGGGGATCGACGCGGAGACGGTGCTGAGCTTGGACAAGTACGAGTACATCCAGTCGGTCATGCTCCGCGGTAAGAGGAGCACGCCCTTCAGGGTCCGCGGCGTTGCGGTCGATGAGGTCTTCGCCGAATACCGCAACGAGGCAGGGCTGCCTGCCCTGGACAAGGCGATCGACCAGAACCTGAGCCGCCGCACGGTCGGCGAGATTCTCGCGACCCAGCGGGGCCTGGACGACGCGATCCTCGCCCACCTCACCACCGGCCGGACACCTCCGCCGCGCCCGGCCGGCCCCGGGTCCGGCGACGTGGTCCGCACGCTCCGCCCGGTCTGACCCACTTCACAGAAAGGCTTCCGATGCCACGCCCACGTTTTCTGGACCCCACGGACCGGGGTCTGTCCCAGCTCGGGCAGGAGATCCTGCCCGTCCTCTACCGCCACCGGCTGCTGACCGCCAGCCAGCTCACCCAGCTCCTGCGCCCGGCCGCCACCTCCACCCGCTACGTCCGCCGGCAGCTGGAAGTGCTCCACGGCCGCGGCATGGTCGACGCGTCGGTCCGCCGCACCAGCCGCGCCGGCGAACTCCTGTGGTACACCACCGCGCTGGGCTGCGAGGTCGTCGAGACCGGCGGGGAGCTCGCACCGCGGCCCTACCGCATGACCGAGGACGCGGCTGCCAGTCAGCTTCAGGAGCACACGCTCGCCGTCAACGAGCTGGGCCTCGCGTTCGTACAGCACGCCCGGCGCCTGGGAGATGAGTGCGGCCCGCTCGACTGGGACCCCGAAGTCGCCCACCGCGTCCGCGACGGCGATAGCCGCCTGGGCGACGAGGCGGTCCTGGTGCCCGATGCCGTGCTCCGCTACATCCACACCACCCCCGCCGGCAACGGCGGACAGCAGCGGATGCTGCTGACCTTCTTCTGCGAGATCGACCGCGCCACGATGAGCATCGCCCGCCTGGCCGCGAAGCTGCACGCCTACGCCCGCTACGCCCGCTACGTCCCCCAGCCGGCCCCGGGCCGCGGCCGGCCGAAGGCCGCAGGCGGGTACCGGCGGGAGGCATGGCGCGCCCGCTACCCGTCCTTCCCCCGGGTCCTGCTCGTGCTGGACGGCGCCTCACAGCGCCAGCTAGCGAAGCGGGCCGACGATCTGCGGGCCCTGGCGGCCGCGGACACACGTCTACAGCCGGCCGCCACAGACTTGCAGGCCGCAGTGACCACCCTCGAACAGCTCCGCGTTCATGGGCCGTTCGCGCCGATCGTCACGCCGGTCCTCGGCGATACCGAGCCGACCGACGTCCTGCTGCGCCCGTCTGCCGCTGCCACGTCCGTGGCCTGAGTCGAGGAAAGAGAGACATGTTCCGCTTCTTTCGCCACAGGCGCCGCAGCCTGCCGGCCGAGTCCCTAGGAGGCGTCGCCGTTGTCGACGTCACCGCCTTCCCGGAACGGCATACCGAGCGGTGCGCGCAATTCGCCACGGTGGCTCAGCCGCTAGGGCCGTTGGTGACCGAGATGATCGCCCTGCACACGCACACGCGGCATCTGTCGTGGCTGTCCGAGCGGGAACACTGCCCGGACTCCTACCGGCTGCTGGCCCGCTCCATCGTCCGTGAGGTGCTGGCCGGATGGCACCACCAGACCGACGGCCGCGGCACGATCGGGGACCTTCTTACCGATGACACCCGCCGCGCCCGCCGTCCTCGCGTGCCGGAGCAGGAGGGTGCGCCAGCATCGGAGTCGGCTGCCTCTCGCTGCGGTTCGGAGGGCGAGGATTCGGTGCAGCGGCAGCCGGCGCCTGCGGACTGGTGGTCGCAGAAGACGTTCGAGGCGGAAGACGCGGACGACGCGTCGCCACCGGAGGTGTCGGATTCCGGCCCCGTCTCCCGTGGACCTGATCTTGGAGCCTGTGAGCTGGCAGAATCGGCGCCCCGTCAGGGCGCGACGTCCTGGTGGTCGCACGCGAGGGGGCAGCAGTGAGGAAGGCCGGATGGACCGTGCTCGGCGCGACGGTGGCGGGGCTGGTGACGGGGTGCACCGGAAGTCCTCCCGCGAAGCAGCCTCCCGCCGGTGACAGCAAGCCCAAGGTGCAGAAGGTGAAGCGTGAGCTGCCCGAGGGCATGCACCGGCTCGGCCAGGGCGTCACCACGGAAGAGGGGACCTGGAAGCTGACGCCCTCCGCGCTGACCCGGGTGACGCCGACCTCGAGGGCCAAGGGTCTGCCGCGGGGGTGGCGTGCGGCGAAGATGACCTGGACGCTCACCAACAAGACCAACGAGATTCAGCAGCTGCTGGACCTCTCCCCCACGGTCCGGTACGGGGCGATGGGACGGCCCGCCGCCGAGTTCACCGACACCGGCATCGAGGGGATTCCCGACGCGATCAGCGACGATCCGCCGCAGGTCAAGCCCGGTGGTGCCTACACCCTGACGGTGGGAGTCGCGGTGCCGGCCGACGCGGCCGGAGAGCCGGTCACCCTCACCACGCGCCCCACGACGATGTTCGGGGACACCGGCGACGTCGCCTTCTTCGAGGGCCCGTTTCCCGGAGCAGCTGCTCGCAAGGACGCTGTCCTCCACCCGCGGCCGGCACCGGAGACCCGCAAGACGCTGGCGTTCGGTCAGTGGAAGGCGGATCCGCAGATGACCGTCGACCATGTCCGGCCGGAGGGCACCGCCAGTGGCAGGGCCACGTTCTCCGGGGAGCTGACCGTGCGCAATACCGCGGAAGTGGCGGATCTGCCCTACACGCCGATGAAGAAGAGCCTGCGCGTCTACTACGGCGACGAGCTGAAGGAAGCCGACCTGATCCCCGGCGGGGCCGGCGCCGCGGACACCGGCTTCATCGCTCCGCAGCGTGCCGCTACCCATACGTTCCATTTCTCGCTGCCCAAGGGGGCTAAGGCGGAGTCGGTGACGGTCGAGGTGACCGACCTGGGAAGCGCTGAGGGCACTTTTGAGGGCAAGATCGCTGACTAGGTGTCATATCGGGATTCTCGTCACATCTGTCGGCACCCGCGCCTGGAAGTCGGCTACCGCTCCGCACCGAATTGCCGGAGATGCCTTGACCGTCCCACAAAAACAGACTTCGCGGTCTGCAAATTCGCAGGTATCGTGCAGGTCCGGCCACCCGTATGGCTCATTCGCGCCCTTGCGGTGAGTGATCAAGAAAACCGTTCCACAGCAACAGACCCACAAAACTGCTTGTAGATCGCGCCCTAGGGGAGGGAGCACTGATGCGAACCGCACGGAGCCGGGACCGGTACCGCAGGCCGCTCAAGAACAGCATGATCGCGCTGTTTACCGCAGGTTGTGCGACGTTGGCAGTCACCTCGTGCAGCGGCGCCTCTGACACACCGAAGGCTTCTCCCACGCCGTCGGCGGCCCAGCCCACCAAGTCGGCGGACCTCACCGAGACCGCCAAGAAGGAAGCAATCGCCGCCTACCAGGCTTACTGGAATGAGGTGGAGAAGCTCTACGCCGACCGCACCGGCAAGAGCGCGAAGCTCAAGCAGTACGCCGCATCCGCCGCGTTGAAGAACGCCGAGCAGGACGCGAAGCGCGCCCACGGCCGTGGCCTCTTGCTCACGGGCCATGTCACCGTCAAGGACCCGACGGTCACCAAGGTCGTCACACACGGCAAGCTGGACTACGCGGTCATCTCCAGTTGCCTGGACATCTCAAAGTGGAAAACGGTCAAGGCCGACACCAAGAAGCCGGTCACGCTGCCGTCGGACCGCCTGACCAAGTACGTCATCCAGTCCACGGTCGAGCGCTGGCCCGAAGGCTGGCGCGTCACCCGTGACGAGCCCCAGGACCGGCGATGCTGAGGCGGCGCGGCGCCGCCATCACCGCAGCCCTCCTGATCGCTGCCGCCGTCTCCGGTAACGCCTATGCCGCGGACGGTCCGAAGCCCGGCACCGGCAGCGCAGACTGCACCATGTTCTCCTGCCGGGTGGAAGCCAAGGAGCCGGGCAGTTCCGGCCGCGGCCAGCAGACGAACACGGGCGGAAGCAACAGCAGTGACGGCAAAGGCCGCACTTCACCGGTGACCTGCACCTACAAGAAGGCGGCCCCCCAGCCGCCGGCGGGAAGCCCGGACTGGGAAGGCCACAAGCCCGGCGACGGGGCCGTGTACGAACAGACCTGCCGCTACAAGAACAGCGACGACTTCTCAATTACGAGGATGGTGTGGGCGGCTAACCCGCCCAAGGGCGGCGTCGACCCCGCCGTCCTCGCCCAGCGAGCCGTGGACAAGATGCGGCTACGCGGCCCAGACATCGGCATCGTGCCGAAGCCGGGCGGCAAGGGCCTGGTGGGGCTGCCCGTGTGGATGTGGACCGCCAAGACCGCAGAGGCGTACGGGCCCAACACGGCCACGGCGTCCACAGGCGCGGTCACCGTCACTGCCACGGCGAAGGTCGACCAGATCGTGTGGGACATGGGCGACGGCCACCAGGTCACCTGCACCACGGCCGGCACGCCCTACAAGTCGTCGTACGGGAAGCAGAGTTCGCCGGACTGCGGATACCGCTACCGCCACTCCTCCAAGGACGAGCCGGGCAAGAAGTATCCGGTCACCGCCACTGCCACCTGGAGCATCGACTGGCGTGGCGGCGGCCAGACCGGTCAGATCACCCAGACCCGCCAGTCGCAGACCCAGGTCAGCATCGGCCAGCTCAAGGTCCTCAACTAGTTCCGCGGACCAGCACGTAACGGAAAGTCGGGCGCGATGAATCACTCCAGCACCCCCCAGATCCCTGCCCCCACCACCGCGCCCCCGCTGCGGCCCGAGACACCGATCGGGGCCAGCCCCGCGCCCCGGCGCCGCAAACGCTCCACCCTGGTGCTCGGCGTGCTGATCACCCTCGTCGGCATCCTGGGCACCTCCATGCTCGTGCGCAGTGCCGGAGACCGGGTCGACGTCTTGGCCGTCGCCCGGGACGTCCCGGCCGGACAGGAAATCACCGCCGAGGACCTGACCACCGCAGCACTGCCCGAAGACCCTGCCCTGCAACCGGTGAAGGCCAGCGAGAAGGACAGCGTGATCGGCAGGCGTGCCACCGCTCCGCTGCACCGCGGTGAGCTGCTGGCCAACTCGCAGATCCACGGAGGCAAGACGCTGCCCGACGGCCAGGAGCTCGTGGCCGTCGAGGTCCAGCGTGGCGCCGCGCCGGCCGACGCACTCGCTCCCGGCGATCAGGTCAAGGTCGTCTCCACGCCCGGCAAGGACGAGGCGGCCCCGGCCGCAGGCTCGAAGACGGCGAGCCCGGAGGAGATCGAGGCGAAGGTCGTCAAGGTCGGGGCGCCCAACGCCGCGGGGGCCGTCGTCATCCAGGTTGCCGTCGACTCCACCGACAGCGCCCGGCTCGCCGCCCGTGCCGCAACAGGCCGGGTTGCCATCGTGCTCGCTGCGAAGGGCTGAGCACGATGTCCGTGATCGCGCTGACCTCAGCACACGCGAGTGGGGTGACCGTCTCCTCCCTGGCCATGGCACTGGCTGGCCCGCGGCCGTCGTTGCTCGCCGAGGCCGACGCCAAGGGCGGCTCCATCCGGACCGGCTACCGCATGGGCGAGTGGGGCGGCGAAGTCGGCCTGTGGCACCTGGCCCAGGCCGACCGCGAAGGCGCCCTCGCGGAAGCCTTCGAGGCGCACCTACGCCGCCTGGATGCCTCCGGCAGCCGGCTGTGGCTGCCGGGCCTGACCGATCCGCTGCAAGCCGCGGCCCTCGCCCAGACCTGGGAGCCGCTCAGCCTGCTGCTTCAGGCCATGGACCAGCACGCCGGATACGACGTCGTCATCGATGCCGGCCGGGTCGTCCTCGAGCCGGGCGGAGTCCATCCCTCCCTCTTCCCGCGGCCGCTGCTGCACCGCGCCGACCTGGTCCTGCTGGTCATGCGCAACACCATGACCAGCGTGGCGCAGACGCTGCCCGTCGCCCGTTCCCTCCAGAAGGAGTTGGCGGAGCGCGGTACGGGCGCTGACGCACTGCGGCTGCTGCTGGTGCAGGAGGGCGACGTGTCAGGCCACGACATCGCCCGCCGCCTCGAGATCCCGGTCATCGGCACACTGCCGTGGGAGGAGAAGACCGCCCGCATCCTCACCCACGGCACGACCCGTCAGGTGAAGCCGGGCGCGATGCGGCTGCTCAAGCACGCCCGGGAAGCGGCCCGCGCCGCCGAGGTGGACGCCAGCACACGCCGGCTGCGGATGCAGCTGCCCCCGCCGCCCGTGACGTCGCCGGTAGTTGCCGGTGTGGTCCAGCGGCTGACCGCCCCGCACCAGGAGGTGACGATCAGTGGCTGACCGCAACGGCTTCCCCGTGAACGGCACTGCCCTGTCCGGGATGCTCAAGGATGTGCTCGCGCAGCGCCAGCACAGCGGCGCCCCCACGCCGGCTCCCCCGCCGTCGTCGGAGGCTGAGGTACAGCTCTCCAAGGGCGACGCGGCCGGCCCCGGCCGCCTGGCCGAGCTGCCCGGTGTGCTGCCTGTCTCGCGGGCCGTGATCCGGGAGCTTCAGGACGCGGTCTCGCAGGACCTGGTGGAACAGGAACGCAAGAGCGAGAGCCGGCTCAGCGCGGAGGACCAGCTGGAGCTTGCCCGTTCCCTGGTCGCCAAGCGCGTGTCGGCCTGGGCCGTCGAGCACGCCCGTACAACGCGGCCACTGTCCGGCCCCCAGCTGGAGACCATCCGGCAGGCCATCATCAATGCACTGTTCAAGGCCGGCCCGCTCCAGCAGCACCTCGAGGACGAGAGCGTCGAGAACATCGTCGTGGACGGCGACCAGGTCCTCGTCGACTACTTCGACCGGCCCACCCAGCGCGTCGACCCGGTAGCCGACGACGACGAAAGCCTGGTCGCGCTCATCAACCGGCTCGCCGCGCGCTCCGGGCACGGCGACCGTGTCCTGAACCCTGCGACCCCCATGGTCAATTTCCGGCTCCCGGACCGCTCCCGTGTCGCGGCGACGCTGCTGACCACCCGTCCCACCATGGCGATCCGCCGCCACCGCGTCATGAGCGCCTCCCTGGAGGACCTCGTCGAATGGGGCACGCTGAGCCCGGCGCTGCGCGCGTTCCTGTGGGGGCTGGTCACGGCGAAGCAGACGATGCTGATCGCCGGGGACATGGGCGTGGGCAAGACCTCGCTGCTGCGGGCACTGGTGCGCAAGGTCGGCGCGGGTGAGCGCATCGTGACGTTGGAGACCGACCGCGAGCTGTTCCTGGACGAGGATCCGAACGTCGCTGCGCACGTGATGGCGATGGAGGAGCGCGCTTCCAACGGCGAGGTCGGCAAGGACGGTCGGGAGACCGGGCGGATCACGATTGCCGACATGTATCCGCACACGCTGCGGATGCTGTCCACGCGCGTGGTGGTCGGTGAGGTCCGCTCCACCGAGGTCGTGCCGATGCTCGATGCGATGAGTTCCGGCGGCCGCGGCAGCATGTGCACCCTGCACGCCGCCTACCCGCGCCTGGTCCTGCCCCGTCTGGTGCAGCTGTGCCAGAGCGCCGGCAAGGACGTCGACTCCACCCACCAGCTCGTCGCCAACGCGGTGGATTTCGTGGTTTTCATCCGGCAGACCGACCAGACGCAGATCGGCGGCCGCCGCCACCGCTACGTCTCCGACGTCCTCCAAGTCACCCCCGGCGAAGGCGGCCAGCCCGCCTTCAGCCGCATCTTCGCGCCGGCCGGCGACGGAGACCCGCGAGGAGTGCCGAAGGACCTGCCGACCGGCGAGGTGATGCAGGAGCTGGCCGACACCGGCTTCGACAAGCGGTGGCTGACCGAGGAACAGTACGGACGCTGGCCCAAGCCGATGGAGTTGGTGCGCCGATGAGTCTGGGACAGCTCGGGATGCTCGGCGCCCTGTGCGGCCTGCTGATAGTGGCCGGCATCGTTCTCTCCGTACGGTCGTTCAAGCCGGCGGCCGCAGCGGATCGCGCCCGGCCGCAGCGAGCCTCGCTGTGGCAGCGGGTGTGCGAGTCGCTGCCCGGCGCGTGGGCGGAGCGCTACCGGTGGATCGTCGTCACTTCCGGCGTTGTTGCGGTCGCGGTGTGGGTCTGGACGGCCCGGCCCGTTCAGGGGCTGTTGGCCGCCGCGGTGGTGGCCGGGTTCCCCTGGATCTGGCATCCGTCGGTCACCTCCACCCGCCGCATCGTGCGGCTGGAGGCGTTGTCGCGCTGGCTGCAGCACTTGGCCGGCGCGCACGTCGTCGGGCACACCCTGGAGGCCGCGATCAGCGGCGCGATGCGCCAGGTACCCGCTGAAATCCACGCCCCGGTGCGCACGTTGGAGGCCCGTCTGCGGATGGGCGTCGATCCGGAAGCGGCCTACCGTGCGTTCGCCGACGACTTCGAGGACGGCGCGGTCGACAACGTGGTGCTGGTGTTCATCACCCACATCCGCGACCGCGGTCGCGGCATGGTCGAGACGCTGCAGACCCTCTCCGACCTGACGGCCGAAGAGGCCGCGTCGCTACGGACGGTGGACGCGGACCGCCAGAAGGTCAGGACGCAGACCCGCTGGGTGGCGATCATCGTGCTGGCCATGGGCTTCACCATGGGCAGTAGCTTCGGCCCCGCGTACAACAGCGCGGGCGGGCAGATGTGGTTGCTGCTGATGGGCGCCGGATTCGTGGGGGCCCTGGTGTGGCTGCGGCGCCTGTGCGCGGTCAAACCGTCGCCGCGGCTGCTGCGGCCGCGTGCGGCCGAGGAGACGAAGCAGGCCGCGATGGCCGGGCAGGGGGGCGTTGGATGATGTCGATGGCAGGCGCCGTGTATGGCGCGATGATCGGCGGCGGCGCCTTCCTGGTGGTGCGGGAGTTGCTGCCGTCCCGCCCGGACCTGGGCAGCGTCCTCGACCGCCTGGAGAACACCACTCCGGCCCCGCAGAACTCCACGGCGCCGGGGGCTTCGCGCAGCGCGATCTGGACCGAGCAGGTCGGCACGCGCGTCCTGGGGTCCGCCGGTGACCGGGTGGGAGTACCGCGCAAGGACCTGGATCTGCTGGGGATCTCACCGGCCAAGCACGTCGGTGACAAGGTCATCGGCGCCATCGGTGGCTTCGCGATGCCGCAGATGGCGCTGGCCATGGCCGCGCTGCTCGGTGTGCCGCTGCCGTTCGTGGTGCCGCTGTTCGTCTCGGTGATGTTCGCGGCGATCATGTGGGTCTCCGCCGACACCAACGTGCGCTCCAAGGCGACCAAGCTGCGGCTGGAGTACCGGTATGCGGTGGCGTCCTTGATGGAGCGGGCCCGGCTGCAGCGCGGTGCGCACTCCGGCGCCGAGCGGGCCCTGTACGAGACAGCGGCCGTCGGCGACGGGCGCGTCTATGTGCGGATCCGGGCCGCGCTGGACCAGGCCCGGCTCTCGGGCACACCGCCCTGGGACGCGCTCAAGGCGCTCTCCGAGCAGCTGGACGTCCCCGAACTGGCCGGACCGGCGGATACGTTCGCGCATGCCGGCGGCGAGGGCGCCTCGATCGTCGCGGCGCTGGAGACGCAGGCCAAAGCGCTGCGCAAGCGGTTGCAGACCGACGTCCAGGCCGAGGCCAACGCCGACTCCGAAAAGAGCGTGGTGCCGGGCACGGTGCTGTTCGTCATCCTTTTCGCGACCCTCGGCTATCCGCTGTTCCAGGCCCTCATCAGTACCTGACCGCTCCGGCGGCACCGATCAGAAGTCCACCACCGAAGGGGGAAATCCCATGAAGCACACCGCCCGCACCCTGCGCTCCCGGCTGACCGACCGCTGGCTGACCGTCGTTGCCCGCATGACGAGCAGCCGGAGCGACGCCGGCCTGGAGACCCTGGAAAAGCTCATCATCGGCGCCGTCCTCATCGTCGCCGCCACCGCCTTCGGCGTCGCGTTCAACGGCAAGTTCAACGAGCTGATGAACACCTTCAAGAGCTCGTTCTGACATGTGGCGGAGCTGGAGGCAGCGGTGGTGCGCGCGGTGCGCAGGCATGCGGGGCGATGAGGGAATGGGAACCCTGGAGTTCACCATCATCGCCCCGGTCATCATGCTGATCCTGTGCGCCGGGCTACAGCTGGGCATGTGGTACCTGGCCCAGGAGGCCGCGCTGACCGCGGCCCGCAAGGCCGCCACCGCCGGCGCCGCCTACCAGGCATCCCCCGCGGACGGCACCGCCCGTGCCCGCAGCTGGCTCGCCGGGGTCCACCTCATCAAGGGCACGAACGTCTCCTCGGCCAGCTCCACCGCCGACCGGGTCCGCATAACGGTGACCGGGACCAGCCTCTCGCTGGTGCCCGGCTGGACCCCGCAGGTCACCAAGTCCGCCGAAGTGCCGGTCGAGCGCTGGAACGTGGGGCCGTGATGACCAAACTGCACCGCCTGCGCTGGCGGGACGACCGGGGCACCTACACCCTGGAAACCGTCATCTGCGTGACGTTCCTGCTGCCCTTCCTGGGACTGCTCGCCGCCTACGGCCTCGCCGGGGTATTCGACAGCTCCGTCGACAACGCCGCCAACAGCGCGGCCCGCGCTGCTTCGCAGGCCGCCGACGCGGACACCGCCCAGGTCCGCGGCCGCGCCGCCGCCACCGCGGCCCTGCGTCAGGACGACCGCAACTGCACCAGCCGGACCGTCAGCATCGACACCAGTTCCTTCAACGCACCGCTCGGACAGGCCGCGAGCGTGACCGCCACCGTCACCTGCACCGTCCCGCTCTCCCAGCTGACGGTCCCGGGCCTGCCCGGCTCCAAGACGCTCACCGCCACCGCCACGAGCGCGCTGGACCAGTACGCCGACCGCGCGGAGTGACCATGCTGCCCCTGCCCGCCACCTTCCGACGGTTTCTGCGCCGCCGCTGCCACAGCGCAGACGGAGACCGCGGATCGGCCACCTTGTTCTGGATCATCGTCGGCATGGTCTTTCTCGGCCTGCTGGCCCTCGTCGTGGACGGCGGCGGGCAGCTCAAAGCCTCCGCGCACGCCGACGATGTCGCCAACGCCGCAGCACGGGCGGGCGGTCAGCAGATCGACGCCGGCAAGGCCATCCCGGGCGGGGAGGTCGTCGTCGACCCGGAAGCCGCCGCCTCCGTCGCCCGGGACTTCTTGCACCAGGCCGGGGTGGAGGGCACCGTCACGGTCTCCGGCGGCGGCAAGCGCCTGGAGGTCAGCGTGACCGACACCTACCACTGCCTCATGCTCGTCGGCGTCGGCCGCCCCACACTGCCCGTCACCGGACACGGCACCGCCCAGCTCGTCCACCAGGTCGGAGACTGACTCCCATGCCCCACCCCCACTCCCCCACGCGCCGCCCCTGGCCACTGACCCTGGTACGCATCACCGGCAGCCTGGTGGCCCTGGTCGCGCTCGTCGCCGGCCTGCCGCTCGCGCTGCTGCGCGTCGGCACGCTGCCCGCCGGCGTGCCCTCGGCGGGCGATATCGGGGATGCACTGATGGCGCCGGATGACGGGCAGGTCCTGTTCACCGCCATCACGCTGGTGTGCTGGGTGCTGTGGGCGTGGTTCATCGCCTCCCTGGTCGTGGAGGCCGCAGCCCTTCTGCGCCACCGCACCGCACCGCGCGTGCGGGGCCTTGCCGCACCACAGCGTCTCGCGGCCGTGCTGCTGGGCGGCCTGCTGGTGCTCCCGTCGGCCACCGCAATCGCCGCGACCCCCGCCACCGCGGTTGCCCACAGCGCCACAGCAGCGCCCGGCCCCTCCACCCCGCATGCTCCGACCGCGCAGAAGGCCGCGCACGCCGGGCCCCGGCATACCGTGGGTGCCACGGGTGAGACCGTCTGGGACCTGGCGGAGCACTACCTCGGCGACGGGCGCCGCCACGCCGAAATCCGTGCCCTGAACCCCGGATTGCCGCAGAGCGCGACGCTGCCCGCCGGGACCGTCGTCAACCTGCCGACCGAGGCGAGCGGCGTGCACACAGACCTCGCAGCGGCCGTCCCGGCCTCCGCCGAGACCGGCACGAGCAACGAGAAGAAGACCGAGCCGTACACGGTGGCTTCGGGCGATTCGCTGTCCTTCATCGCGCAGAAGAAGCTCGGCGACGGGGACCGGTGGCGCGACATCTACGCCGAGAACAAGGACACGATCCGCGATCCCGACCTGATCTACCCCGGCCAGCACGTCGACCTGCCGCAGCAAGAGGCCACCCCCGCCCCGCCGGCCGAGGGCAAGCACGACCAGGACCAGGACGCGGCCCCGCAACACGAACGGCACACGCACGAGCCGGACGACGGCAGCAACGCCGCGCCCCATCACGAGCACCAGCAGCCCGACGCTGGCGGCGAGAAGACCCAGCCCGCACCAGATGCCTCCCCGGAAAAGTCCGGCGGGCAGCAGGGGCACACGTCCGCCCCCGAGCGCGAGCCCGCTGCGCCCCAGACCGCTGAACCCACCGCCCCCCACTCCCCCACGAAGGCAACTCCCGCACCGCACCAGAGCGCCCCCGCTTCGGACTCGGCGCGGGCCAGCTCCGGTCAGATCGCCGCGATCGGCGGCGGCGTCCTGGCCGCCGCGCTGCTGTCCGCGGTGGCCACCCGGCGCATCCTTCAGCAGCGCCGCCGGCACCGCGGCCGCCGCATCGCCCTGCCCGAAGACGGGGCCGCGGCCACCGAGCAGAACCTGCGCACCGCTGAGGCGGCCCTGGACACCACCATGCTCGACGGGGCGCTGCGCACCGCGGCAGTCCACCTCACCGCCGCCGGCCGGGAGCTGCCGCCGCTGTCCGCCGCGGTGATCGGTCCGCGCGAGATCGTCCTGCACCTGACCGAACCGGCGGCCCCCGTGCCGCCCTTCACCGCGGCCCCCGACGCGCTGCAGCGGTGGACCTGCCCGACCCGCGGGGGCGACCTGCTGCCCCAGGAGCAGACCGACGACGTCGAATCCCCCTACCCGACGCTGGCCTCCCTCGGGTGGGACGAGCAGGGCCACCTGATCCTGCTCGACCTGGAGAACGCCGGTCACCTCCACCTCACCGGGGCCGACCGGCACCGGGTGCTGCGCACCCTGGCGCTGGAGCTGGCCGCCTCGGAGTTCGCCGACCACCTCACCGTCTCCACCATCGGCCCGTCGGCGCCCGGCCTGCGCGAGGAGCTGCCCGAGCGGGTCATCGAGCACGCGGACATCGCCAGCGCTCGGGCCGCTATCCGGACGCATCACACCGAGCAGCAACGTGCCCTGGCCGTCATGGGAGCACCGGGTCTGCGACGCGCACGGACCGGCGAGGAGACCGCCGCGGCGTGGAGCCCGCACCTCCTGTTCGCCGACGCTGATGCCGAGGACGTCGCGGGCACGGAGCTGGAGGAGCTGCGGCAGGTCGTTGCCGACTATCCGCGGTCGGCTACCGCGCTGTTGACCACCGGCAGCAGCGGAGCCGCCCTGCCGGGGGCCCAGGTGGTGGAGGCCGATACCTCAGCCGGGCCGGTCACCCTGCTGCTGCCGGGCACCGAGGTGGAGGTCTCGTGCAACGTCCAGGCGCTCAGCGATGAGGACTACGCCTACGCGCTCGAGGTACTGGCGACGACCCGCGCGGACGACGTGCCCGCCGCCCAGCCCGTCACCACTCCCCCGAAGGCCGTCCCCGACCTTTCGCAGTACGCACCGGCAGCGGATGAGCCCGCGGCCGCGGCCGTCACTCCCCCGGCAGTGGCGCCGTCCAGCCCCCCGGCTCAGGTGCCGAGCCTGATGGCCCAGTTCGCCGTCTACGAAGACGAGCCGCCCACCGAAGCGGACAACCAGGCGCCTGCCCCCGCGGGCGACACCAAGGGCGAGGATGCCGACGGCTTGCCCACCGTCGACGAGATGAACGAGCCCGCTCCGTCCGGCTCTTCCGCGTCTGCGGCGCAGCACCGTAGTCCGGCCGTCCACGCGCATGTCTCGCTCCTGGAGGAGACGCCGAAGCCGTCGCCGAAGCCCGAGGTCACGGTGGACGCCGACGGCGACGGCCCTGTGGTGCGGATGCTGGGCCCGGTGGACCTCGAGGGCGCCCGGGGCACCATCGAGTCCAAGCGCAAGCGCACCTGCATCGAGCTGGCCGCCTGGCTGGTGCTGCACCCGAACCTGGACCATCACGCCGTGGACGAAGCGATGTGGCCCGGCCGGGACACCGCCCGCAAGTACCGCAACGCCACGGTGAGCCGCCTGCGGACGTGGCTGGGCACCGACGAGGACGGCAGCCCGTTCTTCCCGCCCATCGCCACCACCAGCGACGCCCGCTATGCCCTGGCCCCGGCCGTCGATTCCGACTGGCACCGCTTCCAGCATCTGACCGCGGCCGCCGCAAAGAGCCCCGGCCCGCATGCCGCAGCCCAGCTGCGTGCCGCACTCGAACTCGTGCGGGGCCGGCCGTTCTCCGGCGTGAACAGCCGGCGCTACGCCTGGGCCGAGCACCAGGCCCAGGACATGATTTCCGCGATCGTGGACGCGTCCGCGGACCTGGCCGAGCACTGCCTGGCCCAGGGCGATCCGCGCGGAGCACTGTGGGCGGCAACCAAGGGGCTGGACGCGGCACCCGAGATGGAGAACCTGTACCGCATCCTGTTCCGCACCTACGCCGCCCTCGGCAACTACGACGCCCTGGAGCGGGCCGCGGAGAAGCTCGACACCCTCAACATGGAGTTGGGCGTCGACATGGAAGAGTCCACCGCCGAAATCCTGGCCCAGCTCAGCAAATCCGCCTGACCAACCGACCCGGGCCGTCGCGCACCGGTCTAGCAGCACGAGAGGACACCGCCGCATGCTCAGCCAGCTGCTGGCCACGCTTGTGGGCCTTGTGGCCGGAGCAGGTCTGCGCCCGCTCGTCGTCGCTCTCGCCGTCCCGGCTGGACAGCCCGCCGACGTCACCTGCCCGGCCTGCTCACCGCGGCCGGTCCCGACGTGGGGCCCCCACACCCTGCGGCTCCTTCCGCCCGGCGGCCACTGCCCCAACTGCCGTGCCCGGCTGTGTGCGCCCTGGCTGCCGGAGCTCACCACCGCCGCCGCGTTCGCCGTGGTCGCGGCCGGTGGCGCTGCCGGTTGGTACGCCGCCGCCCAGTACTGGATCGCGCTCCTAGGCGCCGGCCTTCTGCTGATCGACAGCGCGGTGCAGCGGCTGCCGAACCTGCTGACGCTGGCTGCCGCCGTCGGCACGCTGGTGTTGCTCACCGCCGCATCCGCTCACCACGAGGCCGGGAGCCTTCTGCGTGCCGCGGTAGTCGCGGCGGCGGCCGGTGGGCTGTTCACCGTGCTCGCCGTTCTGGGCACCACCGGGCTGGGCGACGCGAAGCTGGCGATCTCCCTCGGTGCGGTGCTCGGGTGGCACAGCTGGCAGGCCGCAGTCCTCGCGCTCGTCCTGACCTATCTCCTCGGCGCCATGGTCGCGGTTCTGCTCCTGCTCACCAGGCGCGGACACCGCAAGAGCACACGGGCCTTCGGGCCGTTCCTCATCATCGGCACGCTCGCCGCCGCCCTCACCACAAGCACCTGACCTCCGGCTGGCCGCCAGCACCTGATTCGCATACCCGCGGTCCGCGCACCGGCCCGGCTACCCACTTGCTTACCCCGCAGCGAATACCCGCAGGTCCCCGAGTTGGACGGGCCCGCCTGCGGCGTGGCCGATGGCCGTCGAGCACATCGGCCACGATGCGGCCGTGGCCGATGACCGACTCCGGGATTTCGGCCATCGGCCACGGGGTGGCCAGCCGTGGCCGATTGGACGCGCAGTCGTGGCCGGTGGCTCATGGCCGGTTTGGGAATCCGGATCGGTCACGAGGCGGATCGGCCAGACCCTCGTCGGCAACGGCATGACCGGTCAGCTGCCGGCAGACGCTTCAGCCAACTCCGCAAGCGGGTCCGCGGCGAGGGTACGACTGCGGGCGGGTATGGGCGGAGGCAGCCGCCGGTCGACTTGGGGGTTCCTTTGGCTGGTGTGCCGTCGCGCGGCATGCGGTGGTGAGGAGCTGGCTGGGGTGGCCGATGGGTACTGCGCCATGCGCAGAGCGGATACCCGGATGCTTACCCTCGTCGGATACCCCGCAGGTGCGCCGCGGGGCGAGGTGTGGCCGTGTGGCCGACTCCGGCACTTCGGCTATCGGCCATCGGCCACGGCGCCGATCGGCCATGGCCGATTCGATGGAGCGAGGTTTGTCGGCCTATCGGCCACAGCCCGCCGTGGCCCTGTGACGCGTGCCGACCGTGGCTGATGCTGTGGCTCGGCGACACGGCCGGTCGGTCACATGCGGTGGGTGACCGACCTCAGATGCGACCGGCCCTGCTGTCGCTCGCGAGCCTCCTTGACCTCCTTGGCCGCGGCGACCGCACGCTGGCCCGTTCGCGGGGCTACTTCCAGTCGACGAGCAACCTCTGCACCAGACAGCTTCTTACCGGTGGCCTCCGCCTCGATCAGCCACTGCACCACCTGCTCGATCCTCTGCTCCTCGGGGTCGAGCTCTTGCTGCTCCGCTTGCAGCTTTCGCGCTGTGGCCTCACCGGTGTCCTGAGAGGCGGTCTCCCACAGTTCAGGCTGGCCGGTGGTCTCGGGCACGCGCGAGGGCGGGATCGTTGGCGGTCGAGCTGAAGCGACGTCTGTCTTACCGCTCGCGCCCTGTCCGGTGGCCGAGGAAACCGGATGATGCGCATCCTGCCCGCCGGTGGCCGACGCTGTGGCCACCGGTTCCGGAAGCGGGGCTGAAGGGGCTGGCGCGGGGCTGGCCGGCTCGTGCTCGACCAGGCTCCTGTACGTGGGCTGGCCGGCACCAGCCACCTGCCACTGCTCAGGCTCAGGCTTGGGGTCGACCACGTCCATGGCGCCACCAGTCGCGGCGAGGTGTTCCCGGCGCAGCTCTTGCAGGGCGGGGCGAAGCGTGGCTTCGGGAAGCGGGCCGTCTGTCTCTGGGTCGGTGATGCCAGCGTCGGCGAGGTATAGGGCGAATTGCCGAGAGTTGGGGTGGCTGCCGTTCAGCGCGAGGTAGGCGTGGAAGGCTTCGGCTAGATCAGCGGTGCCGACTGTCGGCTCGGGCGTCTCCCTCGCGCTGACGCCTGCGGTTGCTGGGCTGGTCCCCTCGTCCCGGCGGCCGGCCAGTTCGGTGGTGTATGCGGGTGCGCCGGGGGAGTACTGGGGGGCATCGTCCGATGCCAGCTCGGCGGGAGCCTGGTCCGCCAGGTCCTCAATCGGAGTCTCGATGCCCGCCGCGGCGAGACCAGCCGGTGCGGTCTTCACCAGCGGTACGCCGTACCGGGCGAGCCGCAGTGGCATCAGGGACTCCACGGGAGCCTTACGGCGCCAGCTCCGCCCGAACCGCGACCGCAGACGCGCCTGGTAGACCAGCCGTTCCTGCTCCAGCTTGATCACCGCGTCGTAGGAGCGCAGCTCCCACAGCTTCATCCGCCGCCACAACAGGAACGTCGGGACGGGCGACAGCAGCCAGCGCGTGATCCGCACACCCTCCATGTGCTTGTCCGCCGTGATGTCGGCGATCCGTCCGACGGCGTGCCGGGCGGCCTCGACGGTGACGACGAACAGCACCGGGATGACCGCGTGCATGCCCACGCCCAACATGTCCGGCCAGGCTGCCGCGCCGTTGAAGGCCACTGTCGCGACGGTCAGCAGCCACGCCGTCTGCCGCAACAGCGGGAACGGCATGCGGATCCAGGTCAGCAGTAGATCCAGGGCGAGCAGGACACAGATGCCCGCGTCGATGCCGATGGGGAAGAAGTAGGCGAAGGAGCCGAAGCCCTTCTTGAGGGCCAGCTCGCGAACCGCCGCGTAGGAACCGGCGAACCCGATGCCAGCGATCACGGCTGCCCCGGCGACGACCACGCCGATCAGGATCCGGTGAGCCCGGCCGATCTTCGTCGGCATCCCCGTCCCCACAGCCACGCCGCTCCCCTTCTTTCACAGTGCTTGCAAGCGACCCTCACACTCTCATGGCCGCTTGCTGACCTCCCCTGTCAGGCGGACGTACAGCAACGATCGTCAGCGAATAGTGATCGTCCGGGAACGTCGATGGGCGGGACCAGGAGCGCTCTGGTCCCGCCCATCGGCATATGGTCAGCGTCGCGGCTGCTCAGACAGGAAGGTACTGGCCCGGTTGGAAGCCTTGTCCGCCGTCGCCTTGGCATCGGCCAGGATCTTCGCGGCCTGATCCGGGTTCTCTTCGAGAGCTTTCTTGATCTTCGCTGGGGCAAGGGCGCGGTGCGCTGACTCCAGCTCGGAGACGGCCGCGCGGAGTGCGTCCAGGGCCGGTGTGTCGCGGGAGGCCCTCTCCGATTCGCCCTGTCGACCACCGGACTCACGGCCGTCCTGAGGCTGGGCCGTCGCGAGTTCGCGGGCCAGCGCGGTCAGTTCGTCCTGGGTGAGTTCCTTCTCTGCCTTACGGGGAAGCTGCTGGACGATGCCCTTGATCGCTTTGACGGCCACCTTCTGGCCGGTCGTGTCCTCGATGGTCTCGTGGACGGCGACGGAGACCTCGGCTCCGTAGTCCTTGGTGATCGGGTTGAGGGCGCCGGCGGCCTTCTTGCCGATCACCGGGATGTCTGCACGTGCAGACACATCGTTCGAATTACCTTCGAACGCTTTGTCTGCGCGTGCAGACAGCAACTCGCCGATCGCATAGGAGCTCATCTCCTCGTACGCGAGCGGCCGGGACTTGTTGAAAATGTCCTGGGCGAAGTCCTCGAAAGTGCGGTGTGTCTTGCGGTACAGGCGCCGGGCGTTGATGTTCGCCATGGCCTTGCCCATGACCCACCACGCGTTCTCGAACTGCTTGATGCCTTGCATGCACAGGGCGAGGATTTCTTCCTCTTCCTGGCTGAGGTCACCGGTGGCGCCCGGCGTCTCCACGGGGTCCGGCAGGTCGGCGAACGTCAGCATCTTCTCCGCGCGCCCCTGGGCGAAGGTGATGGTGTGTCCAGCGGCCGGGCCACCGGCGGAGGCGTTCGGCACCTCGGGCAGCGCCGCCCCCTGCTGCCCCGGGAGCATCGCCTTGTCCTGATTGTCGGCCTTACGGGCCTGACGCTCCTTGAAGGGATTGGACTTCACGGCAGCAGCCCCCGGTCTTCCATCTCGGTGACGAGTTCGTCAAACACCGAGCCCTTCGCCTGGATCTCGCTGCCCTCGTGGGTGCGCATGTATTTCACGACCGCTGGGACCACGGTGCTGAAGACGTTGTAGCCCTCGTCCTCCAGGTATTCCCGAACCTGCTTGATCTCGCTGACGCCGGTCGGGGCCTTGCACAGGAGAATCCAGGTGGCCGGCGGCTGGCTGTCCATGCGCAGCGCCGCGACATTCCGGATGAACTCCTTGGTCGGGAGCTCCTCCATCCGCTCAACGTCGTTCATCGACGGCGGCAGATTAATGATGGCGAGGTCTGCGAGCCGCAGCACGGAGGCGCCCACGGCCTGGTGGTCTTCGAGGTGGCCGACGTCGACGACGCCGATGCCGTCCTCGAACCCGGCCGGGGTCATCTGCGGGGTGTTGAGGTGGAAGGCCGGGGTGGCTGCTTGCTGGACGACGAAGGGATAGTTGCCTGCTGCCTGCCAGCGGCTGAACTGCTTGGAGTCGTCTGCGTCGTAGCCGATCACCTTGCGTCCGCGCTCGTGCAGTGCGTGGCCCATCCACGCTGAGTTCGTGGTCTTGCCCGTACTGCGGGGGCTCACGTTGGCGAGGTAGAACATGGCGTGAGCGTACCGAGGGTTCGCCCCTCTTTCCGCATCGGCTGCCGGGTCTTTCCACAGAATCTGAGTCGGGGGCCCGCATGTCGGGCGTGGCTGCTCTGCGTCAAACGCATGGGGTCCGTCCCCATCACACCCATAGGAGACGGGCTTTGTGGGTGTGGCTAAGCGCGCTACTTGACCTGATCGGCCTAGTGGCGCGCTCCGTTTCCGAACGGCATGCGCAGGCACCCTAGCCTGCTCCTGACCTCCACACCTGAAGGGAACGATGGTCATGGATCAAGGATGGGCGGCGCTGCTCGGTGCCGCGATCGGCGCCGTCTTCGGGGTCGGCGCGGCGATCACCGCCGCGTGGCTCGGTCGCAGCGGGTTGAAGGTGCAGGCCCAGGCGATGATCCAACAGACTGACGGGCAGGCCGCCGCTACGCGTGAGCAGTGGAGGCGACAGATATTGCGGGATTCGTGTATCGAGTTCGTTGCGGCATCTCGCTCGCACGTCCAGGCCATACGCCGGTACCACGCCCTGGTCATGTTTGATCAGCAGGGCTTCGATCGAGACCCGGAGCAGATCCGCCGAAACTACTTCGACAGAGGGACGCGGATGCAGTCAGCTGGCCTGGTCCTGGAACTTGAGGGCAGTCAAGAAGTGAGGGAGGCCGCTGCGAGGGTGCTGGAAGCAGCCCGGGCGGTTCCGCACCTCGGTGAAGATCAGGGCAACTACGCCGATGCCCAGGAGAAGACCCAGCACATGTGGGAAGCCATCAACGAGTTCGTGCGGGTTGCCCGGACTCGCCTGACACTCTGACTCTCGTCGGTGGTCTTCGAGCCTGCGGGCCAACTACAACGCTCAGTGGGGCGGTCAGCGTCCTGGGCGGCAGCACGGCCTTCATCGGTGGACTCGAATCGCCTGTGCGGCGATCTGACGCCCTGGCAGGCGCGTCAAGGTCGGACCATACCAACCGCTTCGAGTTCGGCCGTGCATGGCGCCGTTCTGGCGGTCGCCTTTTGGGCGATGAGGGCGAAAATTACCGTTTCAGCCACTAGTTGCCCCGCGCGCGGTAGCCCGTGTGCAGCCCCCTGTGGGGTAGCAGTGCGGGTCGACTCGCCCCAGGCTCGACTATCTGTGCGTGCACCTAAAACGCACGAAAGCCCGTGCCGCTGCATCGTTCGCAGAGGCACGGGCCTTCGTGGGTCTCAGTGCGCCCAGATCGTCGGCATCCGGTCCGCCTACGCCGTCACGGTACCCGCCCCTTCGACGGCGGCCGCCAGGAGCACAGCGACGTCGGTCTCGTACGGGTCGTTGTAGGCGGCGTGGTCGCTGACGTCGAACGGCGCGTCCTTCGCGGTGACGGTGAAGCCGGGGATGACAGTGGCTGCCTTGCCCTCCAGCTCGGTGTTGACGCGGCCGGCGTCGCGGGAGGCGAGCCAGGTCTGGGTGTAGGGCCCGAGGCGGAGCAGCGTGTAGCAGGTGCCGTCGCTGCGTCGGGCTTCGACGTGGACGCCGTAGTGAGCGGGGTCCATGCCGACGTCGTCGGGAAGGGGCAGGCCCGCGGCGGCGTGGGTGAGCATGGCGTAGGCCGGCTGCCAGACTCCCAGGATCGTGTTCGTCTCGCAGCGCAGCCAGCCCTTGTCGGTGTAGCCGAGGCGGTGGCCGTGGAGGTAGGCCGCGGCGTGCGGGGTGTCGGGGTGGGCCAGGGAGACGGCAATCAGGTCGGGGCCGTGGTCGTCGCCGGAACGGGGGCGTGCGCGTTCGATGAACGGGCCGACCCTCACGGCGACGTCTTGGGGGCAGCCGGGGGTCCAGAGCTCTGGGTGGCGCACGGCGGCGAGCATCGCGCGGAACGCGTCGACGACGGCCAGGTCCTCGGCAGACAGGGCGCTGGGGGCGTTGCCGCAGCGGCGGAACATACGACGGCTCATCAGGCGGTCTCCTGCTGGGTGCCGGGGCTGGCGGGCGTCTTAAGGACGCGTGGCAGATGGACGTGGAGGTGCTCGACTTCGACCTCGCGGCCGCGGTCCCGGAGTGCTCGGGCCAGGAGTTCCGTAAGGCCGCTGGCGCGGTGCCGGCCGCCGGCACATCCGATGGCGATGCGGCGGGGGCCGGCGGGCAGAGTCGCGTAGTCCGCGAGGTTGTTGAGCAGTTCGCGGGCGCCGGGGGTGTTCAGGACGACGTCCTGGACGCGGGGGTCAAGGCCGTCGAGGTCGAGGATGTCGCGGGCTGCGGCCGGGTCGCGGAGCCGGTCGCGGACGTCCTCGATCCGGTCGGCGGCGGGCGGGACGGGGGAGCCGTCGGGGCCGGTCGGCAGGTGCAGGTAGCCGAAGGAGGTCAGGCGGAGCGGGTGGGGCGGGCGCATGAAGGGCGCCTCCATTTCGCTGATGGGGAGCAGGCGGTGGAGCGGCGCTGACTGGCCGGGTGCGTCGGGCGCGGCGCTCCGGGTGGTACTGCTGGGTAGTGGTGTTGCTGTTCTAGGTGCGCTGGGTGGCAGCGTGACCGTGGTTGAGCACCAGGAGTTCGCGGTTGCGCCGCTGCTGCTGGGGCGTGAGCGGCCGGGGCTGCGGGCCGTGCCGGTGCCAGAGCGGCGAGGCGGCCGGCTCAGGGTAGGCGAGGGCGTGGTCGGCATCGCGCCGGGTGCTGTTCATCGAGCCGCCCGCAGGTTCGGCAACTGTTGGAGCACCTGTGCCACCAGTTCCTCGGTGGGCTTCCAGGGTCCGAGCTGCCCGCTCGCGGGGATCGGCAGGGCGAGGGCCTGGACGTCCGAGAGCTCCAAGTGCCACGCGCCGGGCTCCGCCCACGGCGTGCATCGCGGGGAGTCGGCCGGGTCCTGGTGGCAGCCCGTCAGCCGGGCTACGCCGATCACCGTGCCGGTGGCCAGCGCGCGGCCGTGGATCGTACGGGCGACCAGCGGCAGGCGCAGGGCGGGGCGGTCGATGCTCTGGCCCGCGTGGAGGAGCAGCCAGCCGCGCCAGGACCAGGGCCGCGGGCGGTTCTCGATCGGTTTCGCTCCGGCGACGATGCACTCGGCGTGCGGCTGCTTGATGGTGATGCCGCGGATCCAGGTGCCCGGGTGGGCCGGGGCGTGTAGGCGTCCGGTGGAGGCCATACTGGTCTCTCCCTCTCTCGTCTCGAACGGGGTGGGTGGTCCGGGGCGGCCGATGGTTTTCCGGCCTGGCGGCCGTCCCGGGCGGAAGCTCCTGCCGCGAAGTCGGCTTCGTGTTGCTTGCGTTGAGGAGCCACTGCGACCGCCCCGACCTCTGCTTTGGCGGGTAGGGGCGGCACAGAGTGCGCTCAACGCATGTCAGTTGATCGCCTCGAGGGCGTTGCGCAGGTGTGTACGCGCATGGGCCAGGAGCGTCGCCTGGTCGTCCTCGGCGCTGTTCAGCGCGTCGGTGAGGTACGTGGTAGCGGCGTCAAGTTCCTCCTCGGCCTCCTGCAGATTGCCCAGGCTGGCGCTGCCCAGGACGTTCCGGACGCGGTCGATCAGGTCAATGAAGTCGGCCGGCGAGGGGTCCTGCGGCGTGTCCTCCGCGATGAAGGTGGCGAGGTCCGCGCTGAAGCATGCGGCGAGCGCGGTGAAGGTGTGGGCGTGGGTCTGGGTGTCCATGAGTGTCTCCTCAGTAGTTGAGCTGGACGGTGATCGGCGTACGAGGGTCGCCGCGGTGGGTGTGGACGGTGCGGCGGTGCTCAGCGAGGCCGGCGCTCCCGCCCTGGATGGGCAGGTGGCAGGTCGGGCAGCCGCGCCACCACTCGTCTCCGGCCGGGAGGTCAGCCGGGGTGAGCGGGTGCGGGTGCGGCCCGGGGGCGGCGCGGCTCACGCGCGGACCGCGTCGGCGTACTGCTGCTCCAGGTCGGCGCGGCCTTCGGGGTCGTCGTCCTGGTCGTCGGTCTCCTGGTCGATGTCGTCGAACCCGCCGTGGATGGGGCAGACGGTGTCCGGGTCGCCGTCCATCTCGCCGCTGAGCGCCCGATGCAGGCAGCTGATGCTGTAGGCCGGCGCCCACGCGTAGCTTTCGCATTCCGGGTCGAACGGGCAGGGCAGGGCGACGTCGAAGCCGACGTCGCCCTTGCCGTCGATGTTCTGCCGCAGGGCGAGGGTGAGGTACTGCTGGCCGAGGCGGATCTCCGCCACCCGGTCACCACCCGCGATGTCGCAGCCGGGCTTCCACCGCCACATGTGCAAGATCTCCGGGCCAAAGCTGCGGCGGGGGAGGAGGAGGTCGCCCAGGCCGTCGCTGCCGTCCAATCCGAGGTCGGCGTTGCGGGCCTCGCTCAGGCGCCGCAAGTAGGGCTCCAGGCGGTACAGGCTGTCGGCGAACAGAACCTGGTTGAAGCCCTCCGACGCGAGGCTCGCGTGGGAGGCGACCATCGCCTTGTGCTGGGCGCGGACGGTGTCTTCGGGCACCGCCCGGTTGGCCGGCCTCGGCTTCTGCCGTTCGACGCAGACCTCGGCCGGGCTGGCGACGACCAACGCGACGGCGGGCATCTGGTGCCGCTTGGCGGCGGCGATCAGTTTGGCTCGCACCCACTGTTCGACGTTGGTCGCGTCGATGACGGTGTTGAGGCGCCGCGCCATGCGGCGCTCCAGGATGACAGCCAGCGCGTCGGCGGCATCTTGGGTGACGTCCTCGTCCTGGCAGCCGGGGTCGTCGCTCACGTCACCCCGCAGGGCGTCGAGGGAGAGAACCTGGGTGTCGGGCCAGGTGGCAGCGAGGGTGGACTTCCCTGCGCCGGAGGCCCCGATCAAGACCACGAGCGCGTTGTCCGGCAGGTTCGCGCGGAACGGTGAGTTCATGAGGTGCGTTCTCCTTGCAGGTCAAGAGCACAAGTGGCGGGACAGGCACGGCTGTTGCTCAGGCGGGGAGGGGCAGGGGGGCGACCAGGTGACGTCCGTTGGCCGCCCCCGCGGTCATCGCGTGGTGGCCTTGGTGGTGGCGATAAGGGCGGCGACGGTCTCCCAGCCGTGGTGCCACGAGCTGTCGAGGTGGAAAGCGCCGTTGATGCCGAAGTCGGCCAGCTTGTAGAAGTTGCCCTTGCCGGTCTTGGTGGCGATCTTCTCCAGCAGGCCCTTGCCCGGCACGCGGCGGTCGGCGGCGTAGTGGGTGCCGAAGGACACCGCCAGCGCCACGGCCGCGGCGGCGGGGTGGACCCGGATGCCGAGCGCGCGGGCGCCGGCCCCGGCGACGATCGCCTGCGTGGCCGTGTAGGTCAGGCAGTGGTGCAGGCACGCCTTGCGGCCGTCGGCCGTGCCGTGGGTGGTCTTCTCCTTCGTCTGCGGGTCTTCGTAGGTGACCGGGTGGTCGTCGGAGGCGCCCTTCACGCGGGCGCAGAAATCGTCCTGGACCCAGAAATCTCCGATCTTGCTTCCGGCGCGGGTCAGTCCGAGTAGGGCGGCGAAGACGTCTGGACGGTGCATGCTGGTGTCTCTCCTGATCTCGAATGGGGTGAAGGGGAGCGGGCGGCCGGCCTTTGCCGGTGCTGCGGTCGCCCGCTGGTCCCGCCCCTGGCCTGTGTGGCCGGGGGCGGGGTCGGTCAGAACGGGGGCTGGTCCCGCCAGGCCGGGATGGGCAGGAGCCGGATACGGAGCTCGCGCCGGTCGGACCAGCAGCCGCACGCCTCCATCTCCGGGAAGGCGCCTCCGACCCACCAGCCGCCCTCTCCGTGGCAGCGCGAACAGGAGCGGCGGGCCTTGGGGGTGAGCTCGATTCGGTGCCGGTCGACGAACAACGACCAGTTGCCGGCCTTGAGCACGGCGGTGGCCGTCGCCACAGCGACGGGCACGGCCGCGAGCAGCAGGGCGGCGGGCAGGCGCCGGACGGTCACGAGAGCGGGATGGCCCGGCCGATGCCGGCGTGGTCGTTGCCTCCGCTGCGGATCCTGCGGAGGTGGTCCTGCTCGGGGGTCATGCAGGGGCAGGGCGGGTCGTCCAGGCCCTGGCGGCCGAGATTGCCGCTGCCGCCGCATGCGACACAGCAGCCGTCTGCGGCGGGGTCCAGCGCCCAGTTGTGCCCGCAGCGGCGGCAGCGGGCACAGGGGGCGCTGTCGTCGGTGTGGGGGATGGGCAGGTCGTAGTCCTCGACGTCGGCGATCTGACAGCTGGGGCAGAAGCGGGGCGGCGGGCCGGGCGGTACGGGGCCGTCCAGGAGGGCGATGATGTGGGCGCCCAGGGCCCACGCCTCCGCGCTCTCGCGGATGTCCAGGCGGGAGATCGTCGCCTGGATCTCGATGCTCTGGCGCCGGAAGATATTGACGGCGAGCTGCAGCTGCTCCAGCTCCTGGGCGGCGGTGTCGGCTCGGCGCTTCTCGGCGACGGACCGGTCATGGAGTTCATGCATCGAGCGGTAGAGCCGACGGAGCTGCTGGCGGAGCTGGGGCCTACGGATGATGAGGAACATGGTGGGGCCCTTCAGTGATCTGGTTGACGAGGTTGAGTGCGCCTGCCGACGGCGGTTCGTCGGCGGGCGCGGGAGCCGGCGATGCGGGGAGCCGGGGCGAGGACCAGGCAAGGCGTCAGGTCTCAGCAGGTACCGCGGTCCGCAGCCGGTGAATGGTCCCCGTCTGCGGGGAGGCAGCGAGTCGCGGCGTGCGCGAGGATTTCGGCGTGGTCGAACGCGAGGTGGGGGAGCGCGTCCAGGGGCCACCAGTGGGCGGCGGTGGCGTCGTCCCCTGCCATCGGTGAGACGGGTGAGGGCAGGGTGGCCGTGTAGGCGACGCTGACGTACCGGCCGCGGGGGTCGCGTCCAGGGGCGTCGTAGGCGCCTACCTGCCGGAGGCCGGCGACCGGGACGGTGATGCCGGTCTCCTCCACCAGTTCGCGCGCCGCGGCGGCCAGGCTGGTCTCTCCCCTGTCCACATGGCCGCCGGGCAGGGCCCACTGACCCTTGAACGGGTCCCAGCCCCGCTCGATCAGCAGGACGTTGCCGGCGGCGAGCAAGACGACGTCGGCGGTGTAGCGAATCGTCTCGTCGGTGGCGTCGGTGGGCACGGTCGGAGGTCCTTTCGGTCAGGCGGCCAGCCGGTGCTTGGCCGGGGGAGCGATGTAGGTGCGCGGGTCGGCGGGAGTGCCGTCGTGGCACTCCAGGCAGTTGCCGAGTGTTTTGAGCGGGAGGCACGTGAAATACCGGCGCGAGCAGCGAGGGCAGGTCTGGCGGGCTGCCATCGCTTTGTCGAGCGCGGCCTCCTTGCCGAGCGTCATCGGGCGCACAGGCTTGGCGAGGTCGGTCCGGTAGAGGTACGCGTACCGGCGGCCGTTGCGGCACAGGATTTGCGCGGCGATCGGCTGGCCGCCGATGCGCAGGCCGAGGGCGCGCAGTTGGCGGCGGGTGGCCAGGCCGTCATTGGCCGGGGCCATCCGCCAGGGGTAGGTGGGGAGGCCGCCGTGGTGCTCACCGGTTGGGTCGAAGTCGCGTGCACGCACTGGCTTTTGCCTCCGGGTGAGGTGGTGGTCTCGCTCGGTACGCATCCACCATGCTGTAAACGAGTTTCTCCTGTCAACACGTTTACAGACGAAAGGCGTTGACAGGTTTTGGCTTGGGCCCGATCCTCAAGGGCATGACGAACACACCTCCCGAGCACGTCGGCGTCACCGAGATCGGGGAGATGCTGAGCGTGAGCCGCCAGCGGGCCAACAAGCTGGTGGCGCGCGCCGACTTCCCCGCTCCGGTCGCCCAGACGAAGGCAGGCAGAGTCTGGGAGCGTGCCGCTGTCGTGACGTGGGAGAAGGGGTGGGACCGGACGAACCGCGGCGGCCGGCCTCCGAGAGCCGCCCAGGAGTAGCTCGAGCCCATCACCAGTTGCGCCGCACGGATATGACTTCGTTCGGCGCAACTGCCGTTTCCGATGGATTCGACGTCAACTCATCAGCTGGCTGCGCAGTTGGTGGGACAGGCCGGGCGGCCTGTCCGGTCCTCGGCAGCCACGGGGCGGCCGAGAACCAGGCAGAGCGTCGGGTCAGCGCGGACTGGAACGGCGCGCCCCCCGCATGGGAAGGGCGCCGTTGTGTGGCCGCGGTTATGCGGCCTCGTCGCTGGCCTTCTCTGGTCGGCCGCCCAGGGCCACCTTCGAGGCTTTCCCTTCCTTGATCCGGTGGATCTTTCCTGCCTTCTCCAGCTTGTTCAGCACGTTCGCGAAGGTCGACTCCGCCACCCCGCAGGCGGCCTGCAGTTGGCCCCGCTCCACGTAGTCGATGTCGTCGGGGACGATCTCGTCGCCCTCGTCGACCATGTCCACGTACATGGGGTCGGACTCGTCGCGGAGGGCGGCCAGGACCTTCTCCTCGGACGTCAGCTCCTTGGCCTTCGGGAGATCGACGCCAGCGAACGAGGCGGGGGCTTCGTCGGATCCGCCGCCGTCGTCCTTCTCCTCGAAGCCGGGGATGGGGGTCTGGGCCAGCTCCTCCATGTGCGCCTGGTCGCCCCACCAAGGGACGTCGACCGGGGCCATGATGTTCTCCGGCCGGATGTGCTCGGTGGCGTCCTCCAGGGTGTCGATCCGCATCATGCCGGCGCGCCCGCCCGGTGCCGCGATGTAGCCCAGGCCGAAGGTGCGGCGCGGGTCCGACTCCTCCATGGTTGGGTCGTACACCAGCGCGTCGTCGTCCTCCACCCATACCGGCGGGATCAGGGAGGGGTCCAGGCCCTCGAAGCCGGGGGGAAGGTCGCCCAGGTTCACCTGGTCGCTGTCGGTGCGGAGGATGATCCAGGTTCCGCCGGCCAGGAGGTTGGCGCGGATCGCCTGCTCTCCGCCCAACTGGTCCAGGTTCACGGTCTGGTTGATCAGGACCCAGGGCATACCCATGGAGCGGGTCAGAGAGGCGCCGTCCTTGACGATCTTCACGGCCTCCTTGCGGTTCGGTGCGCCCGGGGCCAGCATCTGGGCGGCCTCGTCCAGCAGGGTGGCGCAGTACGGCCGCATCGCGGACGGTGTGAAGTTTTTCAGGTCCAGGCGGGCGGCCTCTTCGATCCGGTGCTGGAGGACCCACCAGGACAGCCGCATGGCGCCCAGGGCGCCGTACTTCGTCAGGCCGCTGTACGCGGCCATCTTCGGAATCGCGGGGTTGCTGGCGCCCTTCGGGTCGCCGTAGATCTGCGCCATCTTGTTGGCGTGGTACGCCAGGCTGATCATCTGGCCCGTGCCTCCCTTGCCGGAGCCGGTGGTACCGGCGATCACGACGTGGAGGGCGCCCAGCTTCCGGTCGAACAGCTGGATCTTCGCGGGGAAGCCGGAGACGATCTTCCCGATGTTGACCCAACCGCCCGGGGTGGCCACCAGGGAGTCCAGGCCCTGGAAGTCGTGGCCGGCCTCCAGCGGGTTGTGGTCCATGACGCGGATGATCGCGCGACGCGGATCGCGCCGTCCCGGCTCGTAGGAGACGAGGTCGATGGAGCGGCGGAGCGCGCCGGCCAGCTCCCCGACGTTGACGACGCGGGGGAGTGCGTCCAGGTCGTCGTCGGCCACGACGCGCGCCACCTGGCCGCCGGTGTTCTCGTCCTTGCCGACCTCCTCCAGGTGGGTCTTCGGAAGGAGGCGCGCCCGGACTCGCTTCCAGGCGCCCTCGAGGGTGGAGGGGTCCAGCTCCGCGCGCTGGGTGTACCAGACGGTGATGAACGCCTCTCCGGAGTGCGCGCCGTACTTCATGTCGATGTCCTCGACCGAGCGGCCGAGGAGGCTGGAGACGGTCTCCTTCGCCACGTTCACGGAGTCGCCCAGGGCCGCGGTGATCCGGCCCTCCCAGCGGTCCGCGTAGATGACGACGTCCGACAGGACCTGGTTGCGGTGACGTCCCGTCTTCGGGTCGCTGATCACCCGCCCCCAGGCAGCAATCATCTTGTCGGCCAGGGACACCGGGCCGGGCGCGCCGGTATTGGTCGGGCCGGTCTCCGTCGGTGCCTGCTCCACCTCGATCTTCCGCCGGCCGAAGATACGGCGAAGGCGCCAGCCGGTGAAGACGACCGCGGCCCACCAGCCCAGCGACAGGATCCCGGGAACGGTGGTCGGCTCGAAGACGCCGGCCATCAGCGCTTCGGACGTCTCGGCTCCGCCCAACTGGCCCACGGCCAGGCCCATACCGGTGGTGATCGTGGAGATCCCGATGGTGTCGCGGTGCGCCCGCGCGATGTCGAGTCCGGGGAGCTGGTTCGCCCAGCGGCCCAGGCGGTTCATGTAGTTGGCGCCGGCGAACGTCGCACCGGCCAGGAAGCCGGCCCCGACGTAGGCCGCCGCGTTCGGGTCCAGTTGGGGGGACAGGATGCCCACCCCGACGGGGAGGACGATCTGGAGCGCCGCGGCGGCCCGTTCCGCTGGCTCCGCCTTCGGCACGGTCTTAGTGATGGTGGGCATCGGGGTGCTCCTGTCTGGATGCTGGGTGGTCCGCAAGGGCGCGGCCGGCCCGTGGGGGTGCGATCCCCGGGCCGGCCGCGCCGGTGGTGGGTGGTGCTATTCCTGCTCGAACCAGTCGCGCGACACCTTCTCCAGGTCCGTCACGTCGGAGCGATCGAAGGCTTCCTGGAAGCCGGCGTGGGTGGTGCGGGCCTGGTCGCCGGCCGCCTTCGCGGCCTTCGCGGTGTCGGCCGTCTTGGCCGCGTAGTCGATCGCGCCCTGCGACACCCCGCGGATGACCTTCGCCAGCTCCTGGCACTCGGCCAGGGAGTCGCGGTCGACGGACTTCGCGCCCAGCGCGTCCGCGTCGGAGGCGGTGTCGTCGGCCAGGGCTTTGATGTTCTCCGCGGCCGTCTTGACGCCCTCCGCGTTGCGGGCCAGGGCCTTCTCCTTGGCCTCCGTCTTGCGTACGAGGGCCTTGTACGTCAGTTCCGCCATGATCGGGTCTCCTCCTGGTCCTACGCGGCGGGCGCGTAGGAGCCCTTGTCGTTGTAGAAGCGGAGTTCGGCCGGCTTCGTCTCGTCGCTGTCCACGACGGCCTTGTACAACGGCGCGTACCGGGTGCCGATGTTGGTCAGCACGACCTTGCACATCTCCGCGGCGCGCTTCGCCCGCTTGGCCAGTTCGGCGGCCTCCGTCGCCTGGGCCTTCGCCTTGTCGGCCAGCTGGGTCAGCTTGCCGGCCAGCTTCTGCCCGCCCTGGACGGACTTCGCCTGTTCGGCCAGCTGCTGGCAGTCCTTCGCCTCGTCCTGCGCGGCGGCCTCAAGCTGCTTGCACGCGTCGGCCACCCTGATCAGGTGGATCTCCTTGGCCTCCAACTTCCTTTCGTACTGCTTGAAGTTGCGGAGTTCCTTCCGGCTGATCGAGCCGGCCGCGCCAGTCGTACCCAGGGTCAGGGTGTTGGGGTCGATCTTCTTGACCCGGAGGGGCTTCACGTCCGTACTCACTCCGTCGTCTCCTTCGTCCGGCGGGGCGATGACGAGCGTCTGGCCGGAGGGGCCGGTGACCGTCACCCCCTGCTTCTTCGACTCCTGCTGCTTCGCCTTGTGGGCGGCGTGCGCCTTGTCCAGCCGTGCGTGTTCCTTGCCGTTCTCCTTCTTCTTGTCCTGGTATCCGTCCTTCGCGCCCAGCGCGTACGCCTTGACGTGGTCGACCGCGTTCCGCACCGCGGAGCCGTCGCCGTGGCCGGTTTCCCTTGAGCGCTGGAGCGGGGTCCGGGTGTCGCAGCCGTCGGCCCCGTCGGCCTTGCCCGGTTCGCCAGCCGCGCCGCCGCTCCCAGAGGATTCGCCGGCGCCCTTCGAACTGTCGCCGGTCTTCTTGCCCTTGTCGGCCTTGCCCTTCGAGTCGCCGGAGTTACCGCCGGACGACGATCCACCGCTACTTCCGGAGGCACCGGCCTTTCCGTCCTTGCCAGCCTTTCCGCCAGCTCCCGCGTTTCCCGAGGAGCCGCCCTTTCCCTTGTTCCCGGAATCGGTCGCCCCCTTGGAGCCGGATTTCTTCGACGAGCCCCCACCACCGTTTCCGCTGGTGCCGCGGCCGCCGCCTGATCCACCGCTCCCATTCGAGCCAGATGAACCGCGCCCGCCACCTCCGGTGGCACCGCCGCTCCCGCCACTTCCGGTGCCTGTGGAGCCTTTTCCGATGGAACTGCGGCCGGAATTTCTGCTGCCATTTCCGCCGGAATTTCGAGCCCCTCCACCGGCCCCTCCGGAGCCATTTCGGGTGGGAAGTCCAGGCGACTTCATGACCGTGGTGGTCCGGGCCTCTTTCACCTGGTGCGCGCCAGCCCTGGCTTTCTCCAGATCCAGCCGCTTGTTGGCTGTCCCGCCACCCTTCGCCCAGCGGGTCGCACCGGCTCGGATCAGCGTTTTGATCACGCCCTCCTTGTACCGGGCGCCGGCTGCGTCGGAGCCGGCACCGGCCAGGTCCTCCGGAGCCTTGAACGATTCGCTGGTGACCCCCGGGGAGGAGCGGTCCAGCGATCCGCCGGGGTCCGCCTTCGCGGCCGGATCGTCACCGGCCGGCCTGGTGCCAGCGCCGGTCGCGCTGACGGGCCGGGCCGGCTCCACCGCGGCCATCAGGGCGGCCATGATGCCGGTGTCACCGGTCGGTGTCGTCGCGGTGCCGGCGGTCGGCGAGGTGGGCGGATCCGGCAGATCGGGGGATCCCCCAGAGACCGGGGGCGCCGCATCGGTCGCCATCAATTCCTCACTCTCCGTGTTCATCGGCGGTTCCTTACTCCTTACCTCCCAGCGAAGAGCGCCCGATCAGTCGGATCACTGGGCCCGATTGCGGCGCTCTCCGCCAGGAGGGAAGGAGTAATTAATCACCGTGCGTGACTACGCGTCGGCCTTCTTGCCCTTGCGCGCGAACACCGCGATGGCCAGGCCGCCGCCGGCGACGAGCCCCAGCAGGGCGGGGGAGTCGATCCCGCCGCCCCCGCCGTTGCTGGCATCCTGGGCACTGCCGGCGGCCTCCATGCCGGACCCGTCGGTGGCTTCGTACTGCTGCTTGCAGCCCGCCACGATGTCGCCCTTCGAGGGCGCTCCGTACCCCTTGCCGATCAGGCCGGAGGAGTCCTTCACGCACTTGTCGACGGACGCCTGGATCTTGTCAGCGGAGGCGATCGCGGCCTTCTTGTCGGAGGTCGCCTTCTCGTTCCGGATCTTCATTTCCTGCAGCTCCAGCTTCTTCATCTGGATCTGGAGGGCGGCGGCTTCCTTCTCGTCCTTTGCGACGGCCGCCGAATGGACCTGGAGCCAGATGGTTCCGCCTCCGGCGATCGCCACTCCGGCCACTGCGATGGCGACCTTGCCACGGCGGGTCAGACCGGCCTTCTTGTGCTTTGTCACCGGGGCTCCGTACGGCCCTTCGTCGGTGTACGGAGAAGCGTCCGGAGTGCTATTTCCAAAGTTCATCCCTGCCGCCATTCCGGCCTGAATTCCTTCGAAAGCCATCTCTTCTTCCGGTGTCATTTCAATCTCCGTTCTTTCGCGCCATGTCGGAGGCCGCAGAGATCGTGGCCTCCACACCTCGGAAGGTGTTGCTGGAAAGGTCGTTCCACTCCCAGAAGCGCATGTTCACGCCCTGGCGCGCCAGCTGGGTCTGGAGGTAATTCACGGCCTTCCCCCGGTCGATCGCGGTCACATGCCCGGTGGATTCGAGAAAGGTCTGGGCACCCCTGATGCACATGCGACCCGTGGGGGAGAAGTCGAAGGACTGGCACCAGCCGTAGCGGGTCAGGACTTCGATCACTTGGATCAGGTGGTACGAGGGCTTCAAGGGGCGCGGCTCCTGCCAAAGCCCCAGGTCAGCCATCGCGGACCGGATCCCCTTGGGGATCATGCGCTGGCCCCAGGTCGGGGGGTCGGGCGCCCAGATCTCCAGGACCGGCGGGATCACCGCCGGGGGTACCAGCGCGGGCGCCGACGGAGTCGTTGTACGGGGGAAGCTCCCAGGCGTCGAGGCTTGCCCGGTCGTCGTGGGTGCCATGCGTGCTCCTTCCTTGCGTGAATAGGGAAGCCAAGGCCCCCGCTGATCACGCTTCAGCGGGGGCCTTCTCGGGGCGGGGGTGATCTGGGGCTCCGTCGTGGCGTTTCGGCGCCTTCACCGCGCTCCCGAGACGCTGGGCTTCGTCTCGGGAGCCGGTGGAATCGTCGAACAGCTCGTTATGCAGCTCGGTTTGCCTACGGGGTGAGGTATTTGTCCGCGTCCTCGCGCCGCAGCAGGCCGGCCTCCTTCAGCAGCCGGATCGCGCGGGGCTGGTTGACGGAGAGTTCGGTACGGACGCGGCTGATGTTGACGAAGCCGTCGTCCTCGCGCGGCAGCTTCTCTACGAGCGGGAGCAGTTCGGCGTCCGTACGGGCGGGCGTGGTCGTACCGGTACGGGTGGCGGTGGCCGTCGCGGTGGTACGCGAGCGGGACTGGGCCGTCCTGGTACGCGCGGCCGGTACACCGTCCAGGGAAGCCGTTCGAGCGGTGACCGTACTGGTACGCGCCTCGCCTTCGTACGCGGCGGCGCTGGTACGGCCGGAGTGCTCCGTACCAGTACGCGCCACCCCGTTCGGGGCGGCTTGTACGCCACTGGTACGGGTGCTGTACGCGCTTGTCAGGCCCGCATTCGCCGCCGCCGGGGCGGCGTCGTGCACGGTGCCGTGTACAGGCTCCGTACGAGCAGCGGCGGTGGCCGTCCGAGCGGGCGGCGTACTAGCTGACGGGCCGTACGAGTCCGTACCAGACGTGGTTGTACGGGGGAGCGGCGTACCAGCCGGGCCGTCCTGCCGGGCGGCCGTACTAGTACATCCCTCCGTCCCGTTCGGCGTGTCCGTACCACCGTGTCCATCCGTACCGGCGTCGTGCATCAGCGTGTGGACGCGCCAGACGACGGCCACGAAGATCAGCACGACGAACGTCGTCAGCCACCACGGCGCGGACTGTCCCTCGGGCACGAGGTGCGCCTGCTCCGACAGGTGGAAGACGACGTTGGCCGACGCCATCAGGGTCAGCGCCGCCGGGATGTCCCGCTTGGTGCGGAACGCGGTGACGCAGTACACGTCGATGGACACCGGCAGGAGCGGGGCGACGTACTTGTTGATGCCGACCATGTGTGCCAGCTCGTACTCGCCGGAGGCGGCGAGGCCGATGCCGGCGCCGAGCGCGATCCACGGGGCCGTCCTCCATGCCGTGCGGCTGAGCTTGTGGTGCCAGCCGCGCCAGCGGGAGTTGGCCCGCTTCGCCTCCCGGGCCTCATCCAGCATCCGGCGGGCCCTGGCCTCATCGGCCTTGGCCCGTTCGGTGATGCCGCGCGCCTTCTTCTCCGCGTCCGAGGTGATGCGGTCGGCCTCCTTCTGGGCGACATCCCGCAGTTCCTGGGCGACGGTCTTGGCCTCGTCCCGCAGCCGCTCACGCTGCTTGTCGCAGGCCGCCTTGAGCGTGCTGAGCTCGTCGGCGAGGGTCTTGCGCTTGCCGGCGGCCTCCGCGTCGAACTCGTCGGTGAGCTTGCGCAGCTTCTCGCGCAGTTGTGCACGGGTCTGCTCCGCTTCGGCGTGCGCGGCCGCAGTGTGACGGTCGGCCTCGCGGCGCCGGTCGTCGGCGGCCGCGACCGCATCCGCGTACAGCTTCTCGGCCTCCGCGCGCCGGGCGTCGTACTGGCCGGCCGAGGTCTGGGCGAGCTCGGCGAACCGCTTACGGGCCTGCTCCAGTTCGCGGCGGGCGGCGGTGACCAGCTCGTCGGCCTGCTCCTGCGCCCGGCCGAGGAGGGCACCGGCCTGCTGACGCCGCTCCTCGACCAGATCGCTGACCTCGGCGAGGTCGGCTTCCGCCAGGCGGCGCAGCTCGGCGACGGCCTTGCCGGCCGCCTCGCGGTCGGTGGCAGCCAGCTCGGTGAGGTCAACGGCCTGCGCGCGGGCCTCGGCCACCAGACTTTCGGCACGATCGCGGGCCGCGTGCAGCACCTGACGGGCCTCGAGTTCGGCCTGTTGCGTCAGCTCCGCCGCCCGCGTCCGCGCTTCGGCCACCAGTGCCTCGGCCTGACGGGTGGCATTGCGCTCGATCGCCTCGGCAGCCCGGTCGGCGCGGTTGCGGTAGCGGGCCGCGGCCGCGCGGGCCGCGGTGACGGCGGACTTCGCCTCCCGGCGAGCCTCCTCGCGGATCTGCTGCCCGTCGTGATCGGCGGCTTCGGTGGCCTGGCGCAGACGGTGGCCTGCTTCCTCCGCCACCTCCACGAGGACCTGCCGGGCCTGCGCCCTGGCATCCCGGCGCAGGTGCTGGGCCTGGGTGCGGGCACGGCAGGTCAGCTCCTGCGCCTGAACCCTGGCGTCGGCGAGGAGTTGCTCGCCGTGGTCCGTGGCGCGCTGCTGGACCGTCTTGGCGGCCCGGTCAGCGCGGTTGTGGTGCCGGGCCGCGGCCGCGCGGGCCGCGGTGGCGGTGTCCTTCGCCTGCTGGCGTGCCTCCTCGCGGATCTGCTGCGCGTCGCGGGAGCCGTCAGCTCGCGTGGTGTCGGCGTCGTTGCTGGCCTGGCGCAGACGGTGGCCGGCTTCCTCGGTCACCTCCGCGAGGATCTGCCGGGCCTGGGTACGGGCAGTGCTGGTCGCCTCCGCAGCCTGCTTCTGCGCCCGAGCCAGGACCTGGGCGGCGTCGCGGGCGAGGTCGCAGTCGTCCGCGGTGGCCGGTGCGGACGGACGCGGCGTCGGTGTCGTCCTGTTGGCTGCGGCGGTCGTCTTCTTCGCCGCGTTCTTGTTCTTGGCGGGCGGCTTGTTCTTGGTGCGGGTCGCGGTGCGCGCGGCCATGCCCTTTCCTCTCTACGTGCAGCGGATGGACGGCTGTCTGGCTCCCCATGACTCGGCCCCTCCCGCCGGGTGGCGGGAGGGGCCGAGCAGGCAACCGTCAGACGCAGGTGGTGTGTTCGGGGTGGTCGTCAGTCGCGCTGGGCGGGCAGGTCGGGGCGCTGGTTGGCCGTGGCGTGCTGCTGGGTGAGCCAGGCGACGGCCGCCGGCGCCATGTCGGTGGCACTGGCCGGGTTGAGCGGGGCGGTGTCGATGTCGCGCATCGCGTCAATGGCCGGCAGCAGCCGCATGTAGTGCGGGCTGACGTTCTGGACCGGGCGGCCGGTGGCTACGGCGATCAGGTTGTGTGTGCCGTCTGACCAGCACCGCTCGACCCGGCACACGAAGGTGTGGCCGGCCTTCCCGGTCCAGAACATCTCCGGGTCGCGGTACAGGACGAACTGGCCCTGCTTGAACAGGGTCGTGGGGGTGGTGATCTGGGCGCTGGCGCGCATGGCAACTCCTGGCAAGTTTCAGCAGAAATGGTCCGGACTGTCCGGCTCCCACCGCCCTGCCCGTGCCGTCACGAGGAACGGCGCGGGCAGGGGGAGGCAGTCGACAGGCGGGAGTCGTCAGCGGACCCAGCGGCCGTCGCGGATGAGGACGGTGCCGTCCTTGAGGGTGAGGTCGGTGACGAAGGGCGACAGCGTGGTGCCGTCCAGCGCACGCCGGGTGAATTCGGTCGCCCACAGGTCATGGCCGTCGCGGTTGCCGAACAGGGAGACGCGGGTGTCGAAGGCGGGCTCCAGCGCGGCAGCGGCGTTCTCGGCCCGCGACTCGTGCGGAAAGATGAGCGTGCCGCACGAGTCGTTGATGCCGATCAGGAACAGCTCGCGCAGCTCGAAGCCGCGCACGTCCAGCACGCTGAGCACCGGCTCGGTCGAGCCGTGGGTGTAGACACCGTTCGGGTGGGTCTTCACCCAACGGCTGGTGCCGAATCGGCTCATGTCAAAGGCCATTGGTGCCTCCATTCGTCATTGGTCCGGGCTGTCCGGCTCCCTTGCGACTCCGCCCGTCCCGGAGGCCGGGACGGGCGGAGCAGGCAGCTGGCAGATCGGCGTGGCGGTCAGTGGGCCAGGCGGGCCAGGAGCAGCGCGGCGATGATGAAGAGCCCGCCGACCATGCCGAGCGCGTTGATGAACCGCATGCCTCCTCTTTCCTGATCAGTGGTGCTTGTCGTGGTGGGTGGTCGCGGCGTGGATTTCGTGGACGTGGTGGCCGGCCCTGTACGCGACTTGCGCCGCTCGGTCAGCGAACGCGAGCAGCGTGTGTGCCAGCGGGTGCCCCACGCCGTGGCGGCCGAGGACCCGCGCCGCCAGGTGGTACGCGGCGCGGGCACGGCCTATCGGGGTGGTGTTCAGGAGGGGTTCTTTCCGCTGTTGGAGCCGGAGGAGCGGCGGTTGTCCGCGTCGACCTTCCGCCTCATCGCTTCGCGCTCGGCGTCCGTCATTCCGCTCATGCCGCACCCCGCATCCCGGCGCGGGTGGCGCTCTTGGGCAAGACCGTGGGGGAGAGGGCCTGGTCCCAGTCCTCCGCCGGGTTGTCCAGCTCGCGGTTGAGGTCTTCCTCCGTCGCCGCGACCGGGGGCAGGGGCAGACGGTCCCGCATCTCATCCAGCGTGCGCGGCGCACGCCGGGAGTCGGCGATACGGGCGTCGGCGGTGCGCCGGCGGTGCCGGACCTCGGCGTGCAGACGGTCCAGTGCCTCGGTGCTCTGGGCGCGGCGGGCCCGCCAGGCGTCCAGGCGCCGGACGGCGTCCTCGGCCTCGTAGCCGCGGCTGTCGTCGTCGCGCTCGATGTCATCGATCGCACCGCCGGTCGGAGCGGTGATCACGCATGCGATGCTGTTCATTCAGGGCCTCCCAATTAGGTCCTGTCTTGACAGCCCCGGAAGGTGAGAGCTCCGGGGCTGTCGCCGTGTAGAGCGGGCGGGCTGCCCGGCTCCCCGTCACCGCTCGTCCCAGCCGGGGCCGGTGCGGGCGGATCAGGCAACCGTCAGACCTGCTCGAACGCGATCGCGCTCATCACGCTCGTGCCGTGCAGCGCGACGACAGTGAGGCGGTTGCCATCGCGAGTCCTGAGCTGGTCGCCCCGCGCGGTGTGGGTGTGCACGACCGGCTCGAAGCCAGCCACCGTGTTCGCACCGATCAGGCGGTACACCTCTTCCGAGGTGAGCCCATCGACCGCGTAACGGGCGGCGGGACTCGGGCCGATGAACTGGTGGGTGATCAGGGAATCCATGGGTCTCCTGACGAGGTGTGTGTTGGAGCGGGTTGTCCTCCGCGCTCTCCACCGCTCACCGGGCCGCCGAAGCGGGTCGGTGAGCGACTGGGCAGCGCGTGGCTGCGAAGGTTGCGCGGCGCCTGTGGGGCGCCGGATCTCGTAGAGACGCGGACCGCTACCGCCGAGAGATCCGTCCGGGCGGGTATGCAGTGAAGGTCATGCCGCGTCGTTCTTTTGCGTCGTGGGGATGTCGGCCCTCCGAGCTCTCCGTCAGTAATGAGCACCTGGCTGGGGCTAGCCCAGGCCGCGCCGTTAGAGCGCGCCCGACGGGTCGTTGACCGTGCCGACTGCCACCACCAGGAGTGATGGCGCCGCACGACGGGTCTCCACTCACCTCAGCCGGTGTGGTCACGGCCGTCGTATCTGTGGTGGATCACGCTGTGGAGTTCTCAAGGAACGGACCGCTGCCTTCCGACTCCCGCGAGAGCGGGAGGAGTCCGGGCGGTACCGGGGGCCGAGATCCGGCTCCCTCATCCGGCGCCGCCGCGGGGCGGTTCCGGGTGGGGGAGCCGGGTCCGTGAGGACCCGGCGCCGTCAGGCCACGAGCGGCAGGGGTTCGGTGGCCGGCGGCGCGATTCGCAGCTGCGCGGCGTAGGGGAGGAGGACGTCGACCAGGCGCTCGCGCACCCGGGCGGTGATCGACGGGTCGGAGGCGACGATGTCCCGCGCCGCATCCCGGCGCGCCCCGTATTCCGCGATGACCGCGTTGCGCGCCTTGGTCTTGCCCTTCGTCACCGCGGCTGCGGCGTCCCACCTGGTCAGCTCGTCCGTAGTCACCAGCCCGTACATCTCCAGCGGCGTACCGAACGCGATGTCCAGGTCGATGCCGGCGAAGTCGGGGAGCGGCACCTCGATCGCCTCCAGGAGCGCGAGCGTCTCGGTGTCGAAGTGCTCGGTGACGAGGCTGGCGGCGGGGCGGCGGGTGATCTTCACGGGATGGAGCTCCTTCCAAAGAAAGAACATGTGAACTAGGTGACATAGATTGAGTACTCAATGTTGCGCGTCGAAGATTTGCATGAAGCGCTAGGCCGGGTCAAGCCCAGACGGCGCGATCAGCTAGATTGACTACTCATTGCTTTGGAGGTAGATATCTGCCATGCCAGTCAGCGGCAGGGCGCGCGCCCTTTACCAGCGCATCGCGGACGAGATCCGCGACCAGATCATGGACGGAACCCTTGGCGCGGGTGCCCGGCTGCCCACCGAGGCCGAGCTTGCGAGTAAGTGGAGCACCACTCGGACCACCGCCGTCCAGGGCCTGAAGGTGCTGGTCAATGAAGGTCTGATCGTGAGCGATCGCCCCCGCGGCTACTTCGTTCGCAGTCGTCGGCCGATGGTCTACAGACCGCAGGCTGAGTTCTGGAAGCGCCCGTTGTCCCCCGAGATGGACGCCTTTCTCACGCAGATGTCGGAGGAGGGCCGGGAGGCCGACCAGCACATCGAGGTCGCTGTCGAGACGCCAGGCAAGCATGTCCGTGAGCGCCTCCAGCTAGGTGAAGACGAGCTGGTCGTTGTACGCCGCCGGGTCCGCTTCGTCGACGGCGTGCCCTACAACACCAACGACAGCCACTTTCCCCTCACGCTCGTGCAGAACAGCGAGATCATGCGTCCCGACGACATCGCTCGCGGCGCCAACGCGGTACTGGCCGAGCTGGGCTACGAGCAGGTTCGCGCCCTGGATGAAATCCACGTGCGCATGCCCACACCGGCCGAGGCGGATCGGCTCCAGCTCGGCCCAGGAACCCCTGTCGCGGTGCACTTGTGCACCGGCTACACCGAGGACGGCAAGCCGGTCCGCACCGTGATGAACGTGCTCCCGGGCGACCGGCACGTCATCACCTACGAGCGCAGCCGCCAGCGGCTGGGGTCCGAACCGACGATTCGCCAGGCCGAAGAGCAAGACCTCCCCATAGTCGTTGAGCTCTGGGAGCACGCCGCATCCTGGCTGCGCGAGCGCGGCATCGACCAGTGGCAGTACGCCCCGCGCGAGGACCGGATTCGGGCAAACCTCGCTGCTGGCGAATGCTGGATCGTGGAGGTTGACCGCGCTCCCGTCGCCACCATCACCGTGGACGGGCATGCGGATGGTGACTTCTGGAGCCCAGACGAGGCCGCCGAAGCTGCCCTCTATGTGCACCGTATGGTCGTGCGCCGTGACGTGGCCGGACTCGATCTGGGCTCGGCCATGCTCGACTGGGCCAGCAAGCGCGCCGCGGACCAGGGAAAGACCTGGCTGCGCCTGGATGCCTGGCGCAGCAATGACGGTCTGCGGACGTACTACAGCAACCGTGGCTTCACCCACGTACGCACGGTCGAAGCTGAAGGCCGGAGCAGCGGGGCTCTGTTCCAGCGCCCCGCTGGGCACGTTCTCGGCGTCGGACCCGAAGTCCGGGGCGCCGGCGGTCAGACGCGCGACCAAGTCAGTCGCGCTTCTGGAATATGGGCGCACACCCCGCGATAGGGTGGCCCCGACGTTGATCAAAAAGAAAGTGGCCCCGTCAATCGCCCTTGGACAAGGCGAGAGGGGCCACGTGGCCGAATGGACCTTGTGATGGGGGTCCGATCGGCCTGCCGAACCCCTCAGTGCGAGTAGAAGGGCGTCGACGTGATCAGGGTACCTCTACCCAGCACCCGACTCACTGCACCCTGCCGTGGTGCCAGCAGCCACATGCGCGCGCTGGCCCTTCGGTGGGGTGTTTGTGCTGTGGGGTGTTTGTGCCGTCTGGGCGCACCTCGACCAGCCCTCCGAAGAGGGGGCGAGATGACTTAGGAGTCAGGGCGGCTTGACCGCCCGGGACGCTCAGCTCGGTGTTGGCGCACCTTGGCTGGCGTCCCCGTCACCAGAGGGTTTGGCGGCCCTCTGAAGGGATTGTTCGCCCGGTTGGCCCCGGTCGAACAGTTCGATCTTGGTTCTCACCGAACCACAAAGCACCACGCACCACGAGGGGCTTCGTCATGCCCTCCAGCTGAAAGCTGAGGAGGCGCTGTCATTTTGCAGCACCGGTCTATCTTTTGCCAGCCCAGCCATGCCCGTTTGGCGTGGAATGGGCGTTCTATCTTTCCTCACCAGTCGGTTTTCGCCACCAGCGCTGACGGATTTCAGCCAGCCATCGGTGAGCGCGACAGCTCGGCTTCCCTGCCCGCGGGACGCGGAGCGCGGTCGGCGGCCCGGCCTGCGGGACAGGACACGTTCGTGTCCGCTGTCCACAGGCAGTCCGGTGGACCGTTTCGCATGACCTTTTTTGCACCACGTGTCACATCAGCCTCTTCAACGGTCCCTTCTCTGTATGTGACCCGCACGTATGCCACCGAGCCCCTGTCTGCCTCATCTCCTCGGAGCCTGTCCGCTTTGGCTGATGAGGTCGCTCCTCACGCCGCGTTCGGACGCGCGGCTGAGGGGGGGCAGCTGTGAGCAGGGCGACGACGGCCGTGCGGCCGGCGGGGCCGGTGCCGGTGTGGGAGGCAGCGAGCTGGCTGACGCATACGGAGAAGATGCGCGGACGGCTGCGGGGAGCGGTGCATGAGCTGATGGGGCAGCCGGGTCTGGTGGGTGCGCCGGATCCGATGCGGATGACGACCGTGGTGCTGGCGGCAAAAACGTCGGCCGCAGATCTCGCGGTCGAGATGACGTCCCGGGAGCTGGGCCGTTGGGTGGGGGTGTCGGCGTCGACGATCGGGCACGATGTGCGCCCGCACCTTGACCGGGAGCACATCACCAAGTCCGAGAACCGGGTGCGGCCGGGCACGCGGGTGATCACCGGCATTCGCTGGCAGCTGCTGCCGCTGCTCGATGCCCGCCTCCACCAGCCGGCCACCCACCCGTTGCGGTTGCAGAAGGTGGAGTTCGCTGTGCTGTGGGGCCTGGTGGAGGCTGTGTGCGCACCGGGCTGGTCGCACCGCAACGGTACGCAGACGCCCCCCGGACTGCTGGGCACGCGCACCGGCCCGGGAGCTGCGACCGATCGTCTGGCGCTGCTTTTGCTGGTGCTGGAGGCACGTGCGACGGGTGTGGTGCGGCTGTGCGGCGGTGCGGTGGATGAGCACGGGCGCATGGCGGCGACGATCGCGCGGCTGCTGCGGTGCTCGCCGGCTGAGGGTGCTCGGGTCCTGGCCCGGCTGGTGGCCGCGGGCGTGGTGGAGGCTCGGGTGACACCGAATGGCCGGGAGCAGTTGGTGATCCCCGCAGTGGAGGCCGCCTACCGGGAGATGCGCCGACTCCGGCGGGCTGAAGGCCGTCCTGGAGGGCTGGTTCCGGGGCCGCGAAGGGGTGTGGCAACTGCAGGGGGGGATCAGATCCCGGCGCAGAGAGCGAAGCCGCAGGTCAGCAGGGGTAAATCGGCCTCGGGAACAGGTTCGGCTTCTGCAGGACTGCACGCTTACCACACACCTATGGCTGCTCTGAGGGATGAGGGTGCGGGTGGTAGTGGCTTTTCCGGCTACGGCCGTGAGGGGTCCGGTGATCTGCCGGGACGCGCATGCGCACGCGAGGACCAGGCCGCCGACACCGACGCTGCCGCTGCCCCGGCGCCGTCGACCGGTGGCCCGGACGGCCCGCTGCGCGGGGAAATGCCGAAAACTTCCCCCACCATCCCAATGCAGTCAGAGGGCCAGGAGCTGGCCGAGGGCGGCGCCGGCGCCGGCTCTGGGCTGGACGCCGCCTCCGATGTGCTCGCCGGCGTGGGCGGGCGTCACAGCGGCGGGCTACGGGGGAGGGTGCCACGGCCCGCTCGTGATCTTGAGGCAGTGGTCGCTCCCGTGCAGCTGCTGTGGGACCGGCTGAAGCGGGACAGCACCCGTCGCCTGGTCGAGAAGGCCATCCGCGGCGAACTGACGGCCATTGCCAGCGTGGTCGGGCGTGACCAGGCCGAGAGCATCCTCGTCAGCCGGCTGACGCGCCGCCTGCTTCTCCAGCCAGGGGAGGCGGACGCAATCACCGACCCGGTGGGCTGGCTCCTGGGCCGGGGCCTGCCCCGGCGCAGCGACTGCAACGACGCGGGGTGCGACGAAGGCGTGCGAATGCTCTCCGGCGCCGCCTGCGCGCACTGCGAGGACCAGGTCCGCTCCCTCCGCGGCCGCCGCCGACACGTCGCCGCCCAGGTCCAGGCCCAGCTGCCCGACGCCACCCCCGACCAGCAACGTGCGGCGTTCGAGGACCAGCTGCGCGCCGTGGTGGACGCCGATGCCGCGCGGCTCGAGGAGCGTCGCCGCGAGCGAGCGGCCAAGGATGCAGCGGTGGCGGCGAAGGCTGCCGCGGCCCGCGCCCGGCAGGAGGCGGACGAAGTCGCGCGGCGGGCGATGCCGTGCGCGCAGTGCGGCGAACCCGAAACGGGTGGCCTGTGCGGAACGTGCTGGGGCTGGGAGGAGACCGAAAAGCTCCTCACCGACGCCAAAACGCTCGTAGCCGCGGGCTGCGGCGAACCCGACGACCCCGAACTGACCCAGTCGCTGGCCGACATGGCCGAGCACCAGGCCCACGCCCGCATCCAGGACGCCTGCGACAAGGCCGAGGCCGCAGGCGCCAGCGCGACCATGATCGCGCTGGCCGCGAAGATGAAGGCCCAGGACATCGTCGACGAATACCGCGCCATCGCGCTGCGCACGCTCGGCAGCGAGTTCCAGGTCGAAGCCGAAGCCCGCAACGCCCACGCTGCGCAGATGCGCCGCCGCCATCTCCACCCCTCCGTCGAGGATGCCGAACAGGCCGCCACGAAGGCTGCGGAGGAGGCCCGCCGCCGCACCGCCGAGCACCTCCTGACCCAGCGCAGCAACGCCTGGCGCGCCGCCCACACCCCAGCGCCGGCGGAACCAGCCTCCGGTGACCAGCCCACGGTCTACGAGGCCGGCGCCGCCCAGGCCCGAGCCGCCGTCACACCTGCGCAGCGCCCGCAGGGGGCCTGGACCTGCACTGACTGCGGCCTGACCCTCATCGGCCGGCCACCCGCTGGCTGCCGTTGTGCCGCCTGCGAGGGCCAGGCCGCGGGCCTGAGCCGGGCAGATCGCTTCGCCCTGCTGGCAGGAGCCGTTTCGTGACGCCCGAGACCGCTGACAGGAGACACCGGCCTCGGTGCTGGGCCACACTGTCAGCACGTGATGGGAGGTGAAGGGAATGAGTGTTGCCAGCTTTACGCACCACGGGCCCTGGACCGTCGACGCAGTCCTGGCCCTGCCCGAAGACCGCACGACCCGCTACGAACTGCTGGGGGAGTCGCTCGTGATGTCCCCCGCCCCCGGCCTGCGCCACCAGCGGGCCAGCTTCCGCCTCCACGTCGCACTCGACGCGGCCGCCCGAGCCGCCGACGCACCGGTCGAAGTCCTGGAAGCCATCAACGTGATCTTGCCGTCCGGCCTGGTGGTGCCGGACATCGTCGTCGCCGACGCAGGCGCGACCGCACAGGACGCCGTCAGCATCGACGCCGACGCCGTGCAAATGGTCATCGAGCTGGTCTCGCCCGGCAACAAGACCATGGACCGCAAGCTCAAGCCACTGCTCTACGCGGAGGCCGCAGTCCCGCACTACTGGCGCCTGGAATTCGACCCGGCCCCGCGCCTGATCTGCAGCGAGCTGGACCGCGGACGGTACGTCGAAACGGCGACCGCACTCCCTGGCACGGTCACCAGCCTCACCGAGCCCTTCGCGTTCGAGATCGACCCGGCCGGGCTCGCCCAGCCGGGGGGCTGAGACGCATCCGGCTGCTGACAGCCAGGGGCGTTGCGTCTGGGCGGTCGAGGCGCGGGACCTTTCCCCCTCCTGCGGCTCGTACAGCATCCGGTCGCCCACCCCGAGGGAGGGTCAGGGAACCTGCGGTCGGCAGACCTTGCACGCCCTGTAGTACCGGCCCCCCTGAGGACCGGTACGCCCCTCTGCCCACCGTTCCAATCCGTCCCAGTCCAACGGTTCATGATCCATCTCGATAAAGCGCCTGTCGCGGTGCGTGTACTGCTTGAGCAGCGCGCGGAAGCGCTCTTCGTTCGATCGGTCGTAGACGCCGGCGTACCGTGCGACGTCTGCGACGTGATGGCAGTCGGCAGCGTGGGCGAGGCGGCCGGTCACGATGTAGGGATAGTTCTCGTGGTTGCGTGCCTTCGCTGCCCGGTCGCGCTTCGCGGTGTCGTAGCGGATGAACTCTGCTTCGGTCTGCTTGCAGTCGTCGCAGTCGCCGAAGCAGCGGGCCACGGCTTGGGCTTCCTCGTTGTCGTGCTGACCATCGCAGTGCTTGGTCATATCGCGTGTGACCTGGCCCAGTACGTCTCGGGCGGCAGAGGACGTGATGGTGCCGTCTTCGATTCCGTCCAGGAGCTCGAAGACGACCGGTACCTCAATCATGAGGCCCCAGCCGTCACTCCAGCGTCTCTCTTTGCCGAAGTGCTGCCCCCAGGTGATGCGTACGTTTTCAAAGCGTTGGGAGCCGATCTGGAAGCCGTAGGCGGTGCTGAACACGGGAATGTCCTCTGTCGTGAGCTCGGGTGAGGTACTCGGTCGAACCATGCTCCCGGGGCGACCGAACTGCGGCCCCGGGGTTCCAGACTTGACGCCGCCCAGCAGCGCACCGCGCAACACCTTGCCAGTCCGCGGGCCTTGAAGCGTGCGGCGGTGCGGCCAAGCCGCCGGTGGTCTCCAGCAGCCGGTCTCCGCCGCTGTCACAGCCCGGCTCCGGCCGAACCACGAGGCCGAAACGTGCCGCACGGCGGGCCGCGGGAGGCCACCCTGGGCCCGTAAGGGTGACGCCGCCCAGCTCGGCGCCACCGGCTCCGGCCGGGCCGGCCGGTTCAGCCCCTCTGGCCAGGACCATGAGCCCGCCGACCAGGCGGGGGAGACGAGGACCGCATGACCATCGAGCACCGGGGCGCCGCCGGCCCGTACACCCTGTACGACCACCTGCCCGGCCTGCACGCCCGAGACCGGTCTGCCGCTGCTGCACCCGTACGCCACCGTCGTCGTCGGCCGCTACGTCACACCCGGCGGAGGGCGGCTCACCGTACGGACGACCGGCGCGCACTTCCTGATCACGCTGGACCACCTCGGGTGCCCCGCGCAGCTCACCGAGGCGAAGACCGCCGCCTACCGGCGGCTGGGCCTGGCCGCCGAGGGGCACTGCCTGCACGCCGGGTGCCGCCATCGCGTCTCCGATGCCGGGGCAGTGCTGCGGTCCTTCCATCTGCGGTCCGGCAGCATCGACCTCACGGCCTTCGTGCGGGCGGTGCTCGCCGTCGAGCTCGGCGACGAGCGTCCCACCGACCGGCTCCTCAAGGACGCGGAAGCGTTGGCCGGCGCCGTACGCCCGGCGAGCGCGCAGGGCAAAGAAGACCAGGAGGAGGCCAGTTAGACCTGTTAGCCCGACCGGGGCGGAGTGCGCCGGCAAGGACGGCGCCTGCGGCCTGCCCGTACTGCACCCGCACCCCATGCCCCGCCTGCCACGACGGGCCGTGGTGCGCCTGCCGGCGCCGCCGCTGCAACCCCGAAAGGGCCGCCTCCTGCTCCTCGTGTGCACCGTGGTGAGACCGCGGTGCACACGCCGGTGAGCGGGCCCCCTCCCGCCGCCCGGGACCGGTTTCCCCTCCCCACGCCGGTTGCATAGAGTAAGCAGATGTGACTGACGCGCCTGACCCCGGACAGACCAGCAACGACCTCACCGACCTCATCCCGGCCGTCATAGCCGACGACGAGGCCGACCCCGAACTCGTCGCGATCGGCGAGAGGTACTGGGCGTTTGCCGGGTTCGCGCCGGACTACAACACCCCCATCTGGTGCGAGAAGACCACCAGCATCGACACCGGCGGCTGGGGGAGCCCCCTCCATGCAGTCGCCGCAGCCGGCGTCCGCGCTGTCGTCCCCGGGCACAAGTGCCCTCAGTGCGAAGGGCCCCTGAGCCTCACCTCCCGCACCGCCTTCCAGCAACTGTGCAACGGGGAGGTGCCAGCTTGTGTGGACTGCAACCCATCCGTGCTGGGCGCCGTCCAGTCCGTCCTGGACCCCAAGCGCAAGGCCAAGCGAGAAGCGGCGAAGGCCAAGGCCGCAGAACAGGAAGCCCACGCAGCCGCCCGGACCCTATGGACCGAGGCACAACGCAGCATCCTCAAAGAGGCGTACACCCTCGCCTACGAAGCCACGGTGCCCACCGCGCCGGTCAAGGAGATGACCGCTGCGCTGGCGCTGCTGCGCTACGCGCCGTCCACCACCCCGATCAGCGACGTCGGGTCATGGTTTGCCCCCCTGCACCCCACGAGGCGCGAAGCCTTCTCGTTGCTCGGCGCGCTGGTGCGCAGCGGGCTCCTGAGCATCCATCCCTCCAGCCCCGCAAGCGCGTTCGTCTGGGAGCCCGCCTCGTTCGAGGATGCTCTGCGCGCCGCCGACGGCGATCTGGACGAAGTCGGCACTCCGGCGCTGACGTCCCAGTTCTATCCCAGCGCGGCCAGCTTCTACGCCCCCTTCGCCACCAGCCCGGGCACAGGAGCCGAGCACCTCGACAAAGAACTCGTCGCCGCGCTGGACCCCGCGCGCCTGACCGCCGGGCAGCAAGACGACCTCCTCGCCCTGACCGAAGAACTCGTGGCGGAGGAGAGCCTGCGCTACTTCCTCCACCGCCTGGAGGAACTCAAGCTGCCCGAGGTCACCGACAACCACCAGGCACGGCTCCGGGACGCCGCGTACAAGGCGGCCCGCCACCGGCCGCTCGGCGAGATCTACAACCTCGTGTGGCGCGCAACCAGGGCAGCCGCCGAGGCTGCGCAGAAGAACCCCCGCGCGCCGCGCGTCCAAATGAGCACCCACGCGGTCAACCAGCTGGAGACCCACGCGCAGCGTGCGGCCACCGACCCGCAGTGGCAGATCAAGCCGTTCGGGGAGATCAACAACCTCGAACTGACCGCGATGACCCGGGTCCTGTTCTATACCGTGCTGGACCAGCACCCGATGGAGACCAGCGTGCCGGATATCCGGCACGCCCTGCCGCCCGCGGCCGTCAAGCCTCAGCCCCGGGCGGTGGACGAAGACGGCGAGGTCGATGGCCTTGCCGCACTGATCGAGTGGATCAACGACGAGCGCGACACCTGGAACCCGGCCGACGTTCCCCTCATGCTCGACTTGATGACCCGGTCCACGCCGGGCGTCGAAGCGGACGTCGAGCAGCGGGTCATCCGCCAGGCAGCCCTCCGCCTGAAGCGCCTCTACGGGCGGCTGGCGCCGACCGTGGGCGAACAACAAGCGGTTCTGGCCGTCTTGGCCGCCACCGACCTGCTCATTCACCCGCTCACCGTCGACGGAGCAAGCAGCAGCTCGGGCACCTACATCCTCAACGTGCTCAGCGGCCAGCTGATCTATCCGGAAAAGGAAGAAGAGGGCTGATTCGCTATTGCCGGCTGGCGCGTCGTGCGGTCGCGGCAGCCCTGTTTCTGATCTGACACCACAGCACCAGCAAGACCAGCGACCTCCTGGCCGCCCGCGAAGAAGGCTGCCAGTCGGGCGAGCGCTTCGCCCGGCTGGCAGGAACCGCGGCGTGACCGCGCCGCTCCACCGGGGGAGAGACCTCGGCAGTCCCCTGTCTGCCATCTCGGAACGGTTTCCTGACGGCGACATTCGGCCAAATCCTCAATTCCCAGGCAAGAAGCACTCAACGGCATAAAATGGCCCGCCTGTGGGTGAGAGGTCCAGGGCAAAGGGGCCCTGCTGTTCGTCTGTGGGGGCGATGCCGTGGCCATGCGATTACACCGCTCCAACGCCTCCCGGCTCCTGCGCAGCAAGGCGTACGACATCTGCTCGTACTGCTCGTGCCCGGTGGAGTGGTTCGACCGCTACGACGACCGGCGCATCCCGCTGATGCCCAAGGAATTCCCTCTCGCGCTCATCCCGCCGAAGTACCGGTGGTACGTCGATGGTGGTGTCGCCTACACGGGCACGCTGCGCGGATATATGTACTGCCGCCTCGCCCACACGACCATCTGCCCCGCCCTCAACCACGACGACCTCGACGATGAGCTGCAGCCCCTCGTGACGCGGCTGGGCGTGCGGATGCAGAAGAACATCGAAGCCGGCCAGTTCACCCCCCGGTCGCCCGAGTCACGCGACGCTGCGGAGATCGAGGAACCGGAACCCGCCAACGCCGCCCCCGCCGGCGAAGAACGCCACACCCTGCGCTACAACACCAACCTGCGTCTGGCCCCAGGACGGATCGAAGACCTCCAATGCATCGCCACCACCCAGCGTGGCCAGCGCTGCAGCAACTCGGTGTACGCGGCGGACGAGGGGTTCTGGGAGCACATGGAGATCCCCCACGCCCCCGGCCGCCAGGGCGAGCTCATCCTCAACGCCACCGGGGGAATGATGTGGGTGTGGACGCTGGCTCCACTCGACTTCGGTGCCGCGACACGCTGGTTCAAGCAGCACTGCGACGTCCATGCCGAGTCCCCGGCCCCGGAATACAGCCCCCGGGAGTGGGTGGACTTCCACCCCATCAAACACGGTTCCTTCATCGTGGGCGACAAGCCCCAGGGCTATCCGGAGAAGGAATCGCTCCAGGTCCCCATTCACATGGGGCCCAAGACCACCCGCTGTGAGACAGCCAGCTGCCACAACTCCACGGTGATGACCGTGCCCGAGGGCTGGCTGTGCTGGCAGTGCGCGAAGCGGACGAAACGCCGCACAGCCGTTCACTCCCGGTGGCAGGGCGCCCGCTCAGATCCGCCCGCACCGGAGGCTCCCTGAACACCGCGCACGGCCGAACAGCGAACCCACCCGCCACCTACGCCTGGAGCCTGAGTGACTGACCGCGACCTCACGCAGATGTCCGCCGCCGACCTGCACGCGCACGCCTGCGAACACGCCGCAGCCGGCAACTACGAGGCCGCCACCGCCTTCGCCGCACTCGCGCACACCGCGTACACGGCCCAGATGCTCTCCGCCTCCCAGCCCCCGGCCATCTACCCCGGCGACCACGAACCCCAACGGGTCGCCTGGTGCGGGAAATGCCGAGCCCCCCAATCACGCAGCCTCCGCGGCCGCCGTTGCCCCGACTGCAGTGTCGACACCCTCCGCGCACGGCGATGCCGGCACTGCGACGTCTACCTCGAAGAACGCCACCACGAGCAGACCGGCACGACCCGCTGGGTCGACGCCCACAACAACATCGGCTGCCCCAACGCCCCCGACCCAGCCCTGCCGGCACCCGAACCCGAGGCAGAGGACGACATCTACCCGGAGGAGCTCTGGCGCGAGTTCCTTTCGGTATGGGCGAGCGGACGCCACGGCAAGCCCGTGACCGCGCAACAACTGGTGGAAGACGGCACGCTCGTGAGCATCCTGCCGCGCACCCGATACGGAGAGGTCCACCCAGTCCATCTCGACCGATGGCTCGCCGCCCGCGCCGGCCGAAACGAACACGGCGTCATCATCCGCCACGTCATCCAGCAAAGCGGCGATGGCTCACGACTGTGGGAGGCATCCACCACCACGTCTCCTACCTCCTGATTCGCGGCCGACGTGCCAACAGGAGCCGGGCCAGGACCTCTACGTTGCGGCGTCCCGTGGCTTCGCTCGCCGGGCTTCGACCTGAGCGCGGCACCTGGGACACAACGGATTTCCTCCAACGCCGTATCGCTGGACCAGGTCCTGACACGACGCACACGGACCCACCTGCTCGACCAGGCACCCCAGTCGGGCAGCGACAAATGCGCGGTCGGCCCGCGGGCGGGACGGCCGGCGTGCATCCAGCAGGGTGCCGCGCAGAGGCGGGGGAGGCGTCAAGCGGGGCGAGGCCGAGCCTGGGGCGCTCGCTTGCTGAGGGATAACCGGCGCATTACGGGAGCCTGCTGTCGGCGGCGCCTGAAGCGGCGCCCGGCGTGACCGAGGTGCCCGCGGTTCGGGGAGGGTGATACCGGCCGGCACGATCGCGCCGGTATCACGGGGGAGGCTGCCACGGAGTTCCTTGTCGTCCAGCCGCTGCTGGTATGAGCACTCGCGGGGCAGAGGCCGATTCTCCGGCCGGGCGGGAGCGTGATCATCCACGGTGCCCGGCTCGGGACCGGCAGCCACATCATCGCTGGTGGCGTCGAGGTACCGGTCGCGGTCCTGCGTGGCGACCCACATGTGCGATGCCCGGTTACGGCGGCCCGCCTGCGCGGGCAGATAGAGAGAGACGTACTCGCCGGCGGCAGCTACCGCGACGAGACGGTCGAGCTGCATACCCAGGGTGGGCGCCCAGGTACCGTGCCACTGATTGCAGCGCCCATACCCACGGTCCGGACAGGGCAGAGGATTCCTGCTGTCGCACTTCTTGAGCTTCAGCTCCTTGACGCCACCGCGGACCAGAAGAGGATTGCCGCCGGAGAATGCCTCCAGCGGAAGCCGGTCGATGCGCGCCCAGGGCGTCCGTTCAATGAGCGGCGCCCCTGTGTCGTCGGTGGTCCACAACGGGCTGATCCCGTCGGAACGGGCAATGTCGCTGCGCTTGGCCACGGCCGGCGCCGTGGCCCAGGACAGCTGAATCTCGCACCCGAGTTGCAGCCCCTGCTCGCCGTGGACGAGAACATCGGTGCGCCGCCGCCCGTCGGGCGCGCGCGCTTCGAGTTCCGCGGAGTATCCCGCGCTTTCGGCGGCCTGGGCGATGCGGTCTTTGAGAGCCCGGTGCCGAGGGCTCTCTGGTGCTGTGGGGTGTCGTCGGCCCGTGCTGTAGTGGACAGCGACGGGCCGGCCCTTCCACAGCCGCAGAAACATCCATTGTGGGCAGCCCGGATCCTGCTCTCGGCATTCCAGACACTCCAGGTCGCCTTTGACGGTCTTGCCGTAGAGCGACTCCCACAGGAGCCGGTCTTCCCGGACATCGAGATCCAGCTCGGAGAGGTTGATCGCCCCGAGCACCTTGTGGAACACACCGTGCGCCATACGAGTTACGCTACGGCGAGCCACTGACAATTGACACAGTGTGATGCCCTCCGTATGCCCTGGGCGTGCAAACGCCCGGGGAGGCCAGCAGCGCATTTCTGTGCCGCGCGGCAGTGGCCCCGGGACACAAGGTGTGCTCATCCCACGAGCTGCACGCTGGGATCAGATGCCTTCGGCAGCCGGTGGCGGACCGAGACGATCCCATGGTGTGGCCTGCCCATCGGAGGAGCCTGGATCGCTACGACGGGGCAGGTGTGGGTTCAAGCCGGGAGCCGCTGGCAGGCCGTACGTCGGAGGGTTCTTGGGGTGGTCGTTGATCCAGGACAGCCCGCCGAGGTCGAGCCGTTGGCGTGCCCGGGTCACGGCGACGTATGACAGGCGCGCTTCGGGGATGTTGAGGTCCCCGGGGACCGGCTTTCCGTGTGCGTCGAACGTGTCGCTCGGGGCGGGCTCGAAGTCGCGGGCGATCTGGACTGTCGGCCACTCCCGGCCCTTGGCCTTGTGGGCCGTGGACACCGCCACGTCCGCCTGGGCCTCATCGTCGAGACGGCTGACGGCGTCGAGGATGACGTCGGCGCCGTACTCATCAATGACGTCTACGAGCGGGGCCAGATCGTGGCCGGCCGGGTCGTAGGTGACGTACTCCTGCAGATCGGCCCAGTTCTTGAACAACACCAGTTCCGGGTGACTGGTACGGCGCCCCTCTTTGAGGTCGCTGGCTGCCTTGGCCAGGGCGGCCAGCGCACCACCGCCGCCCACGAACGCCACGCGACGCTTCGCCTCCAGCAGGTGGAGAATCGCTTCGATGGCGCCCCCGTTGGTGCGGCACAAGATCGCGTCTGGGTCCTTGAGCGGCCCGATGTCGGTGACGAGCTCAGGGGAGCCCTGCAGCCGGATCGGCGCATCCACGATGGTCAGCCAGCGATTCGCTTCGTGAGCGAGGCAGGGGCCGAAGCGGAACGACTGCGACAGTGACAGCTGATGTCCTTCGAAGCCGGTCATGACATCTCGCGCCCCGCGCCAGCCGTAGATCGCCTGTGCCGAGTCCCCGACCATCACCAACTGGGCGTGGTCGCGTTGCGCTGTGAAGACTTCCTCCACGACCGGGTTGGTGTCCTGGGCCTCGTCCAGGAGCAGGAAGTCGGCACGGATCACAGGTTTCTGCAGAGCCCAGAGCTTCAAGTAGTGATCATGTGTGAAGCGGACGACGCCCTCATTGGGGTTCTGGAGGTCCTCCCAGGCGCGCCGCGCAAACGGCAGTGCCAGATCAACCAGCTGCCCGTGCAGCAGGGCGTCATCTAACCCGCGCAGCCCGGGGACGTGGCGGCGCCCGAGCTCGGCGTCGGCGGAGTAGCAGAACCGCTTGACGGTTTCGAACACCACGTAGGACAGCGCCCGGTTGGTGACGCGCCGCTCACCAAGGCGCACCACCATCGTGGGGGCGATGCCCAGGGCTTGACCCATCACCCAGCCCGGCTGGCGAGGCGAGTCCAGCCGGTCCTGGTAGCGCCTGCCCACGGCCTCATGCGCGAGGGAATGCGCGGTCCGGCACGCCACGTTGTCCGGAAACTTGGCCGCGGCGTCCATGGCCACGGGCTTGTTGAACGCGATGTACCGGCCGCGCTTGCGCACACTGCGAGCCAGCATGGTCAGCGTGGTCGTCTTCCCCGTCCCCGCCCCGGCCTGCAAGACCAGATGCTCCCCGCCGGCGAATACCTCAACAGCGCGGTCCTGCTCAGCCGTGGGTTTCGGCCCTGGAGCCCGACGAACAACCGGCGCCCGTCCCACGCTGACCGGTTCCGGTGCCTCATGGTTACGCTCGGGGCCTTCCAGCTCTTGCAGCCACTCCTGCGCGACGTTCACTGCCCGCTGGAGGAGTGCCTCGTCGGCTCCGGCCCGCGTGGGCACGCCGAGTTTGGCATTCAGGCGCTGATTGACCCCGCCGAAGGTCAGCCCTGTAACGCGGGTGAGCGTGGACACCAGCTGCCGCAGCTCGCCCTGGAGCAAACGCGGTGCCGCGGCACGCGGCACCGCGCGGTCCGTCGACGGTGCGCCGCAGGACCGCTCGCTATGGGCGGACTGCCCAGAGGTGGGTACGGTTCCCGGATCTGGTCGCTTTGCCAGCGGTCCGCGTGCAGAAGGACCGGCCGCGGGCGCGGCCTGGATCCCCGTGTGACAGGCGGTGGACGCATTCTCTGCGGGCGCAGACCTGCGCGGTGCAGGTGCTCCGACGGCAGGGCGGCGCCGAGTGTGTTCGGCCAGGGCGCTCCGCCAGTCGTATGCGCTGTCGTGCGACAGTCTGCTGCGCAGCCACGCGATGGCAGCGTGCCGGTCGACGCCCGCCGAGCGGGGGATGAGCCGTGCGGCGCGCGCGCCAATGGCGGTCGTGGTGCGATCGTGTCGTGCAGCGATGACGTCGACACCGAGTCCCTCACGGATCTCTGCGATGAGGTCGGCGCACTCGTCCTCGGTCCAGGCCCGACCCTGCCGCTGGGGACGAGCGTCGTCCGCCATAGTCTCCTGCTCTCCCACCTGTGCCGGTCTCCCGTCCTCACCGGCGAGCGGGTCATCTCGCCTGCCTATGCCTTCACCTTCGCTCACCTGCGGTCTGTACGCAGGCATTCAGTGGATATTGAGCAGGGAGCGCCGGTCGCTGAAGGTGGGGGTGTGGCCCGTGCCCCAGCCCGCGTCGCCAGCAGGCACGGCAAGCGCTATCTGATGCGGAGGGCGGGTGAAAGCGTCAGCCGACGGTAGGCGTGAGAGATGGCACGAAATGGCGGCGCGCGTGGAAGCATGACCCGCATGAACGAAGTAGAGACGGAATCCCCTTTAGCTGCACCACCGTTGACGCACCCAGACGACATCGTCCCGGCCAACGACCCACGTCTGTCGCTGCTTCCCGATGAGCTGGAGACGGTCAAGGAGATCGTTCAGAGGCATCTGCCGGGCGTTGTAGCCGTGATCTGCCAAGACATGGCGTGGAGGTTGGCGGATCTCGCGCCGATTCCAGTGGAGGGGGCTGCGCGTGCTGCGTGGGTGCGAGAGCTCGACGCGGAGCGGCGTTCTGCGTGGATCAACCTAACTGCCGAGCGGAAACTGTACGTGGACCTGTCCACGGCGTACGGAGCAGGCAAGTGGAAGACGCTGCTGCTCCTCCTCACCCGGACGCCATGGGAGGCACCAGCCTCGGGGTACCTTCCCAAGGCTGACTACGACAAGTTGCAAGCGATCCGGAACGCATACCAGGATCGAATGGACGCCACGGTGCGAGAGTTCGTGCTCCTACTTGAGGCACACCAGGAGCCAGCGACCCGCGCGTAGTCAGCGTCCGCACGCCCCGGGTTGGCAGGGGAGCCAGCCCATTGCCAGGTGCATCACGCGGAGCCGCCGGCCCATGCTGCGATCCGCTCCGCGTGCGGCCGTTTGCGGGGCGACCGGTACCCTTCGGACCGGCGGCATGGGACGCCGGGCGGCGCCCCACACACCGGGCAGGCAACCTCGCGGATCACGACCTGGCGGTCCACACGGGCAAGAACGGGGACGGCTGCGATCGGCGACGGTTCCGCTGGCTCCTCCGGAAGGCCCGGGGTGAAGTCACGCGGCCGGCCGGTGAGCATGAGCAAGCCCGTGCGGGCCTCACCGGACGCCAGGCAGGTCTCCGAGTGGGCGATGCGCACTGCGTGGGCTGCCGCAGGCGTCAATGCAGCCACCCCCTCTTCATCAACGCTCCAGCGCAAAGTCCCAGGAACGACCGCCCCGGGCAACTCGGCAGCATTGAGTACGACCCAGCCCCGGCCCGCAAGCGGGTACTGCTGGACGAGAACTTGGCAGTCGGGGCACCGAGCAGCCCGTCCACGCTCCGGCGGCCAGTGAGCGGCGCGCGGGGCCGGCTGTTCGTCGGGAGCCTCCGGCTGCGCCTCGGATAACGCAAGCTGACGGCCGAGACGGGTCCTTGAGCTGGAGGCGGCCGGTGGCGGGGGAGGGGGCTTGTGCCATTGCTGGGCGATGTCGCGGCCCCGCTCGCGCCGGGCCCGCTCGGCGAGCGCGCTTCGCCAGTCGACGTCCGTTCCGCGCCGGAGGCAGTCTCGGAGCCACGGCAGCGCGTGCTGGCGGTCGACGGCTTGTGAGGGCGGGATGAGCCGAACAGCCTGTTCCTCGATGGCCACTGCTGACCGCTGGTGCCGTGCGGCAATCTCTGCCATGGACAGCCCTTGGCCGATCGCCGCGAGCAGATCGGAGCACTCAGAGTCGCTCCACGGACTTCCCTGCCGTGCCATCGGTGTGCTGTCACGCCGCTGTTCGCTGCCCACCGGCCACCTTCCGTACCAGGTCCCTGGCTCGAAGCTCGCTTGCTTGCTTCTCTTCGATCGGCCCGGCGGCGTCCGCCAGCGCCTGCTACCGACCGAAAAGCGCCCCCAAGGTCATACCAGAGGACTTCCGCAGCTGGGCGGCGATCAGCGGTTCGAAGCCATAGCGGATGGCCTCAGCGGCAGCGGCCCGGACCTCAGCGTCGGTGACCTGCTGGCCCCGCACAGACTCCAGCAGACGCAGCGCCGGGGCGGGTACGGTCATGCGCTGGCCACCGCCCTCGAAGGTGGCGCTTCCGTCGGCATGATGGATGACACGCTCCGGCGCATGCTCCGGAGGTGCCAGGGCCCCGGCGATGGCCGGGACGGATCCGCCGCTCGGCGCGGCGACTCGTTGGACAGCCACCTGCGGGTGAAGCGGCATCCACAGCTGGCGCACCCTGGCCGAACTCGGTCGGCACAGCACCATCCCGAGCGGATCCACGAGATACAGCGGCTCACCCGGCGGCAACGCAACGAAGCCAGCATCGGCGTAGTAGCCGACCAACTCCTCGTTCTCTTTCAGCAGCGTGCCGAGCACGACCCTGTAGCCCTGCTCTCGAGCCTCCCGGGCCGCCCGCTGCAGAAGGTGCCGACCCAGCCGCCGGCCGCGGAATTCCTCGGACACCGCAACCGCTGACGCCTCGACGACACGTTGCGCCAGGCGCCGACGGTGGTCATCGCTGAGCCCCGGGATGGTGCTGATCCAAGACAAAGGCGGGCAGGTCACGACCACACCGGCCACATCACATCTGGTCGCTTCAGCCACCCACGCGCCAAGACCCACGCGTGCTGCGACACCCTGTGGTGACGCCAGAGCGCGGGCCACGCATCGTGCCTCGTCAGGGTCTTCAAACTCCACCAGCTCCAGCAGAGCAGCGAGGGCATCGTGATCGTCTGGCCGGGCCGGGCGGATTGTGAACCCGCCGGCTGCTTGCCGATGCAGGCGTGCGCTGTGGCGTCCCTTGGATGCTCGTCCCACGGGCCGTCAACGACCCGTCGCGGGATCCGATACGCCGGGATGGGCCAAAAGGGGCGCGACCGCCAGAGGGCCGATGCGCGGGTATGTGCCGCGGCCCGACCGACAGTTCGTGCGTGCCGGCGCCCAGTCAGCTGTCACTCTCGTCGGCTGCCTGCGGTTCAGTGGGCGCCGGTGCCGTGTGGAGGTCAAAGGGGCCCCCACGAGCAGACAGGGCCGTTGGATGTGATGTGGACTTCAGGACCTGGCGGCGGTAGGGGATTCCGGACCCGTACTTTCGGGCCTCGATCTGCTGTGGGTTGTTCTGCCACTCCTCGAGGTGCTGCGCGATGGCGTCGAGCAGATCCCGCTCGGCCGGAGAGCCGGCCTGCACCGGCGCCTCTCGCAGGACAGCAATGACGGTGACCGCTGTGGGGAACGCGATGCCCGTGTGCGCTTTGCCTTCGGTGATGCTGGTCTGAAGACGAGTGAGGGTGGTGTCCAGCGGGTCTTTGAGCCAGGGAGCGGAGTCGGCGAAGCCAGGGTGTTCTGTCAGCCAGACAAGAAGCACCGCACACTCGAAGGCGTTGAGGTCGACGGCGCTGCCGGCGAACAGGTGGTGGAAGATCCGCATCAGGAGATCACGCCGACGGGGCGTATGGCGCCGCTCGTAGAGGCAGTGATGGCACAGCCAGTCCATCGCCGCGTAGGTCCGGGCGTCCTTGGGAGTGCGGAACCTGCCGATGAGGTCTCCGGCCTTGACCGGGTCGCTGCACAACCCGCAGGCAATATCGGCGTGTGCCGGCTTGAGCATGCGGGGGACGGGGAGTTGGGCGATACCTTCGGGCCGTTTCACCCGTGGCTTAGGGGCCGGCGGGGCGTATGAGTCCGGGGCGTTCAGCCACCGCCGCAGGACTCGCAAGGCTTCGCCCAGGTCAGCCTCGTCTGCGGCTGCCCAGTCCTTGATGCCGACGGTCTTGGCGAGCCGCTTTCGGACCTTATCGGGCGAGGCAGCCAGCAAGAGGGCGACGGCGCTGATGCCTGTGTCGGTCCACGAGCGCCGCTCCGCACCGCGCATAGCGTGGATCTCGTCGAGCGACGGGAAGTCGTGGCCGGCCATGTCCAGGGTGACTTCTTCGAAGGTCATGCCGTCTGCTTTCGCCAAGATGGGTGGTCGCTCCAACATGGCGGTGCCTGCATGGTGCCCCGGTGCCTGGTCACCGGTTCGGTGCAGCAGGATCGCTCGGGCGAGGGAAGCAAGCATTGCGCCGGTGACGCCTGCCGCCGTCAAACGAACAGTGGGCCCCCTTGGCGGGATAGCACCGTCGGACGCCGGGTCTGGGCAAGCATCGCGCGGCGCCATTCCCGCCGGTTCGTGAAGCGGTTCGGGTCCAGGCGCGGGGAGCTGCTGCGCCATTCGGCCAGGTGCTGGGCCACCGCCTTGAGGACCACGGTCTGCGTGTCGGTGGCACCCGGTTCGGCGCCTTGGTGCACGACGCGGACCACGGCGTGCGTGGGGCGGTGGGGCAGGTGAATCGAGGTTGCCTGGGTGTCGATGCCGTGCTGGAGCGCATCGAGCGCTTCCCGCAGCGGCTTTTGCTGCGCCGCCTTGTTCGGCGGGACGTCGAGGAGCCAGCTCAGCAGAACCTCCGCCTCGGCGGTGTTCAGCCACACCCCATCGTCGGAGAGAGTGTGGTGGAAGATGCGCAGGAGCACGTCCAGGCGGCGGGGCTTGGTCCGCCGGTCGTACAGGCAATGCGCGCACAACCAGCCGGCCGGAACGAACTTGCGCCCGTGCGGAGGATGCGGCCGGCCGATGACTTCGCCCACGGCGATCGGGCTGGTGCACAGGTGGCAGGCTGCTTCCGCGCGGGCATGCCGGACACGCATCGGCTCAGGCAGACTGCCCGGCAGTGTCCTCGCGCCAGCGGCGCGGACATGGGCCCGAAACGACTTGGGATCGGTCACCCACTCCTGGGCCTGGAGGATGGCGTCGCGCAGCTGCTCCGTGTCGGCATCGCCCCGCTGCTCGACGCCCATCACGTAATTGAACTGCATCTGGACAGCCGCGAAAGATGCATCGGTGGCGCCCGCTAGCGGACCTACCCAGCCATTGAGCGTCTGGCGAAGCTCGGCTTCATCAAGCGCGTCGAGCTCGTCCTCGGACAAGAGCAGTCGACGGGGACCGTCTGATCGTGGCACCAGCGAGGGGTCCTCGATCCACCGCTCCACCAGCGTCAGGGCCTCTCCGAGATCGAAGAGGGAGAACCACTCGCGCCCGCGCAGCTGCCGATCCCGGTTAATCAGCGTGTTGATCTCCCTCGCTGACCGCTTGGCCGCGCTGCCCGCCCGGCCGGCCAGGATGTTCAGCTCCTGCCGAGCCCGGCGCTTGGTGAGGAAGACCACTGGGTCACACAGCCAGCAGGGCACGCCCTCGGCGGCGGCCGCCCGCTGCCGACACCAGGAGCACACAAATCCTGGGCACTCCGCGCAGAGCGAGTCCGCTCCCTCCGGAACGTCCACGTACGCCCCGGCAGGCAGAACGGCCCGGAGCTGATCAGCCACCGACCGGCATTCCCGCTTGCACTGCTGGGCTGCCAACGCCATGCCTCTGCGCCGGGCCAGTGCCTTTCGCCGTACGGGCATCTCTGTCGGGTAGGTGTCCGTATCGACCTCAAGGTGCTCGCCCAGCGCTGCACGATAGGCATCCAGCAACGTCTCGTCGGTGCTGCAGTCGACCTTGCGGTTGTCGAAGTCATCAAGGCACTTACATGGCAGCCGTTCTGCGTACCCTCCAAACGTCGCCCCGAAAGAGCCGCACAACGGGCACACGGTCCATCGATAGGGGTGATCGTTCTCCGAGTACATGGCCAGGCCCTCGTCAGGGATCCCGCCCAGGGACAACAGCACCTGCCCCCGCCACCGCTCAGCGACCTCCATCGGGACGTCGGCGCACTCCACTTCATGCCCCTCCCACGGCATGCAGACGTAATCACTGTTCGTGGCGCCGGCGGCGAACGCCGCCCACCCCGCCGGTGGGCATTCCCGTTCGGCCGCGAACCAGATCCGCTGCTGCGGTAGCCAGAACGCCGGCGTACACAAACCGCCCTCTGAGGTCGAAAAGCTTTCTGGCCCATACTCATAGGGCACTTCCAAGTGGTCGAAGAACACCGACCACCGAGCGTGCAGCTCGGTCCGGAAACGCATCGTGATCAGCTCGTACGTCATAAACGCCTCCCGGATGGTGTCCTGCGGTTCTCCTCACGATGGCCGTGGACGCGCTCAGAACCCGACCCGGTCAACCCATTCAGGCCATCAGCCTCGTCCCGTCGGGGTATCGGGGCGTCAGCAGGTGGACGCCCGAGGGGGACTTCCGGCCCGGCGACGTCGAAATGGGCGAACGACCCGCGCTGCGAAGTCTCCTACCCCCCTGCGCACCCGGGCCGCCGCCCTCCTGGAGGAGGACCGACGCCGAGCACATCATCACCACCCCCGCCGCCCGCGGGCTGCGCACCACGCCATCCGGACCGGCAGTCGAACCGCCCCCGACAGCAGAGCCCACACCGGCAGGCCGGCGCTATCCCACGAGGCGGTGCGCAAACTGCGGGAAGCCCCTCTCTGAAGACGTCACACACAGCTGGTGCGAGGGCTGCCGCGCCAACCGCGTGAGTCAGGACTGGCTGCGTCGCAAGGAGATTGCCGAGCGATCTTCAACGAAACCAAGCGTGCTGAACTCCTGCGCCGCCTCTCGGCCGGCGAGGCCCTCGCCGACGCATGCGCTCACGGCGGCTGCCGGTGCCCGGACTGCCGCCTCGCCCACGACGCCCACGTCCGGCCGGCTCGCACCGGAGCTGCTCAGCGACTGCTTCGGTGCGCACCCGGACGCGTCTGGCAGCGGCTGGCCAGCAGGCCGTAGAGAAGGGTGTCGGTCCATTCGCCGGTGTTGACGTTCAGGGTGAACTCGGGGCGCCGGCCTTCGAGATGAAAACCGGCGCGTTCCAGCAGGCGGGCCGAGGCGGTGTTGCGGGCGTCGCATTCGGCGGAGATTCGGTGCAGGCCCCGGTGGAAGAGATGGCCGAGCACGGCGCGGACGGCTTCGGTGGCGTAGCCCCGGCCGTGCAGGGCCGGGGCGAGGGTGTAGCCGAGGTCGGCCTGCCGGCGGTTGTCGTGGAGGTTCACGCCGAGGTCACCGGCCAAGCTCTGGTCGGCTTTGAGTTCGATGGCGTACTGGAACCAGCCGGGCTGCTCGGGGTCCTGTTCGCTGTAGACGCGTGCCTGGTCGGCAGCGGCCTGGGGAGTGAGGGGTGAAGGCCAGGCTTGGTACCGGGCTATGTCCGGCACGTTGCGGTAGGCCGCCATGGGAGCCGCGTCCTGGATGCGGAAGCGGCGCAGGATCAGGCGCGAGGTCTCGATCTCGGTCATCGGCGCAGTGTCACACGGCGTAGCCCCGGGCTGATCATGAATTCCTCTCCCCGCCGGGTGCCGAGGCTGGTCGGCCGGACAGCGGGTAATCGAACAGGTGAGCGTAATCTCGGGGTGTGGCCACTTTCGACGACAGATTCACCTCGGTCCATGCAAGATGATGAGGACGGGCTGAGGACGGGTACCCCGCCCCCGCTGGCGGACGTCACGCTTCCCGATGGGCAGCGCGTGAAGGCCGCGGTGCTCGGGAGGCGGCGGGACCGGTCGGGGGTGTGGTGGTACGACCTGGCCATCGAGCTCCCCGACAGGGTCGACGACCGCCGCCGCGGGCCGTCGCTCGGCTCCCGCACGATCACCTTTTGCGCTCCCTACCCCGTGGCCAGGGCCATCCCAGGGGAGAACTACGCAAGCCTCGATCTCCCGCCGCCCGAGCAGCGCAAACGATGGCGACTGTCTCCACCGCCCTGGGGCGACGGCTGGGCCGACGCCTACCTGCACCGGCCCGACTGCGCCCAGGCCGAGTCGACCGGCGGCTTGGTGAACGACCAGGAAGCGCTCGCCGCGCTCGCCGGACCGGATGTCACCGTGCCGTGTCCGGTGTGCCGGCCCGATACCGTCTTGAAGCGCAGACGCTGACCGGCTCAGTCCGCGGACGGCAGGCCGGGCACTGACCGGTGTGTGACTGCTGCGGCCCCGACGACGGCCTGCTGGGCCGAATGGGTGGGTACGGGCCTTGGCCGGCGCGATATCGTGGAGCGCCTGATGACCGCTGATTTTCATGATCTGGCAGGAGTGCCCCGCGTGGCCGAGGACCCCATCGCGCAGAGCGAGATCTCCGCGCTCACCCGCCGTTTCGAGCAGGGGCAGGAGACGACCGACCGCGAGTTCGGGATCGTCAAATCCGATCTCACCGCGGTGCGGCTCCAGGTCGGCAACCTCGATCAGAAGGTGAGCAATCTGGACGAGAAGGTGGACCAGCTTACTGAAGGCTTCACCGCGCTCAACGCCCGCTTCGACGCCCTCGAGGCGAAGTCGGACCGCAATCAGGCGCAGATCGTGGAGCTGCTGACCGCGTTGGTCGGCAAGAACCCGAACGAGAGCTGATCCCTGCGGACACAAAGCTGCCCGGACCTGAATACAGGTCCGGGCAGCTTTTTGCTGTCGGTCAGAGGGCGCTCGCTGGCCGCGCCGGAGTCGTTGGTGCGGGGGAGGGGAGGGCCTGGAGTGCGGCGAAGTGCCGGCGTGCGACGGAGCCGGGGCCCAGGAGCAGACCATCGGGCGTGAAGTGCGGCTGGCCCAGGTGCCGTTCGAGGGCGGGCAGGTAGTTCCACCGCACACCGGGGTGGGCGGAGTGGGCGTAGTGGTGGAGGTCGCCGTAGGGGAGCCAGGTGGCCGCGGCGAGGAGGGCCAGGGCGCGGTTGCGGGGGTAGAGGCGCAGGCAGCGGCCAGCTTCCACCCAGGCCGGGGAGCCGGTGCGGTGTTCGGCGTCGAACCAGGTGTGTTCCGCCAGCAGGGACATCCAGGCGAGCTGCGGATACAGCAGCAGGCGCGGGACGAGCAGGCCCCAGACCAGGCCGGCCCAGCCCCCGGCCAGGTAGGCGGCGCCGATCACCGCGGCGACAGCGGCGGTCCGGCCCGCCCGGGCGGGGGAGCGGAGCACGTTCACGGCCAGGCCGGAGGCGGTGGCGCGCAGCCCGGCGGGGGTGAGCGGGTGGACGAGCGCGAGGGCCAGGCGCCCGCGTCCGGCGCCGGGCTGGAGGCCGGCCTGGTGGAGCTCGGCGAGGTTGGGGTCGACGCCGGCCTCGGTGGCGTGGGGGTGGTGGTCGCGCACGTGGCGCCGACGGCGCAGCACCACCGCGCCCAGGCCGAGCGGCAGGTGGGCGAAGACTTCGGCGAGCAGCAGGTTGGCGCGGGCGGTGCGGGCGAGCACGCCGTGGACGGCGAAGTGGCTGATCTCCTGCAAATGCCTGCACCCACTGGCCACGCCGACCGCGGCCGCCGCGGCGGCCCAGGGGCCGTGGCCGGCGAGCATCCACCAGCCGGTGATCTGCACCCACTGGCCCGCCAACAGCACCAGGGGGGTGGCGTTGTTGGCGCGGGCGCGTTGCAGGGCTATCAGGCGGGCGGCGTCGGCGGTGCGGGGCCGGCGACGGGCGAAGTGCAGCCGGTCGATCTGACGCAGGCCGATGCCGGCGGCGATGACAGCGAGGCAGAGCAGCATGAACGATCCCCCAGTGAGCGGCGGGAAGAACCCCGATCGTCACCCAAAGTACATCTAGCCCACTAGCTTCGAGGAATCGAGTCGAACCGAGCGACCTCGCAGGGGTCAGCACCGCGACGTGAGCCACGTCCGGGCGGGCGGCGCCGGCAGGAACGGCTGCCGGCCGGTGATTAACACTCCGCTCGAAAGGTGCCGCATCCTGGACGAAGCCCCGGAAATACTCAGAAACATCGGGCGCCGCCCACGCGGCTCCGGAATCGGCACGGGGCAGAACCTGCTCGCCGATCCGGAGGCCGACGTGATGCTCGACCTGATCCGCTCCCTGCTCGACCTGCCGGCCAACGCCGCGCACGGCGGTGACACCGTGGCGCTCCTGGCTCCACTGGCCCGCGCCCTCTACCACTGCGCCCGCCTCGGGCAGCTGTTGCGCCGTACGGGCCCGCGCCGGACCCGCCGGGTGGTAGAACCGCTCATGACGTTCATAACGCCGGGTGTGGCGGCCGCCGGCATCAAGGCCACCGGCAGCGTGACCAGCGCCCTGATCGGCCGGTACCGGCCCACGGGCGTGCCCCGGTTGGGCAGCAAGGAGGAGCGGCGCGAGGCATACGTCCGGCTGCTGGACTCCTCAGCCCGCGCGTTCGGCTACGGCTACCAGATGGCCCACCTGTCGCGCGAAGCCGGCCGGGCGGCGGACAAGCTGCTCCTAGGGCAGCTGCCCCGGGTCTGGGAGATCACCAGCGACCTCATCGGCGCGCTGAACGGGGTGCAGCTGTGCGGCAGCCTGCCCGTCATCGCCGCGGCGGAGGCCCTCGTCACCGCCATCAGCGACCTGGAGCTGAACGAGAGCGCCGCCCGCTTCCAGCAGCAGTCCGCCGCGGTGGTCGCCGCGCGAGAAGCGTTCCTGGACGCCTGCCGGGAGGACCTCGCCTACACCACCCGCTGGTGGCAGATCCGACGACGCCTCGGGGAACGACGTTTCCTGCGCAGGCAGCAGACCGGCCGGTGACAGGGCCTTGACCGAACCGACCGTCAGCCGGCCTACTCCCGGGAGCGGCGCGCGGCCTCGACGCTCTGCTCCAGGGCGTCGAGAAGGTCGACGGCCGGCTGCGGCGCCGGCAGCTCGGGGACCTCGCTTCCCACCGTCTTGGCGGCCACCAGCTGCTCCAGCGCGTGACCGTACTCGTCCTCCAGCTGCCGCATCTCGATCCCGGTGAGCGCGGACAAGAGCTGCTCGGCGAGCTGCATTTCCCGGTCGGTGACGGGCACCGACGGAGCCAGGTCTCCCGGCTCGCGCACTTCGTCGGCCCACAGCAGGGTTTGCAATACGAGCACTCCGCGTCTGGGCCGGAGCACCGCCAGTCTTTCGCGCTGGCGGAGGGCGATTTTGCAGATGCCCACGTAGCCGGTGCGCGCGAGGGCCTCGGTCAGCAGGACGTACGGGCGGTCCGCGGCCGGGCCGTCGGGCGCCGCGTAGTAGGCGCGGCCGTAGCTGATCGGGTCGATGTCAGCGCCCGGGACGAAGCCGAGCACCTCCGCTGTGTGCTTGGTGGGCAGGGGGAGGCGCTCAAGGTCTTCGTCGGTGATCGGCACAAGGCCGCCGTCCGGCAGCTCCACCGCCCGCCCGACGTCCCCATAACTGATCTCCTCCTGCGGGCCTTCCACCTCGCAGACGCGCTTGTGGCGAATCCGGCCGCCGCACCCGGAGTGCATCTCCCTGAAACGGCCGCGGTGCTCCTCCGTCGCGGCCACCAACCGGATGGGCACCGCCACAAGACCGAAGGACACGGCGCCGCGCCACACGGTCCGCATCGGCATCGGCGGCGGTTTGGCTTCCATGCCCCCAGCCTCCGGCGGCCGGCAGCAGGCCGCACCATGGACTACTCCACGAAGCAGCTGGCAGGCCAGGCCGTTGACCGGCATCGCCCGGCTCGTTCCTGCGGCACCGGAATGATCCCCGATACGCATTTCCCGAAAGCCGGACGAGCTACCAGGGCAGGCTGCCATGCTACGCAGCATGGCCCACCGACTCATCGACGTCCTCCGCGAAATCCATAAAGGATTTCCCGCGAATGCATTAGACACATGGCCTCAACTTCCCTGCCCGACATGCAAGCAGCGCGGCATGACTCCCATCAGATCTTCCCTCCACAGCGAGGAATCCAACAGCAGCGCCTCACTGGTGGACCAAGGGAAATGGCACCCCGGTGGAGTGCGCGGCGAATTTCACTGCCGCCTGAAATGCCGAAACCAGTCCTGTGACCTCGTGTGGGTCATCGGGGAGATGGAGCAGCACCCGGATTTCGATGACCGTGGCGACTACGAGTCCTACTACGAGCACCTGCATCCAAAGTTCTTCATGCCCGCGCTGCCGCTGGTTGAGACCTCAAGCGCATGCCCCAAGGCAGTCCAGGATTGCATCAAAGCGGCGTCAAAGGTGCTCTGGGTCGACCCCAACTCGGCTGCCAACCGTCTCCGGACCGCCGTAGAGGCCCTGATGGACGAACAGGGGATCCCGCGGAAAAACCTCTTCAGCCTTGCAAAAAGGATCAAGGTATTCGAGACAGCTAAGCCGTCCTATGCAGAGGCTGCCGGTCTGCTGTTGGCGGTCAAGTGGATCGGCAATGTCGGAAGTCATGAGTCTCGATTGCAGATCCCTGATGTCCTGGACGGCGTGGAGATCCTGGACTTCACACTCGAACTGGTCTATGACGACACGCGCGATGAGTTGAAGAAGAAGGCGGCCGAGATCACTGCCCGAAAGGGAATACCCAAGGGGCTCGGAACCATCGTCACCTGAACCGTCATGTTTACTCCGTCAGCGTGCCGTGCGGGAGGGCTACCCTCAAGCGGTTCCTGCCGTGCTCTCCCCCGTGCCCAGGTTGACGGCCCTTGGTGCGATGGGTAGACCCGTGGAGCTGACATCTCATCTGACCTGGGAGCCCTATGTTCTCCGCGCGCCGCTTGGCTGCTCTGGCCTGCCCGTTGCTGGTCTTGTCCGCGGTCGCGTGCACTCCCGGCGCCGCCCACCAGGATGCGAAGCCGCCGTCGGCCGGCCCGAGCGCCTCGTCGTCCGGCGGCAAGAGCGGCGGCCTTCGTCTGACGGACGCGATCGGCCGGCTGAAGGTGTCCGGCGAATCCCGTAGCGGGTATGAGCGGGATCGGTTCCGTCTGTGGACCGACGCAGACCACGACCACTGCGACACCCGCAAGGAAGTGCTGCTGGCCGAGGCGGTGAAGAAGCCGCGGCAGGGCAAGGGCTGCAAGCTGACTGGCGGCACCTGGCGCTCCTATTACGACGACAGAACTGTCACTGACGCCCGCAAACTCGACATCGACCACGTCGTGCCCCTCGCCGAAGCCTGGGACTCCGGTGCCTCGAAATGGACGCCGGAGCGCCGGGAGCAGTACGCCAACGACCTGGGCAGCGAGCGCAGTCTCGTCGCGGTCAGCCTGGGCCCGAACCGGACCAAGGGCGACAAGGATCCGGCCGAGTGGATGCCGCCGGCGAAGGACGCCACCTGCACCTACGCCGCCGACTGGGTCACGGCGAAGCTCCGCTGGAAGCTGACCGCCGACCGTGCCGAGATCAAGGCCCTGCGCACGACGGCCGCGGGCTGCAAGGGCACGACGGTGACGGTGACGCCCGCGCCGTAGCCGCCGCTGGGCAGGGAGCACCGGAGGTCGGATGCGGTTCGTGCCGTCGGCGACGCATGCCAGATACCCGTCAGCCGCGCGAGCGGCGACCGGGCGTTCGCCGGTGCCGGCCTGCGGCCAGGGGCGCGCCCCGCCCCCCCCAACGGCATCTTGGCCGGGCTCGGTTCGTCCGGGGGCCGAACCCGGCCCGTCCAGGGCCCCACTCAGCTGGCCGGGGGCACCATCACGTCAGCCCCGGGAGAGAGCCTGCTGGACCAAGCTCGCGAAGGTGGAGTCACCGTCTTCGAGTTCGCCCAGAACTTGGGTCACTGCAGCAGCCTGGATCGCCGGCGCCCACCGTGCCTGCAAGTTCATCAGCGCTGGCGCGCTCTCCGCGTAGACCGTCTGGAAGAAGTGGTGGTTGCAGATCACCACCATGAACTCCGGATCTGAGTCCAGCCCGTCGGTGCGGTGGTAGATCTCCAGCCACAGAGGGGTGAGGTCTTTCCGCGACAGCGTGCCCCACTCCGAGTATCCGGCCTTCTTGGTGCTTGTCTCATGGTCCGGGATGTGCGCGAATCGGGCGAGCGGGTCAGATTCGAGCTCGATCCACTGGTCGGTGGTGGTCAGCATGAAGGGGTTCTTCTTCGTCATGTTCCTACGGTGCCGTATCGATAGGGGCGAGCACCCGTTGTCCGAGCTTTCCGGTGAGCGCTCACGTACACGCCGGCCGGAACCGTGCGCGCCTGTGGGATGCCGGTGGGCATGGCGACGGACCGGGGCGTGGGCCTGTTGCCACGGCGTCGCCGAGGACTTCACCGAGGTGCCGCCGCCTTACGTGCGGCCAGCGAACGTTCCCTGTGTGGGGTCCTCACCTCTGCCGTGCTTCCGTCGCGGTATTTCACGACGCACCGCTCGCCCGGCTGGGCGGGGCACTGTGTGCACGGAAGGTCGATCCAGGCCGTGGCCGGGTCGGCTCCCGGAGTCAGGCGCACCCGGGTCGGTGGCGGCACCAGGTCCTGCTTGCGCTGGCGGGGCGGGCGTTTGGCCCGCTTCTGCGTGGCGGTCGGGTCGCAGGACGCGTGGACCGGCTTGCCCCGTGTACGGGGAGCCTTGCTGTAGACGGTGGGGGACTCGGCCGTCGGATCACCGCACATCGCACAGATCAGCGGGCCTTTCCTGGGCCGCTGCTTCTGGGTGGCCTGCGGCTTCTGCGCGGGCAAGATCTGCATGCTCCCGTCCGTACGGGTCACCGTGACCTCGGAGGCCGGCGGGACGCTGTACGAGCGGAGCTTGGGAGTGGCCGTGTGGGTCTGTCCCTTGCGCCCGCCCCGGCCGATACGTCCAGTCATGGGCCGAGGGTAGAGCCGCGGCGGGCTCTACCCTCGTGTCCAACTCACTGCCGTTGCCGTGTCACCCGCAAGGGGTCGGATCGGCCGGCCGCTCTACAGCGCGTCGACTCCCTGGGTCGCACGGTCGCTGTCCCAGGATCCGGCGTCCAGCATCGGGCGGGCGACGGCCTCGTAGCCCTGGAGCATCATGGGGGCGGAATCGGTGCCGTGGCCCCACACGCTCTCGAACCGTCCGACCCAGCGCTCCACGCCCTTGAAGTACACGGACGAGCGGCCCTTGGTGTAGTCGGCGTCGCCCTGCTCTTCTTCGACCAGGACGGCGGCGGAGGCGAGGATGATGACGTCCACGGCCTGGTCGGCACGCAACCGGTCGCGGACGGCGAGGCCGCAGGTGACGCCGTGCCCTCGGTGGTGATTGATGAGTTCGAGCAGCGGGCGGGCGTAGTCCTCGCGCACCAGGTCGTCGCGGTAGCAGATGAACAGGCGGTCGATGCTGCCGCCGGCCTGGACAAGGCGGCGGTTGGCGGCCAGGTATTCGCGGCGCTGGGTGAGCAGCTGCGGGTTGGTCGTCAGGTCGGCCGCGAGGATCCGCTTGGGCAGCGTGTCGCTGTCGATGAGGGTCTTGACGAGCATCACCGACAGGCGCGGCACCTCGCTGGCGTAGACGCGCAGGTGTCCGTCGGCGATCTCGCCGTAGTCGGAGATCAGCTCGCTCTCCAACTGGGCGCGGACCAGGTCGTAATACGCGGCGTCGTCCATGGCCCGAAGGTTAGTTGCCCGGCGCAGCGTGATGAACCGCTTCCTCAGCCAAAGATGATTCGCCACCAGCGCCAGCACGATGACGGTCTCCGCTATCAGCAGGTAGTCCTTGTTGACGCGCTCGTTGACCCAGGCGATGACCGGGATGATGACGCCGGCCAGGCCGATCACCCCGCTCAGTACGGGTGACCCCACAAGGTCGGCGAGCCGGCGGACCGGATCCTGGCGCGGTGCGGACATGACGAAAGTTCCTCCCCCTGGCCAACTGGCCTTCAGCGATTCATGATGTGCCGGGCCGCCGCCTTGTGCCGTAAGGCGAAGCGCCCGGGGCCGTGCTTCAGCGGCTGTTCGTCCCCGGCGCCGCGGGGATGGTGTAGGCGACGTCCCAGCGGTCGGCCGGGACGATGATGTCCGCGGTCTCCACCGGCCGGCCGGACGTGTCGTAGTGGGTCCGGGCGATGAGCGTGGCCAGCGACCCGACGGTGGCGCCCGCCAGCAGCTGCGCCTGGGCGCGGCTGAGCTGGATGGGGCGGGGCACCTCCACGGCCTGGGTGACGGTGATGCCGATGTGCGCCATCCGCGCGGCGACGCCGCGGCCGGCGAGCGGGCCGGCCTCGGGCAGGACCACCACGGTGGTGCCGGTGAGCTCCATCGGCTCCCAGCTGGTGGAGACCATCACCGGCCGGTGGCGGGCGTCGAGCCACTCGTACTGGGTGCGCACACAGAGGTCACCGGTGGCAATGTTCAGCCGCTCAGCGATCTCGGGCGGGGCGCCGAGCTTGGCTTCGCTCTCCGCCTCCCAGGTGCCCACGAACCCGGCCGGGGCGAGCCCGGACAGCTCCGGTGCGCCTTCGGGTGCAGGGGTGCGCAGCAGTGTGCGGCGTTCGTGGGGATCGCGGACGTAGGTCCCGGATCCGGCGCGTCCCTCCAGCAGGCCCTCGGCGATCAGGGCCTCCTGGGCGCGACGGACGACGTTGTCGCCGTATCCGCCGAGCTCGGCGCCCAGGGCGGAGCGGGAGGGGAGCTTGTGGCCGGGCGGCCAGGCGCCGTCGGCGATACGGGCACGGATCTCGGCTGCCACGTGCAGGTACGGAGCCGTCTCCCCGCGGGTGCCGTTTGTCCCCTCGGCCATACCTCTCCTTGCCCGTGATGCTGTCGCCATTGACAAGCTAGTTCACTAGCCGGAAGCTAGTGGGCTAGGAATGCGACGAGTGATTACGGGCTGATCGAACGTGAGCGTAGTGCGCGACCACCGGCAAACCGCCGTCATCCACGCAGCAACCACGCAGCTCACCGCCCTGATGGGCCAAAGCCCGCGCGTCATCGACCAGCCCGGCGCCATACGGATCGAAGTCGACGTCAGCGAGGACTTCCTGACGCATCACTGGCCGCGCCTGCACGCCGTCCTCGACCTCGGCACGACCTTCGGCCTGCGCACCACAGCCACCGGACACACGGCCTGGCTGCGCCTCGAAACGGGAGACACCCGCCCATGACCGCCGCCCCTGCCCCGCCCCTGGCCATCCAGTACTTCGCCAAGGGCCACGGCGCCGAGAACGACTTCGTCATCCTCCCCGACCCCGACGGCCGCCTGGTCCTGTCCGCCGACGACGTCATACGCCTGTGCCACCGACGCTCCGGCCTGGGCGCCGACGGCATCCTGCGCGCGGTCCGCTGCGCCGCCGAACCCGAGGCCGCCCCGATGGCCGACAGCGCCGAGTGGTTCATGGACTACCGCAACGCCGACGGCACCCGCGGCGCGATGTGCGGCAACGGCATCCGCCTCCTGGCCCGCTTCCTCGTCGACGCCGGCCACTGCGCCCCCGGCCCCCTCGCCCTCGCCACCCGCGCCGGCACCCGCCACATCCATGTCCCCACCCGCAGCCCCGACTTCCGCGGCCCGGTCAGCGTCATGATGGGCCGCCCGACCCTGCCCGGCCCCGACGGCATCGAGGTCACCGCCGGCCCACGGAGGTGGCCCGCCGTGCATGTCGACATGGGCAACCCCCACGCCGTCGCCTTCGTCGACGACCTCGCCCTCGCAGGCGACCTGCGCACCGCCCCCACCGTCACCCCGGCCCACGCCTACCCCCACGGCGTCACCACCGAATTCGTCACCATGCTCGGCCCCCGCCACCTGGCCCTGCGCGTCCACGAACGCGGCGTCGGCGAGACCCGCGCCTGCGGCACCGGCGCCTGCGCCGCCGTCGCCGCCCTCCGGGCACGCGACCCGCAGTCCTCTTCCCGGGGCGACTACGCCGTGGACGCCCCTGGCGGCCGGCTCCACATCCGCGTGCACCCAGACGGCATGGAGCTCACCGGCCCCGCAGCGATCATCGCCCAGGGCGCCCTGACCTTCCGCCCAGCCCACGACGCGCCCGCCGCGGACCACGTCGAACACCAAAAGGCGACGGCCTCATGACCCACACCGTGCTCTACGACCCCGACGGCCACCTAGACGCCGAACCCGGCCTCCCGCTCGACCGTGAACCGCACATGGGCCTGGCCCGCAACGTCATCGACTGGAGCGGCACGGAGCGTCTCTCCACCCGCGACTACGACCAGATCGCCCTCCAGCTCACCGGCCACGCCCACGCCGTGGCCGCCGACGTCCGACACCGCTGCGCCGCCCTTTCGCCCCGGGCCGAGCCGCGCGTCCTGGCCGAATTGCTGCTGGAGGAGGCCGAACGGCGCCTGGGCCAACCGCGGCTGGGAACCGCCCAGTGCGTACAGATGCGCGCCCGCCAGCTGCGTGCCCTCTACGCACGTCTCGACCACCTCACCGCCGTCTGCACGGGCCCGGAGCACTCTTCGCGGGCCGGTGCGCATGCAGGCTCTTGAGCCGTCCGTCGCCTCAGCGGCGGTTCAGCCCGGTGTCCGTGGTGACCGGACACTGACCGGATGCACGGCAGTCGGCCCGGGACGTGGGTGTCCCGGGCTCCCGGCAGAGGACGGTCGAAGGGGCGGGCTATCGGCGCTGTCCGGCGGTCCCGGTGCGGGGCGGCTGCTGGCCGGCGAAGAACTGCTGCACCGTCTTCGCCAGCTCGGCGAGGGTGTCCTCAACGGGGCTGATCTCAAGGACGTCCAGGAGCGATACGCAGGTGGCGGCGTAGCCGCCGAGTTCCACGATGAGGTCGAGGAAGGCGTCTTGGTCGCCTGCGATGAGGTTGCCGAGAAGGTCGGCTGCCTGTCCGGGGTCATCCGCGCGCATAGCGAGCAGCAGGTCTGGCATCGGGGTGTCCTCGGCGCCCTGGGCGCGGCGGGCGGCCACCAGCTCGTCGACCAGTTGCTGGGTGGTGATGTTCTTGTGGTCGGCCAGGACCACGGTCAGGTCGCTCGCGCAGAGCGCCGTGCCCAGGGCCAGGGCGGTGAGCCGCTCCATGCCGTCGTCGTCCGCGTCGGCCTTCGCGGCACGGAGCACGACTTGGCAGGCAGGGTCATCGCCCCGGCGCACCGGGGCTTCTCGCTGTGCGGACGCGTGGGAGGCGTACAAAAGCTCCATCACGGGCGTGTGGTCAGCAGGCATGCCCCCATCCTTCCGTGCAGCCGCTCTCTCGCGGGACGAAATGGTGGAGACGGAGAGAATGCAGCACCCCGCCCTGCCGGGCCGTCTGCGAAGCCGATCAGGACGAGCTGTTCAACAGGCGCAGGAAGGTGGCGAATGCCGTGCTGGAGAAGCACAGCGGGGCCTGGTCCGGGTTCTTCGAGTCGCGTACCGCGACGGCACCGGAGCCGATGCACGCGATCTCGACGCAGTTGCCCGCTCCGCTGCTGTAGCTGCTCTTGCGCCAGGCGGGCTCGGTGCGGGGGTTGGTGCTCAACGGATCTCCTTGATCACATCGCGGATGAAGGTGCGGGAGTGCTTGGTGTCGAGGGCCTGGCTGCGCAGGTGGTTGAAGGCCACGTCGTACTGGCCGATGTCGGCGTCCTCTTCGAGGTAGAGGGACGTGGTCATGGGCTCCACCACCACGACGGGGCTGCCGGTGTCGAACCGGAAAATCGTGTGGGTTCCGTCCTGCGCGGGGTGCGCTCCGGCAGCGAAGGGGAGCACCTGGATCTGCAAGTGGGGGAGTCGCTCCTGGAGGGCAAGGAGGTGGCGCAGCTGCTCGGCAAGCACCACCGGCCCGCCCATGACCCGGCGCAGCGCGGCTTCATCGAGTACGCACCAGACGGGCAGGGGATTCTCGCGGGTCAGTACGGACGTGCGCTGCATGCGCAGTTCGGCGAACGCGTTGACCTCCCGTTCGGTCCTCCAGCGGCGGCCGCCGTCGATGACGGCGTGGGCGTAGTCGTGGGTCTGGAGGATGCCGGGGATGACCTGGGAGGCATAGATGTCGGCCTGGGCGGCGAGCTCTTCGAGTTCGAGATAGTCGGCGAAGGCGTCGGGTACCGCGTCGCCGTACTGGCGCAGGAGGTTGGCGCGCCGGGTGGAGGCGGCGAGCGCGGCGAGCTTGCGGATCTCGACGCGGCGGGCGTCGCCCTCCTCGATGCCGTAGGCAGTGAAGTACGCGTCCAGGGCGGTGGTGGACACGAGCCGTTTGGCGTTCTCCACCTTGCTGAGGGTGGCTCCGCTGGGCAAGCCGATCCGGGCGGCGGCATCGTCGAGGTTCAGGCCGGTGCGGCGCCGCATGGTCTTGAGGGCGCCGCCCAGGCGCCGGCGCATCATGTTCGGCTGGGCCTCTGACATCCGGGTTCCTCCTCCTCGTCGCCGGTGACTCTACAGACCTCAACTGCCGCGTCATATGCCAATGTTGACCCGATAGGCGCAACCTTAAGGCGCAACCTTGCGCCTTACGCAAGGGCGTCGGCATGCTGAGAACGTCCCACTCAGCACCCAGTGGACCGGCCCTCGCTGCGCTGCGGCCGGAGCCCTCCCGTGCTGCCGGATACGCCCTACGCCCCGCCGCGCTCGCGCGCCGGGCATCGAAGGAGTCCGTATGGCACCGCGCACGCTGACTCTGGCCGTGATCCGTCATGCCGAGTCGACGGAGAACGCCACCAAGCCGACCTTCTACCGCGACCCGCGCCCCTGGACCGCGGCCGCGGCCCACGCCTTATCCCGTGACCTCGTCGGCCTCACCCCGCGCGGCTTCGAGCAGTGCCTGTGGCTGCGCCGCACCCTGCCCGAACTCCTCGGCCCCGCACCGGTCGTACGCACCTCGCAGTACCGGCGCTCCCAGGACACCGCCGCCCTGGCCCTTCCGGGCGCCTTGAGCGAAGTGACCGCGGCGCTGAACGAACAGCACTACGGCGCCGCCACCTACATGACCAAGCGGGAGCTGTTCGCCACCTTCCCCGAAGGCGCGGAGGACCGCCGCTTGCGCAAGCACCTGTGGGTGCCGCCGGGTGAAGGCGGCGAATCGCTGGCCGGCGGTGTCCTGCGCCGGGCAGGTACCTTCCTCGCCACGCTCCCCACGACCGCCGCGACCGCGGCCGCGGTGGTCGCCGTCACGCACCACACCGCGATCCTGGCGCTGCGCACCCTCCTTGAGGAGCGGCCGGTCACCGACCTGGTTGAGGAGGCCCGCCGCCGCAAGACCCCGAACGCGGCCGTCCTGCTCTACCGGCTGCGCGACGAGCGCTTCGAGGCCGCCGGCGTCGCCGAGCCGGACTGCTGAGGGCGCGCCGATGACGCTCTTCCTCAACGGGCCCGTGCAAAACGGCGCCTTCACCCTCGCCAACCGTCCGGGCAAGGCCGCGGGCATCCGGCTGGCCGAGGCCCTCAACCAGCTCACGGGCGCACAGCCCGCACCGCACCTGTGGAACACCGTCACCCTCGACGGCGACCTCCGCCACCGCACCGCGGCCGCCACCACGCTGCTGTCGCGCGGGCAGTGGGAGCGGCGCCAGCTCGCGGCGAAGTACGCGCCCGGCCCGGCCCCGGTCGCCGGCCTCCTGACCGACACCGCACCGCAGGTGGCCGCCCTGGCCCTGCGCGTCTGCGAGGAGCTGCTGGCCACCGGCACGCTGGCCCTGGCCCACGTAAAAGTGCGGCTGTGTCGGGCCTGCGACCACATGACCGGTGAGGTCGACCACGCCTGCCGGGCCTGCACCACCGGCGCCGGCACCCGTCCGGCCCTCCGGCAGCTGCTCGTCCACGACCGGCCCGACAGCTGGCCCGTGCTGGAGCGGGCCGACTTCCACGCGACCCGGGCCAGCCTGCCCGCGCACCTGGTGAACATCGCACAAAACGCCCCACAGCGGCTGCTCCTGTCCCGCACCCGCGCCTGCGGCATCAGCCTTGGCCCGCTCGGCCTCGACGGCATGGTGCTCGACCCCCGGCTGGGGCTGCACCTGGCCGTGCTGGCCGCCGCCGCGCAGCGCGGCGAGGACCGGCCCGTCATGACCCTCACCGAGAACGCCGCCGCGAACGTCGCCGCCTACGGCGCCCCGGTGCGCCGGTGGGGCGGAATGCAGCTGCGCTACGCGCTGCACGGCCGCATCCCCTACGACGAGCCCGTGCTGCGGCGGCTGTTCGAGGCGCACCGCGTCACCCCGCGGCTACAGCGACTGTTCACCGAGTGGTACCTGCCGCTGTGCGCATGGCGCGAGCGCGCCGGCATCACCCCGGCCCGGCTCCCGGCGCTGATCAAGTTCCTGCGCCGAGTCGACCTGGCACGGCCCGCGATACCCGCGGACGAAGTCCTCGCCGAGCTACAGCACAGTGCCGAGGCCGGCGACCGGCGATGGGTCATGGACGCCCGCGTCCTGGCCCACGCCCTCGCGCACCGCACGGACGTCGGTTCCGCAACGGAACCCCCGGAAGGAGAAACCGGATGAACCCCCAACCTGCCGACTGGCACTTCGTGAAGAAGCGCACCGCCGATCCGGCCGGCGGCGCGGTCTACGTCAACGACGACCGCACCCGCTACCGCCGTACCGGCGGCGAGGCCCTCGCCACGGAGGCCGCCTACCAGCGCCAGCTCGCCGAGTTCGGCTACCCGGTCCCGCGCATCCTGGACAACGGCCTCGACGACGGCCACGTCTTCGTCGTGGAGGAATCCCTGGGCGACCACTCGCTGCACGACATGGCCCTGGAGAGCCTGGACGGCACCCGCGCCCTGTCCGACACCGTGGTCGACCTGGCCACCGAGGTCGGCGGCCGGCTGCTGCGCGCCCAGGCCGCACACGCGGTCCCCGCCGACCGGCTGATGCTGCGCGAGTGGGTGCGGGAGGCCGGGTGGACCGACAACGTCTTCACCGAGAACCCAGACCTCGCCACCACCCGGGTGCGGGCGGCCCTGGAGAGGGCGGTGGCCCAGCTCGCCGGTGTGCCGATGGTGCCCGGACACCTCGACTACGGCCTGCCCAACGTCCTGCCGGTCGGCGTCATCGACTGGCAGCACCACGGCCTGGTGCCGCTCGGCTACGACACCGCCCTGGCCCTGGAGATCGTCCCGTTCAAGGGCGGCACCAAGGGCTACCTGGCCAGCCCCGAGCAGCGCCGCCGGTACCTGGAAGCGCTGAACGAGGCGGCCCGCGCCACCACCGGACAGTCCCTCAGCCAGCACCTCGCGGCATTCCTGCTGGTCAAGGCACTGTTCTTCCTCGCGCTGATGAAACCCGCCGACCCCGCGCGCACCGACAAGCACCTCAAGTGGCAATACCGCCGGCACCTATTCACGGAGGTCCTGGAGCAGTATGAGCGCACCGGAGCAGTCGACCCCGCCCGCTTCCTTACCCTCGACGACTTCGCCGCTCGGCACGGCGCTCCCGGCCATCCGTGACCGCGACTACCTCCTCGACCGCTCCGGCGTGATCTTCAAGGTGATCGGGGACGTGCACCCCGGATCGCACTGGCTGGGTTACGTGAAGTACTACCCGGACGAGCGCGGCGACCGGAGCCTGTTCGGCCGGACGTACCGGCAGAACACCGTCGTGTCCAAGGCGTTCGGCATCCTGGCCGACCGGCCCGAGTGCTACGTCTACTCGCCGGCCGTCGGCTGCGTCATCACCGGCGTGCCGCGCGAGGACGTCGTCACTCACTACTCCTGCCGTCGCGCCCTGGCCGCGCTGCACGAGCGGCCGGAGCTGCTGGATGGGTCACCGGTGAGCAAGGACCTGGCCGCCATCGTCACCTGGGTCGTGGAGGCCGGCGCCGCCGACGTCATCGGCGTTACCGGCAGCTTCCTGGTCGGGGTGTGCAACGCGCGCTCCGACATCGACCTGGTCTGCTACGGGCCCCGCGGGTACAAGGCCGCGGCCGAGTTGTTCGCCGAGCGGTCGCTGATCCGGCCCTACGAGGGCGAGGCCCAGACCCGGCTGTATGTCCGGCGGGCAAAGTACATGGCTGGCTCGTCCTTCGACGCGTTGATGCGGCAGGAGGCCCGCAAGCTGCAGGGCATGACCACCGGGTCCGGGGCGCACATCAACTGCGAGCCGCTGCGGGACGACGGCGACCGCACTCTGGCCGGGGTGGCCGCCCAGGAGGTAGGCGCGATCAGCGTGCTGGCCCGGGTGACCGACCACAACGAGGGACTGGCGACGCCGGCCGTGTACGGCATCGAGGTGGACACGGTCACCGGCTCCACGATCGACGAAGCGGACGTCTTCGCCCGGCGGATCACGCAGATGCGTTCCTACCTGGGCGCGTACACCGGCGCCTTCCGCGAAGGCGACACCGTCTACCTCTCCGGCCGCCTGGTCCACCTCCACGGCCCCGGGGAGCGCAGCACGTTCGGCATCGAGTTGACGCCCTGGTCCGCCGCCGAGTCCTTCCTCGCCAACCTCGCCCGCTGACCGGCCGTCGCACCACCCAACCGAAGGAGTACTTCGTGGTCTCGGACCCTCAGGCATTCGCTTCGGCGGCCGCGTTCTACACCCGCTACCGGCCGCACTACCCCGACACCCTGTTCTCCCTGCTCGCCGACCGCTTCCCGCTGGCCGATGCGCGCGCCCTGGACCTGGGGTGCGGCCCGGGAACCGTCGCGCTGCCGCTGGCCGAGGTGACCGGCGAAGTCCTCGCTGTCGACCCCGCAGCCGAGATGCTCGACCAGGGCCGCCGGCTGGCCGCCGAACGGGGTGTGCGCAACATCCGCTGGATCCAGGGCGACGCCGCGGGCTTGCCAGCACTCGGCCTGCCACCGCTCGACCTCGTTGTCATGGCCAAGAGCTTCCACTGGATGAACCGCGACCAGGTGCTCGCCGACCTCGACGCGCTCACCACCGAAAAGGCCGGAGTCGTCATCGTCTCTGCCGGCCCGCCCGGCACCACCGCACTGCCCGAGTGGGCCGAGGTCATCGAGAAGGTCCGAATCGCCCACCTCGGCAACACCAGACGGGCCGGACGCGGGGTGTACCCGCAGCCGACCGAGCCCTACCGCAACACCCTCGCCCGCTCCCCGTTCAACGCCGTGGTCAGTACGGCCTGGGACGAGACAGTGGTGCGCACCCTGGACGAACTGATCGGCCTGCAATACAGCAACAGCTACACCTCCCCGGCGATGCTCGGCGAGCGCCGGAAAGCGTTCGAGGAAGACCTGCGCCAGGCGTTGCTGACGCACGAGCCGGCCGGGCGGTACGAGGAGACAATCCGCACCGAGGCTCTCGTCGCCACCCGATGAGAGGAGGCTGCCGGCCCTATGCCCGTCGGGGGCAGGGCCGACAGTCGGCCTGGACCCAGAAGGCGCCCGGCTGAACGACCCGATGATCAAGTGGCGTGGCGGAGGACCCGGCGTCTGGGGCACGGCTCCTGGCTGACGAAGCAGGTGCCTGTCGGACGGCTACGTGGCGGTCGGCTTGGCCCGTCCGGCTTCGACGTTGGTTCGGCAGGTCTTGCACAGCGGATTGCCGCCGTGCCCGTACCGGTGGCAGGGCTGCTGGCAGGTCGCGCAGCGTCCGACTTCCTTGGGCGGGCAGGACAGGGCAACGGTGGGTGTGGGGGTAGGTGTAGTCACGGCGGAACCTTTCTTCTCAGCGACATAATCCACCCAGGGCGAGGCGCATTCCCCGAGAGCCTGTCGCGTAGACCGGGAGATCACGGCCCAAGGGCGGATCACCGCCCGCAGCCGGGTGTGTGATGTGCATCACGAGGGCGAGCCCTCGATTCCTACGGGCTCGAAGCAAGGTGAGGCACCGGCTCCGAGAAGCCCCTGGTCACAGTGTGTATCCGCAACTTCGCTGTCCGTCTACCGGTCGGTAGGGGGTGCGGGGTGGGCGCGTTCGGAAGCTCAGTCGTCACGATCGGTCGAAATTCCTTCGCGGGAGCCTCCACGTTTGCCCACCCTGGACCGCTTAGCTGTTCCGTGAGGGCAACCAAGTCCTCCGGCACGAAACTTAGTTGGGCTTGCGGGGGCTGGCTCAGTGCCGACGAAAGGAAGGAAGAGCACTCTTGTCCAATCTGCTCATCGGCGCTCTGGTGATAGCCACCGCTGTGCGCGTCTTCGCCCCCGATGCGGTGCGTCTGGCAAGGCGGGGATTGGCAGTCGGTGTCAGGGTGGGGGCCGCTTCGCTGGCCGATCACCGGCGCGTCGGCGGCCCGCCCCGGCTGCACATGGAGATGCCCCTGCCGCTCCCGACCGCCGAGGGGGAGGACGCGTGACGGAGAACAGGAGGACCGGCCGGACGGCGCCGAGCTCAGGCGTGCACGCACCGCAGCAGATCCCTGTGGCCTTTTGGGCCTTCCACAGTCGCTTCCATCGGGCCTACCGCAAATACGCGGAGCTCCATCTCGCTGACGAGCGGCTCGCCGGCGAGGTCGTCCACATGGTCTTCATGAGCCTCCTGCGGGGCTGGAAGCGGCTGATGGAGGAGGCGTGCCCCGCCGCCAGTGCCTGGGCGCACCTCAAAGAGGCCGTCGACGACGTTCTCATCGCCCAGGGCCGGGACTCCGCCGTCGCGGAGACGGCTGTGTTCCAACGAGTCGCCCGCGCGGTGCTGGAGGGCGCGAGGGATGAGTTCGCCGCCATGGAGAGCAGCGTCGGACTGTATCCCGCAATCGCCCGCCTGCCCGCCCGTCAGTTCGACGTGATGGTGCTGCACTACGTCCTCGACTACAGCACCGCCAAGACCGCCAGCATCATGGGAATTACCGAAGCCACGGTGCGCTCCCACCGCCTCCACGCCCGCAACCGGATCGCCCTCGAACTGGGCCTGGAACCCGACACCGAACAGACCGAGGACTGAGGAGTACCGCCCCATGCAGACGCCGCGCACCCTGGATGACCTCCTGCGCGATGCCCGCGCCTTTCCCCATGACGACTTTGGGGAAGAGGAGGAACGGGCCTCTCGCCGCCGGCTGGAGGAAGACTTCAACGACGCTGCGCTGCGCGGCTCTGCCTGGGGCGGCTACCCGCACCCCGCCATTCTCCAACCGCCCTTCGCCGCCGGACGTCCCGCTCCGGCGGCCCGCCGGGAGCGGGCGGCCCGCCAGCTTCGCGTCCTGTCCTTCTGGACGGTCCGCAGCCCCCATGCCGCACGGCACATCGCCAGCCTGGCCACGACACACCAGATCGACCCCGACAGCTCCATGGCCTTCGCCTGCCTGCTGCACCTGGCCGGCCGCGACGAGCAGGCCGAGTTCCTCTGGCAGTTCGCCGCAGGCGCCGGCAAGTCAGCCTCTGCCGAATGCCTCTACCTGCTGTACCTCACCCGCGGCGAGCTGCGGCACGCGCGGCACTGGGCCCGACAGGCAGCCGAGCTGGACGCCGGCGATGCTGGCCCGCGCCGCCACATCCCCCCCTCGCCCACGCGCCGGGGCCTTGAGCCCCTGACCTCCCTGATGCTCCTCCGCGCCCTGCGCATCCTGCGAGGCCAGAACTCCTGCACCGCCGAGTGGACCATGGAGACCTTCTACACTCACGCAGGAATGCTCTCCCGATCCCTGACCATGGCTGTCCAAGGGCTCACCGCCGAACCCACTGACGAAGCAGACGCCCTGGCCTGGCCCGACCTCGCGCTCGCCGACCAACTCCACGCGTGCCAGGCATGAAGCCGGCCGGGACGCGTCGCGGGAGGAGGCCGGCAGGCGCGCGATACGGCATGGCCGCCAGCCCACGTAGCGCCACCTCGTCGTGCAACACGGAGCGGCTGCGCACACGCCGGTTCGGCGCCAAGACGGAAGTCGGCGCTGCCGATGTCCAGCACAGGCGGAGTTCGCGCAGGCCAACGGTTGCCGACATCATCGAGCGATACGCCACCACCACCACCAGCAATCGGATCCGGTCGAGGAAGAGCGAAACGCCACCCCATCGGCCCGCCTTCAGCGGGGGCCGATGGGCGCGGCGGCTCGATGCCTTCGAGACGGGCGGCGACCTGGTCCAGTGCCGCCGGTTCGTCACCGGCCGTGCCGAAGGCGACCGGAGGCCCCCTGCCGGTGCGTGGCAGGGGGCCGGTCGGCCAGTCGCATTTCAGTCAGCGCGGTCGATCCGGATGCAGCGGAGCGAGAGGATCGACACGGCGGCAGCGATGAGCTGGGGCACATCCGGCTGCAGGTAGAGCAGGTAATACAGGGCTCCCGCCACCGTGAGGTCCGAGGCGTGAGGCCGCGTCCACCTGACTCTGACGCCGCGCCAGGTCTGTGGTTCCATGAGTGGAGTCCTTCCTTGTCGAACGCACCGATGGGGTTCTGGACGCCATCGGAGGCCGCCGGGCATGGCGGCCTCCGTCGTCTCGGCATCGACATTAGGGCGCTGAGATTGGCCCTGACTTCGTCAGGGGGCCGCCGTCGGCCACTGGGCTGCACACCGTTCCTGGCCTGCGACGTTCCGGCACTCCAACTTTTCTAGAAGCTAGGCTATAGGCGCTCTGACCTGCTGGTTTCTTGATTATTGGCGCTCCGGATCCCCGCAGATCGGCTGTGAGCCGAAAATTCCGTTCATAAGGTGGCTCAAACTCGCCCCTGTCCGCGCGAGTGCCGGCGGAGACCCGCTGACGACCCGTGGCGCACCTGCCGGGACCGGGAGCTCGGGCAAGGAACCATCACCGATGCCCAGTTCACGGTCCGATCGCGCCGAAGGGATCGAACCCCAGTAATTCGATCTTGCGCTGGCGGGTGGCCTCCTTGATCCTCCACTACTGGCTGGCGGGGTAGGCCAGGTTCAGCGCAGCCGCCGGGGGAGCGAGCAGGTATTCAGCCCTGGGACAGCCGGTGAGGTGCGGGCACTCCTCCAGAACGCGGTTGCAAAAGGCGCACAGAAGACCGCGCACCCGGCCCGTCTGGTGGTCGTGGTCGACCACCGCGCCGGGGTACAGGCCGCACAGCTGGCAGTCGACACCGAACGCGTCGACCAGCGCTGCCCGAAGACGCCGGAGTGATGCCGTACTGACAGGCCGAGGCGGCCACACGTGATGCAGGGCGTACCTCCCCGCCAGGCAGCGCCTCGGCCGGTCGATGCTGCCGGGATCCACGCCCGCGCCGATCGGGCGCACCACCCATTCGGCGATCCGGGAGCCCCGGACCGTCGCCTCCGGACCGTCATAGTTGCCCGTCCAGTCCTCCGGCCCGCCCCGGCCTTCAAGCCATCCGCAGTGCCGCTGATGGCTCCAGCCGTCGGCCGTCTCCGTCTCGCCGCACAGCAGCCAGCCCGCCCGTTCAAGGTGGACCAGGCCGTCGTCTCCGGGGACGGCGAGAACCCGGCCCGGGGCCCCGGGGGGAGCGTCCGGCAACCGGCACGGCCGGCTCTCGGCGTCACGGACCATCGCCTCGACGTGGGCAACGCCCTGGTGCGCCCAGCGCCACAGCAGCTGCGCTCGCCGGTACGCAGGAAACTCGTCCAGGGCGGCCACGAAGGCATCCTGCCGCAGGGCACTGACAGTCGGCCGTGCCGACGAAAGGCCGGCTGACCGCCTCGGCGACGCCCAGCCTGCTGCCCGGCACTTCAGTCCGTCGCCCCAAGGGGCAAGGGGCGCCCCCGCCCTCCCTCAGCTTCACCGCCCGAGCCTGCCGAGCCAATCAAACATCAAATCGATGTCCAATAACTGTCTAATCCAACGCCAATCCATGTCCATCATGCTGTATGTTACGGGCATGACTGATGACCAATTCGCTGGAGTGAAAGCCCTGCTGGAGGAAGCGCGGCTGATGGCGGCGATGCCCGAGCCGGCGGAGCGCCGCCGGCTGCGGGAAGCCGCAGAGCTCTCCCTCGCCCAGGTCGGTGCGGCGGTCGGTGTCGGCCGTCAGACCGTCGCCAACTGGGAAGCCGGCTCCGCCACTCCGCAGCCGCCCGCGCGAGCCCTGTACCTCGCCCTCCTGGAGGGCCTCGCCGAACTCCACCCGGCCCCCGTGGCCGCAACCTTCCAGGAGCCGGTGGCGCCGGCGTTCGTCACGCCGGAGGCCGCGCAGACCGCGTGGGGGGACAACGGGATGGCCGTCCAGGGGGAGCCGGGCCCGTGCATCCGCTGCGGTGTCCCCACGCCCTACCGGTCCACCGACGGCCGCCCGCTGCACGCCGGCGCCATGTGCCAGCCCCCGGCGGCCGCCACGGCTCCGCAGGCCGCACCCGCCGCCCAGCCCGCACCCACACAGGAGCCCGAGGCCCCTGCCCCGGCCCCTGCCTCGCCGGTACCAGCACCGCTGCCGAACCGATCCCAGCGCCGCGCGAAGTCCGCCGCCCGCGCCGAGGCCGAGACTCACGCCATGATCAGCATCGCCGTGCACGAGGAGCTGGAGCGTGCCGAAGGCGACACCGAGGCCGCGCTGAAGGCGCTGACCAAGCGCGCCATCCCGGACGTCATGGCGATGTTCGACGAGACCCGGGCGACCGCCCGCTACCAGTTCACCGCCTATCCGGCGCTGCCGGACATCCTCAAGAAGCCGTCGAAGAAGGAGCCGGACCAGATTTGGGAGGCCCGTCCCGCCTTCCACCACCCCGACTTCTCCCTGAAGGTCCCCGGGAGCGTCCAGGTCACCGCCCTCGACGCCAACGCCGCGTATCTCTCCGCCCTCAAGTGCTGGTTGCCGATCGGGAAGCTGGAGCACTCCACCGGGGCCGACGGCGTGGGCCCCAAGCGCTCCGGCGTCCACCTGATCACCCCCGCCGAGTGGCGCCACCCGCACCTGCCCAACCCCCTCGGCGACCGCGACACCGACGGGGCATTGTGGGTCACCAACGCCACTCTCAGGCTGCTATTCCGCCTCTCCCAACCGAAATACGGCCTTATCGAAGCACCTGAAATTCACGAATCGTGGACGTCCGGCGCGACAGAGAATTTCCTCGATGCGCTGCGCAAGATTCTCACCGTCGCGCGGGCGAAGGCGATCGACGAGGAGGACACGATCACCACCGAGTACGTCAAGGCGATGTATTCGAAGTTCGTTTCCACGATGGGCGAGTCCATTTACAACCGGGAAATTGAACGTCCGGACTGGATGCACAACATCCACAGCCAGGCGTACGCCAACCTGTGGACCAAGGCGTACAAGGCCCACCAGGCCGGCCTGGACGTCATCGCCATGGTGGGCACCGACGAGCTGCACGTCACCGGCGACTGGCGCCGCGTCTTCTCCGAGGGCCGGGGCGTGAGCGACATGAAGATCAAGTACAGCGACGCCAAGGCGTCCGGTGAGTACACCGTCGGGCAGGTGACCCGCTGATGGCCGGCACCGAAGAAGGCCGCTGGAGGGACCTGGGCGCCTACCGGGCCCGCGGAATCGCCGGATGGGTCGCCCTGGCCGAAGGGCTCGACAAGATGGTGACGGGCATCGAGTCCCCCGTCGACTCCGAACGCGGCCTGGCCGCCCGCCTGCGCTACCTCACCGCCTCCGACGCCGGATACGAAGCCATGGACCGCGCCGGCATCCACGTCCGCCCCCGCACCCTGATCGCCTGGCTCGCCGAAGAAACGACCCCCAACAAGGCCAACCTCGCCCGCCTGGACGCTGCCTACTGGGAACTGCGCCGCCGCAACGTCGTCGCCGACCTCAAGCGCCGGCTGAACAACCGCGGCCGCGGCACCCGCATCGAGATCGACCCCGTCGACCAGTCCCAGGTCGAGCGCCGCCACCAGCGCGACCTGGAAACCCGCGACATCAACGTCCGCGGCGGCGTGTGGGACCGTGCCGTCGACGCCTGGAACGCCGGCGACAGGCACGAGCTGGACGCGATCTGGGACGAGATCATCCAGGCCCTCGGCACCGACTGGGACGCCTACACCTACGTCTCCTCCGTCGGCTGGGCCGCCTGACCCACACGAACGAAGGGCCCGGAGTCACTCCAATTGACTCCGGGCCCTTCGCCGTCACCGTACCCGCGACGCTGCCCTGGCCGTGGGGGCAGGTGGATACCGCGGAGGGTGTGCAGCCGACTCGCAGGTCGGACACCTGTGCCTTGTCCTAAGCGATGACCTATGCAGCGTCGGGGTCGCAGGTCCAGGCTGGAGTTAGCCGCTGTTGCTGAAGGAGGCGGCACTCATGCCAGAGCGTATCGATCTCCCTGCCCTGGTCTTCGTCGAAGCCGTCGATGAAGACCCCGACGAAGCCCCCGACGAAGACGAACCTGGGTTGGGCACCCTGGACCCATATGAGCGGCATCGGACGGCAAGGCGAATGCCGCCGCCCACACTGAGCGACCTCGCTTCGGAGGTGGTCAAGCTGCGCCACGAACTGACGCACCTACGCAAGATGGTGGCGCTCAATGTTGAGACTTCCGCGCTCCGAAAGCAGCTAGACCGCCAGCGTAGGGAGACGGAGCACGCCATCGTGGCGATCAACGTTGAGGCTTCCGCGCTCCGGAAGCAGCTAGACCGCCAGCGCAATGAGACGGCACGCGTCGATCAGGCAGCCCAGCTCCGCGGCGACCTCGCTGAGCTCCACCGGGCCGTCAAAAAGCTTCAGAGCCGCTACGACCACCTCTCCGACCGGTGTGACCGCATCAGCGATCGGCTCCTAGGCGTCCGCAAAATCGTTGAAACGGAGATCAAGAAAATCAAGAGCACCACCTCCGCTCCGGAAGGACGGCCGGCCAGACAACTACAAGATGACCCTTCGCCGAGGAGGCCGGTCGGCGGCGATCGTCCGCTGAAATCTCCACTAGCCGAATTTATGCAAGCCAGCAGGGACGCCGAGAAGGCGAGGCAGAACAGTCTGTGGATCAATGGGCCCTCAGCAGGCATGGAATAGCGCAGGCTGAACCGCCCCTCCAGGGCCTCAGAGCTGGCCTCGCAGTCCCTTTCTCTGGTTCATCTCCGCGATGCCAGCGAGAAGCTGGTCGGAATACAGCGCTCGCGTCCGCGCTGCTCGCCGCCCCTGCCGCCTGCGCGTTTCCCCTCCAGGGGAACGCTGTACGCACTTCCCGCAGCAGGCGCCGGTTGTTCTAGAGGACCAGAACGGAACGATTCCCCTGGTGATACCGTCCGGCCGCGCCGCGCACCGTTGACCTGCGGTTTCCCCTGGAGCGTCTACCCCTTCGTGCGGCCGATCCTCGTGGCGTTTGTTCTGGAGAACCAGAACAAGACGGTTCCCCTGGTGATACCAACCCGGGAAGAGCGTGCGGCCCGCTGGGCATGCGAACGGCGCCGCACCGGAGGTGCAGCGCCGTGGGGTTCTTCGCGGGGTCAGGAGACAGCTTTGAGGGCCTGCCGGCGCTTCTGGTCCTCCTTGCGCCGCCGCTTCTCGGCCAGCTGATCCTGGTAAGCCGCCACGGCCTTCTGGTACCGGTCGACGAACCCTGGCGAGTTCAGGCGCTCGGCCTTCGGCATCGCCTTCACCGCTGCCACGGCGTCCTCGGGTGAAACGTACGCCGCGAGCATGGCGTTGAGCTGGTAGACGCCGGCGCGCTGCTTCTTCACCAGCTGCGCCAGGTCCAGGTCACGCAGTGCCGCGTTCACTCCCGCCCGGCTCAGATTGAGCATCTGAGCGAGGGTGATCTGGTCGATCTCGATGCGGCCGCCCGGCTCGCTGTGGGCCCGCAGCTTCAGCAACACGCGGTACGCCGCGGGCAGCAAGTCGAGGTCGGCGACGATCCCCTCCGCGTTGACCGCGGCGAAATGCAGACCACTCACTGTCCTGCCTCCTTCTGCGCCGCCCGCTCTTCCCGCCGGCGGGCGCGCTCCTCGGCCCGTTCCTGACGCAGGCGCTCGATCTCCTGCCTCATTGTCTCCAGCGACGGGTAGCGCACCAGATCGGGCAGGCTCTTATCCGCCTTGATCTGATCGATGACCGTGTGTTGCTCGACCTGCACGTATTCGGGATCGATGTCCTCGGTGCCGGGGATGAACTCTGCCACGCGATAGCTGTACGGCGGATTGAACTGGTAGACCCCACGCTTCACGCGGAAGACGATGCCGTGGGACATGATCTCCCCTAGGGCCTCGTTGACCTTCTGCCGAGCCACGTCCAGGACGGTCGCCATCTCTTCCTGCGTCAGGTGGATCCGGCCGCCGGCCTTCTGACAAGCGATCATCAGCAGGATCAGCCGAAGCGGCAGGGCCTCGCGGAAGAACTGCGAGATGATCAGGAAGAACTCCAGGCTGTCCATGGAGAACGCGTTCGGCTGATCAGCCGGCCCGTAGAACTTCAGCGGCTTCCGCTCGCCGGTGACTGTGATCTTCCTGCGGGGGTACCGCTTCGCGACGTCGTCCAGGTCCTTCAGCGGCCGTAGAGGCCGGTCCCAGGCGTCAGCGGGATCGCCCAGGGGCAGCTTGGGCTGCGGCCCACCAGGGGCGTTCCTGGAGCGGCGCTGCGGCTCAGTCGACACGAGGATGCTCTTCCCACGTTCTGTGATCTTCGGTCCGGCGACAGTATGTCACCTGTGCTTGACATCAATGTCACTCCGACACGACATCTCGCGGGAGTTGTGTCCCCTCAGGCGGGACACAACTCCCGTCGCCTTGGCCCGTCCGTCGCTCTGCGACTCCGTGTCGCCTCCACTTGACATGATGGACCCGATCATGTCGGCTCTGGTTGACATGGAGCCCCCGTTATGCCCCCTCAGTCGGGACACTTCGCAGCCGATGTGTCCCTGCTGAGGAGTCGGATCGCGCCTTACTCAAGCCCCTGACCAGCGGCTTCTTGATTTCGCCAAGTATTAAGTGGGCTGAGGTCACTACGACGCGGAGGCCCGGCGGTCCTCCAGTCCCTACGACGCGCGCCTCACCCCCCTCGGGGTGGACCAGAAGCAGGACCTCCCAGGGCGCCAGCGAAGTTTCCAAGGGGGCCTGAAGGCGCCCAGGCCCCCTTCGATGATGCGTGCCATCAGAAAATCCCGGCTGTATTCAATTTTCCGTCCAGAGTTGCTGCACGTTCACGGGCCATTCCGATATTTGCTTCCTGAACGGATCAGCGCGGATCGGCGGATATGTTCTCGCGCGGTCAATTTCTCTAGCACGCATTACTTGGTCATGTCCTCTGAGGAATTCACGGGGTCTAGTACCCTCGGGGGTGGTGCCCTGGTTTCACGAACTCTACCCTTGCATCACGGAGTGATGCAGCAGATTCGGAGGAGTAGCCACCAAAGGGTGGTTCCTGGTAAGATCTGGCGTGCAAGCCGCGCCTTCTGGTGATGCAGCGTCAGTGGCTAGCGGACCGTCACCTTTCACCCCAGTCTCCGTCAGGAACAGGCGCACCCTCACCCCTCCCCGTAGCCAGCTCTCTTGAAGTTCGTCGACCACTACACCCGCACTCGCCAACTCTCCCGGATTCTCGAAATCCGAATGCGCGTGAATTCCGGAGGAATTTCACAAACAATTCCGGAGGAATTGTTTAAACCCCGGAGGGGTTTATCGTCTTTACGGCCCGTAGGGCCGTGCGTCGTTCCTCCGGAGGAGGACGCGCGCATCATCCGCAGCGGGTCATCGGAGAAGGACTCCTCGGGCGTCCCCGGCGTGCGCAGCACACGCGC
>NZ_JBEYVM010000022.1:0-121825 GCF_040643995.1 Streptomyces sp. NPDC047049 | reverse complement strand
GACCCACTACGAGGACGACCCTCCGCCTTGCGAGCGCACGCACCAGACGCCGCGAGCCCCGCCCTCCGGGCGAACGACGGGACTTTGCGGACACGACCTAGGGGGTGTTTCCCCGTCCCGGCACAGCCGCTCACCGGCCCCGCACCGACTCGGTGCGGGGCCGGTCGGCTATCCGGAACCAGGGCCCCCGGTTCCGCCTCACCCTCTCGGAGCCCGTACGATCGAACCCCGGCGCGCAACGAACGGCTGCCCGGCGCACCGGTGCGCAATGATCAGTCGCCGTTGCGCAAGGAACCTGCATTACGGCAGGTCAGCGGCGGGCCGTAAGGTCATGCGCTGTACGTGGAGTGACGGAGTCCGTCTGCTCGGCGGTCTCCTGCTGCGGGTTGCTTCGGCATGCCCGTATACCGACCGCTGCCGGTCGCCGTCCCCCGTATCTCATCTGATCGGCAGCGATAAAGGAGCCACCCCAGTGTTGGAGCACGGCGCAGCCCCGCCCGCAGGGCCCCCACCGCAGTCCTCCGGAGGTCTCGGCACCCGGTTGATGCGGCGCAAGCCCGTAGAGCGGCTGGTCGCCGAGGGCGGCAAGGGCGAGGGGGGCACGCTCCGCCGGTCGATGGGCATGTGGCAGCTGACCATGATCAGCATTGGCGCCACGCTCGGCACCGGCATCTTCGTGGTGCTCGGCGAGGCCGTCCCGGACGCCGGGCCCGCGGTGATCATCTCCTTCATCATCGCCGGTATCACCGCCCTGTTCTCCGCGCTGTCCTACGCGGAGCTCGCCGGCACCATCCCGGTCTCCGGATCCTCGTACTCCTACGCCTACGCCACCCTCGGTGAGCTGGTCGCCTGGGTCTGCGGCTGGTGCCTGATCCTGGAGTACGGCGTCTCGGTCGCGGCCGTCGCCGTCGGCTGGGGCCAGTACCTCAACGAACTGCTCGCCGGCACGATCGGCATCACCATCCCGGACGCGCTGTCCCAGCCGCCCGGTGACGGCGGCGTCTTCAACCTGCCGGCGCTGCTGGTGGTGCTGCTGGCGATGGTGTTCCTGCTGGGCGGGGCCAAGGAGAGCGCCCGCGCCAACACGATCATGGTCATCGTCAAGATCGTTGCCCTGCTGCTGTTCTGCGGCGTTGCCGTGCAGGGCGTGAAGTCGGGCAACTACGCGAACTTCATGCCGATGGGCATGGCGGGTGTCAGCGCGGCCGGCGCCACCCTGTTCTTCTCGTACATCGGCTTCGACGCCGCCTCCACCGCCGGTGAGGAGGCCAAGAACCCGCAGCGCGACATGCCGCGCGCGATCATGCTCTCGCTGGTGATCGTCACCGCGCTGTACTGCCTGGTCGCGGCGATCGCCGTGGGCGCGATGCCCTGGCAGAAGTTCAAGGGCTCGGAGGCCGCGCTCGCCGGGATCATGAAGGACGTCTCCGGCCAGAGCTTCTGGGCCGTGCTGCTCGCCTTCGGCGCGGTCATCGCCATCGCCAGCGTCGTGCTGACCGTGCTCTACGGCCAGACCCGTATCCTCTTCGCGATGTCCCGGGACGGGCTGGTGCCGAAGGTGTTCGCCAAGGTGCACCCGAAGAGCGGCGCGCCGCGGGCCAACACCGTGATCGTCTCGCTGTTCTGCGGCATCCTCGCCGCCGCGGTGCCGCTGGGCCAGCTGGCCGACGCCACCAGCATCGGCACCCTGTTCGCCTTCGCGCTGGTCAATGTCGCGGTGATCGTGCTGCGCCGCACCCGCCCCGAGATGCCGCGCAGCTTCCGGACCCCGCTCTCGCCGCTCTTCCCGGCGATCGGTTTTCTGCTGTGCCTCTACATGATGGGCAGCCTCGGCGCCGTGACCTGGGTGGTCTTCGGTGTCTGGATGGTCGTGGGCCTTGTGGTCTACTTCGGTTACGGCTTGCGCCGCTCCCGATTGGCCACCGCAGAGAAGTGATCCACCCGCAGTGCGACTGAACGATCTCGACGAACGCATCGTCCACGCCCTCGCCGAGGACGCCCGCCGCAGCTATGCCGACATCGGCCAGGAGGTCGGGCTCTCCGCCCCGGCCGTCAAGCGCCGCGTCGACCGGCTGCGGGCCGACGGCGCGATCACCGGCTTCACCGTACGGGTCGATCCGGCCGCGCTCGGGTGGGAGACCGAGGGGTTCATCGAGATCTACTGCCGCCGCAACACCTCGCCCGAGGCGATCCACCGCGGCCTGTCGCGCTACCCGGAAGTGGCGTCCGCCTCCACCGTCACCGGTGAGGCGGACGCCGTCGTCCAGGTCTTCGCCGCCGACATGCGGCACTTCGAGCGGGTGCTGGAGCGCATCGCGGGCGAACCGTTCGTGGAGCGGACGAAATCCGTCCTGGTGCTCTCGCCGCTGCTGCGCCGCTACAGCTCGGGGGCGCCGGGCTGAGGGCTGTCCCGTACGCCCCCTCGTCGGCCCTCCGTACGGGCTCCCGGCACACGGCCGAGGGGCCCGTGCCTTTCAGAAGCTGTTGAGCAGGCGAGTGGCCCGGAGAGGCGCCTGGCCCGGAGAGGCGCCTGGCCCGGAGAGGCGCCACCCCGAGCCGGCCGAGGAAACCGGCGCCGGCCGGTGCCTGACCACCCTGCTCCTCTGCTTCCGCGTCGCCGATGGTGAAACGGAGCTCGTGACGCGGCCCGCGTCCGTCACGCCGGCGAGAAGTCCGGCACTCGCACCGGCCGCGAACCGTTCTTCAACGACTCCGCACCGGCCACGCCGACCATTGACGCGGCCACCGCAGGCCGCACCGGGACCAGCGGCGGCTCCCCGCGTTCCACCGTGGCCCGGAACCCCTGGAGAACTCGCACCGTCCCCTCGGCACGCCGCTCCACCGACCGCCCGTCCAGAGAGAGGGGTGGCGGGACCCGTTCCTCCTCGTGCGTGACGCCGTCGGGCCGTGTCCAGCCCTCCGCCCGGACGCGGACGGACCAGGACCGCTCGCCCGGTGCGCGCACGGACTCGGCCAGTGCCCGGGTACCGCGGACGGACAGCCAGCTCCAGTGGCTGTCGGGCTCGCCCTGGAGGAAGCCGTGACGGGTCACGGCCAGCGCGCCGGTGGACAGCCGGACGGTCATGACGACAGCCTGAGCCGGGCCTGCCTCGTGCGCCTGGAACGCGGCCACCTCTACCGGCCAGGCGCCCGTGACGGCCAGTACCGGCGAGACGGTGTGCGTGCAGTACGCCGTCGGGGAGATGCGGCCGCGCCAGCTGCCGGGGGCGCCGATCAGTGCGGCGACGTCCTCCGGTGACATGCCGTGCAGATAGTCGGCCTCCATCAGACTGACCCGGCCGAGATCCCCGGCCTCGACCGCCTGCCGGACCAAGCGGACGTGCGGGTGGCAGACGTAGTTCTCGGCGAAGGAGTAGGTGGCAGTGGACCGCTCCACCGCCGCGACCAGCAGCCGTCCCTCGTCCGCGTCCACGCAGGCCGCGCATTCGGACAGCACGTGCACGCCACGCTCCAGGAACGCGATAGCCAGCGGCGCGTGCGCATCGAAGTCGTTGGCCAGGACAACCCCGTCCAGGCGGAGGTCCAGCAGGTCCTCCCACCGCTCCGTGAGCACCGCTCCCGGCAATTCTTTCCCCGCCGCCTCCCGCCGCGCGACGTTCAGATCGCAGGCGGCCACCACCTCCATGCCCACCCGCCGGCACCAGCCCGCCAGGAACAGCCCCATCCTCAGCCCGATCACACCAACACGCATGCGCACATGGTCCCTTGGCGCCTGCTGCCCCTGGCAAGTCCTTTTCCGGCGGCCCCTCACGACACCAGCATCATCAGCCGCAGCCCCGACACCCGTCGTACACCGGAGTCCGGAAACACATACTCAGGCCGTGACCCGGCCCCGCCCGCTGCCCCCGTGGCCCGGAGCGCAACGAATCTTCAAAAGATCCCTTGAACGCGCAACGAATCGTCCCTCGGCGCGCAACGGTGACTCCTTGTCCCGCATCGGCGGCGGCCCGTACCGTCAATGCGTCCACCCGTACCGTCCTCGCCGAGGGGTCCCATGACGTCGCTGCACACCGCCCTGCTCCAGAGTTCGGGACGGCCCGGCGATGTCGCGCACAATCTGCGGGTCCTCGACGACGCGGCGCGCGAGGCGGCGGCGACCGGCGCCGGGCTGCTCGCCTGCCCCGAGCTGTTCCTCACCGGCTATGCCATCGGCGCCGACGTCCACCGCCTAGCCGAGACCGCCGACGGCGACAGCGCCCGGGCCATCGGGAAGATCGCCGCCGAGCACGGCATCGCGGTGCTCTACGGCTACCCCGAGCGTGCCGCGCAGGACGAGACCGACAGCGCCGCGGTGTACAACTCGGCGCAGCTCATCGGGCCGGACGGCTCGCGCCTCGCGAACTACCGCAAGACGCATCTCTTCGGCTGCTTCGAGCACGAATGGTTCACCCCGGGGGAGCGGGCCGTCGTCCAGGCCGAGCTGGCCGGCCTGAGGATCGGCCTGCTGATCTGCTATGACGTGGAGTTCCCGGAGAACGTCCGGGCCCATGCGCTGGCCGGCACCGATCTGCTGCTGGTGCCCACCGCGCAGATGCACCCCTTCCAGTTCGTCGCCGAGTCCGTCATCCCGGTCCGCGCCTTCGAGAACCAGATGTACCTCGCGTACGTCAACCGGGTCGGCGCGGAGGGCGAGTTCGAGTTCGTCGGCCTCAGCTGCCTGGCCGGTCCGGACGGTGTCGTCCGCACCCGCGCAGGCCGCACCGAGCAGCTGGTACGGGCCGAGGTCGACCCCGCCTTCCTGAAGCAATCCCGGGCGGACAACCCCTATCTGCACGACCGCCGGCCGGAGCTGTACGGCCCGCTGACCTGAACCGACCTCGCTCCACCCCTGATCCGACCCACCCGACCCCCTCTGCCGCCGCAGGCCGACCCCCCTGATCCGCCGCCGGCCGGGCCACCCGGCCCGCGCCGCCCTGCCTGCTGCGCCCCGTCCGCAAGGAGTCCGCCCCCGATGACGTCCACGGTGCCCACCGCCGCCCACCACGCGGATGCCCAGCCGCCGATCACCATGTTCGGCCCGGACTTCCCCTACGCCTACGACGACTTCCTCGCCCACCCGGCGGGCCTCGGCCAGGTCCCCGCGACCGAGCACGGCAAGGAGGTCGCGGTCATCGGCGGCGGCCTCTCCGGCATCATCACCGCCTACGAGCTGATGAAGATGGGCCTCAAGCCCGTCCTCTACGAGGCGGACCAGATAGGCGGCCGGCTGCGCACCATCGGCTTCGAGGGCACCCCGGCCGACGCCGCGGGCCTGACCGCGGAGATGGGTGCGATGCGCTTCCCGCCGTCCTCGACGGCGCTCCAGCACTACATCGACCTGGTGGGCCTCGCGACCAAGCCGTTCCCCAACCCGCTGGCCCCGGACACCCCCTCGACCGTCGTCGACCTCAAGGGCGAGTCCCACTACGCGCGTACGGTCGAGGACCTTCCCGAGGTCTACCACCAGGTGATGGACGCCTGGAACGCCTGCCTGGAAGAGGGCGCGGACTTCTCCGACATGAACCAGGCGATCCGCGAGCGCGACGTCCCGCGCATCCGCGAGATCTGGTCCCACCTCGTCGAGAAGCTCGACAACCAGACCTTCTACGGCTACCTCTGCGACTCGACGGCCTTCAAGTCCTTCCGCCACCGGGAGATCTTCGGCCAGGTCGGCTTCGGCACCGGCGGCTGGGACACCGACTTCCCCAACTCCATCCTGGAGATCCTGCGGGTCGTCTACACCGAGGCCGACGACCACCACCGCGGCATCGTCGGCGGCAGCCAGCAACTGCCGCTGCGCCTGTGGGAGCGCGAGCCCGCGAAGATCGTGCACTGGGCGCCGGGCACCTCACTGTCGTCGCTGCACGACGGGGCGCCCCGGCCCGCGGTCACCCGCCTGAACCGCACCGCCGGCAACCACATCACGGTGACCGACGCCGACGGCGACATCCGCACCTACCAGGCCGCCGTCTTCACCGCGCAGTCCTGGATGCTGCTGAGCAAGATCGACTGTGACGATGCGCTGTTCCCCATCGACCACTGGACGGCGATGGAGCGCACCCACTACATGGAGTCCAGCAAACTCTTCGTCCCCGTCGACCGGCCGTTCTGGCTCGACAAGGACGAGGACACCGGCCGGGACGTCATGTCGATGACGCTGACGGACCGGATGACCCGCGGTACCTACCTGCTCGACAACGGACCGGACGAGCCCGCCGTCATCTGCCTCTCCTACACCTGGTGCGACGACAGCCTCAAGTGGCTGCCGCTGGACGCGAACGAGCGGATGGAGGTCATGCTGAAGTCCCTGTCGGAGATCTATCCGAAGGTCGACATCCGCAAGCACATCATCGGCAACCCGGTCACCGTGTCCTGGGAGAACGAGCCCTACTTCATGGGCGCCTTCAAGGCGAACCTCCCCGGCCACTACCGCTACCAGCGCCGCCTGTTCACCCACTTCATGCAGGACCGGCTCCCCGAGGACAAGCGGGGCCTGTTCCTCGCGGGCGACGACATCTCCTGGACCGCGGGCTGGGCCGAGGGCGCCGTGCAGACCGCACTGAACGCGGTGTGGGGCGTGATGCACCACTTCGGCGGTGCGACCGACGCCACGAACCCGGGTCCGGGCGACGTCTACGACGAGATCGCACCGGTCGAACTGCCTGAGGACTAGCTCCTCCGGGGCCGGGGCCAGGACCAGGGCCGGGGCCGGGGCCGGTTGAGCGCGGTGTCCTCGCAGGCGTCGCGGGAAGACGCCGCGACACGATGGCCGGGGTGGTGGCCGGATCAGCCGGGCAGCGGAGTCAGCAGCATCCGCCCGACCAGGCCCACCCCGGCATCCAGCCGCTCGGTGAGCTCTTCGGCCACCTCCGGCAGCCGGCGTACGCCCCACAGCGCCCTGGCCGCCACCCAGGCGCCGTCCCTGGCCTTGTCCAGGCTCCACGACCCGATCAGATGCGTCAGCGGATCGGCCACGTCCAGCACATCGGGGCCGGGCATCAGCCGCTCGCGGATCTGCTCCTCCAGGCCGGTCAGCACCTCGCCGACCCGGTCGAAGTCGCTTTCCAGCGCGGCCGGTTCGCACTCCAGCGCCCGGCAGGTGTCCAGCACCGCCAGCGCCAGATCGTGGCCGATGTGGGCATTGATCCCGGCCATCGCGAACTGCAGCGGATGCACTCCCGGGTGGCGGCGGAGCTGGAAGAGCGGACGCCAGCAGGCCGGTGGCCGCAGCCCGGCGGCCGTGGCGTCCAGCGCGTCGAAGTACCGCAGCGCGAAACGCACGTCCAGCTCGCCCGCGGCCGCCGGGTCCTGGAACGCGCCGTCCCCGATCTGCCGCGCCACGGCTTCGGTGACCGACAGGTAGACCCCGTTGAAGACGGCCACCCCGTCCTCGGCGGGCAGCGCCTCGGCCAGCGCCCGCATCCGGGCCAGTACGTCCGGCACGTCCGTCGCGGCCGTGGAGTCCGGTCGGGCGGATGGCCGGGCGGCGGGTCCTGCCAGCGGGGCGGCCGGCCTGCCACGGATGTCATAGCGCTGTGTCGTCGTCATCCACTCAGCGTGACATCCCGGTTACGGATGGGGACGGTGGCTCCCGGTCGTTGACCGGAACGAGGTAACGAACGGCGCGCCTCGTTGTGGCGCGGGAGCGGACGCGAGCCGCTGCCGTCGGGCCGCGTCGGACCACGTGGGGCTGCCTCGGGCCGCGCCGGGCCGAAGATCCCGCGGATGCCCTGCGGCGACTCCTCGGATGTCCGGCGCCTTCAGTTTGTCCAGAAGCAGTCGTTCGACTATGAATCACCTCGGCTCTGTGACGTGCAGGGCGTCGCGGAGTGGAGAGTGATCATGGCCGGCCTCGGGTGGACAGTGCATGGAGACGGGCGGCATCTGAAGCCCGGCGAGGTGGTCAGGCCCGGGGAGCGCCTGACGTGGGGGCGGACGATCGCGCTCGGTGCCCAGCATGTCGTCTCGATGATCGGGGCTTGCTTCGTCGCCCCCGTGCTCATGGGTCTGGACCCCAGCCTCGCCCTGATGGCGTCGGGTGTGGCCACCGCGCTGTTCTTGGTGATGACCCGCGGACGCATCCCCAGCTACCTGGGCTCCTCGCTCTCCTTCGTGGGCGTGTCCGCCGTGATCGCGGGCCAGGGGGGCGACGCCGGCACACTGACGGGGGCGATGCTCGTGGTCGGTGCCGCTCTGGCCGGCTGTGGCCTCGTCATCCATGCCGTCGGGGCGCGGGTGATCCACGCCGTGCTCCCGCCGGTGGTGACCGGCGCGGTCGTGATGCTGATCGGCTTCAACCTCGCCCCCGTCACGGCGTCCACGTACTGGCCGCAGGACCAGTGGACCGCTCTGGCGACGATGCTGTTCACCGGGCTCGCTCTCGTCGTCCTGCGGGGCTTCTGGTCGCGGATCGCCATCTTCCTGGGCCTGGTCTTCGGCTATGCGCTGTCCTGGATCCTTGACCGCACCGCGGGCAAGATTCACTCGGTCAACGGTGCGGGCAAGCTCACGGACCACTGGCGCATCGACTTTTCGGGAGTCGCCAAGGCTGACTGGATCGGCCTTCCCGCGTTCCACGCACCGAACTTCTCGGCCTCCGCGGTCCTCGTCGCGCTGCCGGTCCTCATCGCGCTGATCGCGGAGAACGCCGGACACATCAAGGCGGTCGGCGCCATGACCGGTGACCCCTTGGAGGACAAGATGGGCGTGGCCATCATCGCCGACGGCACCGCAACGGTCCTGTCCACCGCGGTGGGCGGCCCCGCCACCACGACCTACGCCGAGAACATCGGTGTGATGGCGGCCACCAGGGTCTACTCCACCGCGGCTTACTGGGCGGCGGCCGGCTTCGCCTTGCTGTTCGGTCTGTGCCCGAAGTTCGGCGCGGTGGTGGCGGCGATTCCCGGCGGGGTGCTGGGCGGTATCACCGTCATCCTCTACGGCATGATCGGCCTGTTGGGCGCGCAGATCTGGGTGCGGAACAAGGTGGACTTCTCGGTTCCGCTGAACCTCATTCCCGCGGCGGCGGGAATCATCATCGCCATCGGTGGTGTCTCGCTGAAGTTCACCGAGCACTTCGAACTGAGCGGCATCGCCTTGGGGACGCTCACCGTGCTCACTGGCTACCATGCCCTGCGCTGGCTCTCCGGGGCGGCAGGCCGGCCCCGCACGCCCCTCCTCGACGCCGGCACCAGCGAGTACACGGAGCCCACGGACGGGGAGGACTGACGCGACGCGGGCACCTCCGCCGCATTCGGCCCCTGGCCCCCGGCGTCGGCGTCAGCCGCGACGCGGGTCCGGGGGCCCACGTGCCGCTGTCCGCCGCACGCCCGGGCAGCTCACGGCGCGAAACGCGCATCAGGATCCAGGCCAATCCCGGCCCGTCGTGTGCCTCAGGAGCTCGTCAGGGAACACGTGGTGTTTCCGGGGTCACGGACCCGAAGCACTGGGCACAGGGAGGCATTCGATGGCCACCACCACCGCGGAGACCCGGGCGGACACGGCGCCCACGAGCCTGCAACTGCCGGGTCTCGTGCTGGGCGTGGGGCTGGGCGGATTCGTCGACGGCATCCTGCTGCACCAACTTCTGCAGTGGCACCACATGCTCACCAGCACCAACGACGACCGCATCGGCGTGCGGTACTACGACCCCCATACGGTCTCCGGCCTGCGGATGAACACGGTGTGGGACGGCGTCTTCCACGTCGTCTGCTGGCTTGCCGTGCTGCTGGGCCTGGCCCTCCTGTACTCGCGTGTCACCCATCACCGGCGCCGGGTGTGGACCTCCCGGGCGCTGTGGGGCTGGATGCTGGCCGGCTGGGGACTGTTCAACCTCGTCGAAGGGCTTCTCGACCACCAGATCCTCGGCATCCACCACGTCCACGGCGGCCCCTACCGGCTCTGGTGGGACATGGGTTTCCTCTTCCTGGGCCTGCTCCTGCTCATCGGCGGCTACCTGGTCCAGCGCAGTGGTCCGGCCTTCGATCCGTACGCCGTTGCCGACGGCCGAAAAGCCCGGACCCGGACCCGGAGCGAATGATGCGTCACGACATGCCCCTCCACGGCCACGCCGCCCCGGGAGGACCGGCGGGGGCGCTGCTGCCCGCGCTCGGACTGCTGCTCGCCGCGGTCGCCTACCTGCTCCTGGCCCACCGGGCCCGCCGGCGCAATCCGGCCCAGGGGTGGCGGCGACGGCGGGCGGTGAGCTTCCTGTCCGGCCTCGCCCTGCTGGCCGTAGCCCTCCTCCCGCCTCTGGCGCCCTTCGCCCACGCCGACTTCCGCGGCCATATGGCGCAGCACCTGCTCATCGGCATGTACGCACCCCTGGCCCTCGTCCTTGCCGCCCCCGTGACCCTCCTGCTGCGCGTCCTGCCCGCTCAGCGCGCCCGGCAGCTGACCATGGTGCTGCACACGCGCCCCGCCCGGGTGCTCGCTCACCCGGTCGTCGCGTTGCCGCTCTCCACCGGAAGCCTTGCGGTGCTGTACTTCACGCCCCTGTACAACGCGACCATGGGCATCCCGGCCGGGCACTGGCTGTTGCACGCGCACTTCCTGCTGTCCGGCTGCCTGTTCGCCCACGCCGTTGCCGGGCCGGACCCCGCGCCCGCACGTCCCGGAGTGCGGGCCCGCCTCGTCTGCCTCGGCGTCGCGATCGCGGCGCACGCGGTGATCTCCCAGCTGATGTACGGCGGCTTCCTGGTCGACATTCACGCTCCTGTCGACCAGGTCCGAGGCGGCGCGGAAATCATGTACTACGGCGGTGATCTCGCCGAACTCCTCTTGGCCGTTGCCCTCGTCGCCACCTGGCGGCCCGCGCCCCGGCCCCGCACCACTGCCACGGAGCCGGTTCCGCCCGCCGGGACGTCCCTCCCGGCGGGCGGAGCATCCTAAGCGGCCGCTTACGATGGCCTCGGTCCGTGAGTTGGTCGCGGACCGTCATGTGAGTGTCACCCGCACCGTCGGCACCATCCGCATCAACAGCGCCGCCCGGCGCACCCAGACCCCAGGAGCACCACCCGTGAGCGTCGAAACCCTGCAGACCACCACCGTTCCGTACGACGAACTGGTCCCCGTCACCGTCCACTTCGACGACCTCGACGCACTCGGCATGCTCCACAACTCCCGCTACCCGCTGCTGGCCGAGCGCGCCTGGGCGGAGTACTGGCACGGCCGTGGCTTCGGCTTCGACGGCGACTGGGCCGCCGCGGGCGATATGTGCAACGTCATCAAGGAGATGCAGGTCTCCTACGAGCGCCCCCTCACCCGTCCCGGCCGCTATGCGGCACACCTCTGGGTCGCCCGCCTCGGCCGCACCGGCCTCACCTACGGCTTCCGGATCTGCTCGGCCGACGGCAGCGAGACCTACGCCCACGGCCACCGGGTGCTGGTCCGCGTCGATGCGCAGACGCTGCGCCCCACCCCCTGGTCCGACCGCGCCCGGGGCATCGCGGCGCAGCTGCTCCGGCCGGAGGAGTCGGACGCGGGCGCCGAGCCGGACGCGGCCTGACCTGTCGGCGGTCCGGAGCGACCAGGCTCACGACCGCAGCTGTCGGTGATCCGGAGCCGCGGGGCTCACGGCCGCAGCCCTCTCCGGCCCGGGGCTGGAAGCCGTTCGCAGCGGGCGGCGGCCCGCCCGGCTCACGACCGCCGCCCGCTCCGGTCCGGAGCAAATAGCTCACGACCGTTCCAGGTCGCCGGTCATCGCGCGGGTGCTGCCGGATGCCGTACGGCTGGGTGCCCGCAGGACCCGCGCGCCCAGCACCAGCCCGCACGCCAGCGCCGTCACCAGCATGAACGACGCCGTCAGCGAGGTCGCCTGGGCGATACCGCCGATCGCGGACGGGGCGATCAGCCCGGAGGCGTAGGTGATCGTGGCGACACCCGCGATCGCCTGGCTGGGCGCGGGACCGCTGCGCCCGGCGGCCGCGAAGGCCAGCGGGACCACGACCGCGATCCCGAGGCCCATCAGGCCGAACCCGCCCATGGCCATGGCCGGATGCCGGGCCGCGACGATCAGCAGTCCGCCCGCCGCGGCCAGCACCCCGCCGGCCCGCACCGTGCGCACCGGGCCGAAGCGGGCCACCACCTTGTCCCCGGCCAGCCGGGCGGCGGCCATGGTGCAGGCGAAGGCGGTGGTCGACGCGGCCGCCAGGCCCGCATCGGTGCCCAGTGCGTCGCGGAGGTAGACCGCCGACCAGTCCAGGCCGGCGCCCTCCGCGAAGACCGCGCAGAACCCTATGGCCCCGATGAGCAGCGCCGACCTCGGCGGCAGCGCGAAGCGCGGCGGCGGATGCTCCTCGGGGGCGCTGCGCAGGTCCAGTACCCCCTGGCAGGCGAGCGCACCGAGCAGGGTGAGGACGAGCGCCGCGCCGGCCAGATGGAGCCGGGCGTCCCACCCGGCGTGTGCGGCCACGGTGCCGGCCGCCGAGCCGAGCAGGGCGCCCGCACTCCACATGCCGTGCAGCCCCGACATGATCGGTTTGCCGAGCCGGTCCTCGGTCTCCACCCCCAGCGCGTTCATCGCGACGTCCGACATCCCGGCGGCCGCGCCGTACAGCAGCAATGCCGGGCACAGGGTGTACAGACCGGGGGAGAGGGCGGGCAGGAGCAGCGACAGGGTCCACAGGGCGAGCAGGCCGCGCAGCGCGGTGCGGGCGCCGAAGCGGTGGCTGATCCGGCCGGCCAGCGGCATCGCCAGGGACGCACCGATCGCGGGGAAGGCGAGCGCCAGGCCGAGCCGGCCCGGGGAGATGCCGGTGTGGTCCTGGATCCAGGGGATGCGGGTCGCGAAGTTGCCGGTGACCGAGCCGTGGACGAGGAACACCAGGGCCACGGAGCGGCGCGCGCGACGGAGCGCATCGTGGGGGAGCGGGGTGACGTCGTGGGGGACACCGGTGCCGACCATGACACGTAAATTATCAGGAACCCTGCCTGATAATAAGGGTGTTGACCCGACCGGAGGGAAGACCCACGTCATGCACGCACCGCGCGCGGCCGCGGCCGGCCGCACCGCCTCCCCGGCCACCGCACGGTTGATCAACGACCGTCTGGCTCTGCAACTCCTTCAGTCCGAAGGTGCCTTGACAGCAGGTCAGCTCACCACGCTGACCGGCCTGTCCCGGCCGACCGTGGCGGATCTCGTCGAACGCCTGCGGACGGCCGGGCTGATCGCCGTGGTCGGCGAGAGCGGCGCACAGCGGCGCGGCCCCAATGCCCGGCTCTACGGGATCGTCGCCGACCGGGCCCATCTCGTCGGCCTCGATCTGCGGACGTACGGTGTCACCGTCGCGGTCGCGGACCTCCTCGGCGAGGTACGCGACGAGCGCACCGCCCCCGTCGGCGCCGACGACACGCCCGAGGCGGCCGTGGCCACCGCCCTCGCCCTCGTGGACCAGGCGCTCGCCGCGGCGGGCGCACACCACCCCCACACCATCGCCGTCGGCGCCCCCGGCCTGGTCGACCCCGCGACCGGGCGGCTCGGCGGCACCGACTGGATCCCGTCCTGGCATGCCGCCCTGGTCGACGCGCTGCCCACACGGCGTGCCGTCTCCGTCCTGCTGGAGAACGAGGTCAATCTCGCCGCCGTCGCCGAGCAGCGGGACGGGGCGGCCCGCGACCGCGACACCTTCGTCCTGCTCTGGCTCGGCCACGGCACCGGCGCCGCGGTCGTCCTGGACGGCACGCTGCGGCGGGGCGCCTCGGGCGGCACCGGCGAGATCGGCTTTCTGCCGGTCCCCGGCACCGCCGCGCTGCCCTCGGCGAGCGGCTGCGACGGCGGCTTCCACTCCCTGGCGGGCTCCGCCGCGATCTGCGCCCTCGCCGCGGAACACGGCCTGCTGCCGACCGGAACCGGACCCGGGACCGGGACCGCGCCCAAGGTGGTGCCTGCACCCTCGTCCGACGCCGACGCCCCGCCTTCCGAAGCCGAAGAAGCCGACGCGGACGCCCCGTCCGCCGAAGCCGTCGTACGCGGCGCCGTGTCCGCCGTGTCCACCCCGTCCGCCGCCTCCGCCGACGCCGCGGCCTTCCTGGACGCGCTGGCCGCCCGGATCGCCCTCGGAGTGGCGGCGGTGTGCGCCGTGCTCGACCCCGGGTGTGTCGTCCTCGGCGGGGAGACCGGCCGGGGCGGCGGCCAGGAGCTGGCCGGGCGGGTCGCCGGGCAGCTGGCCCGGCTCTCCCCGCTCCGCACCGACGTCCGCGCGGGGACGGTCGGGGGGCGGGCGGTGCTGCGCGGCGCCGTCCTCGCCGCGCGCGAGGCCGCACAGAACGAGCTGTTCACGTCAGCGGGGTGAGCCGCTGAGGTCCCTGTGTGTACGCCAACCGCCGTGCCTCCGTGGCGCGTTGCCCTCGCCGCCGGCAGGAGCTGGCCGCCCCGGGCGGCGGGTCATCGACGGGCCCCGGCCTCCGTACGCTCCGCGAGGAATGCGGCGTAGGTCCGCAGACCGTCGGCGTGCTCCGGGGTGAGGTTGCCGCCGCGGCGCAGTGCCGCGGCGGACGCGCCGGGCAGCCACAGCGGCATCAGCAGCCGGCGCCGCCCACCCGCTTCCAGCGTGGCCCGTACGAGATCGCGGGCGTCCAGCACCTCGGGACCACCCATGTCGGTGACCCGTCCGGCCGGTTCGCCGACCGCCAACTCGGCCAGCCGGGCGGCGACTTCCTGCACCTCGATCGGCTGCACCCGTACGCCCGTCGGCACCGGGAGCACCGGTGACCGGGCGCCCGCCTTGATCACGTCGAGCACGAGGTCATGGAACTGCGTCGTCCGCAGCACCGTCCAGCCGATACCGGAGTCCTCGATCAGGCGCTCCACGGCGAGCTTGGTGCGGTAGTAGCCGATCGGAACCCGGTCCACGCCGACGATCGAGATGTACACCAGGTGCGCCACGCCCGCCGCCCTCGCCGCCGCGATGAGCCGCCCGGCTGCCTCCGCGTCCCCGCCCGCCGGTGACGAGGCGCAGTGCACGATCGCGTCCACGCCGCTCACCGCCTCGGGCAGGCCGGTGCCGTCCCGCAGGTCGACCGCGTACGAACGCGGGCGCGGGTGTGCCGTGCCGGTGTGCGGCCGGCGGCTCAGTGACCGGACGTCATGGCCGTCGTCGAGCAGCCGGCCGACCAGGGCCCGCCCGAGTGTGCCCGTGCCGCCGGTCACCAGAATTGTCGCCATCGCGGATCAGTCCTTGGGGGAGAAGGGGTGCGTACTCCTCCGCTATGACGAATCACCCGCGCCGTCTGTGACAGGCGGCGCGCCGGGTGCTGTGAGGCAGCCCACAGCGCTTCGCCCGCATGGGCGACTACCGGCCGTGGCAGACTGAAGCTGTACTGACATAAGAAGCAGCAGCGCACTCCGGGGTCGGTGTAATTCCGAACCGGCGGTAACAGTCCGCGACCCGTCCGCAGCCAGCGGCCGGTTGAGCAGGTGAAATTCCTGCACCGACGGTGAAAGTCCGGATGGGAGGCAGTGCGCGGCGGGCCAGCTTCGGTACACCGCCGTCGGCGGCGCGTCCGGATTTTTTCCGGACGGGTTCTCCTTTCCGGCCGGTGTTCCCCGTGGCGTTGTTCCGCTTTCTGTCGTCCAGACAGCCCCGGAGTCCGTGCCCTGAGAGGCAGGAGGACCCGGTGGCCACCGCAGCCCCCGTCGAGACAGCGGCGATGCGCCGAGCCATCGAGCTCGCCGCGCGCGGTCTCGGGCACACCAGCCCTAATCCGGTCGTCGGCTGCGTCATCCTGGACTCCGCCGGCCGCACGGTGGGCGAGGGCTGGCACCAGCGGGCCGGCGGGCCGCACGCCGAGATCCATGCCCTGCGTGCCGCGGGCGAGCGGGCACGGGGCGGCACCGCACTGGTCACCCTCGAACCCTGCAACCACACCGGCCGCACCGGCCCCTGCGCCCGGGCGCTGACCGACGCCGGGATATCCCGCGTCGTCTACGCCGTCTCCGACCCCAATCCGACGGCCACCGGCGGCGCCGTCACCCTGGCCGCCGCCGGTATCGACGTCGAGGGCGGACTGCTCGCCGACGAGGCCGCCGCCGGCAACGAGGCCTGGCTGACCTCGGTGCTGCGCCGCCGCCCGTTCGTCCTGTGGAAGTACGCCGCCACCCTCGACGGCCGGATCGCCGCCGCCGACGGCACCAGCCGCTGGATCTCCTCGCCCCAGTCGCGCGCCGATGTGCACCGGCTGCGGGCCGCCGCGGACGCCGTCATCGTGGGCTCCGGCACCGCCCGCGCCGACGACCCGCAGCTCGGCGCCCGGATCGGCGGGCTCGCCGACGACGAGATCAGCCAGCCGCTGCGGGTCGTCGTCGACTCCGGCGCCACCGCCGTCAAAGCCGGCGCCCGCGTCCTGGACGGCACCGCCCCCACCCTCATCGCGGTCGCCGAGGACGCCGACGCCGGCCCCCTCGAAGGCCTCGCCCCGCTCCTGCGGCTCCCCCGCGCCGCAGCGGGACGCGGACTGTCCATCCCCGCACTGCTCCAGGCCCTGTACGAGCGCGAGGTGCGCTCCGTCCTGCTCGAAGGCGGCCCCACGCTCGCCGGGGCCTTCCTCGCCGCCCAGGCCGTCGACAAGGTCGTCGGCTATCTCGCCCCGGTGCTGCTCGGCGCCGGACCGGCGGCCGTCGGCGACGCCGGAATCACCACCATCGCCCAGGCGTTGCGGCTCGACGTGACCGACACCGAACGGCTCGGACCCGACCTGCGCATCACCGCCACTCCCATCCGCCACGCCCTCCCCGAGGAGAACTGAAGTGTTCACCGGAATCGTCGAAGAACTGGGTGAGGTCGTCGCCGTCGACAACCTCGGTGACGCCTCCCGCTTCCGGCTGCGCGGCCCCGTCGTCACCGAGGACGCCAAGCACGGCGACTCGATCGCCGTCAACGGCGTCTGTCTGACCGTCGTGGACACCGCCGACGGTGAATTCACCGCCGACGTGATGGCCGAGACCCTGAACCGCTCCAGCCTCGGCGCGCTGGCCGCCGGTTCGCGGGTCAACCTGGAGCGTCCGATGGCGCTCGGCGGACGGCTGGGCGGACACCTCGTCCAGGGGCACGTCGACGGCACCGGCACCCTTGTCGACCGCACCCCCGCCGAGCACTGGGAGATCGTCAAGATCGCGCTGCCGGCCGGGCTGTCCCGTTATGTCGTCGAAAAGGGCTCCATCACGGTCGACGGCGTCAGCCTGACCGTGGTCGAGGCCGGGGACGACTTCTTCACCATCAGCCTCATCCCCACCACCCTCGCCCTGACCACCCTGGGCATCAAGAAGCCCGGTGACCCGGTCAACCTCGAGGTCGACGTCCTCGCCAAGTACGTCGAACGGCTGCTCGGCCGGGGCAGCGGCGACCTCAAGGATCTCGACGAGCTCAAGGAGATGGACCGGTGAGCGCCCTCGACTCGCTGAACGGCGTGGCGTTCACCGCCTTCGGACAGCACGTCATCTGGTCGGACATGATCGGCAACACCATCGGTCTGGCCGCCCTGGCACTCGGCTGGCGGCGCTCCATCTGGACCTGGCCCGCCCAGTTCCTCTCCGGCGTGATCCTCGTCGCCGCCTATTCCTCCGCCCACCTCAGCGGCGGCGTCGGCAAGCAACTTCTGGTCATCGGCGTGGCGTTGTGGGGCTGGCGGCAGTGGCAGCGCGGCCGGCAGCAGGCGCAGGACGGCTCCATCGCCGTACGCTTCGCCGGCTGGCGCGAGCGCGGTCTGCTGCTGGGTGGCACCGCCCTGGGCACCGCGGCCGTCGGCACCCTGTTCACCCTGATCCCGCAGCTGTCCTGGAACCCCTGGCCGGACGCCTACATCTTCGTCGGCACGCTCGCCGCGATGGTCGCCCAGGCCCGCGGACTGGTCGAGTTCTGGTGCGCCTGGCTGCTGGTCGACCTCGTCGGCGTCCCGCTCGCCTTCAGCAGCGGCCTCGCCTTCTCCGGCCTCGTCTACGTCGTCTATCTCGCCCTCGTCGTGTGGGGCATGCGCGACTGGTGGCTGCGCTCGCGCGCCGCCGGCCGCACCGTCCTGGAAGGAGCAGCGGCATGACCGCCCTCAAGAGCTGGTATGACACCGAGAACGCCGACGACGAGGCTTCCCTGGCGCTCGACCCCGTCGAGCAGGCCATCGCCGACATCGCCGCCGGCCGCCCCGTGGTCGTCGTGGACGACGAGGACCGCGAGAACGAGGGCGACCTCGTGGTCGCCGCGGAGAAGGCCACCCCCGAGATCGTCGCGTTCATGATGAGCGAGTGCCGCGGTCTGATCTGCGCCCCCATGGAGGGCACGGAGCTGGACCGGCTGGAACTCCCGCAGATGGTCCAGCACAACACCGAGTCGATGCGGACCGCCTTCACCGTCTCCGTCGACGCCACCGCCGCGCACGGCGTGACCACCGGCATCTCCGCCGCCGACCGCGCCACCACCCTGCGGCTGCTGGCTTCCGGCGAGTCGGTCGCCGGCGACTTCGTCCGGCCCGGCCACATCTTCCCGCTGCGTGCCCGGCCCGGCGGGGTGCTGGTCCGCAACGGCCACACCGAGGCCGGTGTCGACCTCGCCCGGCTGGCCGGACTGCGCCCGGCCGCCGCGATCGTGGAGATCGCGGGCGAGGACGGCACGATGCTGCGGCTGCCGGAACTGGTGCCGTTCGCCCGTAAGCACGGACTGTCGATCATCTCCATCGAGGACCTGATCGCCTACCGGCAGTCGTCCGAGCCCACCGTCCGCCGCGAGGCCACCACCCGGCTGCCCACCGCACACGGCGAGTTCACCGCGTACGGCTACCGCTCCACCGTCGACGGCGTCGAGCACATCGCGCTGGTCGCGGGCGAGCTCGGCGACGGCGAGGACGTCCTGGTCAGGGTGCACTCCGAGTGCCTGACCGGGGACATCTTCCACTCGCTGCGCTGCGACTGCGGACCGCAGCTGGCGGCCTCGCTGCAGCGGATCAACGAAGCCGGCCGAGGCGTGGTGATCTACCTCCGCGGCCACGAGGGACGCGGCATCGGACTGCTGTCCAAGCTGCGCGCCTACGAACTCCAGGAGCGCGGCCGCGACACCCTGGACGCCAACCTCGAACTGGGCCTGCCCGCCGATTCCCGCGACTACGCCGCGGGCGCGCAGATGCTCCAGGACCTCGGGGTGCGCTCGCTGCGCCTGATGACGAACAACCCCGAGAAGACCGCCGCCCTGGTGCGGTACGGCCTGCAGGTCACCGGCCGGGAGCCGATGCCTGTCAAGGCCGGTGAGCACAATCTGCGGTATTTGCGGACCAAGCGGGACCGGATGGGGCACGACCTGCCCTGGCTGGACCCCGCTGCCACCACGGGGGCGGCCGGAGCGCCGGGCGCCGCACCCCCTGCCGCCACCACCTGCGACAACCAGTAGCCACCCGGCATCACGCCACCACCCGGCACCACCCCTGAGACAGCACCACCACCCGTAATACCAGCACCGGCACCACCACCCGTAAGAGGAGAACCGTGAGCGGCAAGGGCGCACCCGAACTGACCGTGAAGAACTGTGGCGACCTGCGGGTGGCCGTCATCGCGGCGCAATGGCACGAGCAGGTCATGAACGGCCTGGTGGACGGCGCACTGCGCGCCCTGACCGAACTCGGCATCGACGAGCCCACCCTGCTGCGGGTGCCCGGAGCCTTCGAGCTTCCGGTCGTCGCCAAGGTGCTGGCCGGCCGCGGCTATGACGCGGTGGTCGCCCTCGGCGTGGTCATCAAGGGCGGCACCCCGCACTTCGACTACGTCTGCCAGGGCGTCACCCAGGGCCTGACCCAGGTGTCGGTGGACACCGGCGTACCGGTCGGCTTCGGCGTGCTGACCTGCGACACCGAGCAGCAGGCGCTCGACCGCGCGGGCCTCGAAGGATCCACCGAGGACAAGGGCCACGAGGCGGTCACCGCCGCCGTCGCCACCGCCGCGACGCTGCGGACCGTGTCCGAGCCCTGGCGCTAGGAGCGGGGGCCGACCGCGTAGGGTGGTCACCATCATGTCCAAGAAGACGTTCGAGGAGCTCTTCGCCGAGCTCCAGCAGAAGGCCGCCACGGGCGACCCCGCCACCTCCCGTACCGCCGAGCTGGTACAGGCCGGTGTCCATACGATCGGCAAGAAGGTCGTCGAGGAGGCCGCCGAGGTGTGGATGGCCGCCGAGTACGAGTCCGACGAGGCCGCCGCCGAGGAGATCTCCCAGCTCCTCTACCACCTCCAGGTCATGATGGTCGCCAGGGGCATCTCCCTCGACGACGTCTACGCCCACCTCTGATCCACCACCCGCACCCTCCGCAACACCCCTCAGTGCAAAGGAATTCGCTCTCATGCTGCGCATCGCTGTCCCCAACAAGGGTTCACTGTCCGAGCCTGCGTCGGCGATGCTCCATGAGGCCGGATACCGCCAGCGCAAGGACCGCAGGGAACTGGTCCTGGTCGACGTCGAGAACGAGGTCGAGTTCTTCTTCCTGCGCCCGCGCGACATCGCGGTCTACGTCGGCTCCGGCAAGCTCGACATCGGCATCACCGGCCGTGACCTGCTGCTGGACTCCGGCTCGCCGGCCGAGGAAATCCTCCAGCTCGGCTTCGCCGGCTCGACGTTCCGCTACGCCACCCGTCCGGGTACCGCCAAGGACGTCAGCGAGTTCGGCGGCATGACGATCGCCACCTCGTTCTCCGGCCTGGTCCGCCGGCACCTCCTCGACAACGGCGTGGACGCCTCCGTCGTCCACCTCGACGGAGCCGTGGAGACCGCCATCCAGCTCGGCGTCGCCGAGATCATCGCGGACGTCGTGGAGACCGGCACCACCCTGCGCAACGCCGGACTGGAGATCATCGGCGAGCCGATCCTCAAGTCCGAGGCCGTGGTCATCCGTGGCACCGGCGCGCCGGACGACGACCCGAAGGTGCGCCAGTTCCTGCGCCGCATGCAGGGCGTCCTGGTGGCCCGCCGGTACGTGATGATGGACTACGACATCCGGGTCGAGCACGTCGAGAAGGCCGTCGGCCTCACCCCGGGCCTGGAGTCGCCGACCGTCTCCCCGCTGCACCACGAGGGCTGGGTCGCGGTCCGCTCGATGGTCCCGTCCCAGGACGCCCAGCGCATCATGGACGAGCTCTACGACCTCGGCGCCCGCGCGATCCTGACCACCGGTATCCACGCCTGCCGGCTCTGAACCGCGGCCGGCCCCGGCCCCGGCGCCTCCTGCCCCCCGTACGCACCGCCGCCTCCACCACGGAAGACCCGACGACGTGTCCGCGCCCCTGCCCAGCCTCCCGGTGACGTTCCGGCCGACCCGCACCCGGGTCGTCCTGTACGCCGTCGGCATCGCCCAGCTCGCCGCCCTCACCGTGATCGCGCTGCTGCTGCCGAAGCTGACCGGCGGCGAGCGGCTGAGCTTCGTCATCACCGGGCTGCTGGTGCTCGCCGTCCTCCTGCTGCTCAGCCGCCCCAAGGTGGTGGCGCGGCAGGAGGGCGTCACGGTGGTCAACCTCACCACCAAGCGCGACCTGGCATGGGCCCAGATCCTGCGCGTCAACCTCCGCGAGGGCGACCCCTGGGTCCACCTCGACCTCGCCGACGGCACCAGCCTGCCCGCCATGGGCATCCAGCCCGGCATCGGCAGGGACCAGGCCATCCGGGATGCCCGTGCGCTGCGCGATCTCACCGAGAAGCACGGTGCCGTCGACCACACGGCCGGTTGAGCCTGCCCTAATCAGGGTCCCGCTGTTTACTCTGTTCTCCGGGGCGCACCCTGCGCCCTGCCCCTCAGGGGACCAACACCGACCCGAGGAGTGACTCCCTCCGGCAATGGACGGATCGTCCTGTAGTACCTGCGCCGCCCCTCCCCAACCCCCGCACACCACGGAGGCGGCGGCATGACCGGCCCCTTGCTGCTGCTCGCCGCGGCACTCGTCCTGATCCTGGCCAACGGTTTCTTCGTCGCTGCCGAGTTCGGACTCGTCACCGTCGAGAAGGCGGACGCCGAACGGGCCGTGGCCGACGGCGACCGCCGCGCCCCCACCGTGGTCTCCGCCCTGCGGGAACTCTCCTTCCAGCTGTCCGGCACCCAACTGGGCATCACGATCACCTCCTTGGTGGTCGGTATGCTCGCCGAGCCCGCGCTGGCCGAGCTGCTGTCCGGCCCGCTGGCCGCCACCGGCCTGCCCAAGGGCGCGGTGCCCGGCACCGCCGTGGTCGTCGGCATGCTGCTGGCCTCCGCGGTCCAGATGGTCGTCGGCGAGCTGGTGCCGAAGAACTGGGCGGTCTCCAAGCCGCTGCCCGTCGCCCGGGTGGTCGCCGGCCCCCAGCGCGCCTTCTCCCGCTTCTTCCGCCCGGTGATCACCCTGCTGAACACCGTCGCCAACCGCCTGGTGCGCGCCCTGGGCGTGGAGCCGACCGACGAGCTGGCCTCCGCCCGTACCCCGGGCGAACTGGTCTCGCTCGCCCGGCACTCCGCCCGCGCGGGCGCCCTGGAGCAGGACACCGCCGACCTGTTCGTCCGCACTCTCTCGCTGGGCGATCTGACCGCCGAGAACGTCATGACGCCGCGCGTTCGGGTGAGTGCCCTGCAGGCCTCCGCGACCGCCGAGGACGTGGTGAACCTGACCCGTGCCACCGGACTCTCCCGCTTCCCCGTCTACCACACCCGCCTCGACGAGGTCGTCGGCATGGTGCACCTCAAGGACGCGCTGGCCGTCCCGGCGCACGACCGGCTGCGCATCCCGGCGAGCCGGATCGCGGTGCCGCCGCTGCTGGTGCCCGAGACCCTGCCGGTGCAGCCGCTGCTGGAGCGGCTGCGCAGCGAACAGCCGATAGCGGTGGTCGTCGACGAGTACGGCGGCACGGCCGGTGTGGTCACCCTGGAGGACATCATCGAAGAGCTCGTCGGCGAGGTCCGCGACGAGCACGACGGCGTGGACCTGCCCGAACTGGGCCAGGCCCCGCCCGAGGAGGGCCGCCCCGCGTGGGACGCGGACGGCGGCTGCCGGGTCGACACCCTGCGCAAGATCGGCCTGGAGGCCCCGGAAGGACCGTACGAGACGGTGGCAGGACTGGTGGCGCACATACTCGGCCGGATCCCGGCCCCCGGCGACATCGCGGAACTCGACGGCTGGCGGCTGCGGGTACGGCTGGTGTCGCACCACCGCGCCGAGCGGATAAGGATCGTCCGGACCGCCACCGTCACGGTCCCGGCCGCACCCGAGGCACCCCGTGAGCCCGTCGTGGCGGTCGCGGAGGTGGCCCGATGACCCTGGTCCAGTTGCTCTTCGCGGTCCTGCTCGTCCTCGCCAACGGATTCTTCGTCGGCGCCGAGTTCGCCCTGGTCTCGGTACGCCGCAGCCAGATCGAACCGCTGGCGACCGAGGGCTCCTCCCGGGCCCGGCAGGTGCTGCACGGCCTGGAGAACCTGCCGCAGATGATGGCCGCCGCCCAGTTCGGCATCACCGTCTGCTCCCTGACGCTCGGTGCGGTCGCCGAGCCCACCGTCGCCCACCTCCTGGAACCGGTCTTCGAGGCGGTCCACCTGCCCGCGGCATTGGTCCACCCGCTCGGCTACGTCATCGCCCTGGCGCTGGTGGTCTTCCTCCACCTCGTCATCGGCGAGATGGTCCCCAAGAACCTGGCGATGGCGGCCCCCGAGAAGACCGCCCTGTGGTTCAGCCCGGGCCTCGTCGCCTTCGCGCGGCTGTGCCGCCCGGTCACCGCGCTGCTCGGTGCCTGCGCCCACGGGGTGCTGCGGCTCTTCCGTGTGGAGCCGAAGGACGAGGTGGAGGCGGTCTTCACCTCTGAGCAGCTGAACCATCTGGTCGAGGACTCGGTCCAGGCCGGTCTGCTCGACCCGGCCGAGCAGGAACAGCTCTCCGACGTGCTGGAACTGGGCAGCCGGCCCGTCACCGACGTCCTCCTGGACCGGGCGGCGCTGGTCACCGTCGAACCGACGGTGACGCCCCGCCAGGTGGAGGAGCTGACCGTACGCACCGGCTACTCCCGCTTCCCGGTGTGTGCGCCCGGCGGCGCGTACATGGGCTACCTGCACGTCAAGGACGTCCTGGACCTGGAGGAACGCGACCGCGCTGTGCCCCAGCGCATCTGGCATCCGATGACGACGCTGCGCGCCGAGCTGCCTTTGGACGACGCCCTCACGGCGATGCGCCGGGCCGCCTCCCACCTGGCGGCGGTCGCCGACGCGACCGGCCGGGTGCTCGGCCTGGTCGCGCTGGAGGACGTCCTGGAGATGCTGGTCGGCGAGGTCCGCGACCCGGCCCACCACCGTGCCCCCGCCGCCCGTGGCCACCGTGCCCGGGCCGCGGGCGACCGCGCTCCGGGCGACCGGGTCAGCGAGCCCCGTGAGGAGGCACCGCTGCCGGCCGAGGGCCGGGCCATGGCGCGCTGAGGGACCCACAGGAGACGCGCGGCCCCTCAGCCGCTCCGCGCGCGGAGCGGCTGAGGAGCAGGCCGCTAACGGTGGCTGACGGCGGAAGCCCTCGCGACGGCAGCGTCGTTGGCCTTCTTCACCTCGTTCAGCGCTTTCTGGTTCTTCTTGATGGCCGATTCCTGAAGGGTCACCTCGGCGTCGAACCAGGTCTGTTGCACATGATTCTGGTCGCGGCAGGAAATATCAGCCTTTGCCGTTTCCTTTTCCTCACTGGACACGTGATACGGGTCGGCGAAGCGGACATCGTCGTTGGCGTCCATGGGCTTCTTGTAGGTGTAGCCCTTTTCCGCCATGCACGCCGACCACTTGGCGAACGCCTCCACCACGGCAGGGTCCTTCATGGAACCTTCGAAGGAATCGCCGCTGATCTGCTGGACCAGGCCGGCCCGCTGAGCGGCGGGAGCCGGACCGTCAGCCTTCTCGACGCACCCCTTCAAGGCCGCCTCGTCGCCCCCGGCGGCGTCGACCGCGCCGTCCTCGGCCGCCCGGTCATAGGCTTCTTGTTCTCCCGCAGCCGGCTTGTAGCCCCGCGCCGCCGCGAGGGCGGCGTCGTGGATGCCGTAGCGCCAGTCGACCAGGCTCTTGCCGCCCAAGGCGGGCAAGTCCGGCGCAGGCGTCCACTCTTCGTGGCCCGCTTCCTTCATGCACGCATCGATGAGGCTGTCTCTGGCCCCTGCGAGGAGATGCTTTTGCTTTTCGGTCGGCATATACGCCTCGATCGGCAGATGCCACTGTGCGGGATTGTCTCCCGACGCCCGGCCGGACAGCGCGGACGGCTGACCCGCGGCACTCGCGGACATCTCGTCATTCTGAGATGCCGAACGCATGAAGGCCGCGCCGCCGACGGCTAAGGCCCCAACTGTCGCAGCGGAGACCAGCGGAACAATGATGCGAGGCTTCATCCTCTTGCCATCCATTCTGTTTCTCGCCCCTGTCTCGTGCCTCATCAGGTCCACTGGAAGGAAGCGTTCTGGTTGTACACGTGCGGGAATCGATCAATGTACTGATACGGCCCCATCACATCCTGAGCACCCTTGTAGCCGCTGTTGTAGTAGACACGTGCCAGGTACTTGTAATGCGAATTCTCGCCCGATGCCGCATTGTTCTTGATGCCTTTTCCGGAACCGGAACCGGAGTTGCAGAAGCGGAGGGGAGAGGCGGCGCCGACGACCCCGTCCGGAACATCCGCAAAGTTGTACACCGAGTAACCGATATTCCTCCAGGCTCCCCCCTGTGCCGTGTTGTGGTAGATGTGGAACTTGAACTTCGACTGACTGGGGCGTTTGCACGCCTCCGCGCTGTAAAGGTTATCCGTATCGTCGTGCGCGACCGCTGCGACAGCGGGGCTGGAGAGCACCAGCGCAGTCGCCAATCCGGCCAGTGCGGCAATTCTTCGCATGTAGTCCCCCAACGCTTGACTGAACTTGAGTTGCTTGAGATCCCGCCCGGATGTGATGCACCGGCATTCCGTCCATGGAATCGCTGACGGTGCGGCGGAGTTCCGGCCGTGTCGATGCCGAGCAGACCGAATCCGCCACGCCCGGTCTTCTGCGGCCTACCGCACACAAATATTCGCAGCGAGCCGCGCCGCAGATTCCGGCGTGGTACCGGCATTCCGGGGCGCGGAGGAAGCGGAGCGGTAGAACAAGATCAGCAGAAGCCGGCCAGTGGCCCGGTCTTCTGGATCACGGTGCGGCGGACTGGCGACATCCGGGGCCAGGCACCGCACCGGCCCGACGGCAGTAACAATAGCCCCATGCTGCGCAGTCCGGGAGCATATTTCATCGCCCCGCAGGACTGGTGGCCGATTCCCATTGATAGTGGCGAGGGCGCGTACCGACGCTGTTCCCACGTCCCATCTGTGCCGAATTCCGTAAGGAACAGGGGATGCACGGCCCCGGGGCGGGAGACCATTCCCGCGGAATGGCCGATTCTCCCCAGGCGTGACGTCCGGTCTCCTCGATCCGTACGGAGAGATGCGAAGCGGAAGGGCAGGTCATCAGTTCCGCTCAGCGGTAGCCGGTTCATGTCCGCACGAAGGCTTCGGCTTTCCTCCACCAGGGCCGCGAGCGTCACGTGCTGTGCACCCGGACGCCCATGCCGCGCCGCTGTGCATTCCACTCTGCGGGGCATGCGTCGGCCGGCGCGCATTCCGTCCGAACGAAAGCGGAGAGCACGATCTAAGGCTGGAGTATCAGAGATCCAGCCCCTTCGGCGGCGGTCCCTGGACGTCCGGGCCGCGGCCGGAAAGGACCTCGCCGTAGGCCTGCATCAGGTCGGGCAGCCGGAGGGTGGCGAGGTCGTCGCGGGTGGGGGTGCCGTGCCAGGTGGAGAGTCGCAGGTCGCGGTAGGCGCAGCTCTTCTCGTAAAGGGTGCGCAGAAAGCGGCCGTTGCCCAGTTCGTCGATCCAGCCCTGGTCGACGACATGACCGCTGATGCTGCACAGCTCGTCGCGGGACTCCTCGTCCCAGCGGTCGCCGTTCTCGGCGGCCAGCACCTCGCCGATCGCGGTCAGCTCCAGCGGCCGGTAGCTGGGGAAGTCGACCCGGCTGGTGAAGCGGGACGACAGGCCGGGGTTGGCGGCCAGCAGCCGGTCCATGCCCTCCGGGTAACCGGCCAGGATGACGACGAGCCGGTCGCGGTTGTCCTCGGCGCGCTTGAGCAGCACCTGCAGCGCCTCGTCGCCGTAGGCATCGCCCTTGCTGTAGCCGGAGTTGGACAGGCTGTACGCCTCGTCGACGAACAGCACGCCGCCCAGCGCCGAGTCGATCAGCTCATTGGCCTTGACGGCGGTCTGGCCGAGGAATTCGCCGACGAGGTCGGACCGCTGGGCCTCCACGAGATGGTCCCCGCCCAGCAGCCCCAGGGCGTAGAAGACCCGCCCGAGTATCCGCGCCACGGTCGTCTTGCCGGTGCCGGAGGGGCCGGAGAAGACGAAGTGCCGTTTCGGCGGCTGCACCGGCAGCCCCTGGCTCGCGCGCAGCCGGGCCATGCGCAGCTGCGCCGACAGTGCGCGCACCTGCCGTTTGACCGGCTCCATGCCGACCATCCGCTCCAGCTCCGCCAGGGCCTTCTCCAGCAGCACCGGATCGGCCGGCCCCGCGGGCAGCCGCTCGGCGCCGCGCGGCACCGGCGCCGCCGCCTTGATCCGGGCCGCGGCATCGCCTGCGGCCGGGATGCCACCGATCTCCCCGTCCGGCCCCTCCGGCCCGTTCGCCTCACCGCCCACCAGCAGCTCACGGCCGTCGACCGGATCGAGCGGGGCCAGATCGCCGCCGGCCTCCTGGCCGAGGCCGGCCGCGGAGACCGCCGCGAGATCGGCGCCCTCGTCCAGCCCGTCCCCCTCCGCGATGGCGGCGAGCCGCGCCGCGGTGTCCATGAACGCCGGGTCGACGCGGTGCACCGCGCGGTAGAGGGGCAGCGCCGCGGCGCTGCGGCCGGTGCCCTCATGGGCGCGGGCGAGCCAGTAGCGCAGCTCCTTGCGCTGCGGCTGCTCGCTGCGGCAGCGCATCAACGCGGCCGACAGCAGCGGCTCGGCCTGGCCGTACATCTCCAGCCGCACCCGCGCCATCCCGCCGAACAGCCCCGCCTCGATGCCCAGCACCGGATCGCCGAGCAACGGCTCGGTATGCCGTACGAGCTGGTCCCAGTCCTTGACGAGATAGGCACGGCAGGCGTGCAGAAAGCGCACCTGGGGATCGGTGTCGACCGGCGGGCAGCCGGCCAGCGCCTGGTCCAGCTCGGCGACATGGCGGCCGTCGAGCCAGTGCGAGGCGTGCGCGAGCAGCAGGTCGCGGCCGGTCTCCAGCACCGGCTGCACCCACCACCCCAGCCAGTACCAGGAGTTGAGGGTGCGTCGGTGGCGGGTGCGCATCTCGCCGAAGCGATCACGGTGCCGGTGCATCCGCAGCAGCGCGATCGAGGTGTCGGCGCGCAGCGCATGCAGGCCCAGCCAGGCGTCGGCCATCGACGGATCGAGTCGTACCGCGGCCCGGAACTCCTCCTCCGCCTGCGGGTAGGCGCCCACGGTGTAGGCGTCGACCGCGCGCAGCCAGGCGAGCTCGGCCGGGGCGGGCGAACCCTGAGCGCCGACATCCATCCCGTCCCCCCACACCACACGTCCCCCAGTACCGCCGGGCGCGTGCCCGGCCGCGGGCGGGTGAACCGGCGTACGGGGAGCGGGAGTTGACCTTCGCCGCGCGCACATCGGTGCTGGCCTGCGGTGGCACAGACTCGCATCGTACCTGCGGGATCGGTGCAGGTCGTAGAGGGCGGTACGGGGCGGGAGCGGGCGAGGGCGCGTGGCGCGGCGGCGCGAAGAATGCGGTGACCCTGGGTGAGGGAGAGGCAGCGCCGAGCGGCGATAAGAGGTGGTTTCGTGCAGAACGAAGCCCCCGATCACGGGGGAACAACCGGGGGCTTCGCATCTGCGGGCGGTCCGTAGAACCGCACATTGAGAACGTAAGTCCTGTACGCCCCCCAGGTCAAGCCGAGTTGGGGCACTCGGCGGGACCCTGTCGGCGCCTTTCGGTCCGTCGGCCGCCGTCCACTACGGAGCGTGAGATCTGGGGCCGGTCAGGGCGTCGCGGACGGTCCCATCAGCACCTCGTACCCCACCTGCTTCTGGTGCACCAGGAAGTCGGCATACGGACGCGAAGGATCCGCCGCGAAGTGCGCGCGCTCCGCCGGAATCCAGCCACTCCAGAACGCGGCGAGCCCCGGTCCGTCCCGGAGCCGTCCCCTTTCCCAGGAGTGCTCGCGCGCCAGTTCCATCCACACCAGGGACGCCAGATGCGGGCGCAGCGCCCGCCGGCCCGCTCCCACGCCCTCGACCAGCACCAGTGGCGCGGGCGCCAGCTCACGCACCTCGGTGAACTCCCCGCGCACCCAGTCGTAGACGCCGTAGCGCGCCGTCTCGCCCCGGGAGAGCGGCTGGAGGATCTGGTGGGCGAACCGCTCGCTCCAGGCGAACAGCTCTTCGTGGGTGGCGAGATCATCGGTGTGCACCACCGGCGCACCACCCAGCGCATCGGCCAGCCGACCGGCGAACGTACTCTTGCCCGATCCCGCGTGCCCGTCGACCGCGATCAGCCGCACCGGCCCGCAGGACGGCGGCACGGCGCGCAGCCGGGCGGCGAGCAAAGCCAGATCACGATCCATTGCGCCAGCGTACGCGCGGGGCCCCGGCCCCTTCGCACGCCAGTGGTCCACACCAATATTCATCGGGCGACGCGCGTCGCAGCGCCTTCCGAAGCGGGCCGGAAACGGCAATAGTTGAGCCACTGCTGATCCGCCCGTGCCCGCCCGCGGCCCCGGCCCGACCTCCCGCACCCATGCGTACGCATCCGACTGGGGGACCTCCACCATGACCAGCTCCGCGCCCCGGCGCACCGTCCTGGCCGCCGCGCTCGCCGCCGCCGCGGGTGTCGCCGCCCCCTCGGCGCAGGCCGCCGACGCCTCGCGCAGCACCGCAGCGGGTACCGCCGCCCCGGCCCGCACCCCGGGCTCCCCTGCCCGCCGACCGAAGAGCCTCGTGGACTATCACGCCTGGACCACCACAGCCGACTGGGCCAGGGGCCGAGCCAGGGGCACCGCCCCCGCGCCCGGCGCCCGGCCCGGCATCCGCCTGGCGCACCCGACCGGCACCTTCGACTACCGGGACCCGCACACCGGCAGGTCCGCCACCTGGGAGTACGCCACCTGGACGTCGCCGGCCCACCGCCTGGCGGTCCCGGCCACCGAGGTCGTCGCCTCCTGGAACGCACACACCCCGCCCGGCACATGGATCGCCGTCGAACTGCGCGGCACCTACACCGACGGCGGCCGCACCCCGTGGTACGTCATGGGCCGCTGGGCCGCCGGCGACGGCGAGGCCGACATCCGGCGCACCTCCGTCGACGGCCAGAAGGACGGCAAGAGCAGCATCTCGACCGACACCTTCGCCATCGACACCCCGGCGAGCGGCCTCCGTCTGACCTCCTACGAGCTCCGCGTCACCCTCTACCGCAGGCCCGGTGGCGGCGTCACCCCCACCGTCTGGCGGCTGGGCGCCATGGGATCGGACCTCCCCGACCGCTTCGAGGTGCCGGCGTCCACGCCCCGCCTCGTCGGCCGCGAGCTGACCGTCCCGCGCTACTCGCAGGAGATCCACAAGGGCCAGTACCCGGAGTACGACAACGGGGGCGAGGCCTGGTGCAGCCCCACCTCCTCCCAGATGATCATCGAATACTGGGGCCGCAAGCCCACCCGGCAGCAGCTGTCCTGGGTCAACCCCGACTACGCCGACCCCCAGGTCTGCCATGCCGCCCGCTACACCTTCGACTACCAGTACGAGGGCTGCGGCAACTGGCCCTTCAACGCCGCCTACGCCGCCACCTACCGGGACCTGCAGAGCCTCGTCACCCGCCTCTCCTCCCTCACGGACGCCGAACGCCTCATCCACGCAGGCATCCCGGTCATCACGTCCCAGTCCTTCCTGAAGACCGAACTCGACGGCGCGGGCTACGGCACCGCCGGCCACCTGATGACCCTCGTCGGCTTCACCAAGGACGGCGACGTCATCGCCAACGACCCGGCCTCGCCGAACGACGCCGCGGTCCGGCGCGTCTACAGGCGGCGTCAGTTCGAGAACATCTGGCTGCGGACGAAGCGCCACGACGCAAACGGCCAGGTCAAGAGCGGTTCGGGAGGGGTCTGTTACCTCTACTTCCCGGCTAAGCCAGCACCAACTCAGCACCGAGTTCTCGAGGAGCTGGGAATCCGCTGAGCATGTGCACCCCGAAGGTGGCCTCGATGACCTGACGGCAGCGGTCACTGCCGTCGAGGGTGAGGTGGCCGTACGGTCCACTGATCTTGATAGAGCTGTGGCCCATCCAGCGTGCCACTCGCCCTCTTTCCGGTGCTGCGGCGGAGCGCCGCCATGGCGTCATGTCGGGCAGGCGCACGAGGTCAGCTACGGCACCCCTGCCTCCCCACGGTTGCCGCCCCCAGCCCGTACACCGCACGCCTTCGGGCCCGATGTGCCGGTTTCAGCGCTCCTGCCTGGCGAAGTCCGTTAGCCTGGGGAGGGCGTCACGGCGATGGTGCGGACGGAGAATCCCAGCACCAACGAGAGCAAGGTCGAAGAAGTCGGCCTTGGTCCCGGTGGCTGGGAGTCGCTGGGTGAGGGGCTGGACCCGCCCTGAAATTCACCGTGCTGGAACTCGGCGTGGGTGAGGGCAAGACACCCGTGGTGACCGGAGACTCCGCTCGCCCGTGGCTGGCCCGGGTGACCGTGGGCCGGCCCGGGCAGCGGGGAGGCACGGGTTGCAGCGGCGCCCTCGTCGACCGGACCTGGGTGCTCACGGCGGCGAGCTGCTTCTCCGACGACCCGGCCAAGCCGGTGTCGGCGGGCGCGCCGCCGCGTGAAGCGACGGCCACTTTCGCGGGCAAGGGGCCGGTGAGGCGAGGTCGTCTTCCTCGATAACAAGTCCGTCCATTGCCGTCCGTACGGGGCGTCACGCCAAGAAGGCAGCGGTCGATGCATTCAACGGAAACGGAATGGAAGTCGATGGAAAATGCAATGCCGCATGAGGGTGCCCCTGAGGCTGTTGAGGGTTTCCGTCGGTGTGTCCACGAGGTGCTCCGCATCGCAGACTCCTCGTGCGGCGTCGAGGAGCTGGAACCCGAACTGGAGCGCGCGCTCCGGATTCTGCTGGAAAATTTTGACCTGAGGGACCGATTCGAGGCGGAAATCGTGTCCTTGTTGGACTCTCCGGCAGAGGGAGTTGTCGAACTGGTCTCGTTCGTGATGCACGAACTCCGGTGGCCTCCGGTCAAAGCAGAGATCGAGCGACGGCTCGCGCACCCGACGGGAGATGTCAGTAGCCGTCGGCACTACGAAGCCATGCTCGACGCTTTCCATGACTCCTGGCGGGACAGGGATCTGTACAGGCGTCATGCGTGATCGCGGCTTCGCGACATGGCCGTTGAGCTGGTCATGGGCAGCGGGGCCGTGCTGGTGCTGTCCTGGGCGATGGATGGCGTCAATGAAGGCTTGGCGATTGAATTCAGGAGTCCGGGAGAGGTGGACGTCAACTTGCCGGGGGATGCGGTCGACGTGAGCGCTCATGTCGATTGGGAGAGATTCCTTGGGGTGTCAATCGCGAGCGTCAGCCCCGCCTGGCATGTTCCGAACGAGGGATGTCCAGAAATGCCTTGGGCGTACCGCTTTGAATTCTCTGATGAGTCAAGCCTGGTGATTGCGCTGGGCGAGGCCGAAGGGGGCGGGTTCACGTACATGCCTGATGCCATAGTCGTGATCTTCGATAAGAATCTTGCGGTCACCTACAGGATTCCAGCGAGTAGCACTTTTTCGTATGGATGGGTCGAGCCGGTACACGAAGACTCGATAGTACGGAAGGGGTGGTGAATGTGTACGACCTGCAGTTCCCGGACTATCTTGCGGGATACGAATCCGAAACGGCAGCGAAGGGCTACCTGGTGGGTGTGCGGGTCGTCGCCCCCGCGGCCACCTACGAACTGACCGTCTATGACGTCGCACGCCTGGGGGAAGAGGTTTCCGGCGAAGTGGAGTCGGACGGGTCTTTCGCTGTGGCGAATCTGTTGGTCGTTCCCCGCGTGACTCGTGTTGATATCGCTCGGGCAGTGGAACGACTGTTCCGAAGCGACTTCGCGGGACTCATGCCCCGGGCTGAGACGTAGCTCCGCCCACACCGCTGCGCGACCAGGGCGGCAGGCTTCGCACCACACGACAGAAGCCCCACCGGGCGGTACTGGTGGGGCTTCTGTCTTTCGGCGGAGCACCTTGGTGGATCGGCCGGAGGACGGCCGTGTACCCGGTGCACACAAGTTCGCCTAACCTGGGTGGGTCGGGTGGCCCCTGGCAAGCGGCCGTACCCGGAAGTCCCCTGGACGCAGGAACGCTCTGCGTCGTGCCGGGGGGATCAGTGCCGCTTCGACATGCATGCAGGGACGGACCAGCAGATGCAGGTGAGGTATCAGACCGGCCTCGTGCCCTTTGCAAGCTCGCCGGGGCGGGAATCGCGACATCGGGTGACGGGAGAAGCAACCCACGGTGAGGGCCCGGCTTGGCGGGCGAGATGTCGTGGATAGGGTCGCGCTCACAGCCGCCGGTCTCTACGCCATCGTCCTGCTGCGCGCCGGAGGGACCTTCGCCGTTGGCCGGCTGGCCGGGGCCGGTGCCAGGCGCGGCAGGCTCGCGGAGCGGATCTCCACGGCCAGGTTCCGGCGCGCCGAACGGGCGATCCAGCGGTGGGGTGCACCGGTGGTGGCCGTCTCCTTCCTGACCGTCGGGTTCCAGACCGCTGCCAACTTCCTCGCGGGGAGTATGCGTATGCCCCTGTCGCGCTACCTCCCGGCACTGTTCGTGGGCGGAGCGGGCTGGGCGCTGGTCTACGCGACGGCCGGGGTCGGCGCGCTCGAACTGCTGGCAAGGCTGTCTGCGGGGCAGACGGCGATCGGTGTGGCCGCGGTCGCCGCCTTTCTCCTCGGGGTGTGCGGTGTGATGGTGTACCGGCGCAGAAAAGCGGCTGCGGCCCCTCGCGATGCCGCATCAGACGAATCCTGAGACCCACCGACGCGGCCCCGGGTACTCGCCGATTGGCAATCCACTGAGACGCGGCAACGAGGTCCGGGACGTTGTCGACCCAGCCGAGGGTTCCGAAGCCGACCGTGCGCAGCAGGCAGGCGCTAACTGGCCAACATCTTCATGGGGGCACTGTTCCCTCGCATTCCGCTCACACGAAATTCACAGTTGAGTGTGCTAGTGGGAGGTCGCTGAGCCTCATTCCGATTGGCCGGCGGCGGAACCGGATTCCGGCCAGGCTCTACGCAAGTCGGTCTGATGTACGTATGCAGCACTTAAGGTGGCAACCGCTCGAAGAGGGGGACTCGGGCGATCTCTCGCTCATCTTCCGAAACGCGATGGTTCGTCCTCAGGGTGACAAGTCCTCTCACCTGCCATGGGTTGATATGGGGGAGTGCGTGCCCGAGAAGGACCGTGTGAAAGAGACACGTACTCGCAACTGGCCTGCGCGCAGCTGCTGCTGAGGCGGCGAAGCGGAGTCGCCGGGCACCTGGCAGCGTTCAAGGCGAAAGCCACGGCGACCAAGCGGGCCGTGGGCAAGGCGAAGCCCGCCCGGCAGATGGGCAACCGGGCGCCGCAGCCCCGTCAAGGGGCGGCCGGCTGCGGCGGTGCGCCCAGCCCGGCTCAGTTGCCGTCGCCGATCGCGCCGGAATCGGATTCTTCCCCGGCAAACCACTGCACTTCGGCCTCGGCTCCCCTTCCTCCGCTTTCGGTACGGCGGAGACGGGACGCCCTGTGCGGTGCTGTTGCCCTGCACATGCCTCACTGCGAATTTCCGGAGAAGGGAAAACTGTTGAAGGTAAGAAGACCTGGCCGTCAGACCCGCATTGCGGTTGCGGGCCTGACGGCCACCGCGATAGTGATCGGGATCCTACCGACCGCCACAGCCGCTGTTGCCGACACCGAACCGCAACGAACGCACACGTCATCCGCCGGGCACACCTCGCTTCCCACCGGCGTCACGGACCCGGACAAGAAACTCGGCAAGGAGTGGAGGACATCGCCGGACCGGGCCGTCACCGCAGCCGCTGACGCGAACGGTCTGACGGTTCTCGTCGCCGACAGTGCGCGGAAGTACGCCTGGAAGACCGCCGCCGTACTCGCCGAGCCCGGCATACCCGCCGACTCGTGGATCGGCAACCAGTGCGCCATGGACGCCGATCACGTGGCAGTCGTGTACGCACCCCGCTCTTTCACCAACAAACCAGACCTGATGCAGGGCGGTGCCTTCACCGCTGTCGTCAACGTCAAGACCGGCACGGTGACGAAGCTGCCGTTCACCGGGACCCTCGCGTACTTCGATCCCACCTGCAACACCGTCACGCATACTGCTGCCTTCACCCAGTACCGCGACATGAACGACATGTCGAAGGTGAAGACGCGGATCATCACGGTGGACACGGTCGGCAAGACCGTCATGAAGACAGGTGAGCTGCGCGGGCAGGTGTCCTCGGCGGCTCCGGTGAAGGACGGAGCCGTCGCCGGTCTCGGCCGTGATCTCGTCCATGTCGGTGCCAACGGGGCGATCCGCCGGCTGGCCAAGGGCGACAGCATCCCCTTCGACATCCACCCCATGGCGGATGACCGGATCGGCTTCGTGGACCGTAAGAGTGTGTCGACGGCGCAGGCGAAGGTGTACGGCGGACACGGCAGGCCGCGTACGGTCGCCACCGGCCCCCTTGGTGAACTCGACCTCATGCCCGGTGCGCAGGGGCGGGTCTTCCTCACTGGCCGTCCCAAGGACGTCAAGGTGCAGGGAAGCGGTGTCACCAGGATCGATGCGCCGGCCGGCACCGAGGTCTCCTCCCACGGCCGCCTGGCGGTCGACCCCGTCCTCACCCCTGGCGTCCGCGCCGGACTGACCCGCATCAAAGCGGCCGGCAAGGGGTTCGACAAGGCAGCCGAGCCCGAGGCGGGGGTGCGTAACCGCTCCGGGCGGGCCCCTGGCGCGACGGGCGAGGACACCCCGCTCACCGTCACCTCGACCGCCACGGCGACGCGGCAGGAGATCGAGCAGAGGGTTGTCCCGACGCGGTCGCGCATCGGCAGCGGTCGCTCTCCTGCCCTTACCGGCGGCAGCCGGCCGCGCCTGCTGGCTCAGCCTTCCGAAGGCGTCTCCCACGATCCTCGTGACACCGACCGCTGGTGTTCCGTCTCGCGCAACGACATGAGTGTTCAGGCGTTGCAGCCGACGCCGAACCAGGTGGAGTGGGCCGTGGACATGGCCGTGCGCGGCGAACTGCGCAGCAAATGGATCCGCCAGGGCGGCTACCGCGATCAGGCCGGGCTGGGCTCGATCGACCCCCAGGGGTTATTCCCCCTCCCGAAGCTGAACGGAGGGGGCCGGATCCCCGCCAACGTCCTCCTCGGCATCCTGGCGCAGGAGTCCAATCTGTGGCAGGCCGAATCGGGCGCGATCCCTGGTCAGATGGGCAATCCGCTGGCCGCCGTGGACGGCTACTACGGCCACAGCGCGAAGGACACCCTCCTCGGTTACTGGCGCATCAACTGGAATAAGTCCGACTGCGGTTACGGCGTCGGGCAGGTCACCGACGGCATGCGCCTGAAGGGGCACGAGAAGGACCACGAAACGAGCCTCGACCCGAAGCTTCAGAAGGTGATCGCGGTCGACTACGCCAGCAATGTGGCTGCCTCCATGAAGATCCTCGCCGACAAGTGGAACGAGGTGCACACCGAGGGGCAGAAGATCACGGTGAACAATGACGACCCCGCCCGGGTGGAGAACTGGTTCACCGCTGCGTGGAACTACAACCTCGGTTTCAACACGAAGTCGGACGCTCCGAAGAACGGCGGCCGCTGGGGCCTGGGCTGGTACAACAACCCCGCCAACCCCATGTACAAAGCGGGCGCTTGGGAGCACCCGTTCATGAATGTCGACCTCGACCCGGGCAACATCCGTGACGCGGCGCATCCGCAGGACTGGCCGTATGAGGAGAAGGTGATGGGCTGGGCTGCCTGGTCCATCGACACCGGCTTCTCCTACGGCACCGACGGCCGTCAGGACAGGGAGGGCGAGGGCGGGTTCTCCTCGGCCGGTTTTCAACCCGCCTGGTGGCTCACCAAAGAGGCCCGCGCCCTTGTCAGCCCGCCGCTGGACACCTTCTGCAACAAGAAGAACGGCTGTGACCCGGTCAACCCGGTCGACTGCCCGGACGAGGCCTGCTACCGGCAGTTCTGGTGGAACCAGGAGAACGCGACGTGGAAGCCTGACTGCAAGGATTCGTGCGGAAACGAGACCATCAAGTACGTCACCTTGCGTGCCGAGCCGGGCCGCGGCTATCGGCTGGAGCACGGCGAGCCGGTGTGCGGTACCGGCCCGCAGGGGGCGGACGTCGTCACCTCCATCCCCAACGGAACCGAAACCTGGTCGAATTGCGGGAAGGCATCCTCGACAGGCACGTTCCAGTTCACCTTCTTCCCCGACTGGGACAAGCACTACGAGGCGAAGGCCGACCTGTATTCGATCGGCGGTGGCCACGGCGGCCATTTCTGGTACACCCACACCCGTAACGAGGACCACCTCGGCGGGGAAGGCAACCGGATGACGATCGAAGGCCAGTGGAAGGCAGGGAAAACATACGATCTCGCTGCCGTCTACGCGTACATCCCTGACACCGGAGCACAAGCCAAGCAGGCAAAATACCTGATCAGCGGTGCTGCCGGTGGCCCGTACGAGCGGGTCGTGAACCAGGACGCCAACAACGGCAAGTGGGTGTCGCTGGGCGCCTACAAGTTCACGTCCACGCCGGTGGTGACGTTGACGAACTACACGAAGACGGGCACTGCCGACCATGACATCGCCTGGAACTCCGTGGCGTTCAAATCGATCAACGGCAAGTTCGTCCACCGGACCATGACAGCCGCGTCGATCTTTGACCCGAACCAGAACCTCGACTCCAACATGCCGGAGGAGCTGTACACGCCGCTGCGGACCCAGAAAACGCTCTACAACTGGGCCATGGGGCTGGCATATGAAGGCCCCCGCTGGGACAACCCCGGAGCGGATATGCGCGGCTTCACCCATGAGGCCCGCTGTCCCACGGCCAAGGCGGTGGGCGAGTGCACCGGCCAGAAGACCTGGGACGCAGCCGAGCAGTGGCGCAAGGACATCAAAACCGGCGGAGACAAACCGAACGCGAACGGATCCGCACCCGCTATGTCAGTTCCCGTGTGGATGGGCATGTCCAACCAGCGCCCCGATCCCGCGCAGCCGGCCAGTGTGGCGCTGAAGGGCGACAACAGCTACAAGATCAAGAGCGATATCGACGTGTCGTTCGTCGCCGACGGAAGCGGGAAGATCATTCCCGGCAGTGAAGGGGCGAGCTACCGGGTCCGGGTCGGCAATGCCCACCTCCCGTACTTCGTGACCAACATCATGAAGGCGATTGAAGCCGACTACGGTATTGCCAAGCCGGACATCGACTACACCACTCAGGATGCCCTCGAATACGGGAACGTCCACACCGCCCACCCGTACGCCGACGGCGACACACCCGGGCAGGCGTACTTCCCCCACTTCAGGGGCGCACGCCTGAACTCGGACAACACCTGCGTGGATTTCCGTGCCGTTGGCGGCGGTGTTCACGGATACCGCGCGATGATCGCCCACAAGAACATCAACGACAATGTGAAAGCGTGGGTGGACGAGATCAAGGCGAACAACGAAACCAACTACGCTGTCCGGAACTTCGCCGGAGACATCTATTCGATGTTCTTCAAGAACAGCGGTGACAACAATGTGTTCGGCAGCATGATCGGCAACGCGCCTCCCATCTGGCAGGATGTCGCCGCCGCGTTCTGCGCGGACGGGAGCGTCAAGCCGACGCACCAGCAGGTGAACAAAGACGCTGTTCCGCCCAACGGCATCGTGTTCCAGAGCTACATGCCCGACCTGTACCTCTACATCGACGACAAGATGACCGACAACCTCGGCCGTCCTTCGAAGGGGAGGATCAGCGGTGGCGACTGGACGAACTTCTCCAACCTGCCGTTCACCGCTCCCAACGGCAACGCCTTCGGTCCATGCGATGCCTTCCACCGGGGAAGCGGCGGCAACCCGTGGAACGTCTCACCGCCCGTGCCGATCGTCGGAGACGGCCCTGGCAACCGGCCGTCCAATGTCATCCACTGTGACGAACCGGCGACTGAGTTCACGGACCCCCTCACCAACTAGGGTGTGAGGTCCGCGTCTCGGGGCTGCCCGCATGCGTCGGAGCGGCCCCGAGGCGTGCGGCCTTTCGCCCCGGGTGCAATGACGGCGTGCGTAGGCGGCGCAGGAGAGAGTAGGGATTGTCATGGGCTCAGGAGTCGATTTCCTCGTCGTCCTTTTCCTCGTCGTGTACCTCGGACCCGCTGTATGGCTCTGCCGCAAGGTGGCACGTAACTCGTCACAGGTCGTCGGCTGGCTCATGGCTGCCGGAATCCTGGGCATCCCCGTCGCCCTGGTCTTCGCCGGGCTCTTCGTTCACTGACCTTCGACTACCCGTCGGACCGACGTCTTCTTCGCGCCGAGCAGGGCGCTGACGGGGTACGGCTTGCCGAGCGGACGGACCGTAGTCCCACTGAGTGCTCCACGTGGCGCTGGCGAGGTCGGCCCAGCGCCGCGACACCGAGCAGGCGTGCCACCTCGGCCCTGCCAGCCATTTCGGGACGCTTCGCTCAGCCACAGGTGTGGGTCAGACTCCGGTCTCCTTCCGGGCCCGTAGGGGACACCGGCGCGTCATGCGGCCGACACCGGCGACGCCGGCCTGCCTTTTTCTTTCTGGATCAGCTCAACGACCTGCGCAGTAAGGGGACATGGACCTACTAAAGTTGCGTCCATGTCATCACACATGCGTACGGCACGCGGCGAACCTGCTCCGCCGCAGGACGGGAAGAGAGCGTCCGACATCCGTCTGGCGCTGGCGGAGACCCTGCCGGTCGGCGTGGGGATGTTCTCCTTAGGGATCACCTTTGGGCTGCTGGTCGTGCAGTCGGGGCTCGCCTGGTGGTGGACGCCCTTGTTCAGCGGGTTGATTTACGCCGGCTCGCTGGAGTTCCTGCTGGTCGGCATGCTGATGGCCGCGAGTCCGCTGGTCTCGATCGCCTTGACCACGCTGCTGGTCAATTTCCGGCATGTCTTCTACAGCCTGTCGTTCCCGCTGCACCGTGTCCGGGGCAAAGTCGCCAAGACCTACGCGGTGTTCGCCCTGATCGACGAGGCCTACGCGCTCACGGCGACGCGGCCGGCCGACTCCTTCAGCAGCCTGCGGATCATCGCGACACAGGTGTCGCTGCAGTCCTACTGGGTCGGGGGCGGGCTGGTCGGGGCGCTGACCGGTCGGGCTCTGCCCACGATCGACGGCCTGGACTTCACGTTGACCTCGTTGTTCACCGTGCTGGCGATCGAGGCGTGCCGCTCGGGGCGGGACCTGCCCGCTCCGCTTCTGGCCGCGGGATGCGGCCTCTTCGCCCAGCTGGTGGCCCCCGGCCAGATGCTCGTGGTGGCGATGACTCTCTACGTTCTCGCGCTGCTCGTGCGCTACCGCTTCACCCGGCCCCAGGAGCACACCAATGCCTAGCACCGGATACATCGTCTCGGCGCTGGCGATCGTCGCGGCCATCACCTTCGCCCTGCGGGCCGTCCCCTTCGCCTTCCTCGGGCGGCTGCGCTCGTCACACGTGACCGCCTTCCTGTCCCAGCACATGCCGGCCGGAATCATGGTGATCCTGGTCATCTACCTGCTGCGCGGTGTCGACGTCACCACCAGCCCCTACGGACTGACCGAAGCAACGGGCATCGCCGTGACGGCCGGACTGTACCTGTGGCGGCGCAATGTGCTGCTGAGCATCTTCGCGGGCACCGGGGCGTATGTGCTGCTCCTGCACTTCCTCCCGACAGCACAGGGCTGACGGACCCGTTGCGCCAACTCCCGGGCGCCGGGTGTCGGGTCCGGGTCCGCGGGCCCTCCCGTCCGTCGGGAGTCATCGGAAGCCATCGGGACTCACCGGGACTCACCGGGACTCACCGGGAGTCAGCCGAGGAGGATCTGGCCGAGCAGGTAGAGGTTGAGGCCGGACAGGACGAAAGCCAGGACCGCTCCGATCCCGGTGGTGAGCGGCCTGTTGACGTAATCCCCCATCAGCTCGCGGCTCCGTGTGAACATCACCAGGGGGACGAGGGCGAACGGGATGCCGAAGGAGAGCACCACCTGGGAGATGACGAGCACGGAGTCCGGTGAGAATCCGGCAGCCAGGGCGACCAGGGCCGGCGCCATGGTGACAGCGCGGCGCAGCAGCAACGGAATCCGGCGGCGGAGGAATCCCTGCATGACGACCTGCCCGGCGTAGGTGCCCACGCCGGAGGAGGAGAGCCCGGAGGCGAGCAGGGCCACCGCGAAGGCCAGCGCGGCCATACCGCTGACGGTCTGGCCGAGGGAGTGGTGAGCTGCCTGCAGGCTCCCGCTGTAGTCACCGCCGCGCCGGTGGAACAGGGCGACGGCGACACAGAACATCGCCAGGTTGATCAGTCCCGCCAGACCGAGGCCGGAGACACAGTCGATCCGCAGGCTGCGCAGTGCGACCCGCTTGGCGCGGGGGGTGCGCGGCGAGGGCCGCTGTGCGGTGATGGCGGAGTGCAGATAGATGACGTGCGGCATGACCGTGGCGCCGATGATGCCGACCGCCAGGGTGAGGGATTCGGTGCCCGCGAAACGGGGCACCATGCCCGCCGCAATGCCCTCCGGCGACTGGCCGCCCAGCGCGAACAGCTGGTAGAGGAAGCCGAAACCGATCAGCGAGAGCAGGAAGGTGATGGCGACCTCGAAGGGACGGTAGCCGCGGCGCTGGAGGGCGAGCACCGCAAAGCTGATCACCGCGGTGGCGACGCCCGCGGGGAAGAGCCGCACCCCGAAAAGCAGGTTGAGGCCGATGGCGGCGCCGACGAATTCCGCCAGGTCCGTGGCGATGACGACCAGTTCGGCCTGTACCCACAGGATCCGCGACACCGGGCGCGGCAGGCTGCGGCGGCACAGGGTCGACAGGTCCGTCCCGGTCGCCAGGCCGATCTTCGAGGAGAGGTACTGGATGAACATGGCGACGGCATTCGCGACCACCAGAACCCACACCAGCAGATAGCCGAATCTGGCGCCCGCCTGGAAATTCGTCGCGAAGTTACCGGGGTCGACGTACGCCACCGCGGCGACGAACGCGGGCCCGTAGAAGGCACGACGGGTTCGCTTCACCTCGCTGTGGGCGCGCTGCTCCACCGAGGCCGTGGTCATCTCGGCTGTGGTCATCTGGGCTGTCCCCTCACGGTGTGTGCTCGGTCCGTACGACTCAAGCTCCTGCGGGCACTGCGAGACCGCCCCGTGGCATCCCCTGAAGGCACGGCGGCGCCGCCCCGGACCAGGCCTGCCGTGCGCCTGGCACCGGGGCGGCGCCGCGTGGCGGGGTACTACCGCCGGGGAGAGTCCGGAACCGCGTCCGCTTCCGCGTCCGGATCCGGGCCGACGGGCGGGGTGCCGTAGGTGAAGTAGGTCTCCTGCGGCAGGTTGGTGCCGCCGATCGCCGTCCCCGTGTCGATCTGATCCATCGTCCAGGTACGGGTCTCGAAGTCCGGTTCGAGGATCAGGATCCCCGGGTCGCCGAACAGCTCGATCCGGTTGCCGCCGGGCTCGAAGACGTACAGGAAGGAGCTCTGGGTGATGCCGTGCCGGTCCGGGCCCGCCTCGATGGTGATGTCGTAGTCGCGGAACATCTCGGCCGCGTCGATGGTGTGCTGCTGCACTCCGTAGTAGAAGGCGACGTGGTGCAGCCGGCCGCGGGCTCCCCGCGCGTCCCGCATGACGGCGACATCATGGCTGAGGAGGCTGCTGCTCATCCACACACCGGTCTCGACATCGCCGTCGACCACCCGCTCATTGGTCCGCAGACCGAGGTGGCGCTCGAAGGACTGCTTGACCGGTGTGACGTCGCTGGCCAGCAGGTTGAGGTGGTCGATCCGCTTGATTGGCAGGCCCTGCAGCGGCTTCTTCGACGGACGGCTGAGGATCTTGCTCCGCAGCTCCGGCGGGGACTTGTACTTCTCGGCCTCCCACAGCAGGCTCATGTGGTGGCCGTCGGGCGTGAGGAACTCGTAGGTCTTGCCGTAACCGAACTCGTCCTCGGTCCACTTGCCGTCCTGGTTCCCGTCCCGCATCGACCGGACGCGGCGCTCCAGCGCCTCCGGCGACGAGGTCCGCAGCGCGGCGTGGTCCATCCGGGGCTCCGGGCCCTCGGTGATCTTCAGGCTCCACTGGTACGGGTCCTCATAGCCCCGCAGGTAGACGGACTGCCCCTCGCGTCTCGTCTCGTACATGCCCAGCAGGTCCTTGAAGAACCAGAGCGTCCCGTCCGGGTCCGGTGTGTGTAATTCCACCCGCGCCAAGTGGGCGATCTCGTGGCGGTACATCTCTTCGCTCATGCTTCGGTGCCTTTCTCGGACAGCGGGAGCGGAACTTTTCAGCTGACGGGGCCGCCGGGGCGGCGGACTCAGCCGGCGTCCTTCTTCCGGGCGTTGCGTTCCTCGGTCGTGACGTCGCCGGCTGCCCAGTGCGCCGGATCGACCTCCCGGATGACCACCCGGATGTTCGCCAGCGGGGCACCCACAGCGCGGTGCGCGGCATGTGTCAGTTCATGGATCAGTGCGCGGACCTGCTCCGGTGACCGGCCGGAGCCCAGGGTCACGTCGATGAACGGCATACTCAGCCTCCTGCGACGGTGATGGTGCCGAGAGTGGAGAAGTGCGCGGCGACGCTCGCGCCCGGCTGGACGTGGACCGCGTCGGTCATGCCGCCGGTGAGGACGATCGCGCCGGCTTCGATGGCCAGTCCCCGCTCGCCGAGGGTGTTGGCGGCGAGGGCAAGCGCCTCCGCCGGGTGTCCCTGCACCGCCGCGCCGGTGGCGGAGTCGACCACCTGGCCGTCGACCTCCAGCAGGCACGCTTCGTGTGCGAGGTCCATGCCCTCGGGGGAGCGCCCGAGGGGACCGAGCACGAACAGCCCGGAGGAGCTGTTGTCCGCCACCGCGTCCGCCAGGGTGAACTTGAAGTCCTGGTAACGGCTGTCGATGATCTCGATGCCGCCGTAGACGCGGTCCACGGCACCGAGGGCGACCGCCGCGGTGATGCCGGGGCCCGCCAGCCGCTCCCGCATCACGAAGACGATCTCCGGTTCGGCCCGCGGGTGGATCAGCCGCTGGCGGGGCAGGGGGACGCCGGCCGGCAGCACCATGGCGTCGGTCAGCCATGCCAGCGACGGTGCGTCGATCCCCATCCTGATCTGCTTGGCGCGCGAGGTGAGGCCGAGCTTGACGCCGATCAGCGTCTCGCCTCGCTGCAGCCGCTGCTGCAGCGCCTCGCGCTGCACCGTATACGCGCCCGGCAGGTCAAGATCCGGCCAGTGCGCGGTGATCGGCCCGCGAGCGGTGACCGAGCGCTCGGCGTCGAGCAGGACCTCGGCCGCGCGCCGGGCGTCGCCGGAGCGGATTTCCAGTGGCTCGGCCATGAAAGAGGCCGCCTCCTTCGGTACGGACGGTAGGGCGGACAGCGGGTGGGACGGGGCGGCTCAGCGTGCGCGCACGGCGGTCACGGTGCCCACGCCGGCGATGCTCGCGGTCACGGTGTCGCCGGGCTCGAAGGCGACGGCCGGGGTGAGGCAGGGGACGAGCACCACATGACCGGCGTCGAGGGCGAACTCCTCCTGGCGCACGGCATTCGCCACCCACACCAGGGCGTTGACGGGCGAGCCGAGCGCCATGCCGCCGGCGCCGGTGGCGGCCACCTCTCCGTTGCGGTGCAGCACACAGCCGGACAAGCGCAGGTCTACGTCCGAGAGGGCTGCCGGGGTGCCGCCCAGCACGACGCTCCGGCAGCCGGCGTTGTCGGCGACCAGGTCGAGGACGGAGGCCGGCCCGTCCTCGTACCTGGAGTCGGTGATCTCCAGGGCGGGCAGCACACAGTCCACCGCGCGGAGGGCGTCGGTCACGGTGACCCGGGGACCGCCGAGCGGCCCACCCAGCACGAAGGCCAGCGCCGGCTCGATGCGGGGGCGGAGGAATTCCCCGCCGTCCAGGGGCTCGTGGCCGGGAGGAAACATGCTGTCGGTGAGATGGCCCAGAACCGGTTCCGATGTGTCCCTATCGCGTTGTGCGGGCACGGACACCAGGCCGGCTTTGAATCCGCGCAGCGGGTCCTGGTCCAAAACCCGCTGCCGCAGCTGCGCCCACTGGATTTCGTAAGCATCGGACCGGGAGGAAAGGGAAACGTTGCGCACCGCTGAGGGAACTGCCTTCCCGCTCCGGTGGGCGCCGTACAGCTCAGCGGCGATGTCCTGCAAGGCATCTGATGTCATGGGGACTCTTTCCAAGGAGGCGATCGTCATTCCCGGGTGTCAGCGAATGCGCAGGACCACGGCACGAGGTTCGGTGAAGAATTCACGCGAATGCGGCCCGCCTTCTCTGCCGACCCCGCTGATGCCTTCGCCACCGAAGGGCATGCGGAGATCACGCTCGAAATAACAGTTCACCCATACCGTCCCGGCTTTCCAGTGGGCCGCCATCCGGTGAGCGCGGTCGAGGTTGGTGGTGAACAGAATCCCGGCCAGTCCGTACGGGCTGGAGTTGGCCAGTCGCAGTGCTTCTTGTTCGGTGTCGAACGGAATGACCGTCTCCACCGGGCCGAAAATCTCTTCCTGCGCCGTCCGGGTGTCATTGGTCAGGCCGGTGATGACTGTGGGCGCGTAGTAGAAGCCACGGGACAGTTCGCCGGTCGTCACGGGCGATCCGCCGGTGAGGACCGTGCCGCCTTCTTTTTGTGCCAGGTCGACATAGCCCTGAACCTTGTCCAGATGCCGTTGCTCGATCAGCGGGCCCATGAATGTCTCGTGACACTTGGGGTCCCCGACGACGATTTTGGCTGCCTCTTCGGTGAAGCGTTCCAGGAAGGCCGGCAGAATCCCGCGCTGTACGAACAGCCGTGACCCGGAGAAGCAGACCTGGCCGTTGCCGCCGAAGATCGCCTTGATCGACTCGGGTACCGCCACGTCCAGATCGGCGTCGTCGAAGACGATGTTCGCCGACTTGCCGCCCAGTTCGGCGGAGACGGGGGTCAGGTGGGGTGCCGCGGCGGCCATGATCCGGGCTCCGGTGGCGCTGGAGCCCGTGAAGGTGATGCGGTCCACGCGCGGATCGCTGGTCAGCGGGCCGGCCACCTCATCGGCACCGAAGCCGTGCACGATATTGAGCACGCCCTCCGGCAGCCCCGCGGCAGCGGCGAGTTGACCGAACCGGGCCGCCGTCAGCGGGGTCTGCGGGGCGGGCTTGAGCACCACGGTGTTGCCGAAGGCGAGGGCGGGCGCGGCCTTCCACGTGGCGAGCATGAGCGGTGCGTTCCATGGACTGATCGCCGAGACGACGCCCGCCGGCGGCCGCAGGGAGTAGCCGAGTACCGGGCCGTTGGGATAGGCCTCGTCGGTCGCCATCGCCGCGTAATCGGCGAAGAACCGCAAATTCTGGGCGACCCGGGGCATCTCCCCGTGCAGCGCCTGCCGGATGATCTTTCCGCTGTCCACGGTCTCCAGCATCGCCAGCTCTTCACGATGCGCGTCCACGGCGTCGGCCACATCGTGGAGGATCTTGCGGCGTTCCGTGGGGGTCATTCTGGGCCACGGGCCCTCGTCGAATGCCTTCCGTGCCGCCGCAACCGCACGCTCACCATCCACTGCGGACCCTCTGGCCACAGTGCCTATCACCGAATTGTCGTGCGGATCTCTGGTCTCAAACGTCTTTCCGTCTGCGGATGCGACGGACTGACCGCCGATCAGGTGGCAGATGTCCCGAATCTCTGTCACCGCTCCCGCCCCGGCACCTAATGACACTGGAGATTGCCCTCCTCAGCGCAGCGAAAAACATCACGCTCCGACCGCCGCGTTGACAGGAAGCAGCGCGGCGGTGGGCGTAAGTGATGAGTTAGTTGCTTGTCATGGTCGCTTGTCACGGTTGCTCGTCGAGCCGGATTCACTCACGGCTTCGACAGATAGGCCCCCCACCCCGCAACCTCATGAAGGATTTTCAGAAAACGCCTTCTTGCAAGTGCCGCTACATCCTCCACGGCGCGAACCGGGAGAGTCAAGATCCTCTTCGGTAACCGGTCGACTACCCTTAGTGCTCCGCGGGTCTCCGGTAGTAATTGAGTGAGGGAGTTCCGCTTCCATAATCGGCCATAGAGCTGGCTCAAACCGGGTCCCGCGGAAAAAATCTTGTTGACTGCCCCCTTGTCCACAGGTAACTTCATGGGCACTGGTATCGACGGGGGTTGATGCTGCTCGATTGCAGCCACCCAGTTTCCCGTGCATGCTTCCATCGCATGCAGTAACCCCTCGAATCTGTTCGGCCGGAGCGGTCGTGGATTGCCTTGCCGTCCGCCTCGGCGCAGAAATTATCTTCCCTATTACCGGTCAGATCACGCTGTCCACGCAGGCTGTCGGACTGTGCTCTAAAGCTTTAGGGGGACATGTCAATCATGGGCTCGAGTGCCATGAGCCGTAGCGTCGAGATAGGCGTAGTCGGGGGCGGGGCATCCGCGGTCTGCCTGCTCGACGCGCTCGCTCAGACCCACACACCACCGGGCGGCATCACGGTCTTCGAGCCGTCCCCACATTTATGGCGCGGCCGGCCGTACCAGCCGGATCTGGAGACGGTCCGGGTGAACATCGCACCCGACGGAATGTCCGTACGCTTCGGCGACAGCGGCCACTTCCCGCGATGGCTCGCCGACCGGGATGCCACCACCGGCTCCGGTACGGACTTCGTGGACCCGCTGAACCGGATGCGTTTCGTACCTCGCGCGCTGTACGGCCACTATCTGGAGGATGCGGCACAGGCGGCGCTGGCGCAGCTGCGCGAGCGCGGGTGGCGCATCGACATCGTCCGGGAGGCGGTGTCGGCCGCGACCCCCGACGACGGGCAAGTGGCCCTGCGCACGCGGAGCGGCCGGCAGGCCGTCGTCGACTACACCGTGTTATGCGTGGGTCGCGGGCAGCCCGGCGACCCGTACGCGCTGACCGGCACCGAAGGCTTCATCGCCGACCCCTACCCGCTGTCGCGCTCCCTCACGGACATCGGCCCCGACGACACCGTCGGCGTGATCGGCAGCGGTCTGACCGGCATCGACGTGGTCCTCTCGCTCGCCGGCGGCGGCCACCGCGGCCGGATCCTGCTGCTCTCGCGCAGCGGGGTGCTTCCCCTGGTACGCCAGAGTCCGCTTCCGTACACCCTCCAGCACTTCACGGCCGAGAGGTTCCGTGGCGCGGCGGCACGCGGCGAGATGCTGACGGTCGATGAGCTGGTCGGCGTGATGCGTACGGAGTTCAGCGCGGCCGGCGAGGACTTCGACCCGGTGGCCGAGGAGATAGCGGCGCTCACCGAAGAGGACCCGGTGCGGCGCCTGCGCCGGCACCTGGCCGAAGTGCACTCCCCGCGCCGCGGGTTGCGCATCCTCCAGCATGCCGTGCCGGCCACCGGGCCGGATATCTGGCCGCTGCTGCCCGAGCACGAGAAGACCGAGCTGCTGCGCACGCACTACCGCTCGGTGATGAGCCTGTGCTGCCCCATGCCGCCGACCGCGGCGGCCAGGGTCCTGGACCTGATCGATGCCGGGCAGCTGGAGATCGTCTCCGGTATCCGGCACATCGAGCCGTCGGGCGGCGGAGCCTTCGCCCTGCACACCGACGAGGAGCAGCCGGCCTACCGCGCCGACCGCCTGGTCAACGCGGTGAGCCCGTCCTCCGGCAGCCTGCCGCTCAAGGCCGAGAACCTGATCGCTTCGCTGACCGCGGCCGGCCTCGCCCAGCGGCATCCGCGCGGCGGGGTGACGGTGGACCGGCCCACCAGCCGGCTCGTGGTGGACGGCACGGCCGACCCCCGGCTGTACGCCCTCGGCGATCTCGCCTCGGGCAGCCTCTTCTTCACCTTCGGTCTTCCCTCGATCGTCGACCGCGCCTACGACATCGCCGACGCGATCCACGCGGACGTCAGGGGAAGAACGTCCTCCCTGTGCGGGGCCGACGTACTGCAGAACACCTGATCACTCGCCTGGAGGAACGCCATGACCTCAACGGTCCCGCTGCCGGAACTGGCCGGTGCGCGTAACGACGTCCGCCCCATGACGGGCGACGAGTACCTGGACTCGCTGCGCGACGGCCGGGAGATCTATATCTACGGCGAGCGCGTCGAGGACGTCACCACCCACCCCGGCTTCCGCAACAGCGCACGCTCCATCGCCCGGCTCTACGACGCGCTGCACGCGCCGGAGGCCGAAGGGGTGCTCCGGGTGCCGACCGAGACCGGGAACGGCGGGTTCACCCACCCCTTCTTCAAGACCGCGCGCTCCGCGGACGACTTGACCGCCTCCCGTGACGCGATCGTCGCCTGGCAGCGGATGGTCTACGGATGGATGGGCCGTACGCCGGACTACAAGGCCTCCTTCCTCGGCACCCTGGGAGCCCACTCGGACTTCTACGGGCCGTTCAAGGACAACGCGCTGCGCTGGTACAAGCAGGCCCAGGAACGGGTGCTGTACTTCAGCCACGCGCTGGTGCACCCGCCGATCGACCGGGACCGGCCCGCCGACGAGACGGCGGACGTCTGTGTCCACGTCGACGAGGAGACCGACGCCGGCCTCATCGTCTCCGGCGCCAAGGTGGTCGCCACCGGCTCCGCGCTGACCAACCACAACTTCGTCGCCCACTACGGCCTGCCGGTGCGCGACAAGCGGTTCGGCGTGGTGTTCACGGTGCCGATGGACGCACCGGGGCTGAAGCTGTTCTGCCGTGCCTCCTACGAAATGATGGCCACGGTCATGGGGAGCCCGTTCGACTACCCGCTGTCCAGCCGGCTGGACGAGAACGACGCCATCATGGTCATGGACCGCGTGCTCATCCCCTGGGAGAACGTGTTCATGTACGACGCGGAGGCGGCGAACTCCTTCGCGAACGGCTCGGGCTTCGTCGACCGCTTCACCTTCCACGGGTGCACCCGCCTCGCGGTGAAGCTCGACTTCATCGCCGGCTGCGCGATGAAGGCGGTGGAGATGACCGGCACCTCCGGCTTCCGCGGGGTGCAGGCGCAGATCGGCGAGATCCTGAACTGGCGTGATCTCTTCTGGGGCCTGTCCGACGCGATGGCCAAGTCGCCGGTCCCCTGGGTGGGCGGCGCAGTCCAGCCGAACGTGCGCTACGGCATGGCCTACCGGACCTTCATGGGCATCGGCTACCCACGTATCAAGGAGATCCTGCAGCAGACGCTCGGCAGCGGGCTCATCTACCTCAACTCGCACGCAAGCGACTGGAAGAACCCCGAGGTGCGCCCCTACCTGGACAAGTACCTCCGGGGCTCCAAGGGGATCGAGGCGATCGACCGGGTCAAGCTGCTGAAGCTGCTCTGGGACGCCGTCGGCACCGAGTTCGGCGGGCGCCACGAGCTCTACGAGCGCAACTACGGGGGTGACCACGAGGCCGTACGGTTCCAGACCCTGTGGGCCTACCAGGAGTCCGGGGACGCCGATGCGCTCAAGGGCTTCGTGGACCAGTGCATGGACGAGTACGACGTCGATGGCTGGCGGCGCCCGGACCTGTTCAACCCGGACGAGCTGTCATTCGTCCGCGGCCGCTGACCCCCGGCCGGCCCCGGGCGCACGACCGCGCCGCCGGCGCCGGCCCCGGCAAGCAAGGAGATCCCGTGATGGACAGCAACGGTGCCGCCGACACCGACCCCCGCGACGACGCGAGCCCGGCGCGATTGCGCCAGGCACTCGGCCAATTCGCCAGCGGAGTCACCGTCGTCACCACCGCGACGGGCGAGCCGGGCGATCTGCACGCACACGGTATGACCGCGAACGCCTTCACCTCGGTCTCCCTGGAACCCCCGCTCGTGCTCATCTCGGTCGCCGCCGCGACCGCCACGCACCGGCGGATCGCCGGCACCGGCCGCTACGGGATTTCCATTCTGAGCGAGGCGCAGGAGCCGTTGTCGCAGCACTTCGCGGGCGGTACCCAGCGGCCCGAGCTGGTCCGCTTCGTGTGGCGTGACGGCCTTCCCCTGCTGTCCGGCGCCCTGGTGCACCTGTCCTGCAGGGTCCGGCAGTCCCACCGTGCGGGCGACCACACCCTGTTCATCGGAGAGGTCGAAGGGCTCTGGTGCGGTTCGGGGCCGCCGCTGGTGCATTTCCGAAAGCAGCTGCACACGCTCGACATCCCTCATCGCGACGAGATACCGGCGCTGCACGGCGCCGGGGAGCTTCTCGCCGAGGAGCAGACAGAAAGGCCCGTTCATGTCCGTTGACCTTGGTGTCCGCCCGTGGGACCAGCTGTTCGCCCGGCATGTGGCGGGGGACACGGGTGACCAGATCACCGCCATCCTCAATCAGTCCGGCGCCACGGACGCGATCACTCTCTCCGGTGGCTTCCCGCACCCGGAGACGTTTCCCACCCAGGCCATCGCGGAGAGCTTCCCGCGGGTGCTGGAACAGTCCGTCGCGCTGCAGTACAGCCCCACCGCGGGACTTCCCGGCCTGCGGGACTGGTTCGCCGGCTGGCTCGGCGCGCAGGAGGGCGTCCGCCCGGCGGAGAACGAACTCTGCATCACCAGCGGCGGCATGGAGGGCATCGGGCTCATCAGCCGGTGTGTGCTCGACCCCGGTGACCGCGTCGTCGTGGAAGGGCCGACGTTCTTCGGCGCGCTCGTCGGGTTCCAGCGGACCCTGACGCAGGTGGAAGCCGTGCCGGTCGACGACGACGGCCTCGACGTGTCCGCCCTGGAGCGGTTGCTGGCCACGTCGTCCGGCCCGGTGCCGAAGATCGTGTATGTCATTCCGGACTTCCAGAACCCGAGCGGCCTGAGCATGTCGGTCGAGCGACGGCATGCCCTGGTCGCGCTGGCGCGGCGGCACGGCATCCTGATCGTCGAGGACGTCGCCTACCGGGAACTGGGATTCGACGGGGAGCGGCGGCCCAGCCTGTGGGCGCTCGGGCCGGATGTGGTGGCCCAGGTGGGCACCTTCGCGAAGACGTTCGCCCCCGGCATCCGGATGGGCTGGGTGGCCGCGCCGGCCGAGCTCGTCGGCCAGCTGCTGCGCGCCAAACAGAATACGGACCAGTGCACCGGAGCACTGGGGCAGTTGCTGCTGGAGGACTACGGGCGCTCGGGCAGGTTCGACCAGGGCATCGCCTTCTCGCGGAAGTTCTACCGTGAACGGCGCGACATCATGGTGGACGCGTTGCGCACGCATCTCCCCGAGGGCATGACCTTCACCCGCCCGCTGGGCGGCTTCTTCAGCTGGATCACGGCGCCCGCCCACCTGGACACCGTGGCGCTCCAGAAGCAGGCACTCGACGAGAAGGTCACCTATGTCCCCGGCGCGGCGTTCTACCCGGACGGCCGTGGCCAGAACCAGCTGAGGCTGGCCTACAGCCGGGTTCCCGACGAGAAGATCACCGAGGGAGTGCGCAAACTGGCGAGCGTGCTCACCCGGGCGGGCGGGGCGTAGTGCCCACGGCAGCGGGACATCCGATACCGAACGAAGAGGACGCATAAGGTGCAGACCGTTCACCATGAGCTCGTCCGTCCGCCCCAGGAGAAGGTCGATGCGCTGCGGGCGCTGCTGCTGCCCGAGTACAGCCCGAGCTGCCTGGTCGCCGATGCCGGCCCGCGGATCGGCGCGATCGGCGGACTGCGGTCGGTCAAGCGGGAACACCGCGCCATCGGCCCCGCGCTGACGATCGACCTTCCGGAGGACGGCCTGGTCGACATCCTGCCGGTGCTGCCGACGGCGAAGCCCGGCGACATCATCGTGCTCGCCTGCCACGGCAACACCCGGATGGCGATGTGGGGCGGGCTGATGGCGACCCTCGCGCAGATGGCCGGAATCGCCGGTGCCGTCGTCGACGGCGCCATCCGCGACGTCGACGAATTGCGGGACCTCGACTTCCCGATCTGGTACCGGGCCACCATGCCGCGCCGCTGCCCTCCCGCGGCGCCGCCGGACGCCGACGGGCCCGTGCAGGTCAATGTGCCGGTGCGCATCGGCGGGGAGATCGTCGAACCCGGCGACATCGTGGTGGCCGAGGAGAACGGTGTGGGCGTGGTTCCGCCGCAGCTCACCGACGAGGTGATAGCGGCGACGAAGCAACTGCTCGCCAAGGAAAGCAGCATCCGGGACCAGATCAACGACGGTGCCACGCTGACCGAACTTCTCGCGCAATTCGGCCATCTTTAACTGCCGATCTCGTAGTGTCCTCGGGCGGCGCCCTATGCGATGCTCGCAGGTGCAACGTGCTTGTCAGGCAGATGAATTGATGGGACACCACCCGTGTTACGAGACAAGGAGAACGACGTGACGGCTAGCTTGACCGCCGACAGCGCCGGATCGGTCAACGACTTCAAGGTCGCCGATCTCTCCCTTGCGGCGCTCGGCCGCAAGGAGATCGAACTCGCCGAGCACGAGATGCCCGGACTGATGGCGCTGCGCCGGGAGTTCGGCCCTGAGCAGCCGCTGGCCGGCAAGAAGATCGCCGGCTCGCTGCACATGACCGTCCAGACAGCGGTGCTCATCGAGACGCTGGCCGCGCTCGGCGCCGATGTCCGCTGGGCGAGCTGCAACATCTTCTCCACCCAGGACCAGGCCGCCGCCGCGGTGGTGGTCGGCCCGGACGGCACCGAGAAGGAGCCGTCGGGCAGCGCCGTGTTCGCCTGGAAGGGCGAGACGCTGGAGGAGTACTGGTGGTGCCTGGAGCAGGTGATGACCTGGCCGGACGGCTCGGGTCCGCACTCCATCGTCGACGACGGCGGTGACGCCACCCTGCTGGTGCACCTCGGGGCCGAGTACGAGGCGTCGGGGGTGGTGCCCTCCGCCGACGAGAACGACCCGGAGGACCACCGGCTCCTGCTCGACACCCTGCGCCGGTCGCTGGCCGACAACCCGACGAAGTACCGGGAGATGGCCAAGAGCATCGTCGGTGTCACCGAGGAGACCACCAACGGCGTCAACCGGCTGTACCAGCTGGCGCGGGAAGACAAGCTGCTGTTCACCGGGATCAACGTCAACGACTCGGTGACCAAGAGCAAGTTCGACAACAAGTACGGCATCCGGCACTCCCTGGTCGACGGCATCAACCGGGCCACGGACGTGATGATCGCCGGCAAGCTCGCGGTGGTCTGCGGCTACGGCGACGTCGGCAAGGGCGCCGTCGCTTCGCTGCGCGGCCAGGGCGCGCGCGTCGTCGTCACGGAGGCCGACCCGATCTGCGCGCTGCAGGCCGCGATGGACGGGCTGCAGGTCGTCACGCTGGACGACGTGATCTCCTCGGGTGACATCTTCATCACCACCACGGGCAACCGCGACATCATCATGGCCGACAGCATGGCCAAGATGAAGCACAACGCGATCATCGGCAACGTCGGGCACTTCGACAACGAGATCGACATGGCCGGTCTCGCCAAGGTGACCGGCATCAAGAAGATCGAGATCAAGCCGCAGGTGCACGAGTGGGTATTCCCCACCGGCAAGTCGATCCTCGTGCTGAGCGAGGGCCGGCTGCTCAACCTGGGCAACGCGACCGGACACCCGAGCTTCGTGATGTCCTGCTCGTTCGCCAACCAGACGCTCGCACAGATCGCGCTGTACACCAAGGGTGAAGAGTACGAGACCAAGGTCTACACGCTGCCCAAGCACCTTGACGAGAAGGTCGCGCGGTTCCACCTTCCCGCTCTCGGCGCCAAGCTCACGGTGCTCACCAAGGTGCAGGCCGAATACGTCGGCGTCGACGTGGACGGCCCCTACAAGCCGGATCATTACCGCTACTGAGCCCATGCGTGCGTGCCGAGGCGCAGAGGCGCAGAGATGCCTTGGTGCGCAGGCGCACAGGTGAACTCTGAGCCGGTCGCTGAACAAGAGAACGTCCGTTTCCGGTGTGCCGGGAGCGGACGTTCTCTTGTCGCTGTGTGCGCTCGCCTGCCCAAGCCCGCGGCGAACGCGTGGAACTTTCCGTGCCCGTCGGCTATCCCGCCGACCGGCCGAAGAACTCCAGCTCGGCGATCGCCACTTGCTTCTCGTCGGTGGCGCCGTATGCGGTGTGCAGTACCAGCCGTACGGTCATCGCATCCCGGACGGCCGCGCTGACGCTCTGTGCCCCGCCGTCGTTGAGCCGGTGTTGCGAGATGTGCTGCTTGCCCGAGGAGTCGGTCACGATCAGGTCGAACTCGCGCGGACGGGCCGGGTCGGCGGCCTGCGGGGTGCGGCCGGAAGCTCCGGGGGTGATCACTATGTTGAGGAGGTTGGTGGGCTGGCCGAAGCCGGTCTCCAGGTACTGGCCGTCGGAGTTGCCCGAATAGCCCGTGCCCCACCAGGTGTTGGAGTAGCCGTCGAACGCGAGTTTCACGCCGTGCTGAGGGCCGGAGTGCGATGCCCGCCAGGTGGCGGGGGCCACGGGGACGCGGTCGGCGAAGTGGTCCTGTACGGCCCGCGCGGCCGGCGGCCCCCCGATGATTCCGCCGACCACGGCGGCCGCGATCACCGCCGCCACCACTGCCCGGGTGATCCACCGGGTGCGGTTGTGGTGCAGCCGCGGCCGCTGCCCGGCATACGGGCCTTCGGCGGCCTCCGGTGCGGTGTCGTCGAGGAGGGTGGCGCAGCTCCGGCAGAAGTGCCGGCCCGGCGCGTTGAGCGTGCCACAGCTGCGGCACGGTGCGCCGTGCTCGGGCTCGGGGGCCGCCTGCGGGGCCCGCACCCGGGGCCGGGCCGCCTCGGGCCGGCCCGGCAGTACGCTCCCGGGTGCCTCGACGGCCGGGATGGGGGAGGCGTCCGGCACGGGGACCAGGAGGGCGCGGATACCGGTTTCGGAGATGCCCCCCTCGCCGGCCGGACGGGGGGCGGCCGGCCCGGCCGGGCCGCTCGGGCTGCCCTGGCTGTCCGGACCGCCCGGACCGCCCGGACCGTGCTGGGGCCGGCCCACGCCCCCGTCGTGCGCCGAGGCCGGCGGGAGCGGGACGGTCGGCTCCGCGCCGGTGCCCTGCTGCGGGGCGGCGGCCGGGCGGGGGCCCTCGCCGGCTCCGGGAGCCGCGGTGGCCGGGGGAGTGGTGGGGGTGCCGGGGGTGGTGGGGCCCGCTCCGGATGGGGTGGCGTCGGACCGTGCGGGGCGGTCCGGGGCGTGCTGACCGGGGGCGGATTCCGGGACGCCCGTCCCGGTGGGAGGAGCCGGCTGCGCCGCAGCGGCCGTAGGCCCCCGGTCCGCGGTGGGCGAGGGCTGCGCCGGCCGGTCCCAGCGCAGGAAGGCGCCGCAGGAGTCGCAGAAGGACTGGTCCGACTGGGGGGCGGGGGCGCCGCAGTCGGGGCAGGTGATGTGGTCGGTGGGCATGGGTCAGGGTCCTTGAGGAGTGAGCAGGTGGGTCACCTCGGCCGTGAAGGGGAGGTGCGCGGGACGGGCCGCCGCGACGACGGCGTGCAGACGGTGCGGGTCGACGGCGGACGGATCGTGGACCCGCAGGGTCACCCGCAGACCGGGGTGCGGTGAGCCGGGGAAGGGGCCGAGGGGGCGCGCGGACCAGGTCGCGCCGCCGCTCTCGGTGATCTCCGGGCGTACCCCGAAAGCCAGTTGGACGGCGTTGGACAGGCCGCGCCGGGTGCCGCGTACCCGGTGCAGCGAGACTGCCTCGGCCACGGCGCGGCGGCGGGTCGCCAGCGGTTCCGTCCCGTCGAGTTCGGTGCCGACCCAGGTGGTCAGCCAGTCGACGAAGTCCTCGGGCGCGAGGGCGGGCGTGAAGTAGCTCTCCAGGCAGTCCAGGACGTTGAAGAGGGGGGCGAGGACGACATCGAGACCTTCGACGAAGCGCTGGGCGAAGTCGTCGTCGGCGTAGACGGCGGGGAGCTGCCCGCCCAGCGGGTGCGGGGAGGCCATCCCCGCGGGCGTGCCCCTCATCGGGCCTCGATGACGCGGACGCGGTGGTCGAAGGGGAACAGGAGGGCGGACGGGGCCAGCTCGATGCGGTCGGTGGCGTCGCCGCGGCGGCCGGTGAGCGGGTCGGCGGGGTGCAGCAGGACCTCGTCGACGAGTTCCACACCGGGTACCCGCTGCAGGGCCGCGAAGATCTCACCGGAGCGCAGCGGGCGGCCGAAGGGCCAGCCGTCGCCATGGGCTCCGCCGGTCAGCGGATCGAGGTAGGCGTAGAGCGCGTCCAGGGCCTCGGCCCGTACGCGGTCGGCCCGCGCCGCCCGGAAGGAGTGCAGCGTCGCGACCACCGTGACGCCCTGGTAGAAGGGCGGCCCGACCGCGAGCCGGGTGCCCAGGGGGCGCCGCTCGTCGAGGAACTGCGTGACCCGGCCCAGCAGTTCCTGACCGGGCACCAGCTGTTCGAAGCGGAGCCGGCCGCCGCGGTCGGGGACGGCCTGGGGGACGACCAGGACCCGGACGGCGTTCTCGCCGGTCTGCCCCGCCTGCCCCGCCTGCCCCGCCTGCCCGGCAGCGCCGTTCTGGCCGGCCGGGCCCGCATCGGCTCCCGACCCGCTCGCCGCGCCCGCGGCGCCCGTCGAGCGCGTGGCGGGATCGACCGCGAGACAGGCGATACGGGCGGCCTCGGGGGCCGCGCGCCGCGCCAGCTCCTCGTAGTCGCGGGCGGTCACGGCCCGCTCCTGTGCGCGCAGCGCGATCGGCGCGCGCACCTTCGCCTCCTGCACCGTCTCGCCGTCGACCCCGCCGCGCGCCGCCTCCCGGTTCTCCACCCGCGCCACGTACGGGATCGAGCTGCGCAGCACCTGGATCGCGCCGCGCGCCACATTGCCCGACCGCCCGCCGCCGGTGCGGTAGTGCGGCGCCCGGATCACCGAGCCCTTGACCGGTACGGCCCCGAACTGACGCACCGAACCGTCCGGTTGCCGCACCGAAGGGCCGAACGCGATCTCGCCGGTCGCCTCCTCCAGCGTGATGTGCCGGTCGTACGGACCGGAGGACGCGAAGTCGGCGACGACCTGCCACTCCTGCCAGCCGTCCCCGTCCGAGATCTCCAGCCGCAGCGGCGGGCGGTCGGCGACGACGGGTGCCTGGGCCAGGCGCAGCCGCTGGCCGGGCACGCCCGTGGACTCGCCGAGCGGTTCGTCCCGTACCACCTCGGCGTGCGCGACCCTCGTCGTGCCCCCGATGGTGAACGCGGAGGCGGCCCGTACGGTCGGTGAGGCGCTGTAGAACGGCTGGCCGGGCGCGGCCTCGACGACCCGGCAGCGCAGCCAGGCGGCATCCGTCCGGCCGACGCGGGAGACGAGGTGACCGGCCGGTACGTGCAGCACGACCTCACCGGGCCGGTTGAGGCCGCCGGTGGAATCCTCCTCGACCTCGCACTCCGTCCACCCGTCGGCGGTCCATGCCTCCCAGCGCAGCGGCGGCTGGCGCGGGTCGACGCCGACCCCGTCCACCCGGCTGTCCAGCCGCAATACCGCGGCGCACCGCGGCACCGCCGCCGACAGCCCGAACAGGAGGGTGTCGCCCGGCTGCGGAGCGGCCGCGAAGACGGCCACATCGCGGCCGCCGAAGACATCCTGGCCGCAGTCCTCGGGGGTGGTCCCCGCCTCCTGCCGCAGCACGGCCTCCAGCTCGCACGGCACGACGGTCAGATCGTCCTCGGTGGCGAAGGACACCGCCTCCTCGGTCTCGGTCCGGCCGGTGGCCACCTCCGTCCCGGCGGGCAGCACGACCGGCTCGGCCTGCGGGGCGGAGAGCCAGAAGGTGACGTCGGCGCGGGCGGCCGAGGGCGGGAAGAGGGTGACACCCAGCAGGTCGAGGAAGGCCAGGTGGTTCTTCTCCGGCACCCGGTTGAGCCGGTAGACGATCTGGTCGGCCATGTGCGCCACGGCCTCGATGAGGGTCACTCCGGGGTCCGAGACATTGTGGTCGGTCCACTCGGGGCAGCGCTGCTGGATGTAGCGCTTGGCGTCGTCGACGAACTGCTGAAAGCGACGGTCGTCGAGATGGGGGGCGGGCAGTGCCATCAGGCTTCGCTTTCGGTGGACGCGGCGGACGCGGTGGAGGGGGATTCCGAGGACGGGATCACATAGAAGGGGAAGACGAGGCTGCGCGGGTTGTTGGTGCCGCGCACGCTGTAGCGCACGTCGATGAACAGCACCGACGGATCGTCGGGCGCCGGGCTGACCTCGACGTCCTGCACCTCGATCCGCGGCTCCCAGCGGTCGAGCGAGGACCGCACCTCGTAGCGGATGCGCCCGGCGGTCGCCTCGTTCACGGGGGCGAACACCATGTCGTGGACGGCACAGCCGAACTCCGGCCGCATCGGGCGCTCGCCGGGCGCGGTGGCGAGGACGAGCCGGATCGACTCCTCGATCTCGCGCTCGCGGCGGGCCAGGGCGATGCCGCCGGCCGCGTCCGTGCGCAGCGGGAAGGTCCAGCCCGCGCCGACGAACTGTTCACTCATGTCCGGTGACCCCCTCGATATGCATGTCCCGCACCTTCCTCGACCCCTAGAAGGGAATGCCGTTGCGCAGCACGGCCGGTGCGTTCAGCGTGACCGTGGCCGGCGAGTTGATGGCTGCCGCGGCGCCCGCGTTGACGGCCACCGCGCCCACCGCGGAGACGGAGACCGCACCGACCGAGTTGACGGCCACCGCACCCGCCGACTTGAGGCTGATGGCGCCGGTCGCGTTGATGTCCGCCACGGCGCCCGCCGTGACGCCGAACTTCGCGCCCGCCTTGATGTCGACCGCCCCGCCGGCGCTCATCGTCAGCGAACCCGCCGCGGTGAGCGACAGATTGCCGCCCGCCTTGATGCTCACGTTCCGGGTCCCGGTGATGGAGACGGAGCCGTCACTGCGGATGGTGACCTGGGTGCGCGTCTCGTCCATGTGGACGGTGAGCTTGCCGTTGCCGGTCTGCAGCCGGATCCCGCTCTTCATCCGGGTTTTGGCGTCCAGCAGCTCGACGGTGTGCCCGCTGCGCGAGGAGAAGCTGCGCCAGTTGACCCGCCCGCTGGTCGGGTCGACCGCGGGGAGCCCGTCCGGCTCCCGGGGCGGCTTGTCCTGGCCGTTGTAGAGCCCGGCGAGGACGTACGGATGCTCCAGCGAGCCCCGGTCGAAGGCGCACAGCACCTCGTCGCCGACCTCCGGCAGGACCAGCCCGCCGCCCCGTACGCCGCCCAGCTGCGCCACCCGGCACCAGTCGCTCTCATAGGTGTCCGACAGCCAGGGGAAGCGCAGCCTGACCCGGCCCAGCCGCAGCGGGTCCTTGGCATTGCTGACCAGGGCCATCGCCACGCCCGGCATGGGCGGCGCCGCCGGTGCACCGCCGGACGCGAGCCCGTACAGCGACCGGAACTGCCGCCCCGAGACGGTCAGCCAGGTGGTGAACTGCCGCCCGGACTCGAAGACATGGCGGACGCCGGTCGCGGTGTACTTGCCCTCGAAGGGGAAGCCGGCGCCCTTGAGCGCGACGGGCAGGCCCGGCTTCAACTGCGGATTCCCGGTGACGGCCACCTCCAGCTCCGCGAAGGAGCCCGCCACGTCATCGGCGAGCGCGCGGGCCGCATGGGTGACCTGGGCCTGGGTGGTGAACGGCGTCTCCGTGGCGGTCAGTTCGGCCGTCCCGAAGGGCTTGCTGAGCGCCCCGGGCGCGATATCGGCGACGATGTCCTTGCTCGTCGTGGCCGGGGACTGCGCGGACAGCGCACGCTTGGCCCGCATGTCCCAGCCCCGCGCGCCGGCCTTGTTGACCTGCCCGGCGGCGGTGACGGCGATCCGGCTGTGCAGTGCGTTGTGGCCGAACTCCAGGACGTACGGGCTCTGCGCGGCCGGTGTGGTGTCGGCGGGCGCCGACGCGGCCGGGGCGAGCTTGCCGAACTGCAGCTTGCCCTTCGGGTCGAAGGACAGATGGACGTCGTTCTCCTGGGCGAGGCGGGTCAGGAAGTCCCAGTCCGTGATGTTGGGCTGGGTGGCCAGCTCGTACACGGTGCGGGTGGCCTCCACCTTCCCGAGGGAGAGCCCGTTGAGGCCGGCGACACGGCGCACGATGTCGCTCGCGGTCATGTTGGGGTAGCCCGCCACGCGGTGATTGCGCAGCAGCCGGTGCCCCGGGTCGTATCCCCGGACCACCAGCGACTTGCCACCGGCGTCCGCGTCGACTTCGAGAGCGGTGACCTCGCCGGTCACCATGGGGGTGCCGCGCTGCCCGTCCGTGAACGGGGACAGCACCACCTTGGCGCCCACCTTGATCTGCGGGAACGTCTTGAGGATGTCCGAACCCGTGTCACTGAAGGTGAGCTGGAAGGCGGACGGCACATTGACGCTCGCGTCCACCCAGCCTTCGGTGAGGAGGGCGGCGAGCTTGTCGGGCAGCGGCGTGCCGCCGATCTCGGCGTGCAGGACGCTGGTGTACGTCTTCTCGCTCATCGGATGTTCTCGCTGGTCATCGGGCGGCCTCCTGGGTTATCGGGCGACCGGTGGGGTGGCCGGTGGGACTGTGTGCGGGACGGCTCGGTGAGCTGCCTGGGGGCCGGGCCTCGGACCGGTCCTCGGACCGGCCTTCGGGAGAGCCTTCGGGAGGGGCCTCGTCGGCGGCGGGCAGCAGCAGCTCCGTGCCCGGCCGCAGCCGCATCGGATCGTCGATCTCGTTCGCCTCCGCGATCAGCCGCCAGCGGGTCGCGTCCCCGTACTCCCGCCAGGCCAGCGAGGCGAGCGAGTCACCCGCGACCGTGCGGTGGATCCGGCGTGCGGAGAGCGCGCCGGAGGTGGGGTTCTGCCCCTTGGTGGGCATGGCCACCTCGGTGAGGGACAGGGTGCAGGTGGCGCGGATCGGCTCGCCGGTGGGGTTGAAGAGGGTGTACGTGGCGCTGACGCTGGTCACGTACGCCACGAACTGGACCGTGTTGAACGACCCCCAGGAAAACCGCACCCAAGGCGGCGAAGGACGCTTGGAATTGACGCTCTGCGCCGTCACCTCGCAGCAGGACAGCAGCAGTTCGACCTGCTTCTGCACCTTCCCGGAATTCGGGGTGCCGGAGGCGTCCAGGAACACCTCCAGCTGGAGCGTGGCGGGCCGGGTGCCGGTGAACTTGGGCGGTGCCCCCCGCATATAGGCGACCGCGGCCTGGGTGCGCCACTCCGCCTCCCGCCCGAGTTGCAACTGGGTCGGATTGAACTGGAACTCCACCTCGCCGATGCGGCCGCCCATGGAACCGCCGAGGTCGGTGGGGGGCTGATGGATCGCCAGCGCGGCCCGTACGAGGCTGGCGCCCGCCTTCCCGCCGGTCGGTGCGGCCACCTCAGGCACCTCCCGCGTCGGTGAACCCGTGGTGGGCGATCTCCAGCGTCTCGGTCGCCACGCCCGGGCTGGCCGGGTCCAGACTCGGCCCCTGCCAGCGCACGGGCAGCACCTCCACCAGGCCCCACTGCGCGACGACCGAGCCGTCGGCGCGGAGCGCGGCGATCTGGGCGGTGGGCCTGCTGATGCCGGTGGCGAGCGACGAGATCCAGGCGGCCACCCGGGAGGTGTCGGCGGTGAGGGGGCGGGTGAGACGGATGGTGGAGAACGTCACGCGGGTGGGCAACTGCCAGACGAAACCGTTGTTGCCGCCCTCCTGCCGCTGCTCCACCTCGACCTCGGAGGCCAGGCCGTCGCAGCCGTTGAACAGGCCGAGGTCCTGGCCGTCGATGGTCAGCTTGAAGAAGACGGTGGAACCGGGGTCCAGGGCCTGGGGCATGGTGGGTGGTCTTTCAGGTGGGGTGGTGTGGTGGGGCGGGGCTGGAGGGGGCGTGTGGCAGGTGCGTGCGGGGGTGAGCGGGCGAACGGGGGTTGTGGGACGGGCGGGGCCGGGACGGGTGAGGGTCAGCGGCCGTGATCGCGTAGTCGGCCGATGCGCTCGCGGTCGCCGCGCAACTCGGCGCGGAGCAGCCGGGAGAGAGGCGCTACGAGCCGGCGGGCGAGGGCGTCCAGGGCGGCGGGGTCGGTGGGGTCGGCTGGGCTGGCAGGGGCGGACGGGGCGGTTGGGGCGGCTCCTGCGGGTGTGGGCGGTGTGGGGACGACTGCGGAGGGGCCCGCGGCGCGCTGGATCGGTCGGGGGGCTCCTCCAGGTGTGGGGCCGGGGGGTGTTGCGGACGGCGCGGGGCGGGGGAGGGAGGCCGTCGGTGCGAGGGGGCGAGGAGCCGGGGCCCGAGTCGCGGCAGGGGCAGGGGCAGGGGCGTGGGCGTGGGGTGGAGCGGGCGTCGGGGGCGCGGCCGAGGCTGGAGCCCCGAGGGCGGTGGGTGCACGCTGCACCATGGGCATGCCGGGGACGGTCGGGGCGGTCCGGACCGTACGAGGTGGGGTGAGCGGCTGGCCAGGGAGCCGTGCCGGGGCCGGCGGGAGCAGTGCTGGTGCCGGTCCCGGGGGCAGTGCCGGTGTCGGTGCCGATGTCGGTGTCGGTGCCGATGTCGGTGTCCGTGCCGTCATCGGTGTCCGTGCCGACTTCTGTAGGGGGACTACTGGGACGCTCGCTCGTCGGGGCGCCGGTCTCCTTGCGCTTGCTGTGCCGGCTGTGGCGGCTGTGGCGACCGTGCGCGCTGTGCTCGTCGTGCTCCTCGTGCCTGTCGTACCTGTTGTGCTTGTTGTGACCGTCGTGTCGACTGTGCTCGCTGCGGGGCGTAGGGCTACGGCCGGTGCGGGCTGCTGCAGGCTCGACCGCTGTACCGCTGCGGAGCCGGCGGGCTGCGGTGCCGTCTGCCCTGTGGACCGTTGCCGGGCAGACGGGTCCAGTGCACGTGCCGACGCGAGCGGCGCTCGCCGGGCGGCGAGTGGAGCGGGGGCACCGGCCGTCAGCGCTCGATGCGTCGGCGTACGGGATTCCCCGGGCTGGAATTCCCCGAGGTGGGGCTCCGCCGTACGGGATTTTGGTGTGCCGCTCTCCGACTTACGCCTTTCCGACGTATGTGTCGTCGTCAACGGGCTTACGGGTGAGGTGGGCGCCACGGAACGCTGTACCTGAGCCCGGGCTGGGGCAGGAGCAGGGGCAGGGGGCGGTGTGTGAGCCGTCGTCGGCGTCGTTGTCCCTGTAGGCGTAGGCGTAGGCGTAGACCTCGGAACAGCATCCTGGCGTCGGATCGCGGTGGACTCGACGGGTGCGCCGATGAGTGGCTTGCGTTGGACCATGGGGGGCGAGGGCGGAACAGGACCAGACGTACGACGGCCCTCGGCCGGAGGCTGGACCGGCGGTGCGTCGGCCGCGACCGGCACGTCCGTGACCGGGGCAGCGGAGTCCGCGGTTGGGAGCAGCGGAGCACCAAGTCCCAGGCGCCGGCCACCCCTTCCGGTAGACCGCCGCGCGGACCGCTGAGCGGGTTGTTCAACTGCCCGTTGGACCGGCTGGCGCGTCCGGTCGCCGGAGCTCGTGGAGGGGCCCGCAGCCGACCTCGGGGCCGGCGCCGGGGCCGGGCCGCCGCTGGTGTCGGCGTCCGCACGTGGGCGTGTGGTCTCGGGCGAGGAGGTATGTGAGACCGGGGGCCGTGGAGTGCGGGCGGGGCTCGCGCTGGATGGTGTACCGGGAGCCGGCGAGGCCGGGGCACCGCCAGACGCCGGGGCGACGCGGGGTGCCGAGCCCTTGCGCAGAGGGGCGTCCTCCGGTGCGCTGCCCTGGTTCGAGGCGGCAGGCCGGGCCGGGCCAACCGCTCGCCGCTGTATGGCTCGTTGGGGGACATCGGGTCGTACGGGTGCGGTGGCCGGTCCCGCCGCACCCTCGCCCGTCGGCTCGGCGGCAGAGGTGCGGGGAGAAGGGGATGAAACAGGGGGCGGCGCCGCTTCGGACCTCGTGGTGGGCGTCGCTGCCGGTGCTGCTGCCGGTGTCGGTGCTGCTGCTTCGGTGCGTTGAACAGGAGCGTCGGTTGTCGAGGAGGCGGGGGAAGCGGAGGGGGCGGTGCCGCTGTTCCCCCCATGCGACGAGGTGGCTGTCCGCAGCCTCCGCGGCGGCATGGCTACCCTGCCCGCCGAGGTGAGCGGGGACCGCACTCCGGCAGCCCTCCGTACGGGCATGGCGACGGGCATCGCTGAGGGGAGGGCAGCCGCCCTCGCCCCACGGGAAGCGGAGCTAGCAGCTTCATCCCCGCCACTGGCACCGCTTCCGCCACTGGCAGCGCTTCCGCCCCTGGGCACGGCCTTACCACCGGGCACGGCCTGCGCACCAGGCGCGACCTCGGCACCGGACACGCCCGTCCCGCTTCCGCCCGCCTTGCCCGCAACCCCGGATGCCGACTCGGCCACCGCCGCCCCGGGCCGCCCACCCCGCAGGGGGCCCGACGGCGCTCCAGATGGCGTGACAGACGGTGTGCTGGACGGTGTGACGGACGGCAGAGCCGATGAACGGGCAGACGGCAGAGCAGGTGGCAGGGCAGACGACTGGGCAGGCGGCGTGACGGCCGACGGCCCGGCCGCCGAAGCGACCGGAGACGTGCCCGGCGGGATGACCGATCCTGCGCCCGGCGCACCGTTCCGCGGGGGCGCGGCCGACGCCTCGCCTCCCGAAGACGGTTGACGAGGCGCGCGCGAGGCAGGCGTCGGGGTACGCGGCACGCCACCCGGCGAGGCCGACCGCTGTACGGCACCGGCACCCCGGGGCGCAGGACGTGCCACGCCCCCGGTCTCCGAAGGTGCCGCACCCCGGGTTTCCGTAGGTACTGCCCTCCGTGACTCAGCAGGTGCCGCACTCGGGGCTTCCGTAGGTGCCGCACCCCTGCCTTCCGGACGTACCGCACCCCGGGTCACGGGACGTACCGCGTCCCGCGTCTCGGGACGTACCGTCCCCCGGGCCCCGGGGCGCGCCGCACCTCCGGACTGCCCTGCCTGAGCCCCGGACCGCACCCCGACACCCTGCCCCGAGCCGACACCCTGCCCCGAGCCGACACCCTGGCCCGCGCCGGCAGCTCGCCCCTCACCCGCCCCCGGCGCGGCAGCGAACCAGGAGGCCGCCCCCGCGCTCCCGTCCTCGCCCTCGTCCACCCGGCCCGCGACCGGAAGCCGCTGGACCGGTAGCCCGAGGTCGACGGGACGGCCCGCGACGGGCACCAACGCATCGCGCAGCACCCCACCGGGAGCCGAGGCACGTACGACATGTCCCAGCTCCCCGCCGAAGGAGGGGTTGCGGTGCGCGCTCAGCGACGCGGCGAAGCCGGCCTCCGCGACGGTGCCGGGCGCCCCCAGGACCCGCTGGATGGGGGGCACGGCGGACCAGCCGCCACCGCCACCGCTGCCACCGTCCGTGCCCCCGGCGGACGCCTCCGCGGCCGCCCCGCCCTCAGGCCCCCGCGCACGCTGCGCACGTCGCTGCGTACCCTGCGCGCCCCGCGACCCCCGTCGCCACCCGAACAACCCCATCCTCCGTCACTGCTTCCCTTCAGCCCGCTCCACCAGGGCGGCGATCTGTGACACGTACGCGCGCCGGTCGGCGTGTTCGAGGTCGAGGATGTCGTCGATGCCCCAGTGGAAGTGGTAGGCGAGATAGGCGACTTCCTCCTCGATACGCCCGGTCGCGTACGTCACGATTCCCCCAGGCGGCTCCCGGCCAGTTCCACTTCGAAGGGCTCCTCGCAGTGCGGGCAGGACACCGCGGCGCGCGTGTGTCCCTCCGCATTGATCTGCCGGTAGAAGTCCTGCAGAAAGGCAAGATCGGAGGCGAACATGTTCTCCACCGTCCCGTCGTGCACGGAGGCGAGCGTCCCGAGCCGGGTGATGACCCGGCCCAGCAGCACGACCGACAGATATGCCGGGTTCTCGCGCACGCGCACGTCCCGCAGCGGGATCAGCTCGTCCCGTGCCGTCGCGAGCCGCATCGCGCCGTTGCGGTGGACGGTCCCGGACTCGTCCACGAACCCGCGCGGCAACTCGAACTCGAATTCCGTACGCAAGGTCTCGCGCTGCTGAGGTGCCCCCGCCGGGCCGTCGCGCCGCATTACTCGATGACCAGCTCTTCGAAGACGATGGTGACCTGCTCGGTCAGCGCGGCGGCGTCGCCCGCCTTGACCCCGCTGGTCTCCACCTTGCTGCACCAGGCGTTGCGCATGTTGTAACGCTTCACGGGGTTGTTCTGGTAGTCCATCATCATGATGGTGGCGTTCTTACGGGCCGAACCCATGTCGCCCGCGATGGACTTGTTGATCCACTCGCTGAATGCGCCGCTCTGCGTCATACCACGCGTCACCGTGCATTCGCCGGCCTTCTTCGTGCCGGGCATCTTCTTGACAACGGGCTTTCCGTCCGCCGAGACCTGCTGGTATTCGATGACGTCCTGCTCCATGGTCAGACCGCTGACCTCCTGCAGATATTCGACCATCACGCCGTCGATCTGCAGGCCGAAATTGTGTGAGGTGAGGGCATCACCGGGCTGAAGGGACAAGGCGGTTCACTCCTGTGGAAGTAGCTCTGTACGGGTGGGGAAGGGAGAAGGAGAGGAAAAGGAAGGGGAAAGAGAAGGAGAAGGAGAAAGAACGGGGGCTGCGAGCAAGCCTGCCGCTACCGGTGCCGCTACCGCTTGCCGCTACTACTCCTCCAGCTCCCCGCCACCGCCCGAGAACTGGGCCAGCCGGAAGACTACGAACTCGGCGGGCTTGACCGGTGCGATGCCGATCTCGCACACCACGCGGCCCAGATCGACGGACTCGACAGGGTTCGTCTCCGCGTCACACTTCACGTAGAACGCGTCCTCGGGCCGCTGTCCGAACAGGGCGCCCGAGCGCCACTCGTTCACCAGGAACGCCGAGATATTGCGCCGGATGCGGGCCCACAGCGCCTCGTCGTTCGGCTCGAACACCACCCACTGGGTGCCGATGAGAATCGACTCCTCCAGGTAGTTGAAGTAGCGCCGTACGTTCAGGTAGCGCCAGGCCGGGTCGGAGGCCAGGGTCCGCGCGCCCCACACCCGGATGCCGCGTCCGGGGAAGGCCCGGATGCAGTTCACCCCGACCGGGTTGAGCAGGTCCTGCTCGCCGCGGGTGATCTGCAGCTCCAAGTCGACCGCTCCGCGGACGATTTCGTTGGCCGGGGCCTTGTGGACGCCACGCTCGGAGTCGTTACGGGCCCACACACCGGCCATGTGACCGGACGGCGGAATGGTGCGGGTCTGGCCCGTCGCCGGGTCGAAGGCCTTGATCCACGGGTAGTAGAGCGCGGCGTAGCGGGAGTCGTAGCCCGCGACCTCCTGGCGCCACTTGCGGATGTCGCGCGCGTTGAGCGCCGGCGGCGGGTCCAGGACCGCCATCCGGTCGCCCATCAGCTCGCAGTGCGCGATCAGACCCAGCTGCACGGCCTTGACCTGCTCCAGGTCGATCAGACCCTGCTGGTAGGCGGCCATCAGATCCGGGACGGCCACCATGTTGACCTCGTCCAGCGCCTCCAGGCCGCCGAAGCCGGTGCGGTCGGCGGAGTCGCCGATGAACTGGCCGGAGGCCAGCCGCTCGCCCGCGGCGGGCGTGGCGGGAACGGCGGGTGCCGGGGCGGGCGGGGCCAGTGTGACGCTCTGTGCGTCCGGCTTGGCCAACTGCGCGGCCGGAGCGGCCTCTTCGACGACGATCGCCTTGGACCGCTGCTTCACCTGCGTGACGACGTAGTTCCGCGAGCTCTTCTTCGCGCTGGCGTCGAAGCTCTCGACGACCTTGTCGCCGTCCTTGACGACCAGCTTGAACCGGTCGGCGCTGCCCTCGCCCTCGACGTCCTGCACCTCGACGGTGAGCGCCCCGGCGCCCGCGGAACCAGCCGTGATCGCCGCGACCTTGAAGGTTCCGAGCGTGGTCGGCTCCCCGGTCGTCAGCGCCTTGGGCGCCTCGCTTGCCACGGTGGCCTGCGGCTCTCCGTCGTCGGACCCGCCGACCCGCACCACATACGCGGCCGTTCCGCCGTTGTTGAAGAACCCGTACACGGAGTGCGCGAGGTAGTACCCGTCCGTGAACTCACCGAAGGCGGCCACGTACTGGGACCAGTTCGTCACCAGTGTCGGCTCGTTGAGCGGGCCGGTGGGCGCCAGGCCGACGAAGGCCGCCACCGACGTCCCGACCCCTTCGATGGGCCGCGATCCGCTGGCGACTTCCTCGACGTAGACGCCGGGGGACAGGTAGGTGGGCATGTTCTGTTACTCCCTGGAAGTGGTACTCGGCCTGGTGGCCTTTTCTACGGTGGTGGCTCGGCGAGGCGAGAGCGTGCCGTGCGAAGGCGAGGGGGGTGAGGGCACCGCGTACTCGAAGGTGGAGTAGAGCGCTGTACGGGCGGGCGCGCGGTGTGGCCGCGGGCCGGGCCGTGCCGGTGCTGCTTCCGGGCGGCCGGGGCGGCCGGGGCGGCCGGGAACGCCACATCGCCCACGGCACGTTGGAGGGCGGCGGCCGCCTCGGGGGCGCGCCGCCCCGCCTCGCGGGCCGCAGCCAGGCAGGCCGCGTCACCAGCGGGGGAGGGCGTGGCGCGCGGCGCCTGTGCTCGGCCGCTCCCCGAGCCGGGCTGCCGGTCCTTCGCCCGCATGACGTACCTCCCCCTCACCGCTGATGCACTTCTGCGCTCTACTCTCTCGACCCTGTCCCATGGGCGGGCCGGGCTGTAGAGACGAACGGGCGCCGTCGGGGGCAGAGCGCGCTGCCCGTTAGGTCATGTGGCGGACGCCGACCGCTCCGCGTAGGCCTGGTTCTGGGCGCGGATGGTCGTGTCGAAGGACTGGTCGGTCCCGGCCCGGCCGTACAGCGCGAAGTAGCCGAGGGACTTGCCGTGCTGCAGCGCACTGGTGCGGTCGGCGGCGGCCTCGTACGTGAGGGTGTCGTCGCCGTCGCGCAGGATCACGGAGGCGAAGTGGTTCGCCCAGCCGTCCTGGGCCGCTCCGGTCAGGTCGACGAAGTGGTTCTCGCCCACGGCGGGTGCGGGGCGCCGCACGCTGAGGCCGCCGTCCGCAGGCCTGCCGATGAGCTGCGCCGCGGCTGCCTGGCAGTCGTTGGGGAGGGTGATCAGCAGTTCGTGCACGACGGCCTCCTGGTTCTCTGCCGCGGGGAGGCCGGAGAGGAAGTCGGCGGTCAGGCCCGGCATGAGGGCCGCGAGGTCCGTCAGCCCGTCCCGGCCGGCACGTTCCGGGTAGGGGAACCGCGCGGCCATCCAGCCGCCGCCCATGGTGTCCATCGCCAGCCTCATGGCTTCGGCCCGCAGGCGGTCGACCGTGGGGCCCGGTGGTTCGGTCCGTGCCCGGAGTGCCGTCACGATGCGCTGGGTGAGCGCGACGAGCCGCCTGACTTCCGGAGGGTCGGTCAGGGACCGCTGGTAGGCGGCGTGCTTTTCGCCGCGCTGTGCCGTGCTGTCCCCGCGTACCGGCTCGTGACCGGCGCTCTCCGGGTTCCGGCCAGCGGCCCGTACGGCGGCCTCCGCCCTGGCCGCGTCCTTGTAGACGGGCAGCACCCGGTACAGGGTGCGCTCGCCGACCCGCACCGCTGCCCCGTGCTCCAGGGTGATCGCCACCCGTTCCTGGGCGTCGAGAGCGCGCGCGGCGTCCGCGATCATGTCCGTGTCGGCGTAGGCCTCGTAGCGGCCCCGGATCGCGATGCCGCCGTTCGTGGAGACCTTGTCGAAGCCGAGGGCGGCCGCCCCCTCCGCGTACCGCTGCAGGGGTTCCGTGTGTGGCGAGCGCTGTACGTGTGGTGGGTGCTGTGAGATTTGGGGGTGCTGGGAGTGCTGGGGACGCTGGGAGTGCTGGGGATCCGTTGCGTTCTCCTGCACCGGGGTCAGTGCGCGGGCGACCGCCGCGTTGCCCGCTGTCCGTTGGAGAGCGAGCAGGGCGTCCGGCCGCTGGAGGGAGGGGGCTGAGGCGGGGGTGCGGGGGTGCTCGGGGCCGCGGACGGCGGGGCGTTGCGCCGCTTCCTCTCCCGCTGCCCGCCGTTCGCGTGCGTGCACGGTGGCTCCGTTCTGGCGGGCCGGTGGCTCGTCGGTTCGTGGGGTCGTGGTCCGTCCGGGGGTGGTCCTGCTGCGATTTTCGGACGCAGTGGTTTTCGCATCCAGAGGCGGGAGGGAGGGTGAACGGGCAGAGCGGTTGCCCTGCCGAACACCGGTGACTGTCGGCGGGTACTGGCGAAGCACCGGCGGGGGCCGGTGAGAAGCCCTGCGGGCCGGAGAAATTGGGAGGATTTACCGTTGGGTCACTATCAGACATTCTCCGGTCTGTTCTGTCGATGTCCTGGGCTAGTTTGGTAAGGCCGGTACATCAGTGCTGGTCCAAGGGGTGGCGTTGCAGGTCGACGTGGGCAGGGGAGCGAGCTGGCAGTGCTCGGCGGCGTGGACGATGTGGACGAGTTGAAGGGCCGGGCGGCGGCGAGCAGCCCGGACCGGGGGGACCGGCTGCGGTTTCAGGTGCTCGGCCCGGTGCGCGCCTGGCGGGGAGACCGTCCGCTGGATCTCGGCCCGGCGCAGCAGCGTGCCCTGCTGGCGGTGCTGCTTCTGCACGGGGGCCGGCCCGTCTCCCTCACACAATTGGTGGATGCGCTGTGGGGCGAGCGCCCGCCGCCACGGGCGGTGGGAACCCTGCGGACCTACGTCTCCCGGCTGCGCGGACTGCTGGAGCCGGACCGTCAGCCCCGCCGGCCCGCGCGCCTGCTCGTGTCGTCGAGCGGCGGCTACGCACTACGGGTGGCCGGCGAGGCGCTGGACGCGGCCGCGTTCGAGGAGCGGCTGGTCACCGCGCGCCGGCTCCGGGGAGCGGGCGACACCGCCGGCGCGTGCGTGCAGCTGAGGGACGCGCTGGCGCTCCCGGAAGGTATGGCGCTGGCCGGACTGCCCGGACCGTACGCCCAGCGGCAGCGTGACCGGTTCACCGAACTGTGCGTCACCGCCCAGGAAGAACTCTTCGACTGTGTCGTGGAGTTGGGCCGGTATACCGATTCGATGGCCGACTCGATCGCCGGACTGCGCGCCTTCGCCGCCGAGCATCCGCTGCGCGAGCGCGCCCAGGCCCTGCTGATGCGGGCTCTGCACGGCGATGGCCGCCGGGCCGAAGCCCTCGCGGTGTACGCGGCCACCCGCCGCACCCTCGTCGCCGAACTCGGCACCGAGCCGGGCAACGAACTCCGCGCGGTGTACGAAGCGTTACGCGAAGGGGCGGGCGGCAAAGGGGGCGGGGCAGGTGCCGGATCCGGGTCGGCGGCCCGGGAAGCGGGCGGGGCCAGAGCCGGATTCGGGTCCGGGTCCGGGTCCGGCCCCGGGCGCGGTGCCAAGCCCGGCCCTCGTGCCGTCCCTGGTGCCGTCCCTGGTTCCCTCCCTGTTGGCGAACGGCCCCGCCCTGCCCGTGACCGCAGCGATGACCACCGTGACCGCAATGGCAGCCGTGTCCACCGTGACCGCAATGGCAGCCAGGACTGCCCTGACCGCCACCACGACTGCTGTGACGGCCATGGCCGCCGGCCGGGCCCGCCCCGACCTCCCCGGGATGCCTCACCTCTCGGCCCCCCACCGCCCGTACCGGCTCAGCTCCCGCCCGACATCGCCGATTTCGCGGGGCGTGCGGAGGCCGTCGCACTCCTGGCCTCGGCGCTGCGCGGGGCGGCCGGCGGACGGGCGCCGGTGGTGGCCACGCTCAGCGGGCTCGGTGGGGTCGGCAAGACGGCGCTGGCCGTGCATGTCGCCCACGCCGTACGGGACCGCTTCCCCGACGGACAGCTGTATGCGGATCTGCGGGGCACCGACCTGGCTCCGGCGGACAGCAGCGCTGTCCTGACGCACTTCCTGCGCGCCCTCGGCGTCCCCAGGAGCGCCGTTCCGGACGGGCTGGAGCAGAAGGCCGCCCTGTACCGCTCGCTGCTCGCCGACCGCGGGGTCCTCGTCGTCCTCGACAACGCCCGCGACAGCGCCCAGGTGCGGCCGCTGCTGCCCGGGGCGCCGGGATGCGCGGTGCTGGTCACCAGCCGTGTGCGGACGCTCGCGCTGCCGGGTGCCCGGTGTGTCGACGTCGAGGTGATGGACGAAGCGGAGGCGCTGGGGCTCTTCGGCGCGATCGTGGGGGCGGAGCGGGTGGCCGCGGAGCCGGCGGTAGCCCGCGAACTGGTCGCCGCCTGCGGCGGGTTGCCGCTCGCCGTGCGTATCGTCGCCGCCCGCCTGGTGTCCCGGCCGGGCCGGTCCATGGCCGACCTCGTGGCCCGGCTGAGCGATGAGCGGCGACGGCTGGACGAGCTGCGGGTGGGCGACCTGGGCGTGGAGGCGACCTTCCGCGACGGCTACGAGGCGCTCGGCCCCGATCTCGCCCACGCCTTCCGCGCCTTCGCCCTGTGCGGCATGCCGACCTTCTGCCGGGGTGCCGCGGCCGCGCTGCTGGACACCACCGACGACGAGGCGGAGGCGGCGGTCGAGATGCTGGTCGACGCCGGGCTCGTGGAACTGCACGGTGACGACCGCTACCGCTATCACGAACTGGTCGGACTCTTCGCGCGGCGGCTGGGCGAGGCGCACGACAGCCCGGGGGAGCGGGAGGCGGCGCAGCACCGGTTCTTCGACTACGTGCTGGCCACGGTCCTGATGGCGGGACGGCTGACCAGGCCGCAGCGCGCCCTGCCCGATCTGCTGCGCCGCCCGGACTCCCCGGGCCGTGCGCTCGCCGACGCCGACGCCGCGCACGAATGGCTCGGCATCGCGCACACCCGGCTGTACGCGGCCGTGGAGCGGGCCTTGGACGCGGCGCCCCGGCTGCTCGGTGCCGCCGTGGACCTCCTCACCGCGTGGTCGCATGCGCTCAGCGGCACCGCGCGTCACCGCGACCTCGAACCGCTCGTTCGCCGGGCCGTGGACAGCGTCCGGCGCTACGGCGGCGACGCGGCCACGACGCGCGCCCTGCGCCTTCTCGGTGCCCCGCGCCACGGCACTGACTCTCTTGGCCGGACGGAGCGCGCGGCGGGGCGGGGCCTGCGGCCGACCACCTCGTCCGGCGATCCGCTGACCAGCGCCGAGGCCGCACACGAACTGGCCGTCGTGCTCGTGACGATGGGCCGGCAGCGGGCGGCGCTGCCTCTGCTGGAGGCGGCCCGGGACCCCTTCGCCGCCCTGGGCCGCGGGGCCGAGGTGAACCGTGTCCTCGACCGTCTGACGCACACGTACGTGGCTCCGGACCGCTCAGCGGATGCGGATGCGGATGCGGACCCCGACCCCGCCCCCGGCCCCGACGACGAAGTGGCTGTCACCGAAGCGGCTGTCACCAAAGCTGCTGTCGCCAAAGCGGCTGTCGCCAAAGTTGTTGTCGGCGAAGCTCTCCGAGGAGGTACGGAAGCCGGCGAGCGAGGGCATGCGCGCGCAAGTCCGGCACCCGGCCGGCGGTGTGCTGCCGCGGGCCGGACATTCGTGGCAGGCGGCGGCGGTCCCGCTGTGGCCGCCGCGGCGGGCGTCCCGCCTTGAGCGGCACGGAGCAGCACCGCGGCCTTCTCTTCCTGAGATCCGGAACGATCCGGTCCGGTCTGGTGCGGCCCGGTGCGATCCGGCCTGGCCCGGTGCGGTGGCCCCGGCGTGCCGCGGCGCCCCGCGGAGCCGTAAGGACATCCGTCTCTGCCCCCGGCTCTGCCCTTACGGACGCTGACGGAGACCGGCTTCGCCGGTTGACTGCCCTGGTGAGCATGTGGACTTCCCTGGAACCGGCCGCGATCACCGTCGACCCCGGTTCCGTCGCGAGCGTAAGGCTGCGGGTACGCAACACGGGCGACACCGTCGAGGAGTACCGGCTGCGGCCGGCCGGCGCCGCGGCGGGCTGGACACGGGTGGAGCCCGACGTGCTGCGTCTGTACCCGGGGGCCGAGGGCACGGCGCAGGTCGAATTCTCGCCACCGCGGACGTCCGACTCCGCGGCCGGTCCGACGCCCTTCGGGATACGCGTCGAACCGGCCGAACACCCCGAGATCCGTGATGTCGTCGAAGGGCAGATCACGGTCGGGCCGTTCACCGAACTCCGCTGCGAACTGGTGCCGTTGGCCGTACGCGGCCGCTGGCGCGCCAAAGCGGCGGTTGCCGTCGACAACCTCGGCAACCAGCCGCTGACGGTCTCCCTCTCCGGTCGCGAGAACGGCGACGCCCTCACCGTCGAGCCCGAGCCGACCTCGGTCCAGGCCGCCCCGGGCCGCGCGGCCTTCGCGGACCTCAGCATCCGCCCCGGAACGGTCAGTTGGGTAGGCGGCACCAGTAAGCACCCCTTCACCCTCTCCGTGCAGCGTGCCGGAGCGCCGGAGCCGACCGAGCTGCGCGGCACCTACATCCAGCCGTCCGTGCTGCCGCGCTGGGTGATGGCGGTGTGCTCGCTGCTGCTCGTGGCGGCACTGGCCTTCGTGGCGCTCTGGTTCAAGGCCGCGCCCACGGTGCTGACGAGCGCGAAGGAGAAGCCGGCCCCGGCCGGGAGCAAGCTCCCGCAGGAGGGCAAGAAGCCCGATCCCGCCGCGTCGCCGTCCGACAAGCCATCGGAAAAGCCGCCGCCCGCGCCTCCGCCCCCGCCGCCGCCCGAGGAGAAGAAGCCCGAGGAGGAGGGCCCGAAGGCGCAGACCATCCGGTCCAACATCAACGGCGGCTGGTACCTCCAGGCCAACGGGGGCAGCCAGGTGGACGGCACACAGATCGGTCAGAACCCCGAGTGGACGGGTGACCAGTTCGGCCGCAACCAGTGGTGGATCATCCACCACTACCCCGAGGACAACACGGTCGCCCTGGAGTCGGCCAGCGCCCCGGGCAGCGTTGCCCAGCTGAAGCCGGACACCAACGAGGTCGAGCTCTGGACGGCCGACCCGGAGCAGCTGAAGTCGGGCAGGCTGCCGCCCCATCAGAAGTGGCGGCTGGCGGACGCGGCCGACGGCCGCACCCGCATCATCAACATGCGCAACCAGGAGTGCCTGACCGACGTGCAGAACGACAAGGGCGCGCTGTCGACGGGGTGCGCCGACGGGCCCTGGGACCGGCAGGACTGGAAGATCGCCGACGGACAGTGAGACCGGCCGGGGCCGGGCGACACCTCGCCCGGCCCCGGCCGCACTCCGGGGTTCAGTCCCACAGGGGTGACGCGTCCGGCACCAGCCGCCCCATCTTGCGGTACTCGCGCCTGGCCCCGGCCCGTACGTCCTCGGCCGACACCGCCTCGCCGCGGCCGGCCGCGAGATATCCGGCGGTCACCGCGGCCGACCGGATCGCCCCGCCGGACAGCTCGAACTCCTTGGCACAGACATCGAGTGCGAGGTCGTCCGCGCAGGGGGTGGCCGCCAGGCAGGAACGCCACAGCGCGGTCCGCTGGTCGGCGTCCGGGAACGGGAAGTCCACCACCAGATCCAGCCGCCGGGTGAACGCATCGTCGATGTTGGCCCGCAGGTTGGTGGTGAGGACGGCGATGCCGTCGAACGCCTCCAGCCGCTGCAGCAGATACGCGCTCTCCAGGTTCGCGTACCGGTCGTGCGAGCTCTTGACCTCCGAACGTTTGCCGAAGACGGCATCGGCCTCGTCGAAGAGCAGCACGGCGTCCGTGCGGTCGGCCTCGGAGAAGATCTGCTCCAGGTTCTTCTCGGTCTCCCCGATGTATTTGTCCACCACCGCCGACAGTTCCACCACATAGAGGTCCAGGCCCAGTTCACCGGCCACGACCTCGGCGGAGAGCGTCTTTCCGGTACCGGATTCCCCGGCGAACAGCGCCACCACGCCCCTGCCGCGCCCTCCGCCGGTGCGCAGCCGCCACTGGCCCAGGACCTGCTCCCGATGCCGCGCCCGCTGCACCAGTTCGTGCAGCAGAGCCAGCGGCTCGGGCGGCAGGACCAGCTCGTCGAAGCCGACGGCGGGCCGTACCCGCCGGGCGTGCCGGTCCAGCAGCGGCGCGGACTGCTGACGTGCGCTGTGCTGGATGTGGGCGGTGGTCAGCGGTGTCCCGTCGAAGGCGGCGAGGGCGGTGGCGGCACGGGCCGCCCGCCGGATCTGGGCGGCACCCAGCCGGTACGGCGCCACGGCCGCGGCGAGGTCGAAGCCACCGGCCACCTCCACGGAGCCGAGTGCGGCGCGCCAGACCTCAGCCGCCGCCGCCCCGTCGTCCGGCGCGTCCATCGCGAACAGCCCGGCATCGGGTGCCCAGCCCGGGTCGTACGGCTCGCTCCCGAAGAAGACCACCGGGACGTCCCCGCCCGCCAGCGCCCTGACGAGCTCCTGGGGCCGCTCCGGCAGCGGACCCACGACGACCGCCGCCCGGCGCAGCCGCGCCTCCCGCAGCAGCGGGCCCGCGAGGCCCGCCCCCGCACCGTCCCGGCCGTCCGGCCGATACCGCAGCACGGGCAGGCCGGCGCTCCGCAGCCCGTCGGTCACCGGCGCGGCGGCGGTACCGGGCCGGCGCTCCCGCAGATGGACGGCGAGCGGCCCTTCGCCGGCGAGCGCGGCGAGCCGTCCGGCGAACGATGGTTCTCCGGTACGGTCACCGCTTCCCGTACGGCCGGCGGCTCGCGGCGCCGCCGACAGCAACTCCACCTCACCTCCGCTGAGTTCGGGATCCAGGCCGTCGTCCCCCAGCAGATGGGCCACCACCCGCTCCGGCACCCGCAGCGCCCGGCCCGGCAGGGGCCGGTCCTCGTCCTCGATGACGAGCAGCCCACCGGACCGCAGCGGCGCGGCGGGATGGAAGCGGGCACGGGCCGCGGGCTCGTACGGCCCGGTACCCGCGAGGTCCAGCGCCAGCGCGACCGTGGCGCGACGGCGCCCGACATCGTCGTTGAGGTAGCCGTACAGCGGCTCGAAGCCGCGATCCACATCGGGCGCGAGCGCGGCCAGGAGGATATGCAGGTCCAAGGCCGACAGGCCGGACCGCACGGCGAGCGCGACCGTTCGGTCCGAAGTGACCGAAGCGTCCGAGGTGTCCGGGGCATCCGGGGCGCCCGGGTTGCCCGATGCCTCCGAGGCGTCCGGCACCTCGCCATCCGGTCCTCCTGCGTACGGCTGATCCGCGTACCCGCCCGCCGCGGCGGCCGCCCCGCCCATGCCGTGCGCCGGTGGCAGCGCGGCCAGCCGTCGGGCCGTCTCCGGGGTCACATACAGCCCGCGCAGCGGGTCCGCAGCCGTCGGATCGTCGGCGCTGCGCCGCTCGACCAGCGCGGCCACCCGCTCGCGCAGCCCCGCCAGCCGGCTGAGCAGCGCGCCGCTCGCTTGCTCGCTCGCCGCCGTGCCGTTCCCCTCCTTGCCGCTCACCCTTCCTCCTCGCCGGCCGTGGCGGACGACGAGGCGCCCGGAGCGGACCGGAGCATCCGGGGCCGGGAGTCGCCGGGGACGCCGTCGAGTCCGCGGACGACCGCGACCGCGCCCTCCGTCACCGGCGGCGCCACCTCGTACGAGGGCGAGACCGGGAACGGCACGGTGATCACCACGTCCAGGGACGGCTTGAGTTCGCCCCCGAGCGCAGACCAGATATCGGCGATCGAGCGGGACTCGGGGGGCGGCACCGCGACGGTGAGCGGAATGCTCGCCTTGAGCGCGCGGAGCGCGTCCGGCAGGGCGGCCACCGGCAGCATCTCGTGCGAGAGCAGGCACCCCAGCGCGGCCGACAGCAGCCGGTGTTCGTCCTCCGGGCGTGTGGTCCACGCCGTGACCAGGTAAGACAGCCGGAACCAGCGCGGCGGCTGATGCCGGCGTACGACCACACCACTGGCGTCCCGCTCCGAGATCGCTCCGCGCTCGCGGCGGGCGACCTCCTCGCGTATGTCGTAGAGATACGCATTGAGCGTGGGCGCGTTGCGCCGCGCCGCCCAGTCGCGGGTCGGCGCCTCGAATGCGATGTCCCCGGAACCGTCCGGCAGCACCCCGCCGCGCAGCACCCTGCGCATCGCCTCGTCGACTTCGTGAATCACCGCTGTTCCCCCGCCCTGTGACCAGTTGCTTCCGTGCCTGCTTCCGGCCCCATCAGATGTATCCCTCACGCAGCGCGTAGGCGACGGCGTGCGCGCGGTTGTGCAGTTGGAGGCGCGTCATCAGGGCGTGCAGGACGTTCTTGACGGTGCGTTCGGAGTAGGCGAGCTTCTCGGAGATCTGCCGGGTGTCCAGCCCGTCCGCGACCAGCCGCAGCACATCCACCTCGCGCGGCGCCATCCCGACCGTCGGTGCCCATGCGACGGCGGCGGAGGTCACCGCCGACCGCCGTAGCTGTCCCACCTGTGTGAGCAGCTTGCTGATCAGGTCCGGCGGCAGGTCGCCCTCGCCGCGCGCCGCACTCTGCACCGCCTGCACCAGCCGCTGCGGGGTGGCCTGATGACGCCAGAGGATGGCCCGCACGCCGTACTCCACGATCGTCATCAGGTCCGGCTCGCGCAGATTCCCGGCGATCAGCACCACACGCTGTTCGCCGCCCCGTGCCAGCCGTCTCAGCTCTGCCGCGGCCATGTCGTCGAACCGGTCGATGAGCGAGATCGCCACGGTCCCGGCTGCTTCCCCACCCCCTTCCCCCTGTCTCCCTGTCGTATCGACCCGCTCCCTGGCCGCCGTACCGCCCGGGTCCTGGACGATCTCGACGCTGGGCTGCTGCTGCAAGTGGCTGACGACTCCGGCCCGACCGAGCGGGTCGGAGGCGTGCACCGTCACCGTGACACGTGTATCCAGCACTTAAGTTCCTTGCCTCGCCCCCGTTTACCGACAGCCGCAGAGTCGGCGAAAGCAATCAACAAACGCTTACCGGGCGATCAACACCGGAAGCCAACCCTTCGGTCGGGAGAGCTCGGAAGGCGGCCGGGAGTCAGCCCGGGTGCGTACTCTGTGCGCGCGAGAGGGCGACTTCGAGGACGACCAGCAGCGCATCCCGGACCGAGCCCGTGTGGCGTGCGTCGAAGACGATCAGCGGTACGTGGTCGGAGACGTCCAGCGCCCACCGCACCTCGTCGAGGTCGTGCTCGACCTCACCGTCGAACGCGTTGACGGCGACGGCGAACGGGATGTCCTTGTGCTCGAAGTAGTCCACCGCGGCGTAACACTCGTCCAGCCGGCGGGTGTCCACGATCACCAGCCCGCCGAGAGCGCCCTCGACCACGTCGTCCCACATGAACCCGAACCGGTCCTGGCCCGGCGTGCCGAACAGGTAAAGCTTCAGCGTCGGGTCGATGGTGATGCAGCCGAAGTCCATGGCGACCGTGGTGGTGGTCTTGCCGGGGGTGTGGGAGAGGTCGTCCACGCCCGCCGCGACCTCCGTGATGGCGGCCTCCGTGGTCAGCGGCCGGATCTCGGAGATCGCGCCCACGGCCGTGGTCTTGCCGACGCCGAAGCCGCCGGCGATGACCAGCTTGACCGGTACCGGCGGCTGTTCAACCGCTGTCACGGAGTGCGTCCCGTGAGTCGGGGACGGTGCGGAGACCATCAATAACCCTTCGCAGTACGGAGATGTCCTGGGCTGTCCTGGCGTCCGGGACGTGGACCGCCAGATGCCCGGCGGCGCACAGGTCCTCCGCCAGTACCCGGACCACATTGAGGTGGAGGCGCAGCCGGGCGGCCAGTTCCGCCACCGACTGCGGCCGTCGGCAGGCGGCGACGATGTCGTGTTGTTCGAAGGCGAGCGAACCCAGGACGCGGAGACCGGACGAGGTCGCCACGACCTGGGCCTCGACCGGGAGCGGGGGGCCGGTGCCGCCCCCCGCCACCCGGCCGGCGGTCAGCAGGAAAGGCCGGATCGCGGGAGCGCGGCCGGCGGGTTCCGACGGGCCCGGGGTGCTGTCCTCCCCCAAGCTCTCGGCTCCTCCACCGCTCTCGGCCTCTCCCGAGCGGGGGGATCCCCATGAGCGGGGAGACCCCCATGAGGACGGGGGACCCCCACCCTCGTCCGGCTCTGGCTCGCCGTCCGCCATCATGATTCTCTTCTCAGCACCTGGGTCCCGCCTCCGCGGAGTGAAGGGTCAGCGGGCCGGTGTGGCGCCGGCGTTCTTCTTGAGCTCCAGCACCAGTTGGGGGGTGAGCGCGCTGCCGGCCCGGTTGGCGAAGAGGGTCATCTCGTAGGCGATGTTGCCGAGCTTCGCCTCCTTCGACGTCACCACACCGAGGACGGCACCGCAGCCGATGGCCGACACCAGCACATGGCCGCCTTCCAGGTCGATGATGACCTTGTTGAGGCCGCCGAGTCCGTAGTTGCCGGACGCGCCGGCGGCCAGGCTCGTGACGCCCGAGACGATGGCGGCCAGCCGTTCGGAGTCCGCCTGCTCGCGCAGTTGGGACACGGCGATCAACAGGCCGTCGGAGGACACCGCGATGGCGTCGACGACGCCGGCGGTCTGGGTGGCGAACCGGTCGAGCAGCCAGGTGAAGTCGGCCGCGGCGGCGGTCAGATCAGTGGCTTCCTCCTGCTCGGAACTGGTCTTACCTGTCGGCGTGCTCACTGCCCGACTCCTTCCGGGGGTGCTGGTGTGGCGATGGCGCTGGATCGGTCGGGGCAGCGGCAACTTCCTGCTCCGCCGCTCGCTCTGCTTGCTGCTCTGCTGGTTGATCTTCTGCTCGTTGCGCTGTTTCTTGTTCCGCCTTGCGTACGGCGGCCTCGAATTCGTCGAGTTCACTGCGTACCGCCTCGGCGTCGACGGGCCGGCGCGCGGCCTGGGCCCCGCGGTCGGCCGCCGGGGCGGTCATGTCGAGCGTCGCTCCCCGTACCCGCCGTCGCAGCGGGCGGCCGGACGATGACGGGCGCGTCTCACCCGCGGGGGCGGTCCGCTCCGTGTCCGTGCGGCGCGGCAGGCGCCGGGGGAGCTCGTCTCGCGGCGAGGGGGCGGCGGGCCGCCGTTCGGGCGGGGCGACGGGCGTCCGCACCGGCAGGGGAGCGGCGGCGGAGGCCGGTCCGGGCACCCGGTCGGGCCCGGGGGCGGGCACGGTGGACGCCGGCTCTGGCGCTGCCGGGTGCTCTGCCCCGCCCGCCGCCGGGGACGCCGTGGCGGCCGGGCTCTCGGTCAGCAGCAGCGTGGCAGGGAGCCAGACGGAGCCGGTGACCCCGCCGCCCGGCGTACGGCTCAGGGCGACCCGGATGCCCGAGCGCCGGGCGAGGTTTCCGACCACGAACAGGCCGAGGACCTTGGTCGGGACCAGGTCGAGCCGTTCCCGCCGGACCAGCCGGGAGTTCTCCTCGTCGAGGCGTTCCGCACTCATCCCGAGGCCGTGGTCGATGACCTCGATCAGGGCGCCGCCGTCCGAGGTCACATCGGTGCCGGGCCGGACGACGACCTCGACGGGGGTGTCGGACGGGGAGAACGAGACGGCGTTCTCCAGCAGTTCGGCGAGCATCAGCGTCAGATCGTCGACGATGTCGGGCGCGACGGTGGCCTCCGTCTCGGACCGCAGGGACACCCGCTGGTACCCCTCGATCTGACCGAGTCCGGCCCGGATGACGTTGACCAGGGTGGTCGGCCTGGCGTCCATCTCCGGGTCCCGGATTCCGGCGAGCAGCATCAGGCTGTCCGCGTTGCGCTGGAGACGTACGGCGATGTGGTCGATGCGGTACATCCGCTCCAGGACGCCGGGGTCGGTCTCCTCCCGTTCCACGGCGTCGATCAGCATGAGCTGGCGGCTGGTGAGGTTGCTGACGCGGCGTCCGACGTTGCCGAACATCTCGGCGACGTTGTGGCGGCTGAGCACCTGCCGCTCCAGCAGCGCCGCGGCGGTGACCTGTACCTGGTTGAACGCCTCGGCCAGGTGGCCGATCTCGTCGCGGACCGGCACGGGTATCGGCCGTGGCCGCAGCGGGGTGCGCTCCGCCGACTCGTCGTCCTCGACCTTGGCGAGCTCTTCGCCGGCCACGTCGACCACCTGCTGTGCGGCGCCGGTCAGCGCCGACAGGGGACGTACGACCGAGCGCCGGACCAGGACGGAGAAGGACAGCCAGGAGGCGAAGCCGAGCAGGGCGAGGCCGAGCATCGCCAGCGCGTTGTACAGGGCACTGCGGGAGAGGCCGTCGGCGCGGGCGGCGATCTGGTCGATCAGCGACCGGGTGATGTCGAGGCGGGCCTCGGCCTGCCGGGTTCCGGCGGCGATCGCCTGACGCAGCTGATGCGGGGTCTGGCCCTGCAGGGAGCCCGGATCGATCTGGAGCTCCGCGAACTGGGCCTCGATGCCGTTCTCCTCGGCATCCCGCTCGATCCCGTCCAGGCGCAGGACCTGCTCCGGGTCGGCGATCCTGCCGAAGCGCTCCGTCTGCTCCTCGTAGAGCTGGTGCGCGCCGACCGCGCGGGTGTACTCGGTGAGCGCGTTGGCGTCCCGGGTCTGCGCAGAGAACACCCCGCTCTCGAAGGCCGCGTGGGCGGCGTCGGCGCGCAGCACCGTGTCGAGGAGGTAGGTGACCGAGGACGACGAGGTGCCCGCGAAGCGGTCGAGACCGATCCCGTCGATGAGGTAGCCGACCGCGGCAGCGTACGCGGGGTCGATGCCGGCGGCCGGAACCGAGCCCCGCTCGACCTTGTCGCGCAGCACGGCAAGGCCCCGGATGTAGTCGAGGGCCCGCCCCTCTTCCTTCGGCAGGCCCGTGCCGAATCCGGAACGCACGGCGGTGACCTGGTCGTCGGTCGCGCGCTGGGTCTGGCGGTAGGCGGCGGTGGACGGCAGCGTGGCGCCGGGCCGGGCCGACTCCTGCTCCACGGACAGCAGGAGCGCCTGCCGGTGTTCGGCCTGTACGTCGTTGATGAGCTTGGTGACCTGCTCGCTGTCGCGCACGAGCTCGGCACTCCGGCCGGCGTCCTGGGCCTTCTCCATCTGCGTGCTGACGCCGATGGCCAGCAGCACGCCGACGACGGCGACGGGCGCGATCACCAGAACGTTGAGTTTCCGGCGGAACGGCCAGCGGTCCAGGTAGGCGCCCGCCTGCCGGCGGAATCCTGGCCTCATCGGTGAACGCAGGGACGGATCCCGTTCGGGTGGCGGGTCCACTGTGTCCACAGACACCCGGGCCTCCTTACGACGTGCTTCTGAGCGGTGACCGAGGTGGTGTTGTTGCCGACCGCCGACAGCGGGAGAGCGTGACGCTTGCGAGCTTTCGCCCCAGGTGAGCGAAAAGATTGCGCCACATGCCCAACCGGCCGCGAACATTACCGCTTGTGCACGCGCATGCAACACAGGACCACCAATGGCCAAGCGGAATTCAACTCTTTGTCACATTTGGCCGGTTACCCCCTTGTGGAGCGCCATGCCGGCCGGCGGAGCGACGCCTGGAAGGGGAGGAGAACGTGACCGGATCGTTTCCCACCGGTCCACGTCCCGGGCCGGGCCCGGTCCCGGCTCCGGGCGGGACCGGGCCCCGGCTCCGGAGACGCCTCCGTACCTCCGCAGGCGGCTGCCTCCCGGTCCACCGCCACCCGTAACCTGTCTCCCCCCACCCAACCCGTATCCTCATCCTGTCCTGCGAGGAGACCCGTGCAGCCCACCCGCACGGCGGTCGTGACAGCCGCCGCACTCCTGGTCATGGCCACCGCCGGCTGCGAATCCGGCGGCGGCACCACCGCATCCCACGGGAGCTCCGCCAAGCCCGGCTGCCCCGCCGCCCTCTCCAGGGCCAAGCAAGCCGTCAAGAAGGCCGAGGAGGTCAACGCCCCCTGGAAGGGCCCCACCACCGGACCCCGGGCCGTCCACGACAAGACCGTCGTCTACATCGCCCAGACCCTGACCAACCCCGGCGTCACCGGGGTCGCCCAAGGCGTCCAGGAAGCCGCCGGGATCGTCGGTTGGCACGCCCGTACCCTCAACGGCCAGGGCACGCCCAGCGGTCTCCGGTCCGCCTTCAAGCAGGCCCTCCGCCTCAAGCCGGACGGCATCGTCATCAGCGGATTCGACCCCGGGACGGCCGCGGCGGAGGTCAAAAAGGCCCATGCGGAGGGCATCCCGCTGATCGGCTGGCACGCCGCCCCGGCCCCCGGCCCCAGCAAGGACCCGCAGCTCTTCACCAACATCACCTCACGGGTCGAGGACGTCGCGAAGATCAGCGCCGACTGGATCATCGCCCGCTCCCACGGCCGCGCGGGTGTCGTCCTGTTCACCGATGCCACGGTGCCCTTCGCCAAGCACAAGTCCGATCTGATCAAGAAGGAACTCGCCACCTGCTCGGGCACCGAGCTGCTGAGCTACACCAACATGCCCATTCCCCAGGTCAACAGGCGCTCCATCGGGGAAGTCCGCTCCCTGATGTCCCGTTTCGGCAGCAAGTGGACCTACTCCGCCGCCATCAACGACCTGTACTTCCAGCACGCCGCCCCCGCCCTGCGTGCCGCGGGCAAGGACGGCGCCGGCGCCCCCTTCAACATCGGCGCCGGCGACGGCGACCCGTCGGCCTTCGAGCGCGTCAACGGCAAGGATTTCCAGGCTGCCACCGTGCCCGAACCCCTCTCCGAACAGGGCTGGCAGATCATCGACGAGTTCAACCGCGCGTTCACCGACGCCCCCGACAGCGGGTACGTCGCCCCCGTCCACATCGCCACCACCGCCAACACCGGCGGCGCCGTGTCCTGGGACTCCGAGGGCTACCGTCAGGCCTACCGCAAGATCTGGGGCGGATGATGTGCTCCCCCGGCTGCGGCTCTCCTGGGCCCGGTCGGCCGGTCACCGGACCGGCGTGCGGACATCGGTGAGGCGGCGTGGGAACGGGAGGATGCTTACCGCCACGCCTGCCTGGCGGCATGGCCTCGCGCCGCCCGCGCCGAGCGGCGCGACGGGCGAGGGGACGGGACGCCCGGTGAGATACTTGATGTCATGACGGCGACCGTGTCCGGTGACTTCGAGCTGACCATGGACGAGTTGCGAGCCGTGGCACGCTACGCGGCGGAGACCGCCCAGGAAGTCCTCCCCGTGTTCGAGGAGGCCCACCCCGGCGATTCCCGGCCTCGCGCCGCTCTTGATGCCGCCTGGGAGTTCGCCAACGGCGCGAAACGGACCAAGCTGCAGCGTGTCACCTCGTTGGAAGCACACCGAGCCGCGAAGGAAGCTGCCACCGAAGCCGCAAGTCTCGCCGCACGCGCGGCCGGCGATGCCGCGTCCGCCGCGTACCTCCACCCGATCGCGAAGGCTCACCAGGTAGGCCACATCCTGCGCGCCGCGGCATGTGCCGCCCGCATAGCCGAAATCACCGCAGGCGACGATCCCGCAGCCGGCGACGGAATGATCGAGCAGGCCCGACGGCGCGCCACACCGGTCCTGGTCGACGTTCTTCACCGCTATCCCGTCGCACCGGCCGGCAAGAACCGCGTCGCGGAACTGATGACCGCCTTGGACGCTTCGCTGCGCGCGGCCGGCTGAGGGGAGCGGGAGTCACGAGTCCGTCGAAGACCTCCTTCCAGCGGGCGGGGCCGTTTCAGCGTGCGTGGCTGCCGGGACGGCCCGCCGCCCCGTGCGCGGGGAACAAGGCCCTGGAACGGGGCCGCGGGCCGTTGGCCGGCGGGGTGGGCGAAGGCGCCGCTTACGGCGCGGAGGCCGCTCGTTCCGGGGCCGGTGTCTGCGACGGGTTGTTGCGTGGGTGGCGGGGATTGAGGAACCACTTGCGGGCGGAGACGAACCACCAGGTGCCGGCGAAGACCAGCACCACACCCACGGTGACGGGCGCGTAGTTGAACGTCTCGAGGGTCACCGGGCTCTGCTGGGGCAGCATGAACAGCACCGTGATGACCACGACCCAGCCGACCGCGATCAGGCCCACGGGCTTCGACCAGCGCCCCAGGTGCCAGGGGCCGCGCTTGAAGTGCTCTCCCTGACGCAGACGCAGCAGGGTGGGCACCACGTACGCGATGTAGAGGCCGATCGTCGCGATGGAGGTGACGGCGGCGTACGCGGTCGTGTTGAACAGGTACGGCAGGCCGAGGAGGAAGGCACCGCCGGCGGCGAGCCACACGGCGTTGGTGGGGGTGCGGGTCCCCGGGTGGAGCTTGTGCCAGACGGCGGAGAACGGCAGCGCCCCGTCGCGGGAGAAGGCATAGATCATGCGGGAGTTGGCCGTCACGGACGCCATACCGCAGAACAGCTGGGCGCCGATGATGACGAGCAGCATCAGCTTGCCGGTGCTCGCGCCGAGGGCGTCCATGAAGATCTGCGCCGGCGGCACACCGGTTTCCGACTTCAGGGCGCCGGTGTAGGACTGGATGGCGAAGGTCAGACCGAAGAGCAGCACGAATCCGGCCGCCCAGGACACGACGATGGAGCGGACGATCCCCTTCGGCCCCTCGACCGAGGCGTTCTTCGTCTCCTCCGTCATATGGGCGGACGCGTCATAGCCGGTGAAGGTGTACTGCGCCATCAGGAGACCGATGAGCGCGACGTAGACCGCGGAGCCCCAGCCGGTGTTGTTGACGAACTCGGTGAAGACGAAGCCGGGGGACCGGTGCTTGTCGGGGATCACCAGCAGGGCGCCGACGATCACCACGACGCCGATCAGATGCCACCACACCGAGACGGTGTTGAAGAAGCCGACGACGCGCACCCGGAAGGTGTTCACGAGGGCGTGCAGCAGAAGGATCACACCGAAGAGCGTGACCGTGTGGGCGGGGGTGGCGGCGTAGCTGAACTGAAGGTTCAGGTAGGCGTTGAGGAAGGACGCGGCACCGAAGTCGATGCCCGCGGTGACGGCCACCTGGCCCAGTGTGTTGAACCAGCCGGTGAACCAGGCCCAGGCCGGAGCGGACCTCTGCGGGGCGAGCTTGTGCGCCCAGAAGTAGAGGCCGGCGGAGGTCGGATAGGAGGAGCAGACCTCGGCCATGGCCAGGCCGACGAACAGGGTCATCAGGCCGACGAGAACCCAGCCCCACATGATCAGGGCCGGCCCGCCGGTGTTCATGCCGAACCCGTACATGGTCAGGCAGCCGGACAGGATGCTGATGATGGTGAAGGAGACGGCGAAGTTCTGCCGTCCGGACATCGAGCGGTCCAAGGTCTGGGTGATGCCGAGTTCGGCGAGGCGCTCCTCCTCCGTCTGCGTGACGCTTGGCATGTCCAATGGCATGGCTGGGCCTCTCCTGGTGATGGCACGGTGCATGGCGGGACAACGGACAACAACGGTCTGCTCGGCCTCGGTTGCTAGGGCGCGGCCCCCTTCACCGCCCACTTCCGGTGACGGGTGAAGAGCTGCTGGGGGTCCCCGCAGTAGCTCCACGGCACATCCGTGGCGTACGGGCCGATGGCATCGAAGACCTCGGCCGCCGCCCGGTGCTGATTCGCGAAGGACAGCGCGTGGGCCAGGTAGTTGGCGTCGTCGTGGAAGGCGGCGTGCGGCAGCGCAGGGGCCCGGTAGGTCCACCAGTTCGTCCACGCCTGCTGGGTCGACGGGTTGTCCGTCCACGGATGGACGGTCAGGCCGTACCGGTGGCCTTCCTTCTTCATCCGCGTACGGTGCGACTCGGCGAGCGCGACCAGCGGCAGGACGTGCAGCGGCATCCCGCGGGGGACATGGGCGCACCGTTCCTGCGCCCAGTGGAACATCTCGCCCGCCACGCCGTGCCAGTCGGGGAACATATAGGTGAGGATTTCGTGGTGCGCCTCCCGGTTCCACGGGTCGCGCGCCTCGACCTCCTGCCACACGCTCTGCACCGTCTCCCGCCACTGCCGGTCGCGGTCGGGGGAGTGGTAGCGCAGCAGGGCGAGCATGACGACGTAGGGCGTGGGATCGGCGGGCAGGGTGTCAGCGGCGGCATGGCAGTTCTCCCAGGCCTCTTCCATCTCCGCGCCGCTGCCCTGCCCCCGTGGGCCGGCCATCGAGCGCAGTGCCTGGACGGTGGCGAGGAGGGCCAGGGCATGCGGTGAACGCGGTTCGGCCTGTGCCCAGGTGTCGGCGAAGGTGAGCCGGGCTCCCGTGCGGGCGAGTACCTGGAGGCGGAAGATACGGCGGTCCCAGTCGGCACCGGTCGCGGCCAGCAGTTCGCCTGCGCTCTCCCATCTGCCCATGGCGGAGTCCTCCACTACCGCGCGCAACCGGGAGTCGTCCCGGGCCGGATGCCGGTCGAAGGCCGGCCGGCGTCTCACGGCTGCCCCGTCACGGTCTTCTCGGGTGAGGGAGGCAGTTCCTCACCGTGCGCAGGGGCGGTGTGAACAGGCACTGTTGAGGCCTCCGGGTGGGCGTCCGCCGCGGCGGACGCCGACGTAGGGGGGAGAGCGTCGTGCTGAGCGAACGGCCGGGGCGGCGGCAAGGGCGCGGGGCGGACCGGCGACGGTGCGGGCCGGGGCGACGTCGTACCGGCGCGTGCCGCGCTGCTGTCTCGTCCGGAGGCGAAAGCCCGCGGTGAGCTTGAGGGGCCATCACCGGAATCACCGGATTCTCCTGTACGTGGGGGTACATGGGCCTGTGCAAGCCGGCTGTCAACTTCTGTCATGAAGTGCTGACTTGAGAAAGAAGACTATTCACTGAGGCGCGGCCGCGCACATTCCTTTGGTGATAAAGCTCATGCGAAGGCGTCCGGGGAGGCGTAGTGGGGCGGTACGCGCCCTGTGGCGCCTCGGGCGCTCCGCCGATGGGGTCGTCCTGCGGCGAACGGGCCCCCGTGGCATCGGCCGATCGACGTGCCGGGCAGGAGGGCTACGGAGCGGTCGACCCGTTTCGGTCACGGCATCATCACAGGTTCTTCACTTCGTCTATTTCGCTGTTCAACCACTCGCTACTCTCCCGGTTCCAGACACCTTGGGGGGATCGTGATGAATCAGCAGTGCCCGGAACAGCCCGGGCAGCAGCCGCCGATGCCGGCCGGCATGTACGCGCCGCCGCCACCCCGCAAGCTGATCGCCTCCGCCTTCGCCGACCGGAAGACGTCCAAGAACAGCCTCGTCACCATCTACGACCCCAAGGACGAGATGTTCGCCAACGGCAACTTCTGACCGGCCCGAAGCGGCAGGAGGCCTCGTCGCGTCCGAAGAGTGACGGGGCCTCGCCGTCCGGCGTGAGGCCGGCTTCGCGTGTACCTCACTTCACGCTCGCTGCACCAGCTGCCTCACTCGCTACACCACTTGCCTCTCCGGTTTCAGCCGGGCGGCGGCTCGCGACCGTGGGCAGGGCCATGCACACAGGAGAGTGTGCAGTCGCAAGGCGGGGGGCTATATGACGGGAAACCAGGGGCCGATGTCGCCGGAGGACAAGAAGAACGCCCGGCTCGGCTGTGCGGTCATCGCGGTCTTCGTGCTGCTCGTCGGCGGTTGCGTCAATCTGATGGACGGCGACGGCGACGGCGGGACGAAGTCGTCCGCCGCCACGTCCGTCTCCGACGCGTCCGGCAGCCGGTCCGACGCATCCGACGGCGAGGGTGACGCCCTCACGGTGCCGGACTACACCGGCCGTAATCTGCAGGAAGCGCAGGACGCGGCGCAGCGTAAGGGCATCTCCCTGCTCAAGAGCCGGGATCTGTCCACGCGCAAGCGTCTGCAGGTGTGGGACCGCAACTGGCAGGTCTGCGATCAGGAGCCGGCTGCCGGGTCGGTCATGCACGACACCGACACGCTGACGTTCGCCGTCGTCAAGGCCGATGAGAGCTGCGACGATCCCGACGCCACGGGGTCCACGAGCGGCACCGGTTCCTCCGAACCCACCAAGGAACCGACCGCCGCCGAGGAAACCGCCACCGCCGATGGCTCCGCCACGACTGACGGTTCGGCATCCTCCGGCGGTTCGGCGTCCAGTGGGTCCACTTCCGGCGGTTCCACGTCCTCCGGCGGTTCCGGCACGGACGGGGGTGGCTCCGCCGGCGGTGCCGGCTCCTCCGGAGGGACGGGTTCCGGGAGTGGCGGCAGCTCCACGAGTGGCGGCGGAGGGCAGGAGCAGGCTCCGGCAGGCGCCTCCGCGCAGTGCAACGACGGGACGTACAGCTACAGCGCGCACCGGCGAGGTACCTGCAGTCACCACCACGGGGTCGCCGTCTGGCTGAGGAGCCTCCCGGCCTGACGGCGGCCGGGGCCAGGGGCGCAGGACCGCGGGCGGTCCGGGCGGGGGGCGGCCCGGACCTGGGCCGATGGCGGGTGAGAGGTGTGCGGCGCGCGCGGACACCCGGCCGTACAACCTTCGACGGCAATGGGCGGTCTTCACGACACCATCGCAGAGGAATGGGGGATTGTGCATGTCGCACTCGCAGCAGCCCGCGCCGTTCGGTCAGCAGCCCCTCCTGTACGCCCTCCCATACGCGCCGCAGCCGTCCGCGCCGCAGCCGTCCGCGTCGCGGTCGTCCGCGCCGTCATCGTCCCCGCGGCCGCCGAAGAGCCCGCACTCCGCACTCCGGATCGCCGTGGGCCTGGCCTGTGCGCTCCTCGTCCTCGGGCTCGCCGTCGTGGTCGGAAACGGCGGCAACGGCACCAAGAAGGCCAGGACGAAGCCCGCCCCCACCCTCACGAGCACGCTCGGCCAGGGCCGCTACCTCGTGGGGAAGGGCATCGCCGCCGGCGCCTACCGCACCGCCGGCCCGCTCCCGTCCGATGCCCCGTGGTGTTCCTGGGCCCGGTCCAGGGGCGTTGGCGGCGGGCAGCCCGACAGCGTCATCGCCCGGGGCGCCTCCCGGGGCCCGGCCCGCGTCACCGTCCACAAGGGGGAGACGTTCGAGACCCATGGCTGCAGGGAGTGGACACCGGTCCGGTGACCGGCCGCCGCTGCCCGGGGCGCGGCTCCCGCATACGCCGCCCCCTGCCCGGCCGGAAACACCGCCGCGCCCGCGAAACCGTTAGCCGCTCGCCTCCTGTCACCCAGCGGATACGGCCCGTGCGCGGCCGGGGGCGAGATCTCGCCGTGAGACCGGCCGATACCGGTCGACAATGCACCGGCACGGAGCCGAACGGCCCGGCCCGCCACCTCCCCGGAGCGCCGGGAAGGGACCGGGCCGGCCCCGGAAGCAGGCCGGCCCGGCCCCCGAACGACCGGGGCCGCTCCCGGTAACACGCCGGGCCGCCCCCGGAACACAGTGCCCACTCCACCCCACCCGGCAGTGATTTCCCCCTCCGGCTCCGATCGGACCCCCTTCCTCCGCTCCTGTCCGGGGCGGGGTCCTGTCGAGAGGGGGCCGGTCACGAGATATCTTGATGTCGAGCAATGTTGCAGACGTGGAGTGGAGCACCCGGTGACTGACTCGACCATCTTCTACACCCACACTGACGAGGCCCCGGCCCTGGCGACGTATTCGTTCTTGCCTGTGATCCAGGCATACGCGTCGACGGCCGGCGTCAGCGTGGAGACCCGTGACATCTCCCTGGCCGGGCGCATCATCGCGAGCTTCCCCGAGCGCCTGGAGGAGGGCCAGCGCATCGAGGACGCCCTCGCCGAGCTCGGCCGGCTGGCCAAGACTCCCGGCGCGAACATCATCAAGCTGCCGAACATCTCGGCCTCGATCCCGCAGCTCAAGGCCGCGGTCGCCGAGCTGCAGGAGCAGGGCTACGCGCTGCCCGACTACCCGGACGACCCGAAGACCGACGAGGAGCGGGACATCCGCGCCCGCTACGACAAGATCAAGGGCAGCGCCGTCAACCCCGTCCTGCGCGAGGGCAACTCGGACCGCCGGGCGCCCGCATCGGTCAAGAACTACGCCAAGGCCAACCCGCACCGCATGGGCGCCTGGACGGGCGATTCGAAGACGAACGTCGCCACCATGGGCGTCGACGACTTCCGCTCCACCGAGAAGTCCGCGGTCATCGACCGCGACGGCTCGCTGCGCATCGAGCTGTCGGGCGACGACGGCTCCACCACCGTCCTGCGTGAGTCGGTACCGGTCCTCGCGGGCGAGGTCGTCGACGCCTCCGTGATGCGGGTGGCCGCGCTGCGCGAGTTCCTCACGGCGCAGGTCGCCCGCGCCAAGGCCGAGGGCGTGCTGTTCTCGGTGCACCTGAAGGCCACGATGATGAAGGTCTCCGACCCGATCATCTTCGGCCACGTGGTCCGCGCCTTCTTCCCGAAGACGTTCGCCCAGTACGGCGAGTCGCTCGCGGCCGCCGGCCTGACCCCGAACGACGGCCTCGGCGGCATCTACAAGGGCCTGGAGTCGCTGGCCGACGGCGCGGAGATCAAGGCGTCCTTCGACGCCGAGCTCGCCGAGGGCCCGCAGCTCGCCATGGTCGACTCCGACCGCGGCATCTCCAACCTGCACGTGCCGAGCGATGTCATCGTCGACGCCTCCATGCCGGCCATGATCCGCACCTCCGGCCACATGTGGGGCCCGGACGGCGCGGAGGCCGACACCCTCGCGGTCCTCCCCGACAGCAGCTACGCCGGCATCTACCAGGCCGTCATCGACGACTGCCGGGCGAACGGCGCCTACGACCCGTCGACGATGGGCTCGGTGCCGAACGTCGGCCTGATGGCGCAGAAGGCCGAGGAGTACGGCAGCCACGACAAGACCTTCGAGATCCCGGTCACCGGTACCGTCCGGGTCCTCGACGAGAACGGCAACGCGGTCCTGGAGCAGGTCGTCGGCGCCGGCGACATCTTCCGGATGTGCCAGACCAAGGACGCGCCGATCCGTGACTGGGTCAAGCTCGCCGTCACCCGCGCCCGCGCCACCGGCGACCCGGCGGTGTTCTGGCTGGACGAGAGCCGTGCGCACGACGCCCAGCTGATCGCCAAGGTCAAGGCCTACCTCCCCGAGCACGACACCGAGGGCCTGCGGATCGAGATCATGTCGCCGGTCGACGCGATCACGTTCTCCCTCGACCGCATCCGCCGCGGCGAGGACACGATCTCGGTCACCGGCAATGTGCTGCGTGACTACCTGACCGACCTCTTCCCGATCCTCGAGCTGGGCACCAGCGCGAAGATGCTCTCGGTCGTCCCGCTCATGAACGGCGGCGGGCTGTTCGAGACCGGTGCCGGCGGCTCCGCGCCCAAGCACGTCCAGCAGCTGGTCAAGGAGAACTACCTGCGCTGGGACAGCCTGGGCGAGTTCCTGGCGCTCGCGGTCAGCTTCGAGCACCTGGCGCAGACCACGGGCAACGCGCGCGCCCAGGTGCTCGCCGACACCCTCGACCGGGCCACCGGCACCTTCCTCAGCGAGAACAAGTCGCCCAGCCGCAAGCTGGGTGGCATCGACAACCGCGGCAGCCACTTCTACCTGGCGCTCTACTGGGCGCAGGAGCTGGCGAAGCAGACCGACGACCCGCAGCTCGCGGAGGCGTTCGCGGCACTCGCCAAGACGCTGACCGAGCAGGAGCAGACCATCGTCGACGAGCTGGTCGCGGTGCAGGGTTCGCCGGCCGACATCGGCGGCTACTTCCAGCCGTCCGTGGCGAAGGCCTCGGCGGTCATGCGCCCGTCGGCGACCTTCAACCAGGCCCTCGCGACCCTCAGCTGATGCGGTAACCGCGGAAGGCCCTTCCGCCCCGGCCGGCGCCCTGCCGGCCGGGGCGGTTCCTTTTCCGCGGACGGCGGCGAGGCCGTGGTGGAGCCCCGCACCAGGATCCGGAGGGCGTGCGCGACCGGCTCCGGCGCGGGCCTCAGCCCACGAGGTCCAGCACGGGCCGCAGCCCGTCCGGGCGCCGGTCCACCGGCAGATGCTCCACCGGCAGGAACGAACAGCCCAGCGCCGTGGCGGCGCCGTCGGCCGTGCGGTCGTCCCCGACCATCAAAACGGCGGTCGGGTCGAGCCCCAGCTCCCGGCAGCCGAGGGCGAAGAGCCGGGGGTCCGGCTTCTGGAAGCCGTGCTCGTAGGACAGCACACAGACGTCGACATGGCGGTCCAGGCCGTGAGCGCGCAGCACCGGCCGCAGATCCCAGCCGATGTTGCTCACTACGCCGATACGGATACCGCGCCGGTGCAGCTCCGCCAGCACCTCGACGGCGTCGGGGTACGGCTGCCAGGCCTCCGCGGCCCTGGAGCGGTCGTAGAGCGCGTCGTACAACTCCGGTTCGGGGAGCGGAACTTGACGGGCCAGGCCGGTGTACAACGCCCGGTGGTGGCGGGCCTCGCAGTCGCGGATCTCCCACAGACCGGCCAGTTCGGCGGGGACCTCGACGGGCGAGGAGCCGCCGGGGAGCGCGCCGGCCCGTTCCAGTGCGGCCGCCGAGCGGGCGATCCCGTCCTCGTCCATGGCCGTGCCGCAAGCGGTGAGCGCCGCCCGCAGCCATGACTCGGTGGACTCGATACGCAGCAGGGTCCCGGAGAAGTCGAAGAGCACACCCTTGGTTGTCGTCATGACCGTCATTCTGCCCGCGGGGCGGTGCCGGGCTCCGTTGTCCGGGACGTGTGGACGCCGTACAGTGCCGCGGATCCGGCCACCAGGGCCCCGCCCAGCAGCCAGCCCCCGACGACGTCCGACAGCCAGTGCACGCCCAGATACAGCCGGGTGAAGGCGACACCGGCGACCGAGACCGCGACCACCGCCCGCGCCAGCCGGCGCCACAGCCATCGCGCCCCCGTCAGCCGCAGCAGCCACAGCACGAGGGCGCCCGCGACCAGCGCGGACAGCGCATGCCCGGAGGGGAACGCCGCGTAGTGCGCGGAGGCCACCGGGTCCGGCCAGGCGGGGCGGTCCCTGCCGACCAGCGCCTTCGTCACCTGCTGCAGCCCCGTACCGGCAAGCGCGGTGGCCGCCACCCAGAGGGCGAGCCGGCGTTCGCCGCGCCGTACGAGCAGCCAGACCGCCACCGCGAGCACCGCGCGCATCGTCCACGGGTCCCAGACCCAGTCGCTGAACACCCGGATGACCCGGGTCCAACCGGGCGCGGTCACGGCCGTCCGGTGCAGGGTGCCGGCGAGGGCCGTGTCCAGGGACATCAACGGGCCCCAGTGCGCCACGACGAGGACGAGCAGCAGGCCGAAGAGGAGCGTGCACAGCACGGCACAGGAGAGGCGGGGGAGGAGCGGGGCCAAGGCCCGGGGACTGTCGTCGTCCACGGCGGACGTACGGGCGGCGGGGAGCGGCGTCGACGGCATGGGGCGATCCTCGCCCATGACCCGCGCCCCGGGCGAGGAACCGCGCCCTACGTCAGCGCCCGCAGGCCGGGGACGAAGGTGACCAGCAGCGGCACGGCCGGCAGCAGCGTCGCCACCGCCGTCATCCGGAGCCGGCGGCCGGGGGAGAAGCGGGGCGCGGGGGACAGCAGCCGGTCCACCCGCTGGGGCACCTGCGCGAGTTGCGTCGGACAGGGGCCGAACACACCGCGATCCTCGTTGAGTTCGACCAGGGCCAGGGCGATCGTCAGCCGTCCGAAGCGGCGCGAGGCCACATCGTCGGCGGCCAGTTCGACCAGCCGGTGCACCTGATCGCGGAACGCGGCGAAGACCGGGATCTGCGGAAAGCCGACGGCGAGCGCGGAGGCGCTGTACAGGAGGAGATCGTGCCGGGCCCGCGCATGGCCCTGCTCATGGGCGATCAGCGCGTCGAGCTGACGCCCTTTCAGCCGTCGCAAGGCCGAGGTGGTGATGACCAGTTGGGGCGAGGAGTGCTGCAGCCACCAGGCCTCCGGGCGGTCACCCTCCAGGACGACCAGACGCTCCTGGCGGGGTTCCTCGCCGGGCAGCAGCGGTGCGCGGCGCAGGAGTCCGGTCCGGCGCTGCCGGCGACGGGCGCGCGCCGCGCGGACCTCGCGGGTCAGGGTGACGGCCGTCCAGGCGCCGCCGCCCGCCAGGAGCAGGGCCAGGACCCCGGCCCAGGGCCCGTGCGCCTGGAGCGCATACGCCTCGACGACCACCCGGGGGGCGAAGCCGAACACCGGGCCGCGGACGGCTTCCCAGGCGGCGGCCGCGCTCAGCGACATCGCGAGCACACAGCACAGCAGGACCCCGGCCACCACGCACTGCCACACCCACAGGGCGAGCACCGGTTCACGGTCGGGCCAGTCGGAGCGGGCCATCAGGCGCGGCGCCGTTGCCGCGGCCAGCACGCCGAGAATCATCAGCGCGAGAGGGACCATCATGGCGTCAGCCTATGAGTGTGCGGCTACTCGTAGGTACAGCCAGGCCTGGGATGTGACCCATGCCACCCGCGTCACAGGTGTGAACCACGCGCCCCGCGCCCCCTCGCGCACCCGGTGCCGCGCGGACCGTACCCGCGACAGCCGTACGGGGCAGCGGTACGCGGCAGTCGTACACAGCAGTCGTACACAGCAGTCGTATACGGAAGCGCTGCCACTGCCCCGCCCTCACAGCGCCAGCAGCATCGCCAGCATTCCGATGCCCATCGCCACCCGGCAGGCCCGCAGCACCCCGGGCGGCCCGGCGTCCGCCGGCACCAGCCGGACCCCGGCAGCGATCACGTACACCGTGTAGTAGACGAGCAACAGGCCTGTCAGCAGCGGCACTCCACCCGGCCCGGCATGCGCCATCGCACCCATCGCACCCATCGACTCCACCCGCCCCGTCGAGCCCATCGACCCCATGGAGCCCATCGAGCCCGCCTGGCCAACCGGCCCCGCCGCGTTCATCCGGTCCGGCGGCACGGCCATCGCGAGTGCCATGTACACCATGGCCAACGTGCCCACCGCATGATGCGGATGCCGCCGTACCAGCGCCCACACCCCGGCCACCGCGAAGACCGCGGTGAACATCCAGGGCGACCACCGGGGCGGTGGCACCGCCGACGCGGGCAGCGCCATCGCCGCCATGCCCAGAGCCATCAGGCCCTCGCCGCGGGCATCCCCCCGGTAAGCGTCCGGCCCGGTACGCGCCGCCCGGACGAGGCAGTACGCAGCGGCCGCGGCACACAGCAGCACCAGCAGCCAGCCGACCAACGGCGGTGCGTGCACGGCCCACCTCCCCGAGTGCCGCCTGTCGTGCGGATCGGGTGCAGAATGCCCGGCCGGGCCCCGGCACACGGGAGCGCACGGACGCACCGAGGGGGAGCGCGCGGCCTCCCGGGCTCAGGGCCGGTAGCGCAGCGGATGGTCCGCCGGAACCTCCGTCAGCACGATCCGGTGGCCGTCCGGGTCGGCGATCCACATCTCGACGAGCCCCCACGGCTCCTTCACGGGCGGCCGCAGCACCTCCGCCCCGTGCGCCAGGAGCTCCTGGTGCGCCGCTGCCGCGTCCGCCACCTGGAGCCACAGCTGGAGGGTGCCGGTGGCCGGAGCCGTGGCGCGGCCGGAGACTTCCAGGAAGCCACCGCCGAGGAAGTAGACCGTGCCGCGCTCGGGTCCCGTACCGAACTCCCGGTAGATCTCCAGCCCCAGCGCCGTGCCGTAGAACGCCCGCGACCGCTCGGGGTCGGACGGCCGCAACAGCACCCTGCTGCTCAATACGTGCACCATGGCAGGGACCCTACGCCGCCGGAGCCGCGCCACCGGGCCGCTGCGGCCGCAACGTCGTGACGAATGGCCCTGACATGACGCCCATGCCGCTTGTTAGCCTCCGCTCAGCCCTTCGTCCGGCCCCGAGAGGACTGCGTACGCCATGCCCACCAGCGAGCTGACCTTCCGTACCGCCCACGACGCCGATATCCCCGGGCTCGTCGACCTCATCGAGTCGGCGTACCGAGGGGACGCGAGCCGGGCCGGCTGGACGACGGAGGCGGACCTGCTGGAGGGGCAGCGCACCGACCCGGAGGGCGTCGCTGCCGTGGTGCGGGGCGAGAGCGGCCGGCTGCTCATCGCCGAGCGGGACGACGCGCTGATCGCCTGCTGCCAGCTCGAACACCGCGGGGACCATGTGTACTTCGGGATGTTCGCGGTGCGCCCGGAACTCCAGGGCGGCGGCCTCGGCAAGGTGATTCTCGCGGAGGCCGAACGGACCGCCCGGGACCTCTGGGGCACCGGCGAGATGCGGATGACCGTCATCCGGCAGCGCGACGAGCTGATCGCCTGGTACGAGCGCCGCGGCTACCGGCGCACCGGACTGCTCACCCCGTTCCCGTACGGCGATGAGCGTTTCGGCATTCCGCAGCGCGCCGACCTGGAGTTCGAGCTGCTGGTCAAGCCGCTCGGCTGAGAGCGGTCCGGCCGGGAGGCCCCGGACGGCGCCGGGCGGGCCGGCCGGCGCCGCTCACAGCCGTCCCGCCTGGATGATCCGCCGCAGGAACTGCCGGGTGCGGTCCTGCTGCGGGTCCCCGAAGACCTGCTCCGGTGTCCCGCGTTCCACCACCACCCCGCCGTCCAGGAAGCACACCTGGTCGGCGACCTCCCGCGCGAAGCCCATCTCATGGGTGGCGATGACCATGGTCATGCCCTCCTCCTTGAGATCGCGGACCACGCCGAGCACTTCCCCGACCAGCTCGGGGTCGAGCGCCGCGGTGATCTCGTCGAGCAGCAGCAGCCGGGGCCGCCCGGCCAGCGCCCGGACGATCGCGACCCGCTGCTGCTGACCGCCGCTGAGCCGGTCCGGGTACTCCCCGGCGCGTCCGCCGAGCCCGAGCCGGTCCAGCAGTTCGCGGGCCCGCGCCTCCGCCTCGGTGCGCGGTACGCCGTGCACCCGGCGGGGCGCCAGCGTGATGTTGTCCAGCACGGTCATGTGCGGGAAGAGGTTGTAGGCCTGGAAGACCACGCCGATCCGGCGGCGCACCGCGTCCACGTCCGCCCGCGGATCGGTGATCTCCGCGCCGTCCAGGAAGATCGCACCGTCGTCGATCTCCTCCAGCAGGTTCGCGCAGCGCAGCAGCGTGGACTTGCCCGACCCCGAGGCGCCGATCAGCGTCGTCACGGTGTGCGGTGGGACCGCCAGATCCACATCCCGCAGTACGACCGTGCCGCGTCCGTACGTCTTGCGCACGGACTCCAGCCGCAGCACCGGACCGCCGCCGGGCACCGCCTTCCCGGCCGTCTCACCGGTCCTCTCACCGGCCGTCTTGTCGGCCGTCTTGTCGGTCGGCCGCGGGGCGTCGTCCGTCGTGCTCATACGAGTCCTCCCTGGGCGCGCCTGCGGTCCATGCGGGCCGTGACCCAGTCCGTGCACCGCGTCATGGGGATCGTCAGCGCCACGAAAACCAGCCCCGCCACGACATACGGCGTGAAGTTGAAGTCCTTGCCGGCGATGATCTGTGCCGCGTAGACGGCATCCACCGCACCCGCGATGGACACCAGACCGGTGTCCTTCTGCAGCGAGACCAGATCGTTCAACAGCGGCGGCACCACCCGCCGTACGGCCTGCGGCAGCACCACGAAGCGCAGCGCCTGGCCGCTGGACAGGCCCAGCGACCGGGCCGCGGCCCGCTGGGAGGGGTGCACCGATTCGATGCCCGCCCGGAAGACCTCGGCGACATAGGCCGAGTACGTCAGCACCAGCGCGGAGCCGCCGAGCAGCACGGGATCGGTGGTCACGCCCTGCAGCCGCAGCGCCGGCACCCCGAAGACCACCATCAGCAGACAGATGATCAGCGGCAGGCCGCGGAAGAAGTCGGTGTACGCGGCGGCCAGGGCGCGCAGGGGGAAGAACACCGGTCCGCGCAGCGTCCGGGCCACCGCCAGCAGCAGCCCGAGCACCAGCACCGCTGCCCCGCACACCACCAGCAGCCGCAGATTCAGCAGCAGCCCCTCCAGCACCTTCGGCAGCGCCTTGGCGGCGTACTCGGGGCTGAAGAACGTCTCCCGGGTCCGCGGCCAGCCGGGGGAGCGGGTGATGACGAGGTAGAGGACGGCGGCGGTGACCAGGGTGCTCAGCGCGGCGACGGCGGTGGCGCGCCGGGTCCTGGCCCGCCGGAAGCGCTCCCGCTCGATCCGCCGCTGCGAGGGCACGTAACCGTCGTCGGCCCCGTCCCGCGCCGTCAGGAGTTTCGACACGCCTTCTCCGTACGTCACTTGAGCACCGGGACGGATACGGCGTCGGTCAGCCATTTCTTCTCCAGCGCGGCGAGGGTGCCGTTCTTGCGCAGCGCGTCGACCGCGGCCGTCACACAGCCGGTGATCCGGCTCTCCTTGTCCAGGACCAGGCCGAACTGCTCCTTGCCGGCGCCGGTTGCCGCGAACTGCCCGACCACCTCGGCGTCCTTCACCTCCGCCGAGGTGATGTAGAAGGCCGTCGGCAGATCGGTGAGGATCGCGTCCACCTGACCGTTCTTCAGCGCGGACTTGGCCAGGTCGTTCTTCTGGAAGACGGCGGGCGGCTGATCCGGCCGGACGGTGTCATTGACGACGTCCAGGCTGGTGCTGCCGACCTGCGCGCCGAGCTTGAGATGACGGAGGGCGGCGATGCTCTTGGCATGCGCGGCCCGGGAGCCCTTGAGCGCGATGACCGCCTGGCGCACGTCGTAGTACCCCGAGGAGAAGGCGACGGCCCGTTTGCGTGCGGCGCTGATGGAGACCTGGTTGATGTCGAAGTCGAACTTCTTCTGGCCGGGCGCGAAGGCGTTGGCGAACGGCACGGTCTGCCAGCTCACCGCGCCCTTGCCGTAGCCCAGTTGGCGGGCGACGGCATAGGCGACGGCGGATTCGAAGCCCTTGCCGCCGGCCGGTTCGTCGTCCTGGAACCAGGGGGCGTAGGCGGGCTTGTCGGTGCCGACCGTGAGCTTGCCGTTCGCCACGGTGGCCAGTTTGCCGCGGTCACAGCTCTGTTTGCCCTGGCCGGCGGCCCGTGGGCCACCGGGGGACTCGTCCTGCGGGGCACAGCCGACGGCCGCGGCGAGCAGCGCGACGGTGGCGCAAGCGGCAAGGCGGAGAGGGCGGTTGGCGAGGCGCATGGCGGGAGAGTGGCAGGGCGCAAGGCCATCTGTCGAGATCACCGGGGAAAACGTCCGCATGGTGGAAGTGCATTGCGGCGCTGTGAACTGCACATTTCCCGGTTGCCGGGGTGGGGCCCGAAGAGCCGGACGAGCCCGACGCGCCGGACGAGCTCGCGGAGCCCGACGAGTCGGTACGCCCCACCCGGCTCACGACGCCCCACCCGGCTCACGACGCCCCACCCGGCTCACGACGCCCCGCGCCGCCTCACGCCGTGAACCCGCGCCGCCTCACGCCGTGAAGCGGACCGCCCGCCGGATCTCCGGCTGGTCGGTCACCACACCGTCCAGGCCGAGCCCGCGCGCGAGACGCAGCTGATCATGCGTATTGACCGTCCAGCCCACGACCTTCAGATGCGCGGCATGCGCCCGCTCGACCAGTTCCAGGGTGAGCCGGCGGATGTTCAGCGAGAGCATCGTCGCGCCGACGGCCTGTGCGCGGTCGACCACGTCCGCGCCGTACCGGCTGCCGACCAGCGCGGTCCGCACGCCGGGCAGCAGGGTCCGGATCGCGGCCAGCGCCTCGTCGTGGAAGGAGATCACATCGACCCGGCCGACCAGATCGCGCGACCGCATCACCTCGGCCAGCGCCTGCGCGGCCGCCACGTCCTTGATCTCGGCCTGCAACGGCGCCTTGACCGCCTCGACGACCTCCTCGAAGACGGGGATCCGCTCGCCCCGGCCGGCATCGAGCTCGCGGAGTTCGGCGAGGGTGCGCTCGGCGATCGGGCCGGCGCCGTCGGTGGTCCGGTCCACGTCCGCGTCGTGCATCACCACGAGCGCGCCGTCCTTGCTCAGATGCAGATCGAGTTCGATGACATCGAGGCCTTCGTGCTCGGCGCGCACGAAGGACCGCAGGGTGTTCTCCGGCTCCACGCCCATCATCCCGCGGTGTCCGATGGTGAGAAAGGACAAGGCTGCCTCGCTTCTGTCGGCTCGGTGCTGGTGTCGGCTCCGTACCCGTGCCGACCGTCGGGTGTCGGCAACGGCGCTACGAAATGGCGCACAGCCTAACGGGACCGACCGGCGGAAAACGGGCTGCCGGACCGGACCGCGGTGTGTCCAGTACGGGTACCCGCCATATCCGGCTTCAGACCGCCTCACCCTCGCGTGGGCGAGTCCTTGCCGCGCTGACGGCGTGCCGCGGACCGGGCCGGTCCGCGGGCAGCCCCCGGGGCGCAGGTGGCGCCCCCGGCGTACGGCAGGTCCCGGCCGTACAGCAGCGGCCCCGGGCGGTATGGCATATGCCACACGGCCGAGGGGTTTCCGCGCGTCGCACGGCCGGAGGAACCGCCGAAACCCTTGGCACTACTGGGAGGAAGTGGCGCCCAAGCCCTCGCCGACAGGAAAAAGGTGCGCGAGTGCGGGGTGTCGACAGAATAATTTTCAACGACTCCCCTTGAGCGGGTCATCCTCGGCTGGTTACCGTGTTCTGACAACACGATCTATCGCCGGAGGGCAGTCATGACGGAAATTCTTTCGCCTGTGGGTGTCCGGGAGGCCACCACGACCGCGGAGAGCGTGGTCGCGCACCCGGCGTGGCCCGTGCTCAAGGACGCGGTCGAGACCATCCGTCCCTGGCAGTCCAAGGACGGCTCCATAGACCTGGAGGCGGAGGGCGCGCCCACCGCCGAGGCCGTCCGCGCGGAGGTCGACAAGATGGCCGCGGCCGTCGGGGAGCTCGCCCCGCTGCTGCCGCACAACGCCGCCTACCACCAGGCCCTCACCGCCGACCTGCGCCGCTGGGCCGACGGCGGCTTCGGAGTGCCGGACTTCCTGGACTCCCTCCTCGCCTTCCAGCCCGCCCGGCAGCGCGCCGACGGCCTCCAGCACCTCGTGCTGTTCCCCATGTACACCCAGAACGGCAATCCGGACCGCAACTTCGAGGCCGTCGTCCTGCGCATGGTCTGGCCGGACTGGCTGGCCGAGCTGGAGCGCACCCGCTACGACAACGCCCTCTTCTGCGGCATCACCTTCGAGGACTTCACGGCCGGCTACGACACCAACTCCGCGGTGCTCTTCCCGGAGACCATCGCCGTGCGCGAGGCCCCCGAGCGGTTCAGCTGGGGCGGGATCTTCTGCGACCGCGAGGCCGCCCGCTTCCGCCGGGTCAGCGAGGCCGCCATCGAGACGCTGGGCGTCGAACTCCCCGCGGACATCCGCGAAATGCTGGCCGACCAGGAGCGCTGCCAGGAGGCCTTCGTCCTGTGGGACATGGTGCACGACCGCACCCACAGCCACGGTGACCTGCCGTTCGACCCCTTCATGATCAAGCAGCGCCAGCCGTTCTGGATGTACGGCCTGGAGGAGCTGCGCTGCGACCTCACCGCCTTCAAGGAGGCCGTGAAGCTGGAGGCCGAGGGGTACCCCCAGGCCCGCGATGTGCAGTTCGCCGTGATCTTCGACCGGATGTTCCGGTTCCCCGTCACCGGCGACCGGGTCCGCAACTACGACGGCCTCGGCGGCCAGCTGCTCTTCGCGTACCTGCACAAGCACGACGTCGTACGCTGGACGGACAACACACTGCACATCGACTGGGAGCGGGCGCCCAAGGTCACCAACCAGCTGTGCGGCGAGATCGAAAAGCTCTACCGCGACGGCATCGACCGGCCCAAGCTGGTCCACTGGTTCGCCGCGTACGACCTCGTCTCGACCTACCTCGCCCCGCACCCGGGCTCGGTCTGGGCCAAGGGCCCCGATGCCCTCGACCTCGACCAGCCGCCGCGCAAACTCGTGGACGACGTGCTCCCCGACGAGTTCCCGCTGAGCATGTTCTACGAGGCGCTCGCCAAGAAGCTGCGCGCTGTGATCGCATCCACCAAGGGCATCACGGCCCACAGCGATGAATTGGCGGCGGCATGACGAACGACCGGAACACCCGGCCGAAGGCCGTCCAGGAGCAGGACGAGGAGGCGACGGAGATGGTTACTTCGACGGGCGGCCAGGGGCCGCTGGAGGGTGCGGTCATCGCGGTGGCGGGAGCGGCCGGACCGGCCGGCCGGGCGACCCTGCTGCGACTGGCCGAAGCGGGTGCGGTGGTGGTCGGCTCGGACTCGAACCCCGAGCGGCTGGCGGAGGCCGTGGACGCGGCCCGCTACGCCCACGGCGGCGCCACGGTGATCGGAGACACCGTGGACCTCCTCGACCTCGACCAGACCCGCGAATGGGCGGCTCGTACGGAGAAGGAATTCGGCCGGATCGACGGCCTGGTGCACCTCGTCGGCGGCTGGCGCGGCTCCGCCACCTTCGCGGAGACCGACCTCGCGGACTGGGACATGCTGCACAAGCTGCTGATCCGTACCGTCCAGCACACCTCGCTCGCCTTCCACGAGGCCCTCGAACGCAGCGGCAACGGCCGCTTCCTCCTCACCAGCGCGGCCGGCGCCAGCAAGCCCACCGGGGGCAACGCCGCCTACGCCGCCTCCAAGGCCGCCGCCGAGGCCTGGACGCTCGCCATGGCGGACGGCTTCCGCAAGTCGGGGGGCGAGACGGGACCGCGCGCCGCGGCTGCGATCCTGATCGTGAAGGCGCTCGTCAACGACCAGATGCGCGCCGAGCGACCGAACGCCAAGTTCGCGGGCTTCACGGATGTCACGGAGCTGGCCGAGGCCATCGCCGGCGTCTGGAGCCGGCCCGCCCAGGAAGTGAATGGACAGCGTCTGTGGCTGACCCCCGAGCGGTGACCGGAGCGAAGACCGACGCCCGGCGGCATCACGACCCCGAGATACGTGGCTTCGCCAGCGACAACTACGCCGGCGCGCACCCCGAGGTGCTGGCCGCGCTCGCCCTTGCCAACGGCGGCCATCAGGTCGCCTACGGCGAGGACGAGTACACCGAGCACCTGCAGCGCGTCTTCCGCAGCCACTTCGGGCAGCGCGCCGAGGCGTTCCCGGTGTTCAACGGCACCGGCGCCAATGTCGTCGCCCTGCAGGCCGTGACCGACCGCTGGGGTGCGGTGATCGCCGCCGAGTCCGCGCACATCCATGTCGACGAGTGCGGCGCACCCGAGCGGATCGGCGGGCTCAAGCTGCTGACCGTGCCCACCGAGGACGGCAAGCTCACCCCCGAGCTGATCGACCGCGAGGCGTACGGCTGGGACGACGAGCACCGCGCCATGCCGCAGGTCGTCTCGATCACCCAGAGCACGGAGCTCGGCACGGTCTACACGCCCGACGAGATCCGGGCGATCTGTGAACACGCGCATGAGCGCAACATGGTGGTGCACCTCGACGGCTCGCGGATCGCCAATGCCGCGGCGACGCTGGATGTCCCGATGCGGGCGTTCACCAACGCCGTCGGCGTCGACATCCTCTCCTTCGGCGGCACGAAGAACGGCGCCGTCTTCGGTGAGGCCGTGGTCGTGCTCAACCCCGACCGGGTGCGCGCCATGAAGCACCTGCGCAAGCTGTCCATGCAGCTGGCCTCCAAGATGCGCTTCGTCTCCGTCCAGTTGGAGGCGCTGCTCGCCAAGGACCTGTGGCTGCGCAACGCGCGGCACGCCAACACCATGGCGCAGCGGCTGGCGGCCGGGGTGCGGGGGATCGACGGGGTGGAGATCCTTTACCCCGTGCAGTCCAACGGCGTATTCGCCCGGCTGCCGCACGATGTGAGCGAGCGGCTGCAGAAGCGCTACCGCTTCTACTTCTGGAACGAAGCGGCTGGTGTGGTGCGCTGGATGTGCGCGTTCGACACCGCCGAGGAGGACGTCGACGGCTTCCTCGCCGCACTCCGCGAGGAGATGGGCCGCTAGCTCCGGGTCGTTTTACTTCGCATAGCTATGCGCCCGGTCGAAAAGTCATTGACTCTCGGCCGGGCGCATCGCTACGTTCCCCATCGCTACGTTCCCCGGGTATGGAGCTGATCCAGAACGCCCAGGATCCACGGGGCAACAAGCCGGGCGTCGACGCGCAGTTCCGCCTCGACCGTGAGCAGCTGGCCTTCCCCGTGCGCCCGGAGTGCAACGAAGTGGACTACCCAGTGCTATTTGCTGAACCACGCCCGGCCGTGCTGCAATGCCTCCAGGAGGCCGTCGACCGGCCTCACCTCTGGCAGATGCTCCCCACCGATCTCTGAGGAACGGCCCCGATGCCCAGCTCTTCGCACGTCTCCGGCACGACCCGTCGCCTGCATGTTTCCGACGAGGTGCGGGACCTGGCACCCGGTTTCGGCTACCTCGCCGTCGAGGCCCACGGTCTGACCAACGGGCCCAGTGACGAGGCCGGCGCGGCGCTCCTGGACGAGGCCACCCGCCGCCTCGCCGGGCGTCTGGACGGCCGCGCCCCGCAGGACGATCCGCACCTGGCCGCCTGGCGCGCCGCGTACACCGCCTTCGGCAGCAAGCCGTCGCGCACCCGCAACTCCGCCGAGGCGCTGGCCAGACGGGCGCTCGCGGACGGTGGTCTGCCCCGCATCAACCGCCTCGTCGACCTCTACAACGCCCTCAGCGTCGCCCACCTCATCCCCGTGGGCGGCGAGGACCTGGACCGCATCCAGGGCGGTATGCGGCTCGTGCGGGCCACCGGCGACGAGCCCTTCGTGACCGCGGCCGGCGGCGCCGAGGCCGTCGAGCACCCCGATGCGGGCGAGGTGGTCTGGTGTGACGACGAGGGCGTCACCTGCCGCCGCTGGAACTGGCGGCAGGGGGTACGCACCCGCCTGACCGAGGACTCGGTCAGCGCCCTCTTCCTGCTGGAGCGGATGGCCCCCATGACCCTTGACGCGCTCAGCGCCGCGGGCGCCGAACTGGCCGAGAGGCTGCAGAAGGCCTGCCCCGGCGCCCGCATCGAGATCGGCGAGATCTGGACCCCCTGAGCGGGTCCGCTATCCGGCGGTCCCGGGCGCGGCGGGTGCCGTGCCGCCGAGGTGGGCCGGCATCCACCAGGTGTCCTCGGCGTCCTTGGGACGTACGGGGTAGGCGCGCTGCGCCGCCTCCAGCAGGTCCTGCACCCGGGCCCGCAGCCGGTCGGTGATCTTCTCGGCCTGCTCGGCCGGATCGGCCTCCATCGGCTCGCCCACCCGGATCGTTATCGGCAGGTGGTTCCGGCCCAGATCGCGCTTGTGGCCCTTGGTCCACAGCCGCTGGGTGCCCCACAGCGCCACCGGCAGCAGCGGCACCCCGGCCTCCTGGGCCAGCCGCACCGCGCCCGACTTGAAGGTCTTCAGGGTGAAGGACTCGGAGATCGTCGCCTCGGGGAACACCCCGATGATTTCGCCCGAACGCAGGGCGGACAGCGCGTGCTTGTAGGCGTGCATCCCCTGCGCACGGTCCACGGGGATGTGCTTCATCGCGCGCATCAGCGGGCCGGACACCTTGTGCCGGAACACCGACTCCTTCGCCATGAAGCGCACCAGCCGCTTGGCGGGCCGCGCCGTCAGTCCGGCGAAGACGAAGTCCAGGTACCCGATGTGATTGCTCACCAGAACCGCCCCGCCCCGGCGCGGAATGTGGTCCGTCCCGGCGATGTCGAATTTCAGATCGAGCGCCTTGAAGAGAGTGCGGGCGGCGCCGATCACCGGCGGATAGACGAGCTCTGCCATTGTCCGGAGGACCCCTTTTCCACGCCTGGGGAGGGTTCTCCCGGCGGAAACCTACGCAGCCGTAACTGCGACTTTCGGGAGATCGTGCCCGATGTCGGCCGTGGCGGCCAGCGCGTCGGCCGCCAGGGCCGGGAGATTCTTGTCACGTGGAGACCCGCTCAGCCGGCCGCTCTCCGCAGCAGAAGATACATCTCGCACCCCGGGCAGTACCCGAAGGCGGGGTGGAGGAAGGCCGCCGCGAGCGCACAGCCGGTTCCCCACCCTCCTGCAGACCGGGCCGCACGGGGCCGGGGAATCTTTGCGGTCCCGTGAACGCTGCACCCGTCGATGACTGGACTCATGGTGTGTGCATCGCGGTGCTCGCGGCGGCGAGCGCCTTCGGCATGTGGCACCAACGCCGTAAGGGGAGGCCGATGGTGCACAAGCGGGACGACGGGGCGCGGCTCGATGCCGCCGGGATCGGCGCGGAGCTGGGGGAGCGGGCCACCCTGCTGCAGTTCTCCAGCGCCTTCTGCCAGCCCTGCCGGGCCACCCGGCGCACCCTGGCCGAGGTCGCCGGCATGGTCGAGGGGGTGGCCCATGTCGAGATCGACGCGGAGGACCATCTGGACCTCGTACGCCACCTGAACGTGCTGCGCACCCCCACGGTGCTGGTGCTCGACGCGGACGGCGCGATCGTGCGCCGTGCCTCCGGGCAGCCCCGGAAGGCCGATGTCATCGCGGCACTGGGCGCGGCCGTCCGTGATTGATCTCCCAGATGGCGGGCGCCCCTTGACGCTGTGGGTCACACATCGTCACTCTGACGTGATGCGGCCAGGAACTCTTCTGTACGGACGCGCCCACGTCGATCTTCTGCGGACCGCCAGCGCCCGCTGTCCGGGCGTGTGAGCAGCGACGACACCACTGCCGCCGACCGCTGCTCAGCCGTCGGCGGCTCCTCCCGGGCTCGTACACCACAGCAGAAGGACAATTCCATGACGGCCTCGCCCGGCCTCGGTACGCCTCGCACCGCCTCCCCCGAGCTGCTGCGCTCGGTCTTCCGGCAGCACGCCGCCGGCGTCGCGGTGATCACCGCGTACGGCTCCCGCCCGGTCGGCTTCACCGCCACGTCCCTCACTTCCGTCGCCGCCGACCCGCCGCTGCTCTCGTTCGGCATCGGCACCGGCGCCTCCAGCTGGCCGGCCGTCTCGGAGGCCGAGCACATCGGCGTTCACATACTCGGCGAGCACCAGCAGGAACTGGCCGCCACCTTCGCGCGCAGCGGCGCCGACCGCTTCGGTCCCGCCACCTCCTGGCGCACCGGCCCCGAGGGAGTGCCCCTCCTGGACGGCGTACTGGCCTGGATGGTGTGCCAGGTCGTGGCGCGGGTGCCCGCCGGTGACCACCGCATCGTGCTCGCCCGGCCCGTCGTCGGCGACCCCGCGGGGCCCGGCCGTCCCCTGCTCTATCACCAGGGACGCTTCAACGCGCTGCGGGACTGACGGGTTCCCGTTCCGCTGCTTCGTCCGCCGGCCGGGTCCGTTGGCAAGGTCACATTTCGACGGCCTTGCTTCGGGGCACGAGAGTCGATGTACTGACGAGTAATATGACGGTCGGCGTGGGGAACCGCAACCGACCGGGAGCCGCCCCGACAGGCGCCTATGCTGCCAGCACAAGGCAGTTCTGAAGAGACGAAGCAGGTAGGAGAGCCGGCGTGAGCCTGAGGATCGTTGTCTGTGTGAAGTACGTGCCCGACGCCACCGGCGACCGGCACTTCGCCGAGGACCTGACCGTCGACCGTGACGATGTGGACGGTCTGCTCTCGGAGCTCGACGAGTACGCCGTCGAGCAGGCCCTGCAGATCAAGGAAGCCGCCGACGACGCGGAGATCACGGTTCTCACGGTCGGCCCCGAGGACGCCAACGACGCGCTGCGCAAGGCACTGTCGATGGGTGCCGACAAGGCCGTCCACGTCGAGGACGACGACCTGCACGGCACCGACGCCCTCGGTACCTCGCTGGTGCTGGCCAAGGCCATCGAGAAGACCGGTTACGACCTGGTCGTCTGCGGTATGGCGTCCACCGACGGCACGATGGGTGTGCTGCCCGCGCTGCTCGCCGAGCGTCTGAACGTTCCTCAGGTCACCCAGCTCTCCGAGGTGTCCGTCGACGGTGGCAAGGTCACCGGCCGCCGTGACGGCGACACCGCCACCGAGCAGCTGGAGGCCGCGCTGCCGGCCGTCGTGTCCGTCACCGACCAGTCGGGCGAGGCGCGTTACCCCTCCTTCAAGGGCATCATGGCCGCCAAGAAGAAGCCGGTGGAGTCCCTGGACCTGGAGGACCTGGAGATCGAGGCGGACGAGGTCGGCCTCGAGGGCGCCTGGACCAAGGTCGACGGCGCCACCGAGCGTCCGGCCCGCACCGCGGGCACGATCGTCAAGGACGAGGGCGAGGGCGGCAAGCAGCTCGCCGAGTTCCTCGCGGGCCAGAAGTTCATCTGAGCCGCAGTCCTTCCCACCGCCCTCATTCTTCCCGCAGGAGAGCAATCCCATGGCTGAAGTCCTTGTCTACGTCGACCACGTGGACGGCGCCGTCCGCAAGCCCACCCTCGAACTGCTCACCCTCGCCCGCCGCATCGGCGAGCCGGTAGCCGTGCACCTCGGTGCGAAGGCCGAGGACGCCGCGAAGATCCTCGGTGAGCACGGCGCCGTGAAGGTGCTGGCCGCCGACGCGCCCGAGTTCGCCGACTACCTCGTCGCCCCCAAGGTCGACGCGCTGCAGGCCGCCTATGACGCGGTCTCGCCGGCGGCCGTGCTGCTGCCTTCCTCCGCCGAGGGCAAGGAGATCGCGGCCCGCCTCGCGCTGCGCATCGGCTCCGGCATCATCACCGACGCCGTCGACGTCGAGGCCGGCGACGAGGGCCCGGTGGCCACGCAGTCCGTCTTCGCGGCCTCGTACACCACCAAGTCCCGCATCACCAAGGGCACCCCGGTCATCACCGTCAAGCCCAACTCCGCCGCCCCGGAGGCCGCTCCGGCCGCCGGCACCGTCGAGCAGCTTGCGGTGACCGTCGCCGACTCCTCCAAGGGCACCAAGATCGTCTCGCGCACCCCGCGCGAGTCGACCGGCCGCCCGGACCTGACCGAGGCCGCGATCGTGGTCTCCGGTGGCCGCGGCGTCAACGGCGCCGAGAACTTCCCGGTCATCGAGGCGCTTGCCGACTCGCTCGGTGCGGCCGTCGGCGCCTCGCGCGCCGCGGTGGACGCCGGCTGGTACCCGCACACCAACCAGGTCGGCCAGACCGGTAAGTCGGTCTCGCCGCAGCTGTACATCGCGGCGGGCATCTCCGGCGCGATCCAGCACCGCGCCGGTATGCAGACCTCGAAGACGATCGTCGCCATCAACAAGGACGAAGAGGCGCCGATCTTCGAGCTGGTCGACTACGGCGTGGTCGGCGACCTCTTCGACGTCGTCCCGGCCCTCACCGACGAGGTCAAGACCCGCAAGGGCTGATCACCGTCTGGCCGGAGCCCGGCTTCGGACCTCGCACGAGGCCCCGTACGCGCGGTGCGTACGGGGCCTCGTGCTGTGATGGTGCCGTCAGCCGGGCCGCGCCGTCGGCCGGGTGGCGCGCCGTCAGCTGCCCGTGACCCCGTCGATCCGCTCGCGCAGCAGGTCCGCGTGGCCGTTGTGCCGGGCGTACTCCTCGATCATGTGGACGTAGATCCAGCGCAGGTTCAGGGTGCGCCCCGGGCGCGGGGAGAAGGTCTCGTCCAGCCCGCGGTCCGCCACCGCCGTGTCGCAGGCCTCGATCTCGGCGCGGAAGACGGCGATATCACGCTCGGCGGCGGCCGGGTCCGCGGCGTGGAAGTCGGCGTCCGGATCATCCTCGGTGCAGTAGAGATCGGCGATCCGCCGGCCGAGGAAGCGCACCCGGAACCAGGTGCGTTCGACATATGCCATATGGCGCACCAGGCCGAGCAGCGTGAGGGCGGAGGGTGCGGCGCTCGCCTCGACGAGCTGGTCGGACGTCAGGCCCGCGCACTTGGTGAGCAGGGTGTCGCGGTGGTGGTCGAGCCAGCCTTGCAGCATCTCCCGTTCACCGGCCGTGGTGGGGAGTTCCCTGCGTTCGATGGGGGGTGCGATCCACGTCATGACGGCGATTCTGGCGGCGGGGCGGCGAGCCCGCCAGGGAGTTTCCGGGCTCGGTCGTACGCCCATGACCTGCGCCGCCCCACGGGAGGGTGTTGACCTCGGCAAACCGACCCAGTTAACTTCGCTATACGGATTGTTGATTCCGTTCAGCGGAAATCGCTCGATCGGCGGGCGTGCGCACCGGGAGGGTATCGAATGGGGCAGCAGGAGACCGTGGCGACGAGCCTCGCGGACACCGTACGCGAGGGCATCGGAGCCGCCCTCGCCCAGGTGGACGCGGATCTGGCGCGGCGCTACCCGGGCGACCCCGGCACCCGCCAGCCGGTCCACACGGTCTACGTCCCCGGCGACGTCTTCGCCGCCGGCACCCTGCGCTCCTGGGGAGACCAGGCGCTCGCCGCTCTCGACGCGCACGCCCCCGACGCCGGTGCGCTCGCCGCCGTCCTCGGCATCCCCGACGCACTCGCCATGGACGTCCACGACCGCGTCCGCGCCAAGCTGACCCGTGAGCCGATCGAGGACCTGCGCATCGACTTCGAGGACGGCTATGGCCCCCGCCCGGACGCCGAGGAGGACGAGGCCGCGGCCCGCGCCGCCGCCCTGGTGGCCGCCGCCTGCCGGGAGGGCACCGCCGCCCCCTACATGGGCATCCGGATGAAGTGCATGGAGGCCGCCGTCCGCGACCGCGGCATCCGCACCCTCGACATCTTCCTCACCGGTCTCATGGCGGCCGGCGGCCTGCCCGACGGCCTGGTGCTGACGCTCCCGAAGGTGACCTACGCCGAGCAGGTCACCGCCATGGTCCGGCTGCTGGAGGCCTTCGAGAGGGCGCACGGGCTGGAGGCCGGCCGGATCGGTTTCGAGATCCAGATCGAGACCACCCAGTCCATCCTGGGTGCCGACGGCCGCGCCACCGTCGCCCGCATGATCGAGGCCGCCGAGGGCCGTGCCACCTCCCTGCACTACGGCACCTTCGACTACAGCGCCTCCTGCGGCGTCAGCGCTGCCCACCAGTCCCTCGACCACCCGGTGGCCGACCACGCCAAGGCCGTGATGCAGGTCGCCGCCGCGGGCACCGGCGTCCGTCTCTCCGACGGATCCACCAACGTCCTGCCGGTCGGCCCGACGGAGCAGGTGCACGCCGCCTGGCGCCTGCACCACGGTCTGGTGCGCCGCTCGCTGGCCCGTGCGTACTACCAGGGCTGGGACATGCACCCGGCCCATCTGCCCACCCGTTACGCGGCGGTCTACGCCTTCTACCGCGAGGGCCTGGAGCAGGCCGCGGCCCGGCTCGCGGCCTACGTCGCCAAGGCCGGCGGCGATGTCATGGACGAGCCCGCCACCGCCAAGGCGCTCAGCGGCTATCTGCTGCGCGGTCTGGACTGCGGCGCCGTGGACACCGCCGAGGTGGCCCGGCTGACCGGACTGACCCGCGCCGACCTGGACGCCCTCGCGGGCCGCCCGGCCGCCACCGCCTGACGACGCGACGGCGCCCCGCCGTCCGGCAGACACCACGAGGCCCCCGCCCTCACGGCGGGGGCCGTCCGCGTTCAGGCCGTGGCCCGTCCGAGGTCGTCGACATGGGCGCGCAGGACCCTGGCGCAGGTCGCCGCGTCCAGCACGTCGGGCCGCAGGACGGCGGTGAAGGCGAGGCCGTCCAGGAGGGACGTCAGCCGCTCGGTCTCGGTGTCGAGGGCGAGCCCCGCGCGCAGGCCGCCTGCCGTGTCGAGGCGGGTGAGGATGCGGCGGACGAGGGACCGGGTGCCGGTGGCGGTCTCCCGGGCGAGGTCGTCGAGGGCGGGACGGTTCCGGGCGGCGGTGGAGAAGTCGACGAGGACGGTGACCTCGGCGCGCCGGCTGTCGTCCAGCGGCAGCAGTTCGGACAGCAGCTCCACCGCGCAGTCGCGGATCCGCGCCGCGGGCAGCCCGCTCAGATCGCCCAACGCGTCGACGCGGCGCTGGAGCCGGGCGCCGACCCGGTCGAGCATCGACCGCATCGCGAAGCGCATCAGCTCCTCCTGGCCGGCGAAGTAGTGCCGCACCGAACCGATGTTGAGCTGCGCCTCGTCGGCGACCGTGCGCAGTGAGGCGCGTTGGATGCCGTCGCGTACGACGACGCGGAAGAGGGCGTCGACGACGTCGCGGCGCCGGGCTTCTCGGTCCACCTGCTTGGGCATGGGCCCTTTGTATCACGGCTGTGATAAATTGTTTTCTATCACACCTGTGATACAAAGAATGGAGGGATGGCCGTGGAGCGGATTCTGAACCTTCTTCTCATCCGGTTCGGCCTGATCGCGGGCGGCCTGGTGGCGCTGGGCCTGCTCGTCTTCGCCGTGGCGCTCGTCCTGAAACGCCGGGGGAAACTCGGTGCCGCGCGGCGGTACGCGGCACCCGCCGCGCATGCCGTCAGTCGCTATCTGGACGACCGGGGCGCCGTCCGGGGCCGGGGCGGGACGTCCCGCGGCGGCGGGTCGGTGGCCGGCGCGGTGGTGCGGGCGGCGGCCCGGCGCCTGGACGAGGACGGGCGCGGGCAGCGGGAGCCGGGACGGGATGAGGTCCGATGACCGGCGTCGGCGGGGTGGCCGGTGACGGCCTCGCGTCACCCGCCCTCGCCCGGGACGGGGGTGACGAAGGCTCCGGTCTCCTCGCTCACCTGGTGGCCGACGCCGCGATGAAGGGCGTTATCGTGCTCGTCGCGCTGATCGTGCTCGGGCTGGGGATGGTGCTGATCTGGAGGCGGGTGGGGCGTGGAGGGGGGCCGCACCGCGACGAGCGGTCGCACCATGACGAGCGGTCGCACCGCGACGAGCGGTGATCGGCCGCCCGGGGGCGACGGTGGGGGCGTCTCGGAGCCGCCCTCTCTCATGGCGCGACGCGGGGCGTCCGGCCCGCGGCTGCCCGGGAGTTCAGCTCTCCGAAGGCGGGATCTCGCCCGAGCCGCGGGCGATCAGGCGGGTGGGGATCTCCCTGCGCTGCGGCGGGTCCTCGATGCCCTCCAGGCGCCGGAAGAGCAGACCGGCGGCCGTGCGGCCCATACGTGCGGGGTCCTGGGCGACGACCGTGATCGCGGGCCGGACGAGATCGGCCAGTTCGAAGTCGTCGAAGCCCACCAGCGCGACGGGGCGCGGGCGTTCGCCGAGGACGCGTACGGCGGTGACGGTGACCCGGTTGTTGCCCGCGAAGAGGGCGGTGACCGGCTCGGGGGCGTCCAGCATCGTGGTCGCGGCGGCGCGTACGGACTCGGGCGCGGTGGAGCCCAGCGACACCCAGGAGTCGTCAACGGGCAGACCTGCCGCGGCCATTGCGGTGCGGTAGCCACGCAGGCGTTCCCGCGCGGTGTGAATCCGCGGCTGGTCACCGATGAAGCCGATCCTGCGGTGGCCGTGCGCGATGAGATGGGCCACCGCCTCCTGGGCGCCGCCGAAGTTGTCGGAGACCACCACATCGGCATCGATCCGGCCGGGCGGGCGGTCCACGAACACGGTGGCTATCCCGGCCGCGATCTCGGGTTCCAGATAGCGGTGGTCGTCGGCGGCCGGGATGATGACCAGTCCGTCGACCCGCCGTGCGCACAGCGCCAGCACCAACTCCTGTTCGCGCGCCGGGTCCTCGGCGCTGGAGCCGTTGATCAGCAGTGCGCCGTGACCGCGGGCGACCTCCTCGACGGTGCGGTTGAGCGGGCCGTAGAACGGGTCCGCCAGATCCTCCAGCACCAGGCCGATGCTGGCGGTACGCCCCTTGCGCAGGATCCGGGCCGAGTCGTTGCGGCGGAACCCCAGGGCCGTGATCGCTTCCTGGACGCGTCGTTCGGTGTCCGGGGTGACACCCGGTTCGCCGTTGACCACGCGGGAGACCGTTTTGAGGCCGACCCCGGCGCGCGCCGCGACATCCTTCATCGTGGGCCGGGTGCCATAGCGGCGGGAGGTGCCCCGCGCGGTGTCGGTCACGGTGTGCGGTCCTGATTCTGTCGGCGTCAGGTGTGGCGTCGAGCATAGCCTCTAGACAACGTTGTCAATCGAGGCGAGACTGGCGTTCTCACGCCGGGCCGGTACGCTCGGCCCCCGGGCCCACCAGGAGAATCCACACCGATGCAGACCGACCTCAGCGCAGCGTTGGACATTGGCGGCACCAAGATCGCCGGCGCTCTGGTGGATGCCCGCGGCAGACTCGTCGAACGGGCCGCCCGGCCCACTCCCGCCGACAAGGACGGGGCCACGGTGATGCGTGCGGTGGCCGAGGTGGTCGCCGAGCTGGCCGCGGGGCCCGACTGGGTGCGGGTGGCGGCCGTCGGCATCGGCAGCGCGGGCCCGGTCGACGCCTCGTCCGGCACCGTCAGCCCGGTCAACATCCCCGGCTGGCGCGACTTCCCGCTGGTCGCCGGGGTCCGGGCGCTCGTCGGGGAGCGCCCGGTCGTGCTGGTCGGCGACGGTGTCGCGATGACCGCGGCCGAACACTGGCAGGGGGCCGCGCGCGGGCACGCCAATGCGCTGTGCATGGTGGTCTCCACCGGCGTCGGCGGCGGACTCGTCCTCAACGGGCGTCTCCACCCGGGCCCCACGGGGAACGCCGGACACATCGGTCACATCAGCGTCGAGGTCGACGGGGACCCCTGCCCGTGCGGGTCCCGCGGCTGTGTCGAACGGATCGCCAGCGGCCCCAACATCGCCCGCCGGGCGCTGGCCAACGGCTGGCAGCCCGGCCCCGACGGTGACACCAGCGCGGCGGCGGTGGCCGCCGCGGCGCACGCCGGTGACCCGGTCGCCCTGCGCTCCTTCGAGCGGGCCGCCCGTGCGCTGGCCGCCGGGATCGCCGCCACCGCCACGCTCGTGGAGATAGACATCGCGGTGATCGGCGGGGGCGTCGCGGGCGCGGGTGACGTGCTCTTCGCCCCCTTGCGCGCGGCCCTGCGGGAGTACGCGACGCTGTCGTTCGTGTCGGACCTGGCGGTCGTGCCGGCCCAAATGGGGACGGACGCCGGGGTGGTGGGCGCGGCCGCAGCCGCCGGGCAACGGGCCCGTCCCGATGCCTTCGTCCCCACGCCCTGACACCCGCGACGGGCCCCCGCGCCCGGCCGGACCGGGCGGACCGAGGGCCCGCCCGGCGGCATCAACTCCGCCCGCATGAGCGGAGGATGACCCTCAGCACCGGAACTTGGCGTCCGCCCAGTCGGCGTGGTCGTAGTCGATACCGTCCCCGCCATCGGTCACGACGAGCCGGACGGTCTGCGCTCCGGTGACCGGGGCGCTGACGGTCTTGGCGGCATCCGCCCCGGTCACCGTGGGGCTCGCGGCGACCTGTTTGCCGTCGGCCCACACCTCGAAGCCCACCGACCCCCGGTCACCGGACTCGTCGTCGATGCCGACCTGGGCGGTGAACGCCGAGCACCGCCCGCCGGTGTAGAAACTCACCTCGCTGGGCGCATGCACCCCGAGGCCCTTCGCAAAGCCGGTGCCACCGATGCTGATCGGCCGGCCGTCCCCGGCGTCGCGTTCCCCGACGCTGGTGTTCTTCTCGACCGGTCCCCAGCCGTTGGCGGCGGTGAGCCAGGGAAGTTCGGCGGCGTACGCGGTCCCGGACGGCGGTGGCACCACGACATGGGCGGTGCCGGGCAGGGTGGCGGTGATCCGGTCGCCGCGGGGGGAGCGGTAGTCGGCGGCGAGCGGCAGATCGTAGGCACCGGGTGCGGTGCCGGCCGGTGCGGTGATCTGCCAGCCGGTGGTGAGCGTCCGGCCGCCGGGCAGCGCGCGGGCCGTGGCCGGGGAGGTGGCCCGCACCCGCCACCCCTGCGGGGCCTTCAGCGTGACGGAGACGTACCGGGCGGGGGTGCCGCCCAGGTTGCGGACGGTGGAGCGGAGCGCGGCGGGGGAGCCGGCCTCGGCCAGCGGCGTACGGTCGGTGCCGGTCTCGACGGCCGGTGGGTAGGTGGCCCAGCGCTTGTCGGCGGATATGCGGTAGACGGTGGTGCCGTGCGCCGGGACGGTCGCCGAGAGGGTGCCCGTGGTGTGGGTGTCCTGGTGCCGCCACAGGTCGCGCAGCCGGTAGCCGTCGGCCCGCGGGAGGCCCAGTTCCCTGGCCGTGGTGGTGATCCGCTGCGGCCCACCGGTCTCGTTGAACAGTGCCACCGCACGGGAGCCGTCGGCCAGTTGCCGCACCAGCGTCCAGCGGCCGGACTCCGACTTCACCACCGTGGCCTGCTTGCCCAGCCGGTCCTGGTCGACGGCGATGAGGTCCTTGTTGGCCAGGATCTCGAACGTCTCAGGGCCGGCCTTGCGCAGATCGGAGCCGATCAGCAGCGGGGCGGCCATCATCGACCACAGGGAGAAGTGGCTGCGGTACTCGGTGTCGGTCATGCCGCCGTTGCCGACCTCCAGCATGTCCGGGTCGTTCCAGTGGCCCGGCCCGGCGTGCGGGGCGAGCGGCAGATTCTGCTTCACGATGTCGAGCATGCTGGACCACGAGTCACTGATGTCGCCGGTGGTGCGCCACAGATGCCCTACGTCCGACGCCCACTCCCAGGGCTTGTTCTCGCCCCATTCGCAGATGCTGTAGACGATGGGCCGCCCGGTGGCCTTGAGCGCGTCCCGCATCGTGCGGTACCGCTGTTGGGCGTCCACACCGAGGTTATTGCAGTTGTCGTACTTGAGGTAGTCCACGCCCCAGTCGGCGAACTGCTGGGCGTCGGACTTCTCATGGCCCAGGCCGCCGGGGAATCCGGCCGGGTTGCAGGTTTTGATACCGGCACTCGTGTAGATGCCGAATTTCAGGCCTTTGGCGTGGACGTAGTCGGCCACCGCCTTGATGCCGTGGGGGAAGCGCTGCGGATCCGGCACGAGCTTGCCGTTCCCGTCGCGGGTGGGCAGCGCCCAGCAGTCGTCGAGATTGACGTACTGATAACCGGCGTCCTTGAGGCCCTTGGAGACGAAGAGATCGGCGATGCCCTTGACCATCTCTTCGTTGAACTCGGCCCGGCAGTGGGTGGAGTTCCAGTTGTTGAAACCCATCGGCGGCGTCATGGCGAGCCCGCCGGGGAGCCGGGGACCGGGGGCGGTGCGGGAAGGGCCGGCTGCCGGGGCGTCGGGTGTACGGGCCGCGGCCGGCAGGGCGGTCACCCCTGCCGTACACAGCAGCGCCGCGGACAGCGCTCCGACGATTCTTCGGTGACCTCGCCGGTGGGTGGTGCGGATCTGAACGCGCATGGTTCGCGTCCTCCGTCTTCGCGAGAGGCGTTGGTGGGGTCGTGCACCGGTCGCATGCGAGTGTTTACGGTAGGGCTTGTTGGAGTCTGTTGGAAGAGGAGCGGTAGCGGTTCCGGTATCGCCCGCCAAGACCCAGGACCGGCCCTACGGTTCGGAGCGAGATTCCGCCAAGTGCGTTCGGTTCTGTTTGTTTCCGGCCCTGAGGAGGTGGGACATGCTTCCGGTCCACGGGCAGCGGCTCGGGTACGAACGGGGAGCGGCAGGACGTCGGATGTCCCGCCGGGCGGTGTTCCGATGAGCGCGAGCGCGGCGCTCGGCGCGGGGACGTGGCCTTCCCGTCCCTGCCGGCCGAGTGCGGCAGCGGCCCGAACGGCGTCACGGAGGGGCCGAATACTTCGGACGCCGTATCGAAGAATGCCTTCGCCCAGGCCTTCAAGGCCTCGTCCACGACCGCAACAGCCCTGACGAAGAGACCGCGGTATACGGCTGCTTCCCCTCCCGCGCCCCTCTCCTTCGCCTCCTGCCACCAGGCCTTTATCGAATCCGGGAGGAGCAGCTGTCTTATCGGCTCTCGCAACTTTCTCAACTTTCCCCACATTCTCCACTTGTTCATCGCTCCTCGTCACCGTCCTCGGCGGCCTGCTCACCCCTTTCCTGGCCCCGCCGGCCCGCGCCCGCCGCCCGGGAACTGGGCAATTCATCGGGCGGTACGACGACTTCCTGCGGGGCCCGTCTTTCTCTCCGACGGCGAGACATTCCCCGTCACTTCGCCATCACTTCCATGCCGGACTGACTCTTGGCGCGCGGGCAAGGGGGAACGGGCCGGCCGCGTGGAACACGCCGCAGGCCGCCGCATGGTGGGCCGCCGTCATATGCGGTGTCCCCGGGCCGGTGGCGGCCCGGAAACTCGGTATGCGGGTGAGGGTTTCGGTACTGGAGGGGCGGGGGAGCGCTTGTTTGCCGGGGACTCGCGGCGGCGGATGCAGTGACCGGCATCCTTCGCGCGAGGCATTTCGCGACCGGCGTGTCCACGGGGGCGGAAACCTCCCTGGCCACGCCGATGGTCGAATGCGCAACGTTCCCGGTTCGTGCGCGCGGCCCGTGACCCCGAGCGTTTCCGTGGCAGGGTGTGGCGGGCAACTCACCTGGGTCTAGGGAAGAGGGGAAACCGTGATCGTCTGGCTGAACGGCACGTTCGGTGCGGGCAAGACCACTACGGCTCATGAATTGCTCGACCTGCTTCCCGGAAGCACGCTCTACGACCCCGAACTCCTCGGCAGCGGACTGCGCATGATGCTGCCGGCCAAGCGGTTCGAGGAGATCGACGACTACCAGGACCTTCCGGCCTGGCGGCGGATGGTCGTCGACACCGCCGCGGCACTGCTCACCGAGGTGCCGGGCCCGCTGGTGACACCGATGACGCTGCTGCGCCAGGAGTACCGCGACGAGATCTTCGGCGCCCTCGCCGCCCGCCGGATACCCGTACGGCATGTCCTGCTGCACGCCGACGAAACGATCCTGCGAGCCCGGATAGCGGAGCGGCAGGACACCCCCGGGGACTCCGGAGCCGCCGCGTCGACGCGCCGGTGGAGCCTGGAACACCTGGGCCCGTACGCCGACGCACTGCCCTGGCTCCAAGGCGACGCCCATGTCGTCGACACCAGCCGGCTCACCCCCCGGCAGACCGCCGAGCGGGTCGCCGAGGCCGTCCGCACCGGCGCCGGCGCCTGCGACATCGTGCAGACCCCCGAACCGACCGCCGAAACGCTCGCCGCGGGCGTACTGCTCTTCGACGACCAGGACCGGGTGCTGCTCGTCGACCCGACCTACAAGGCCGGCTGGGAATTCCCCGGCGGCGTCGTGGAACGCGGCGAGGCACCCGCCCGTGCCGGCGTACGGGAGGTCGCCGAGGAACTGGGCATCGAACTGCCCCGCGCACTCCGGCTGCTGGTGCTGGACTGGGAAGCTCCCAAACCACCCGGCTTCGGCGGTCTGCGGCTGCTCTACGACGGCGGCACCCTGACCGACGACCGGATCAGCAAACTGCTGCTGCCCGGCGCGGAATTGCGCGACTGGCGTTTCGCCACCGAAGCCGAGGCCGAGAAGATGCTGCCGCCGGTGCGGTGGAACCGCCTGCGGTGGGCGCTGCGCGCCCGGGAGCGGGGGTGTCCGCTTCACCTGGAGGCGGGGGTTCCCGCGGGGTGAGCCGCACGGTTTCGGCTTTCTCGCCGTTCCGCTGCGCTTTGTCTCTGCACCGTTTTTGTCTTTCCCGCCGTTTCGCCTGGCGGCGGGCGGGGTCCGCTGCGCGGGGCTGTTGGGTTGCGGTGACGGGCCTGCGCGGGTGTCGGCGACCTGGGAGGCCAGCCGGGTGCGGCCGTCGTACATGGTGAGCAGGAT